>UQHY01000001.1:0-177672 GCA_900540975.1 uncultured Collinsella sp.
ACGCCGTCTTGTGGAGTGCTGGGGCTCGGAAACGAGCCGCTGCTGTGGCCTTCGCGCCTGATTGCCTCGCTCGGCTGCAAGAACGTTAGCGCGACCAAAAACGGTACCATCGACCTGGAACAGGACGTCGACCTGTCCATGCTCTCGGACGCCTTTGACCAAAAGCAGTTCGAGGAGGATCTGGGTGCCGCCATCGACGCATTCAACGAGGGCCGCACGGGTACCTTTGAGGCATCGAGCTCCTACGACGAGAAGGCGGGCAAGTTCACGATCGAGAAGGCCCGCTCCAACGAAAAGCTCAACCGCGAGCATGTCATTAAGTATGCGGAGATCGAGCTCGCGTCGCTGTCCGAGACCGTCGATCTTACGAAGCTCGGAAACGATGCCTACGAGCCGCTCAACGGCACGCTCACCAACGACCAGATCCAGGCCGCATGCGATGCCGCCAACAACTTCCTGGGCGTTAACGTGACACTTAAGCTCAACGGCAACGATGCCGGCAAGGTCGACGGCAGCTCGGTGCTGCAGTGGATCAGTTTTGCCGACCCCGCGAACCCCACACTTGACACCTCCCAGATCAGCAACTGGGCAGCAGACCTCGCCAATGGCTTTAACACCGTGGGCTCCACTCGTTGGTGGACGCGCGCCGATGGCAAGCAATGTGCCGTCGAAGGCGGTGACTTTGGTTGGTCTATCGATAGCAGCACGCTTGCCAAGCAGGTCGAGGATGCTATAAACAACAAGCAGACCGGCGAGATTGAGATCAATTACTCCCAGAAGGCCGACACCTTTACCGCCAAGGGCGAGCCCGATTGGAAGGCGTATATCGACGTCGACCTGTCCGAGCAGCACGCACGCTACTATGACGAGGGCGGCAATATCGTGTGGGAGGCCAACTTTATTTCCGGCAAACCGGGCGAAGACGCCACCCCCGAGGGCGTGTGGCAGATCAACAGCAACGACGGCGCCACCAAGCTTATCGGCGCCAAGGACCCCAAGACCGGTAAGCCCAAATACGAGAGCCCGGTGAGCTACTGGATGCCGTTTGAGGGCAACATGGTTGGCTTCCACGACGCTACCTGGCAAAACGATTCGAGTTTCGATAGCGCCGAATCGTACAAATGGTGCGGTAGCCACGGCTGCATCAATCTGCGCCTGGCCGATGCCAAGGCGCTCCACGACTGCATCAAAGTCGGTCTGTGCGTGGTCGTGCATTCCTAGCACGTCACGCGCAACGCAACAAAGCTCAGCGACACCTACCTTTCGATGCTGAAAGAAACGCGCCTATGCGCCCGCCCCAACCGGTGGGCGCATATACTTATCGCGGTATGTTCTATAAAGGAGACGCTATGTCGAATGTCCCCACCATCACCCCGGGCCCCGACGATACCGGGCGCGTGCCGGAAGGCGCAACTGAAACGCTGCCGTTTATCACCAGCGCCCCCACGGCGCAGCAAAACGACGGCGAGCAAGGTAACGCCGGAATATCCGACGATGAGGCCTACGCAAAGCTCAAGGCCAAGCGCGCGGAGCGGCGCCGCAAAAAGCTCGTCCGCCGCGGCATCGCTGCCGGCATCGTGGGCGGCATTATCCTAATAGCCATTATTGTGAGCGTTGTCCTCAATTCGCAGCCGCAATCTGCAGGTGAACCTGTTACCGACATGGTCATGGAAGGCACCTTTACCACGACTGTCGAGGCAAAAGGACAGCTCAAGCCAATTTCTGCCTCAGTGGTCTCCCCTTCTGTCGATGGCACGGTGGCTTCGATCAACGTGCAAGCCGGCCAGTCCGTCAACGAGGGCGACGTGCTCATGACCATCAAAAACGATGAGCTCGACAACGCCGTTACCGAGGCGCAGCGCGCGGTCGCGGCTGCCCAGGAAGATCTGAAAAACGCGCAGGCGACACTTGCTGCCGCACAGGCAGCACCGACATTGGATGCTGACGGAGCAACCGCCCCGACGGATGCAACCGCCAACGCCAACGCCAGCGCCGTCTCGAGCGCTCAGCGCAATCTCGCCTCGGCCCAGGCAACCCTGGACCAGGCAAACGCCAAGGCGACCGAACGCACCGTAAAGGCCCCCAGCTCGGGTAGCATCGTCGAACTCAACGCCAAAGTGGGCGCCACGGTGACCGGAGGCATGGTCATGGGCGAAGGCGACACGAGCGGCGGCAAGCAGTGCATGCAAATCGCCGACCTCTCTAAGATGAAGGTGACGGTTCAGGTGGGCGAAAAGGACATCGCCAAGATCGCCGTGGGCCAGAGCGCCAACGTTACCTATCCCGCGTTTCCCGATATCGTGAGCCAGGGCACCGTCACGGCTATCGCATCGGTTGCAAACTCCGACGCAGCCAACGGTGGCGGCGGTAGCGTGACCTTTAACGTCGACATCCTCATCGAAGCACCCGACAGCCGCCTTAAGCCCGGTATGACCGCCGAGGTCTCGGTGGTGACCGAGCAGCTTGACGACGTAGTCATGGTGCCCACCATGGCGCTCATGACCGAGGATGGCGAGCACTATTACGTCAATCTGGCCACCGATGACGAAGGCAAGGAAACGCGCCGCGTGAAGGTAACTGTCGTGACGCAAAACGACAACGACGCCGTGGTCGGCAAGACGCAGGTCAGGCGCGACGATCAGGGCAACGAGATCAACCCCAACGTGCCGGTTACCAAACTGCGCGATGGCGACACTATCGTTATGGATACCGGCGCGGGCATGACGGCAGACGGCGGCGACGGCACGCCCGCCGACGAGGGCATGTAATGCGCCCCGTCATCGATATCCGCAACGTGCACCGCATCTTTGAGAGCGAAGCCGGTTGCGCCCACATCCTGCACAACGTGAGCCTGGCGGTAGACCCCGGTGAGTTCGTCGCCATCACCGGCCCCTCGGGCTCGGGCAAGTCGACGCTCATGAACATCCTGGGTTGCTTGGACAAACCGACGGCGGGCGACTATTACCTGCAGGGGCTCAATGTCGCCGAACTGGACGATGATGAGCTCACCGAGGTGCGCGCGTTGAGCATCGGCTTTGTCTTTCAGAGTTTCAACCTACTGCCGCGCCTGTCGGTTATCGAAAACGTCATGCTGCCGCTGTCCTACACCAATGTGCCGCGCAACCAGCGCGAGATGCGCGCCGTACACGCGCTGCAAGCCGTCACACTACCGGTCGACCATTGGGACCACCGCATATCAGAACTCTCTGGTGGACAGATGCAGCGCGTCGCCATCGCGCGCGCCCTCGTCAACGATCCGCCCATCATCTTGGCCGACGAGCCCACGGGAAACCTGGACTCAACAACCGGGGCACTCGTCATGGAAACATTCCACAAGCTCCAGGAGCGCGGCAAGACCATCGTGCTTATCACGCACGACCCGGGCATTGCCGCCGAAGCCGACCGAGCCGTGACCATTCGCGACGGGCGAATCCATGACGGCGCATATATCGCACATGCGCCGAATACGCTACGCGGAGCCGTTAGCAACCTACCCGCGATTTATGCACCTTCTACACCGCCGAAAGGAGCGAAGGCATGAGCACCCGAGATCTCGTCCAAGAAGCCCTGCACTCGCTCGAGGCCAACAAGGGACGCAGTCTGCTCACCATCCTAGGCATCATCATTGGCATCGCCTCGGTCATAGCCATGACCTCGCTCATCGGCGGCATCCAAAACAGCCTGGTCAACAGCTTGGGCCTCAACGCGGCCCGCATGGTGCAGATTTACTCGTCCCAAGAGCTCACCGATTCGGACGTCGAGAAGCTGCGCAAGATGGTGCCGCAAATTGAGCAGATCGGCATCGTCGACAGCGCCTATTCCGAGTACAAAGTTGGAGATAAAAGCTATACCGTCATGGCACAGGGCGTCGATAGTGACATGCTCGATGCCGTGGGCGCCAGCAAGATCGTTGCCGGTCGCACCTATAACGACATCGAGTCCAAATCCGGCGCTCGGGTGGCGCTCATCGGCCGAGGGGGCGCCGAGCAGCTTTACGGCAACGAACAGGACGCGATCGGCAAGACCATCAAGGTTTCGAGCGGAGACGTGCAGATCATTGGCGTCATCGACGGCGGCAACGACTCCATGGGCTCGCTGAGCCTGTACATGCCCCGAGCAACGATCGCCGAGCTCTACGGCGAAGACAATCCATCGTTTCCCAGTGTGACGGCACTCGCCGCCGAGGGCACCGATATGGACGAGCTCTGCAAGACGATCGAGTCCAAGGTGCGCAGCATGAAGGGCATCTCGGAGGACGACGAGTACGACAGCGTGTCGGCAAGCTCCATGAAGAGCGCTATCGATGCCCTCAACTCCTTTATGAGCGCCTTCTCGCTCATTATGGGCGCCGTTGCTGGCATCTCACTTTTAGTCGGCGGTATCGGCATTATGAACATGATGCTCACCAACGTGACCGAGCGCATTCGCGAGATCGGTATTCGCCGCGCTCTGGGCGCAAGCCGACGCGATATCACGGCCCAGTTTTTGGCCGAATCCTCGGCGCTGTGCATCACCGGCGGCATTTTAGGTGTCGTGATTGGCTATCTGCTGGCCTGGGGGCTCACGTTCTTTGCCGCCAACTCGGGCATTATGAGCGAGTTCGGAGCCACCGGGACGATTACGCCGAGCTTCTCCATTACGACCGTGCTGCTCGCGTTTGCCGTATCGGTCGGCATCGGCGTCATCTTTGGCTTCTATCCCGCCCGCCGCGCCGCAAAGCTCGATCCAGTCGAGTGTCTGCGCTATCAGTAAGCCAACACAAGATAAGTTGCGGTGAAATAGAGACTGTTTATGCTGCTAAAAGGCCATATCTGACCCTATTCCACTGCAACTTAGAGCGCGTCCGGTATAACGCTTCACCCCAAATCAAACTGATTCGTTGAATAGACACATTACAAATCTTTAGACTTCGTTTAATCCACAAGTGGGTATTATCACACACAAAGCACACGTGAAAGGATACCCATGTCGCTTACACAGTCAGCTGAGCGTGCAGCGCTCAACAAGCTCATCGATTATCTCGACGACAACCCTCAAGAAAATATCGACAAAATCATGGACCTCGTGAACAAGCTGGTCCCCAATCGCGTATTTCCCGTACAGCGCGAGGCGTTTACCAACGTCATCAAGAGCCGCGGCAATTGGTATGACTTGATCATGCGCATCTTTAGCCTCAATCCCAAAATGCGCACCAAGTTGCTCAAAGCGCTCATTGTCGACGGTAACCTGCTCGCCTGGCCACAGCAAGAAAAGAACCGCGAGAAATACCAGTGCAATATTCCGTGGGCCATCCTGCTCGACCCAACAAGTGCCTGCAACCTGCATTGCACGGGCTGCTGGGCCGCCGAGTATGGCCATAAGCAGAATCTGTCCTTCGATGACATCGACTCCATCGTCACGCAGGGCAAAGAGCTCGGCACGCACATCTACATCTATACCGGCGGCGAGCCGCTCGTCCGCAAGCACGACCTGATCAGAATTTGCGAAAAACATCAGGACTGCGTGTTTCTCTGCTTCACCAATTCCACGCTCATCGACGAGGCGTTCTGTGACGACATGATCCGCGTTGCAAACTTTGTCCCCGCCATAAGCGCCGAGGGCAACGAGCACACCACCAACGCCCGCCGTGGCGAGGGTACGTACGAAAAGATCGAACACGCCATGAAACTTTTGCGTGAGCGAAAACTGCCGTTTGGAATCTCGACGTGCTGGACCAGCGCCAACGCCGATACCGTCGCCACCGAGGAAAACATGGACTGGATGATTCGCGAGGGCGCGCTCTTCTGCTGGTATTTCTACTTTATGCCGGTCGGCCGCAATGCCACCAACGAGCTTATGCCCACGCCTGAGCAGCGCGAGCACATGTATCATTTTATTCGCGAGATGCGAGAGAAAAAGCCCCTCTTTACCCTCGATTTCCAAAATGACGGTGAGTTCGTGGGCGGCTGTATCGCCGGCGGACGACGCTACCTACATATCAACGCGGCGGGAGACGTGGAGCCGTGCGTTTTCATTCACTACTCCAATGCCAATATCCACGACGTAAGCCTGCTCGACGCACTTCGCTCTCCCCTCTTTATGAAGTATTACGAAGGCCAGCCTTTTAACGATAACTACCTCAAGCCTTGCCCCATGCTCGAGAACCCCGATGTACTGCCCAAAATGGTCGCCGAGGCAGGCGCCATGAGCACCGACCTGGTAGAGAAGGAATCTCCCGAACAACTGCGCGAGAAGACCCGTGCCGCCGCCAAAGCGTGGTCATCCGTGGCAGAGCGCATTTGGAACGACCCCAAAGATCCGCTCTACACCAAGCGCCATGACGATATGACACAGGGCATGGCCGATAGCGATATGCACAAGTTTGAAAAGCAAGGCCGCAAGCTTAAATCAAACTGCTAGTACCCCATCATCGATAGAATACAAACGCGCGGGCGCCCCAAGATATCTTGGAGCACCCGCACCATATATGACATATATCCCCTAAGTTGCGGTGAAATAGTGTCTGATTATGCCTTCTACCAGCAAAAACAGACACTATTTCACCGCAGCTCATTAAGGAGCTGATGGAAGCAGTTGCCAACAGAAGGTCAGTTGCCACCAGAAGGTCTATTCCAAGCGAGACTCCAGGCTCGACAGGCCGTTAAGAGTCAGGTCGTTGGCGACCGCCGAGACGCGCTCGATGGGAACCGAGCCATCGGACAAAGCCCACGCGCGATAGATGCCGATAATACCAGACAGCAAAAACGCCAGGTAGTAATCGAACATCTCGTCCTTTAGGCCCTCGGGCAGCAGATTGCGCTCGGCAATCTCGTGCTCAAGCGGCACGCGCAGACGAGCCATAAAGTCGTCGAGCGGAATGTTTTCAATCAACTGGCGATTAAGCACCAGGTTGTTGCACAGTGCCTCGTTAACGGTCTTGAAAAAGGACGCCGCAGCGCCAAGTGCGCGCTCGTTGGTGTCGCCACCCATGGAGGAAAGCGTCTTCTCGACCGAATCCACAATCATCTCTACCACATCGACGGCAATGGCATTGAGCAAGCCATCGACCGTGCCAAAGTGCACATAGAAGGTCTTGCGGTCCACATTTGCCTCGCGCGCGATGGCGCTCACCGTAATATCGGCCAGGGGCTTTTCCATGAGCAGTCGCTCAAAGGCCGAAAGAATCGCATTGCGGCTTCGGACGATACGACGGTCAAGGCGCGGTTTGGTGGTAGCCATAGACGTGTCCCCTTCATGTCAACTGCCCACCTGTAAGTCCTCTACATGTGGGAGATAATCAACGTAAGAGGATTATCCTACATCTATCATCGCAATGACGAGCGTCATCAAGAACGCACGACTCGCCCACTGAGCCCTAGGACCTCTTCTTTTTATTGAGCGCCGACGGGGAAACGCGAATACCGTCGCCAGTCTGACGAACGTAGGTCTTGCGGGCTGGCTTAGAGGCCACAGCAGCCTTTTGAGCACGCTGATTGGGGTCCACGGTAACCTGGCACGCAGGATGCGCCTTAACGGGCGTAGAGGGCGTCTGAGGCGCACGCCCGAACTTTCGCATCACACGGTCCCAGCGTGCATGGATACTCTCGTTATGAGCGCTCTTAAGGCCCAGCAGCGGGGCGGCCAAAATGGTCGGCGCGATAAAGGTGATCAGACGCCACAGCAGATAGCCGGCAGTCGATGCCGTGCCAAAAAAGTGACCCAAAAACAGTGCGAAGCCACCCTCGGCGCCGCCGGTGCCGCCGGGCAGCGGAACGGCGGAGCTCAGCAGCTGGACAAAGGCGCTCGCGGCCATGACAGAGAAAAAGTCGACTTCGTGGTGGCCAAAGGAGAGCATCAAAAAGTACGGAACCAGGTAGAAAAACGCAAGCTGCAGCATGGTGATGACAACTGTGAGCAGCATGGAAGAAAAATGGCCGGCAGAGAGTTTGAATTTCTCGGAGAACGAGTAGATCTCGCCATCGACAAAGGTGCGCCAGCCCTCGATCTTCGTAGCAGAGACGCCCATGCGCTCGAGCCAATTGATGATGCAATGGGCGACGCGCGTGACGGTCTTGGGCATCAACGCCACGGCAAAGATGCCGAGCAGGATACAGCAATGGCCGCCAAAACTAAAGACGCACAGCAGTGTCATGTCGCCATACCGCTCGGCGAAAAACGGCATACGGGCGAGCAGTAGAATGGCGCCCCATGCCACCAGGCCAAACTGGTAAACGATAAAGCGCGTGAACTGCGTGGCACCTGCCTCGCCCACGTTTTGGCCGGCTTTGGTCAGGCGGTAAATCTGGGCAGGCGTAGAGCCCATCATCATGGGCGTCAGGTTGCCAAAGAAGATGCCGCTCGCCTCGACCGAAATGAGGTCGCGGATGCCGACGGGCGAATCGGGGTCGAGCCAAACGGCGATCGCGTACGCCACGATGCCAAAAACGAGATACAGAAACATGCAAAAGCATGCAGCAAAGAGCCAGGGCATCTGAACGCTGGACATAGCGGCCCAAAACTGTCCCATCTGCCCGGTCACGACCAGATAGACGATATAGCCGATCAGCACAATGCCGATGAAGATGGCGCCGCGACGCGCGCTCTTGTTGTCATCGCCGCCAGAAACCTCGACCTGGGGCTTTGGGCTATGCTGAGAGGACTCCGTCATGAGGCTCCTTTTGACCGTCAAAGTATCTGGCCTATTGTACCCGTATGGGAGATGAGCAAAACGTAAAGCTATGAGGCAAATGGGATTAACAGACCAGCCCGTATGCAATAAAAAACCCGACCTTCTCGCGAAAGGCCGGGTATCAAAAACATGGTAGCCCGTACCAGATTCGAACTGGTGATCTCCGCCTTGAGAGGGCGGCGTCCTAAACCGCTAGACGAACGGGCCATAAGCCTCAGCAGAAAAGAAGTGGTAGCCCGTACCAGATTCGAACTGGTGATCTCCGCCTTGAGAGGGCGGCGTCCTAAACCGCTAGACGAACGGGCCACATGACAACTGCACTGCCGTGCTGCGAGGAAATATATTACGGGATAAAAAACGCGAGCGCAAGAAGAAATTCCAAATTGCTGGAATTTTGTCGGGAGGTTATGGAACGCGCAGGTCAACTAAGTAGATCATTTGGGGCGAACCGAAGGATGTTTATCCCAGGTGCAAATGGGCCAGGATGGCTTCGCGCTCATTTGGAACATTGTCCTCGATCACAGCGTCGAGAGCGGCGTTGAGCAGCTGCCCCAACTCCGGCCCGGGCTTGACGCCAGCGCGGATCAAGTCGCCGCCGTTGATGGCAAGCATCTTGAGCGTATAGGGCTCCCCCGCCTCAAGCAGTCCGTGGGCGAGTGAGCGCATCTCCTCGATCGTCTCGACGTAATAGAAGCACGACGGCGCCTTACCGAGCGTATCGGCACGTTTAAGGTCCATAAGCTCGTCAATCAAACGCGGAGTGTCAACACCCTCGCCCGAAAGCAAGCGCATCATATTGAGCAAACAGGAACGCTCAGGGCGCAACGGCTTATCGTGATACTTGATAAGCAGGCAAACGTCGCGAACCAAATCGTGCGAAAGCGCCAGGCGATCCATAATGGTGCGCGCCTTCTTGGTGCCAAGTTCGGGATGGCCGTAAAAGTGGCCGCTGCCCGCATGGTCGACCGTAAAGCAATCGGGCTTGGAGACGTCGTGCAAAAACGCGGCCCACATTAAGCTCGGCGAAGGCTCCACGCCGTCACACAGCGCCAGCTCCCCCGCCACCGTCAACACGCGAGCAATATGCTCATAGACATTAAAGGCATGGTAGACGCTGCGCTGGTCAAACCCACGAGCAGGCGAAAGTTCGGGCACGGCGGCACAAATAAGCTCGGGATAGCGCAGCATCGCGTCTCCCCCGTGACCGGTCGAAAGAATGCCTTCGAGCTCAATGCCCACGCGCTCGCGTGCCACGGCATCGAGCAGCGATGAGCATTCGGCAAGCGCCTGTTTGGTCTTAGGCTCGATCATAAAATCCAAACGACAGGCAAAACGCACGGCGCGCAGCATGCGAAGCGCATCCTCATTAAAGCGACGCTTGGGATCCCCGACGGCACGGATCAACTTACGCTCCAGGTCACCCTGGCCATCGTACCGGTCGACAAGACCGCGCTGCGGATGCCAAGCCATAGCGTTAACGGTAAAGTCACGACGCGCCAGATCGTCCTCAAGCGAGGCCGCACGCTGCACACTCTGGGGATGGCGACCATCAGTGTAAAAGCCGTCCAAACGATACGTCGTGACTTCGATGCGCTCATCGTCACAAATGGCGGTGATGCCGCCAAATTTAATGCCCGACTCAACTACCGCAATGTCAGCGGCCTCGAGCGCCGCCTTGGACTCCTGCCACAGACCGCTGCAGCACATGTCGACATCGTGGCCGGGGCGTCCCATCAGGGCATCACGTACCCAACCCCCCACGAACCAGGCCTCAAGACCGGCTGCCTCAAGCGCATGTAGCACACGCATGGAGGCGCCTGAGGGCTGCGTACCGTTGAGCGAAGCTTTGCACATACCTATGGCCTCCTACGCCTGCAAGCGTTAATCGATGGTTCTCAAGAAGTCTAACAAGAAACGGGCATGCGCGCACATGCAATCGTATCGTCGATCCGAACGAACGGGACAGCAAGCACCACATGCGCCCAGAATGCAAAAACACCCGCCTTGGAAATCCAAAGCGGGTGTTCGGCAACGATATGTCGATGCGGCTAGCAGACCTGGCGAACCTCAATGTGCTTGCTATATTCGTCCACCTTGGCAAAATCGCCCAGACCGGCACACTCCACCACGTTGGCGCCGGTGGCCATCGAGAGGCGCAGGGCGTCCTCGACGCGCTCGGGAGCGTCGTGCC
This sequence comes from uncultured Collinsella sp., assembly GCA_900540975.1. Lineage (GTDB taxonomy): Bacteria > Actinomycetota > Coriobacteriia > Coriobacteriales > Coriobacteriaceae > Collinsella. Next base: position 10,860 of record UQHY01000001.1, read on the forward strand.
ACACGGACAGGAAGGCGGCAAGCGAGGAGTCGCCGGCGCAGACGGTCGACAGCACCTTGACCTCAAAGGTACGGTTGGCAAACCAGATGTGTTCGCCGTTGGAGAAGTACGCGCCCTCGCCGCCAAGGGTCAGCAGTACGTTCTTAGCGCCTTTGGCGTGCAGCTCGGCCATCGCGCCCTTAACGGACTCGTCGTCGCCACCGCTCACCTTAATGCCAAAGATGTCGAGCAGCTCGTCATCGTTGGGCTTAATGAGCAACGGCTCCATGGCAATGAGGTCAGCCAGCTGATGGCTCGAGATATCGAGCACGAACTCGGCGCCCTTCGCCTTAACACGGCGAAGTACCTCGGGCAGGAAACCCTCGGAGGTGTTGGGAGGCAGCGAGCCGCTAATGACCAGGCAGGTCATGTCCTCGAGCGAATCAATGAGCTCAAACATCTCCTGCTCGTTGGCAGCATTGATGGCAGCGCCAGCATTGACCATGTTGTACTCGGTGTCGGGACCGGCGTTGAGGAAGACATTGACGCGCGTTATGCCGTCAGTCCACACGGGCTTGACGGGCACGCCCAGGGCCTCGGCGCCCTTGACGATAAACTCGCCCGAGAAACCGGCAAAAAAGCCCAGGATCGTGGTGTCGACGCCGTAGTGATCGAGGGTGAACGAGACGTTAAGACCTTTGCCGTTGGGCGTATAGACCGCATTGCGCGTGCGGGTGACGGTGTTGGCGGAAAGACCGTCGCAGGCAATGTTGTAGTCAATGGCGGGATTTGCAGTGAGCGTGTAAATCATGTAAGTTCCTTTCACAAGGCAACGTGTTAATGAAAGTATATTCCACGCTTCGGGAAAAGACCATAGCAACTCGGCGAACGGTGTAGAACGCGTGCAGGGCGGCGGGATGACGGGCAAAAGAAACAGGATCCTTGTCCTGTCGCTCGCCCACAATATACAAAAATGGCGCCCCAGCCTAAACCGGGACGCCATACACGCGAAATAATGAGTTTCGCTTACTTGCGATCGAGCTTGCGGACAGCAACGCGCTTGCTGTACTCATCGACGTGACCGAAGTCGCCGATGCCGACGGACTCGGCAACGTTAGCGCCGGTAGCCATAGCGAGCTTCATGGCCTCCTCGACGTTGTCGCGATCCCTGTACCACTTGTGCAGGAACGCAGCGAGGGTGCAGTCGCCGGCGCAGACAGAAGAGACCAGCTTGATGTTGAACTCACGCTTGGCGTACCAGATGTCCTCGCCGTTGGAGAAGTAAGCGTCGCCGCGGCTACCACGGGTGAGCAGCACGTTCTGAACGCCGGCGTCGTGTGCGAGCTTCATGGCAACGCGGACCTCGTCGTCGGTGTCGACCGGCACGCCGAAGATGGCCTTCATCTCATGATGGTTCGGCTTGATGAGCAGCGGCTTCTTGTGAGCGAGCTCCTTGAGCTTGTCGGAGGACAGGTCCAGGACGACGTCGGCGCCACGGGCCTGAGCGTGCTCCATGACCTGGGCCAGGAAGTCGGGCGTAGCTTTGGGAGGCACGGAGCCGGAGACGATCAGGCACTCAAGATCACCCGCGGTGTCCAGGATGTTGTAGAGCTCCTCCTGGTGCTGCGGCGTAATAGGAGCACCGGGGTTCAGGATGCCGTACTCGTGCTGGCCATCGTTGACGTAGGTGTTGATACGCGTGATGCCGTCGGTCCAGACCGGGCGGCACAGGCAACCCAGGTTCATGACCTCCTCGACGATGAACTTGCCCGTGAAGCCGGCGAAGAAGCCGAGCGCGACGGTGTCGACACCCATCTTCTTAAAGGCGAAGGACACGTCGAGGCCCTTGCCGTTAGCCGTGTAGCTGGCCGAGCCGGTGCGGACGTTCTCGTCGGGCTCGAGCGGAGAGCTCGAAACCGTCATGTCGACAGCCGGGTTAGCGGTTAGCGTGTAGAACATTTACAGTACCCCCTGTATATGTGAGGGCCGCGTGGCCGGCCCATTCCAACCACGCGGTTACCTCTGATACCAAATTAGCGAGCTGCGGACTCGAGCAGTGCCTTGACCTCGGCGGCGGTGTTGCAGGCGAGCGCCTTCTCGGCGAGCTCGTCGCACTCGGCCTTGGTCCACTGGCTGATGGTCTTGCGAGCGCGCAGGATCGACGGAGCGCTCATCGAGAACTCCTCCAGGCCCCAGCTGATCAGCAGCGGCTCAAGCAGCGGATCGGCAGCGGCCTCGCCGCACATACCGACCATGATGCCGGCCTTCACGCCGCTCTCGATGATGTTCTTGAGCGAGCGCAGGACGGCGGGATAGTACACCTGGTACAGGTTGGAGATGGTGTCGTTGCCACGGTCAGCGCACATGGTGTAGCCGATCAGGTCGTTGGTGCCAATGGAGAAGAAGTCGGCGACCTCGGCCAGGCGGTCAGCGAGCAGCGAAGCGGCAGGCGTCTCGACCATGATGCCGACCTCGATGTTCTCGTTGAACTTGCGACCCTCTTCGGTCAGCTCGGCCTTACACTGCTCGACGAGCTCCTTGACAGCCAAAACCTCCTCGACGCAGGTGACGAGCGGGATCATGATCTTGACATCGCCGAAGGCGCTGGCGCGCAGCAGGGCGCGAAGCTGGACCTTGTACTGGTCGGGATTGGCCAGGCAGTAACGCACAGCGCGGAAGCCCATGAAGGGGTTGTCTTCCTTGACCATGTGCAGGTACGGGATCTCCTTGTCGCCGCCCACATCAAGCGTACGAATGATGACCGGAGCGCCCTTGAGCGCGCTGGCGACCTTGCGGTAGGCGTTGAACTGCTCCTCCTCGGAAGGAAGCTCAGCAGAGTCCATGAACAGGAACTCGGAGCGGAACAGACCGATAGCCTCGGCGTCGTGATCGAGCGCGTTGGGCACGTCATCGGGGTTACCGATGTTGCAGGCAATGATCTTCTTGATGCCATCGGCAGTCACAGAAGGCTTGCCGCGGAAGGCCTCGAGGGCTGCCTTCTCGGCAGCGAAGGCCTCGGCCTTGGCGGTGTAGGCGGCGAGCGTCCCCTCGTCGGGATCGGCCTCGACGATGCCCTTGCCACCGTCGACGACAACGGTCATGCCGTTGCGCAGTGCGGTGCAGCTGTTGGAAACCGAAAGGACAGCCGGGATCTCGAGGGCGCGCGCGATAATCGCGGAGTGCGACGTACGGCCACCGGTCTCGGTGACGATACCGGCAACGTGGGCCTTATCGATCGTGGCGGTCATGGACGGCGTAAGGTCGTGCACGACAACGACGGTGTTCTCGGGCAGGACGGAAAGGTCGACGACCTCCTTGCCCAGCAGCTCGGCCAGAATACCGGTGCGGATGTCGGCGATATCGGCCGCGCGCAGACGGAACATCTCGTCGTCCATGGACAGGAACATGTTCTCGAACATGGTCGAGGTGTCCATGAGCGCCTGCTCGGCGCAGGTGCCGCCGTCAATGGCGGCGTTGATGGCGTCGGTCATGCCCGGGTCCTGAGCCAGAACGATGTGTCCGCTCATGATCTCGGCCTCGGCCTCGCCCACCGTCTCCTTCATGTGGTCGGCCTGAGCCTGGGTCTTCTCGCAGAAGACCGAAAGAGCGGACTGATAGCGCTCCTTCTCTGCTGCCGAATCAGCAACCTGGTGCGGCTCAAACGTCAAGTCGGGATCGACGGCGACCATAACGGTGCCGATACCGATACCCTCGGAAGCGTTGACTCCCTGATACATTCCCATTCCTCTCTCCGTGTCATGTGATAAAGCGTTTTGCCATATCCATGACAAAAGAGCGCAGTTACCTTAAAACAGGTCACTGCGCCCCCAAATATGAACTTAGTTGTTCAACATGCGACCCGTTTGAGTTCTACTCGCCAAGACCGCTCTTGATGAGCTCGATGGCAGCAGCCAGAGCCTCGGCCTCGTCAGCGCCGTCGCACTTGACCTCGACCTCGGTGCCGCAGGGGATACCAGCAGCCATGAGGGCCATCGGGGACTTGCCGTTGACCTCCTTCTCGGGGGTGACGACCGTCACGTCGCAGGCGTACTTGCCCATGGTGGAGGCGAAGAGGCCAGCCGGACGCATGTGAAGACCCTGAGGATTAACGAGGGTAGCCTTCTCAGAAACCATAATTGACTCCTTTTTTGTGTTTAACCCCTGTCGACCATGCGACAGGAGCCATATTCACGACGTTGTTTATATTAACTCACATCAAACTGTTTTTCATTATGTTTCGCACGAATTATTGGACGGATGTCGTTCCTGCACGCTCGCCTGCCTGGCGGGGCGGTTAAGTTTGCTGCTCTACAGTCCTGCGCAAGACGGAAAGCACATTAAGTGCTTTCCTTTGCGTGCGGAACTCGCGACAAACTTAACCGCCCCGCCAGGCAGGCGAGCTGCGGAAACTCGGTCGGTCCAGAGTAATATCGTGAGAACGGAATTCTGGCTGAATATTTATCCGTACGGACGATCCGATAGACAGGCCGCGCTATCCCCTTCTTCTAAGTTGCGGTGAAATAGGGACTGCATTTGGAGTTGAATCGTTTAAACAGTCCCTATTTCACCGCAACTTGTGGGAGGGGTAGAAAAAGGGGGGAGGCCCTGGAGAGGGTCTCCCCCTTTGTTACAGAGGCGATATTATTCGCGCGTTGCGGGATTACACCAGACGGGCGTTGATCGTCTTGGCGATCTCGGCGGCGTCGGTGGAACCCTTGACGGTGGCACGGAAGCCCTCGTCCATAAGCGCCTCGGCGACCTTGGACAGGATCTTGAGGTGCGTGGTGCCGGCCTGGGCACCGGGAATAAGCAGGGCGATAGCCACGTTGACGGGAGCGCCATCCATGGTGTCCCAACCGGTCACGCCAGAGTCGTCCTTGACGACGATGACGGCGGCATCGGTAATGGCATCGGACTTGGCATGCGGAATAGCGAAGCCCTCCATCATGCCCGTGGAGCCCTCGGCCTCGCGGGCCAGGAAGGCATTCATCACGGCATCGGCGTCGTCAGCGACACCGGCCTTGACAGCCTGGTTGGAGACAAAGCTCAGGGCCTCGTCACGAGAAGCGAAGTTCTCGGCGACAAAAACGTTCTCGACCTTCACGAAATCGGCAGCCTCGGCCTTGGGAGCCTCGACGGCAGCGGCCTTGGGGGCCTCGACCGGCTTGGCGGGAGCGGCGGGAGCGGCCTTCTGGTTCTTCTCGAAGTCATACTTCTTGAAAGCGACGAACAGGATGCCACCGACCACGGCGCCGATGAGGATCGCGAGGACCCAAAGCGGACCGTTCTCGACAACAGGCAGGACCAGGAAGCCACCGTGGGGCGCCGGATCGTGGACGTTGAACATAATGGTCAGGATCGAGGCGATGGAGGAACCGAGCATCATGATGGGCATGACGGGCCAGATGTTCTTGGTCATGAACGGAATGGCGCCCTCGGTGATGTGGGTGCAACCAAGGATGAGGTTGACGACACCGGCGTCATGGTCCTCCTGGCTGAAGTACTTCTTGCCGACGATGACGGCGAAGGTGGTGATCAGCGGCGGAACGATGCAGGCGGCGGAGACGGCAGCCATGAAGTTGGTGCCGAAGTTGTAGGTGTCGGTGCCGACACCAGCAGCCAGGGCCTCGGTGAGCATAGCGGTACCGGTGACGTAAGCAGCCTTGTTGACAGGGCCGCCCATGTCAAAGGCGCACATGCAGCCGATAGCAAGACCCAGGACAACAGCGCCGGAGGCAGACAGGCCCTTGAGGAAGTCCATCATGGCGGTGTTGATGGCAGCCATGGGGCCGGAGATGCCGAGCATGACCAGACCGACGATAGCAGTCGAGAACAGCGGGTACAGGAAGATGGCCTTGAGGCCGTCCAGGTTCTTGGGCAGACCGGCAAAGACCTTCTCGAGCAGCAAGATGACATAACCAGCGAGGAAGCCGCCGACGATGCCGCCGAGGAAGCCGAAGCCCACGCCCGTGCCGCCAGCATCGATCATGTGTGTATCGGCGTTAACGGGCAGGCCCTGGATGGCGATCATACCGGCAACAAAGCCGGGAACGAGCGCCGGGCGCTTGCCGATGGACTCGGCGATGTAGGCGGAAAGCACGGGAACCATGAGGTTCATGGCAATGCCGCCGATGATCTTGAGCATAGCGGCGAAGCTGTTGTAGTCGGCAGCCGTCGAATCGAAGGACGTGATGCCCCACAGGAACGAAACAGCGGTCAGGACACCACCGGCAACGACGAAGACCAGCATGTGGCTGACGCCGTTCATGAGGTGCTTATAGATGATGTGGCCGATGGACTCCTTCTCCTCGACCTCATCCTCGACATCGGCAGCAGCAGCAACCGTGTCGTCGCCCTTGGCGGCGAGTGCGCGGTCGATCAGCTTACCTGCAGCCTCGACGGACAGGGCCTTGGAAACACCAACGGAAACCATGGGCTTACCGGCGAAACGCTCCGCCTGGACATCCTTGTCGGCTGCGACGACGACGGCCTTGGCACCAGCGATCTCACTCTTAGTGAGCTCGTTCTCGACACCGACCTGGCCATGGGTCTCGACCTTAATGGTCAGACCGCGCTCGGCAGCTGCCTTCTCCAGCGCCTCCTTCGCCATGAAGGTGTGCGCGATGCCGGTCGGGCAACCGGTGGCTGCGATGATGTCAAACTTAGCCATGTGTCCCTCCTTCTTGAGTACAGCGCCCGCGGGCGCTCCCCTACACGCGCTTAGATACGCGTTTTTCCACACCTGAAAGATACCAACCCACCGCTTATATGAGAAGCAATACAGCTCATTTCTCCGGTGAAAGGTTCTTTCATTACCGTAAACGGTCGATGAAAGTTTACCATCAACTATTGAAACGGCAAGGTGTATCTTGTAATTGAAAATGCCCGTATACTACGACATTACAAAACAAGTCCGATTTTCATGCCAGCCAGGAGCCATCCCATGTCCGATAGCAGCAAGAGCGCACTCTCCCTTATTAGTATGCACAGGGGGTACAGCGAGTCCGAGCAACGCATTGTCGACTATATCCTAGAGCACCAGTCCGAGGCCCCGCGTCTGACAGCCGCCCAGCTTTCGCGCGCCGCTGCAACCTCCGAAGCAACCGTCTCGCGCTTCTGCCGCAAACTGGGTTTTGGCAGTTTTCGCAGTTTCCAGTTTTCACTAGCGCGCGATCTGGAAAGCCAGCGCAATGAAGGCCTCACCGACGAGGTCTCGCTCGACAATATGGAGCAGAGCCTCAAGAACATCCTCGCTGCCAAGGTAAGCGAGCTTAATGCGACTATCGATGGCATTGATCACGACACGCTGACAGCCGTCGTGCACGCGTTTAAGAACGCAGGGGCTATCGAGTTTGCAGCCGTAGGCAACACCAACGCCGTCGCGCTCGACGCGACGTTTAAGTTTTCGCAGCTGGGCCTTCGCTGTATGGCAAGCACCATCAGCGAGACCTCGATTGGTTTTGCGCTTACGCTGCGCCCCGGAGATGTCATCGTGCTGATCTCGAACTCCGGCAAGTCGCGTCGACTGAATCGCATGGCAAAAGCGGCTCGCGGCTGTGGCGCCATCGTTGTCGTCATCAGCAGCGACAGCAAGTCCCCGCTTGCTCGCCTGGCCGACTACACCTTTAATACTGTGAACCACGAGGCACTGCTCACCACGGGCGACTTTGCGTTCTCCAAGATGAGTGCCACGATGATAATCGAGGTTATCTACAACTTCCTGCTGCCCGAGATTGAAGACGCCCGCGAGCATATCAGCTACTACGAGGAGCTCATCCAGCCGGATAAGGTCGTGGAGTAGGTTTTATCAGGGGACGTTATGTACCGTTCCGATAAAACTATGCCGGTTTACTACGATGAAATCGGAATATGCGACCACATCGTGTTTTAAAAGAAAACCGCAGGGGTTCTACCTGCGGTTTTCTTTTTACAATTTTAGCTGTGCTCGAGCTACGCCGATTCATCGTAGTAAACCGGCATAGTTTTTGACGGTCGGGCCAGACAAGCAAGTGGCGGTGCAACAATTGCTGATATTTTGTCCCCGCCAACACTGTCAGCTCGTTCTAACCTCGAGCCTCTTCCAACATCTGCTTGGCATGTGCCAGGCTTGCCTCAGATTGATCGCCACTCAGCATACGGGCGATCTCTGAGATGCGGGCGTCCCCGGCCACCTCATCCAGATGCGTCTGGGGAACGTCGCCGGGCTCTTTGCTCACCACGTAGTGTTTGTCGGCCATGACAGCGACCTGCGCCAGGTGGGTTACGACAATCACCTGATGCGTAGCGGCGAGATCTGCCAGCACGCTCGCGAGGGCACGTGCTGTAGAGCCGCCGACACCGGCATCGACCTCGTCGAACACCAGCGTATCCACGCCGTCCGCGTTACCGAGGACAACCTTGCTCGCCAGCATGACGCGGCTCAGCTCGCCGCCCGACGCAATGCGGCGCAGGGGGCGCGGCGTCAATCCGGCACCGCTGCGATACAAAAGCTCATAGCTCGAAGGGCCCGCCGGCGTCCACTCGGCACGCGGAAGATCGCGCGACTCCCAAACGAGCTCGGCGCCGCCCATCTCCAGGCGCGCCATCTGACGGCCAACCTCGTGGCAAAAGCGAGGGGCTGCCGTATTCCGCGCGCGTTTAAGCGCCTTGGCAGCAGCAAAAAGCTCGCGTTCGGCGCTCCCAAGCGCCTCGCGCGCCTTCTTGATCTGCTCATCACCATCATCGACCAGAGAGAGCAGTTCTTGTGAGCGGTCGCGCATGGCAAAGACATCGTCCATGGTGGGCCCCCACTGACGCAGCAGGGCCTTAAGATCGGAATAGCGCTCGCGCATACGAGCCAGCTCGCGCGGATCGAAGGCGACCCCATCGCGATAGGTACGCAGCTCGCTGGCACAATCCTCAAGCGAAATGCAGGCATCCGAAAGCGCATCGGCAATGTCGCCCAGCTTGCGATCGACGGCAGCCATGCGGGAAAGCTCCGCCACGGCACTGTTCACGGCATCGAGTGCTCCCCCTTCGGCAGCAAGCATCGCATGGGCATCGTTGGCCGTGGCCACCAACACCTCGGCATGCTCGGAGCGCGGCAGCAGCTCCTCGAGCTCCTCATACTCACCCGGCTTGGGGTCGACCTCGGCGATGCGCTCCAGGGCGAAGCGCGCCTCCTCGACGCGACTCCCCTGCGCGCGTGAGGCTTCCTCCACACGGCGAAGCTCCTTGGCAGCCGCACGCGATGCCTTAAAGCAAGCACGGTAGTGCTCGAGCGCCTCGAGTGCCGGACGCCCTGCCCAGGCATCGACCATGGCAACATGATGCGCCGGGTCGAGCAGGCGCTGGTGCTCGTGCTGACCGCAAAGATCCATCATCACGCCGACGCGCTCCGAAAGTTCGCGCACGCTGGCGATGCGGCCGTCAATTTTTACGCGGCTGCGGCCCTCGGCAGAAAGGCTGCGCTGCACGGTGACGCCCTCCGTGTCATGCGGGCCATCAAACAGGCGCGCCTCGACGCTGGCAAGTGCCTCGCCCTCGCGCACCGTCGACGAATCCGCGCGCTCGCCCAAAATGAGCTTGAGTGCCGAGAGCAGCGCGGTCTTACCGGCGCCGGTTTCTCCAGTCAGAACCGTTAGACCCGTGCTCGGAACCAACGTCGCCTCGCGAATGAGTGCAATGTTGGAAACCTGCAGCTCATCGATCATGGCGCACTCCGTAGAACACGCGGCTCACCGAGTTATAGAAGCTCTCGGGGCCGTAATCCAGCAGCAGCACATCGCCGGGACCACGGCGCACAGCCACGCTCTCGACCGTGCCATCGCAGGTAATAAACTGTCCATCGATGGCGATCGCCGGAACGCTCGGGCGGTCATCGGACATAAAAATCTCCACGACATCGCTCGGCGAAGTCAAAAAGGCGCGAGCCTGAATGGTATGCGGAGCGATGGGCACACAGACCATGCCCGTGTAATCGGGGCTGACAATGGGGCCGCCGGCGGAAAGCGCGTAGCCGGTGGAGCCGGTCGCCGTCGAAACGACGACGCCGTCACCGCGCAGGCGGTCGATATGATGGCCGGACACCGTGATGTCAAATTCGACCATATCGGACAGGGGCCCGCGCGTAAGCGCCATATCGTTGAGGGCAAACGTGCGCACGACATCCTTCGTGCCGTCTTCGCGCACCGAGACGATATCGGCGGCGATGGTGGCACGGCGGCTCACATGGAGCTCGCCGGACAGGGCATCGCTCACGACCTGCAAAATGTCGCGCTCCTCGGGGCTCGCGGCCGTCAAAAAACCCAAATGACCATAGGAAAGACCCAAAATGGGAATCTCGCGGTAGTTGAGAATGCGGGCGGCACGCAGCAGCGTGCCGTCGCCGCCGAGCGTAATAACCAAGTCGGCATCGTCAACATCGGGCGCGCTCTGGATCTTGGAACGCTGGTCGGCAGCCCATGCGACCTCGTAGCCCTGGCGCGAAAGCCAAAGCTCGAGCATCAGGCCGCTCTCAACCGCCTCTTGCTTGTAGAAATTGGGAACCAGAAAGACCTTCATAGCGTTGCAGCTTTCTCGCTCAAAACCGATACCTGGGAATGCAGCTCATCGTCGGTGCGTTCGCCGGGGGCAAACCTCGTGCCGTACAGGAAAAACTCAACGTTTCCTTTGGCGCCATGGATGGGCGACACGCACACGTCGCGCGGGAACAGGCCCTTGGCGGCAAAGAGCCCAATCGCCGCCACGAGCGTATCACGGCGGACGGCTGGGTCGGTCACGATACCGCCCTCGCCCACCAGCGCAGCCGGCGCCTCAAACTGGGGTTTTACGAGCGTGCAAAACGAACCCGAAGGCTTCAGGCACGCCATCACGGCGTCGATGATATTTGCGATACTCGTAAACGACACATCGCACACGGTCAGGTCGATAGCGCCGCCGTAGCCGAGCTCGGGCAGCTGCGTCACGTTGGTGCGTTCATGGAGCGTCACGCGATCGTCTTGGCGCAGCGACCAATCAAACTGAGCGCGACCCACATCGACCGAAACGACTGTGGCGGCGCCGCGCTTGAGCAGGCAATCGGTAAAGCCGCCCGTGGAGCATCCCACATCGAGGCAGGCAAGGCCCGTGAGATCGATACAAAACGCATCGAGCGCGCCCTCGAGCTTGAGCCCGCCGCGCCCAACGTAGGGAATACGACCCTTCACGTGCAACGGCAGGCCCGGCGTCACCTTAAGGCCCGGTGAGGTCAAACGCTCGCCGCCACTCGAGACCAAGCCGGCCATAAGAGTGCGAAGGGCATCCGCGCGATCGGCGCAGATGCCCTGTGAAATCAGTTCGTCATCGAGACGCACGCGTTTCATGAATGCCATCAACCATTCGTATCCGGAGACGCGGCCTGGCTATCCTGGGATTCGTTTGCCGCATCCTCATCGTATTCCTGCTCGAGCTTATCGGCCTCGCGAGGCGTCAACTCAAACTTATCGACCATATCGACCGCACGGGAGCCCAGCTCAATCGCCTCGTCAAACAGATCGAGCGAACGCTCCAGGGACGTATCCTTAGAGCGAACGGTCGCGATAATCTGGTCCAAACGGTCCGAGATCTCGTCGAAGTTGCGGACGGAACCCTCTGGCATGGCTACTCCTCGACGGTACCGGTCTCGGCCTCGGCGACCTCGGCGTCCTCATCGAGAACGCCGGCCGCAGCCTGAGCGGCGGCGACCTTGGCGGCAGCCTCGGCAGCCTGGGCCTCCTCGCGGGCACGGTCCTCGGCCAGCAGCTCCTGATAGAGATCCTCGCCCGGCAGCTCCTCGCTACGAGCGATCTTGCCTAGCACGCCGTTGACAAACGACGCGGACTGGTCGGTACCATAGGCCTTGGCAAGCTCGACTGCCTCGTTGATCACGATGGCGTCCGAGACCTCCTCGTCGGTGAGGAAGCGCATCTCATAGACGGCGATACGCAGCAGATTGCGGTCGGCACCGGGCATACGCATAAGATCCCAGTTCTTGGCGACGGAGCGCAGGGCGCAGTCGATGCGGTCGATGTGCTCGTAGGCACCGCGGCACAGCTCCAGCGCGTAGGGATCGAGGGGACCCTTCGAGATCAGGAAATCGCCCTCGAGGACGCGCTCGAGCGGGCTGTCCGTGGCCTCGGCCTGGAACAGCAGCTGCAGCGCCTGACTGCGGGCAAGCGTACGCCCGCGATAAACCTTAAGGCTCAAAGGTTACTCCTTGGGGAAAACGAGGCCGTCGATGCAAACGTCAACGCGCTCGACCTCGACGCCCACCTGGGCGTCGATGGCGGCAACCACGGCGGCGCGAACGGCCTCGGCGAGTTTCTTGAACGGATAGCCAAAGAACACCACGACGCGCACGGTAAGCGCGAGCTTGTCGCCGATGACCTCGGCCTCGACCGCCGGCTCGGAAGCCGGGGCCTTGGACGAAAGCATCATAGAGACAAGGTTGGTGGCAAGGTCCTTGACGCCCACGGAGGCGATGCCCTCGACATCCGTGACGGCGCGCGAGACGATGGCGGTCAGAACATCGGGCGAAATGCCGATGCCGTCAATCTTGATTTCCTGGGGCATGAGTCCTCCTAGAAGAGTTGGTTGCTAGACGCGGGAGACGAACTTGCCGTCGCGGGTGTCAACCTTAATGACCTCGCCCTCGTTGAGGTACATGGGGACCTGGATGACAGCGCCGGTGTCGATGGTGGCCGGCTTGGTGGAACCCTGGACGGTATCGCCCTTGAAGCCCGGGTCGGTCTGGACGATGGTGGTCTCGATGAACATCGGCGGGGTCACGCCCATGAGCTCGTCGTCGGCGAAGAGCAGCTGGCAGGTGTCATTCTCGCGCAGCCACTTGGCGTTCTCGCCCACCATATCCTCGGGAACGGGAACCTGCTCGTAGGACTCGTTATCCATGAAGATGTAGTCGGCGCCGTCGTTGTAGAGGTACTGGAACTCACGGGTGGTGAGCATGACGCTCTCGAACTTGGTGCCGGCGTTGCAGGTGTTCTCGACGACGCGGCCGCTCTTGATGTCGCGGGTCTTGTAGCGCACGAAAGCGCCGCCCTTGCCCGGCTTGACGTGCTGGAACTCGACGATGGTGTAGACCTTGTCCTTAATGCGGAGACCGAGGCCGTTCTTGAAGTCGGCGGTAGAGATAGTAGGCATAGCGACCTTTCTTGTTATTGGCTAGACGCACAAGCGTCCAAATTACATACGAGCGAAATTATACACTTGCAGACGGCGGCTGCGGCGAGCGCATAAAAAGAGAACGCGGGGCGCCCGAATCGTTCCGGACGCCCCGCCTCCAAAAACCCAAATGGATGGTTTAGCAATCGATAATATGCAGGTCGTGCGGGGTCTTGGTGAAGGGCTCGTAGCCGTTCTCGGTGACGACGCCGTAGTCCTCCAGGCGCACGCCGCCCACGCCGGGCAGGTAGACGCCGGGCTCCATGGTGATAACCGAGCCGGCCTCGATGATATTCTTGCTGCGGTTGAAGTTAGGCAGCTCGTGGATGTCGATGCCCACGCCGTGGCCCAGACCATGGTTGTAGTAATCGCCATAGCCGGCATCGCCGATGATCTTCTTGGAAAGCTTGAAAATGTCATTGCCCTCGACGCCCGGATGGATGGCGGCGACGCACTCCTCGTGGGTGCGGCGCACGAGCGCGTACAGGTCGAGCTGCTCCTGGGTGGGCTCGCCCATCACGACGGTACGCGTCATGTCGGAGCGGTAGTCGCAGTAGCCCGCACCGTAATCCATGAGGACAAAGTCACCCTTCTCGATCACACGGTCGCTCGGGACGGCATGCGGGTTTGCGGTGTTGGGACCGCTCGCGACAATGGAGCCAAAGGCCAGGCTGTCGGCGCCGTTGGCGAACATAAAGTTCTCGAGCTCGTTGCGAACCTGCTTCTCGGTCATACCGGGCTTAATGAAGCCGAGCATGTGCTGGAAGGCGGCATCGGTGATCGACTGCGCGTGGCGCATGAGCTCGATCTCCTCGGCATCCTTGATGGCACGCATCTTGCGGATGTCGTCATGCATCAGAGGCAGCATGCAGGCAACGGAGCGGTCCTCCAGACCACGCTGGATACCCTGGTAAAAGTTAATCTGCATGTCATCCTCGACGGCGCAGACACGGCACTTGTTGGCCGCGATCTTGCCGGCGACCCAGCCGGGGATGGTGCCCTCGTCCATGTCGTAGACCCAAGGGCTGCCGGCGGGCGTGTTCTCCTCAAAGCTGTTGAGATAGCGCGAGTCGGTGTGGAACAGGCACTGGTCGGCCGTAATAAACGCGGCATGCGGGAACTCGAAGGTGTAGTCGAAGACGCCCTTCACGCCCGTGAGCCAACGGAGATTGGCCTCGTCGCGCACGACGATGGCGTCGTAGCCGCGCTCGGCCATCAGGGCACGGACACGCTCGATACGACCGGCAGGACCGGCAGCAAACTCAGACATGCAGATTCCTTTCTTGATGTCCTCATAAAAGCGGGACGGGTCCCGATCGAAAGACGGATTCGCACGCGATCCGCAACCGATTGAAAACCCGCACCTCAACATGATACGAAAGACGATGGATGTCAATAAATCTTAGAGAAGTTCTTTGCGAGAAGCCAAGTAGGCGTGAGCATGGCGCTCAAGAACCTCGTCCTCAACGCTCGTTAGACGAATGGCGCCGAGTGCCGCGGGCAGCGGCAACATGCTGCGGTTCGAGCGGGCGAACTGCTGCTTGCGGAACTCCTCGATAAACGCGGTGGGCTCCAGGTCGAAGGCAAGCTCCTCGATACCAAAGTCCTCCAGGCAGTCATCGACTTCAAAGACGTAATCGATATCGAAGTCGCAGGCATCGTGGGCAACGCGCGCCTCAAAACGCATGCCCTCGGACAACAGCTGGTAGGCAGGGATCTGCGAAGCGGCATCGCCCAAGCAGGCGCGCAGGGTACGCTCCCCCGTCTTACCAAAATCGAGCGCATGGCGGGCACTCGGGTTCGTGGCCATCAGTACGTCCTTGCGGGCAGTCTGAGACCACTGAACGGCATTGACGAGCGCGACCTCCTCGCCCGCGAGAATCTCGGGGACGGTCTCAGTAAACTGATTCCAGCGGGACTTGCTGCTCGAAAGCATGGTGCCAACAAGTTCCACATAGCCGAGCTTGAGGTCCTCGGAGTCCGCCTCGCGAACAAGGTCGAGGTCACACACGACCAAGCCCGGCTCGGGACGGAACGCAATAGCGGGAAGCGCATTCACCGACGAGGCGACGAGCGGCTTCATGGTCGTCGCGACCGTGAGCATGGCATCGAACGTCGTCGGCAGCAAGGCGCACTCGGTGCGACCGCACCACTGATTGGAACACCAGCAAACGACCGAGCAGGTCGCCGTGTCGCCGACAGCGACAACGAGATCGTCGCAGGTAATGCCGTTAGCTGACAGGGCGTCAAAGACGGTATCGGCATCGGCCAGCGTAGCACCGGCAGGCGAAACCTCAAGGGCGAGCAGCGACACGGCAAAACCGGCGTCGACCAGCGCATGCTCGACGACCTCATCAAAGCGCTCGGATGTGGCGTCGTTCCAAACCACCATCGCGCGCTTAGGCTTGCCCACAGCCGAGGCAAACATGCGCGACAGCTCCTCAAACGCGCCAAGACCGACACGAACATCGACACTGCGGTTTTGGAAATTGATAAGTTGACGGCGAATCATAGCAGCCCACGCTCCAAAAGCATCTCGGCACAAAGGTAAGAAACGTCCTCGAAGGACTTGTTGCGAATATCAAGGGTAATATCGGCGGCTTGGCGATACAGCGGACGGCGATGCTCAAACAGGCGCGCAGCATGCTCGGGCGAGCGGAAATCGGGCCGGGTATCGGAGCGGCGAATCTGGCGCAACGAGTCCTCAAAGTCGCCTTCGAGGTACACACAGGTACCCATCTCGTGCATCAGTTTAATGTTCACCGGCGTCTCGACGATGCCACCCCCGCACGATACCAGCAGACTGCGCTCGCTTTGAAGCGAACGGAGTGCCGAGGTCTCGAGCTCGCGAAAACGATCCTCGCCCTCGGTCTTAAATATCTCGGTCACCGACTTGCCGCATCGACGCACAACCAAACGATCGGTATCGATGAATCGACGCTTGAACATAGTGCCCACATTGCGCGCAAGCGTCGACTTGCCCGCGCCCAAAAAGCCGATAAAGAAGATATGGTCGCAGCCGTGTTTGATGTGCTGAGACATGGCGAAACCTATTCCTCGCAGGGAAGGTCGCGCAGGGCCCGGCGCTCAAAGATACGGAAGATCTGCGTGTACCACAGGTCCTGGGTGGCCTGCGGCTTGACCAGAATAGTGTCAACGCCGGCAAAGTTACCGCTCCACACGTCCGTGTACAGCTGATCGCCGATCAGCACGGCCTCGTCGGCCGTGGCGCCCAGACGCTTAAGACCCGCTTTGAGGGCAAAGGGCGCCGGCTTCATGGCATGGCTGATGGCCTCGAGCCCCAGCTCGCGCGCCGACGCCATAACCTGGTCGCGATGCCAGTTGTTGGACACCATGCACAGCTTAAAGCCCTTAGCATGGGCGGCCTCGAGCCAGGCGGAGACCGCAGCGGGTACCTGCTCGGTATCACGTGGCACCAGGGTGTTGTCGCGGTCGAGCAGAATGGCGCGCTTGCCGTCGGCCCAGAGGGTATCGAGGTCGATGCGATCGACCGAGGCAACATATCGTTTGGGGCTAAAAATCCTCATGATCAATTCCAAGACTGTTGATGCTCTTCGTAGGTCTTCGAGAAATACTCCTCGTCCTGCGTAATGTAGAAATACAGGTCGTCGGAGTCGGTCGGCTCAAGGGTGGCCTTGAGCGCCTCGAGCGACGGAGAGCAAATGGGCGTGGGCGGCAGGCCCTCGTGCTTATAGGTGTTATAGGGGCTATCACTCTGCAGGTCGTCGGCGGTAACCTCGCCACCGGTGACGTACATCATGGTCGCGTCGCTGTTGAGGTAGCGCAGGCCATCGAGCTTGCCCGCCAGACGGTTATAGAAAACCGATGCCACATGAGCGCGCTGATCGGCGTTGAGGCCCTCGCGCTCGACAATCGAGGCAAGGTTAACGATGTCGTAATCGGACATCTCCACGCCATAGCGCTCCTTGATCTTGGCCTCGCAGCTGGCAAAGTCAAGTGACTTGTACTCGGCGTTGAACTGGTCAAGCATGGCGCGAATCACATCATCGGCGCTTGGGTCCTTACCAAGCGAATACGTCTTGGGAAACAGGAAACCCTCGAGCGAATCGTTCGCGGCGTCTTTAAGGAAAGCGTAATCATTCACATAATTGCTCGCCTTGGCCTGGTTAAGGAAGTCCTCCTTAGAAATACTGTCGTACGCCTTGGCCACGCGGTCGGCGACCTGGTCAACCGTCAGGCCCTCTGGGATAGTCAGCGCATCGGAGCCCGCATTGGGGCCTTCCATGAGCTGCTGAACGACCTTGGTCGCGTCCATGAGTGTGGTGAACGAGTAGGTGCCAGGCTTAAGCGACATGTCGGCGTTGAGCTTTTTGACCGCCGCGTAATAATCCTTGGGATCTTCGACGATATGGTTCTCAGAGAGAATCGAAGCGATGCTGTCACCCGAGGCACCATCGGGAATCGTGATAGTAACCTGCTGGCCTGCAACGACTTTTGCATCCTCACCCGCAATGAAGCCCTTGACGGCCGGCACAACAAAGAAAACGATCGCGACAAGCGCAAGCACGGCGACGACGCCACCGATAATCATAGGCACCGGGGAGCTTTTCTTTTGGGTACCACGGCGGGCGTGCGTGTTATAGCTCGAGCGCGTGGCCGGAGCAACGCCGTGCGAGCCATGAGCATGATGTGCGTGGGAGCGTGATTGCGGGGCTTGTCCCTGCGTGCGCTGGGCAGGAGCCTGTTGCTTAAAACGAGCGCCGCCAGCGGGCTGCGCGGGACGAGCGGCGGGCTGTTGAGCAGTACGCTGAGTAGGCTGAGCCGAACGCTGCGTCGGCTGCGCCGGGCGCTGACCAGGCTGAGCAGGACGCGGCGCGGGCTGCCGTGTACGATTCTGCTGGCGCGGATCGGAAGCGCTAGACATGCTGAACCTCCTCGTTTTTACGATCGAGCCATGTCTGCAAGAACAGGCTGGCGGCGATCATGTCAATCTTGCCCCTCATCTGCTTTTCGTTAAGCCCCTGCTCTCGCAGGATTCGCTTGGCCTCCTGCGAGGACAGACGCTCGTCCTCAAACTCCAGCGGAAGCTCGAGCTCGTCGGCAATCTTTTGGGCCACGGCGGCGACGCGCTCGGCCTGGGGGCCGGGCTCACCGGCCATGGTCAAGGGACGTCCGCTTACCAGGATATCGGGCTCATAGTCCTCGACTAGGTAACGGAACGTCTTGGCCATACCGGTAACCTCAGCGGCCGGAAGCACCTTGACGGGCATCGCCATCTTGCCATCACGGCTCGAGACGGCGATGCCGATCCTGGTCTCCCCTATGTCCAGCGCGAGCGCGACCACAGCGACTACTTAGGCGCCGAGCGCGGTCTTGGCGGCCGCGAGGGCATCGGCGATACCGGCAGCGTTCTTGCCACCGGCCTGGGCCATGTTGGGACGGCCGCCACCGCGACCATCGACCAGGCCCACGATCTGCTTGATCACGTTGCCGGCGTGGAAACCGGCCTTCACGGCGTCATCGGAGCCGGCGGCGAGCAGGGCCGGGGTGCCCTTCTCGGTCACGCTGGCAACAACACAGGCAACGGGACCGGCGACCTTCTGGTGCACGGTATCCCAAACGTTGCGCAGGTCGGCGGCCTCAAGGCCCTGGAGCTCAGCGACGACGAGCTTATAGCCGTCGAGCTCGACGGCACCCTCGATGGCGCTGGAGATAGCGTCGGAGGAGCCACCGGTCAGCGCCTTCTTGAGCTTGTTAGACGTCTCGCGCAGCTCGGCCTGCAGGTTCTCCACACGAGCGGGAACCTCGTCAACGCGGCACTTGAGCGCAGCGGCAGCGGCGTCAACGAGTGCCAGGCGGTCGGCCATGTAGTCGAGGGCGCCCTTAGAGGTAACGGCCTCGATACGGCGGACGTTCGAGCCCGTGGAGGACTCGGAGATAATCTTGAATAGGCCGATCTCGGCAGTGTTGGCAGCATGCGTACCACCGCAGAGCTCGCGGGAGAACGGCTGGTCCTCGGCGCCCACGGAAACGACGCGGACGACGTCGCCATACTTCTCGCCAAACAGGGCGACGGCGCCGGCGGCCTTGGCCTCGTCGATGCCCATGACGCGGGTCACGACCGGCTTAGATGCAAAAATCTGCTGGTTGACCAGGTCCTCAACAGCCTTGAGCTGCTCGGAGGACAGGGCCTCAAAGTGCGTGAAGTCAAAGCGCAGGTGCTCGGGCGTCACCAGCGAGCCGGCCTGAGAGACATGCTCGCCCAGGACGTGCTTAAGCGCGGCGTCAAGCAGGTGGGTGGCGGTGTGGTTGCGGCGCAGGAAGCCACGGCGCTCGACGTCGAGCGCGGCGGTCACGGTAGCACCGACGGTCAGCGTGCCCTCGGCGACGTGCGCAACGTGGGCATACAGGCCGTTGTGGTTCTTGGTATCGGAAACGGTCAGCGAAACGCCCTCGGCGGAAAGCTCGCCGGCATCGCCCTGCTGGCCGCCCATCTCGGCATAGAACGGGGTGCGGTCGAGCACAACCTCAACATCCTCGCCCGCCGCAGCGGACTCGACGGACTCGCCGTTGCGCACGATGGCCACAACCTTGGCGCCCTCAATGACGTCGTTGTCGTAGCCGTCGAACTCGGTCGCAGCGACCTTGTCCGAAAGCTCGACCCACACATCGTTGAAGCTGCCCCAGGCGTCGCCCTTAGCATTGGCGCGAGCACGGGCCTTCTGGTCCTCCATGCAAGCGGTAAAGCCGTCCATGTCGACGTCGTGGCCGGCGGTGCCGGCAATCTCGACGGTCAGGTCGATGGGGAAACCAAAGGTGTCGTGCAGCTTAAAGGCGACATCACCCGGGAGCACGGCGCCATCGGCAAGCGCTGCCAGGGCCTCGTCCAGGTAGACGCGGCCGTTGTCGAGCGTCGTGGAGAAGCGCTCCTCCTCAGAGGCGACGATACCCTTGACGAGTGCGACGTTCTTGAGCAGCTCGGGATAGGCCTCGCCCATCTGAGCGTTGACCTCGTCGATGAACTTGGTCAGGAAGGCGCCCTCGATGCCCAGCAGGCGACCGTGGAACACGGCGCGGCGGAGCAGGCGGCGAAGGACGTACTCGCGGCCCTCGTTACCGGGCAGGATGCCGTCCGAGATCATAAAGTCGACGGCACGGGAGTGATCGGCGATGATGCGCAGCGAGCGGCTGGCGCCGGAGTAATCGTCGGCGTCATAGGTCTTGCCGCTGATCTTCTCACCGAGCTTGATGAGGTGCTGCATCAGATCGCCGTCGTAGTTGGCGGTCTTGTGCTGCATGATGGCGGCCATGCGCTCCAGACCCATGCCCGTATCGAGGTTGCGGTGCGGCAGCTCCGGCATGGAGCCGTCCTCCTGGCGGTCGTACTGGGTAAACACGAGGTTCCAGAACTCAAGGAAGCGGTCACAGTCGCAGCCGGGCTTGCAGTCGGGGCTACCGCAGCCGACCTCCTCGCCCATGTCAAAGTAGATCTCGGAGCACGGACCGCAGGGACCGGTGGGGCCAGCGGCCCAGAAGTTGTCGTCCTCGCCAAGGCGCGAGATGTGATCCTCGGCAACGCCCAGGGAGCGCCACACGTCGTGGGTCTCGTCGTCCTCGGTAAAGACGGTGAAGTACAGGCGGTCGAGCGGCAGCTTGAACTCCTTGGTGATAAGCTCGAAGGCCCAAGCGCAAGCCTGCTGCTTGGAGACGCCGCCAAAGGAGAAGTCGCCGAGCATCTCAAAGAACGAGAGGTGACGGCCGTCCTCGCCGATGCAGTCGATGTCGTTGGTGCGGACACACTTCTGGCAGGAGATCGCGCCGATCTCCTTCATGGCCTTCTTGCCCTGGTAGTACTCCTTAAACTGGTTCATGCCGGCGTTGGCAAGCAGCAGCGAGGGGTCGTCGGGAACAAGGGACGAAGAAGGATAGAGCTTAAGACCGCGCTCCTCAAAGAAGTTGAGGAACTTGGAGCGGATCTCGGCCGTAGTCATTGACGGGTAGTCAGCACTCATAGAGGGAATCTCCTCGGTTTCACATCGAAACAGTTCAAACGTAACGATATTACCATCCCGCCGCGCAAGTGCAAAAAAGAGGGCCGACATAAAGCCGACCCTACAGCGAAAGTGCACGTTATTTAGGAGTATGCGATGCTTTGAAAAAGGCTACTGTATAATTACATATAAGATTCACCCGGAAGGAGCGATCGATGAAAAGCAAACGATTTGTCCTGAATGCACTTCTGGTTGTAGCACTTTTAGCGCTTTTGGCTTTCTCCTGCTGGTACGCAAACCAACCAGCATTTGGCTACGTATTGTATGCAGTAATGTCCGGCGATAAAGCCTATTACACTCTACGCGCAATTGACGTTCTCTTTTTCTATGTAGCCGGCCCCTTATCAATCGCTTTGCTCGCGTTTCTTGTCATTTACAACTTCAAGAAACGCTAGCGGTGCCTATTTGGAATCCGAATCGTCCATGGAGCCGTCGATGCCGGTTTTGGTATCGTCGTCCGAGTTGGAGTCATCGTCCTTGGCGAAGGGATTCTTGAAAAAGCTCGTCGCATCGGGCTGCAGGCCCGAGAGCTTGATCCAGGGATTCTCGAGCTCGGGCTTGGGCATCGCCTGGGCCTCGGGCGCGGTCTCGTTGCCGATGAGCTCGGACTCGTAAATGAACGTATCGTCTCCAAGCGCGTCGTAGGCGGCGACCGGGTTGCCCTCGGCATCGCGATATGGCGTGCCCTTAAATACAGCGCCGTCGTATGCCACGAGCTGGCGACCGGTCTCGTTCTCAAAGTAGTAGACGAAAATGCCCTTGAGGGCCGCGCACAGCGGAATGGCGATGACCATGCCGATGGGACCCATAAGTGCCGAACCAATAACGAGGGCCGTCAGGCTCATGATGGGATGCACCTGCACCGAACTCTGCATGACCTTGGGGGAAATGACGTTATCGGTGACGTTTTGAGCCACCATGGTCACAACGAGCGTCCACAACGCCAGCATGGGGCTGAACATAAAGCCGAGCACCGTGGCGATCGCCGCGCTTACCCAGGGACCGACAACCGGGACCAAGTGCATGATGCCGGTAAAGATGGCCATGAGTGCCGCGTAGGGATGGCCAATGACCGTAAAGCCGATAAAGGCGAGGATGCCACCGCAGATGGACGTCACGACCATGCCGCGCATATAACCGCCGACCGAGCGCGAAAGAATCGCGACCATAAAGCGGTACGAGGTCTCTTTTTCCTGTCCGATGATGGTACAGACCTCGTGGTGCATACGGGGATAATCGCAGGCAAGCCAGTAGGCAAGCACCAAACCCAGGAAGATTACGAACAGCTGCGAGGCCGTGTTGGTGATCAGCGGGAACACGCCGCGACCGAGCTCAGCGGCGATTTGCGATACGTACTTGGACGCCACAGTAACCAGCGAGGACAGATTATCGTCCAAGTACTCCTTGAGCGGCGTGTTGTTGAGCGTCTTAGCGTGCGAAATCATCTCGTTGAGATCACCGCCCGCAACGCGAAGCTGCTCAGGCAGACGGCTCAGGACTTCCATAATCTGACCGAGCAAAATAGGGGACAGGATGCAGACGACGCCGACGAGCACTGCCACAACCACGATCAGCGCGATGAGCGAACCGATGCCACGACCGACGCCGTGATGCTCGAGCCAGTTAGTGATCGGCGACATCACAAAAGCGATGATGGAACCGACAGCGAGAAACTCGATAACCGGCGCCAAGATACCCATAAGGTTAAAGATGACGGCGGCGATGACAATGCAGCCGACGACAGCCCAAATGCGAAGCGTCAGAATACGAGTATCGCGCAGCGTGCGGTCGGTTTGTTGGGGGTGCTCAATCATGAACGAACCATCACTCCGTCGGGGTCGATCTTGTCCTGTATCTTCTTAAGGGTACGGCGCAGCAGGCGCGAAACCTGCACCTGCGAGATACCCAACTTCTTAGCGATCTTGATCTGGGTCATGCCCTTCACAAAGCGCAGCTCGATAACCTCACGCTCACGCGGCGAGAAATCGCGGATGGCTTCCTCGATCACCAGGCGGTCATCGGTAAAATCGAGCTCGTTGTCGTCATCGGCATAGCGGTCGAGAATCGAGGGGGCATCATCGGAATCGGACGCGCCAGGAGCCTCGATGGGCACCGAGGTATAGGCCGAAGACGATTCCATGGCCTCCAGCACCTCGTCGACGGTCACACCCAGGTACTCAGCGATTTCTTCAACCTTAGGCGAGCGCTGCAGCTCGTTAGTGAGCTGGTCGGTAGCTTGGTTAACCTTGGCAGAAAGCTCCTGCAAACGGCGCGGCACGCGCACGCTCCAGCCCTTATCACGGAAGTGACGCTTAATCTCGCCCAGGATGGTAGGCGTGGCAAACGTCGTGAACTCGAGTCCGCGCTCGGGGTCAAAGCGGTCGATAGCCTTGAGCAAACCCAGATAGCCGACCTGCATGAGGTCGTCGAGCGGCTCGCCGCGGTTCTTAAATTTGTTGGCAAGAAACCTTACCAGGTTCATATGGGACATGACGAGCTGCTCACGTGCGTCCGGATCACCGGTCTCTTTGTAGCGACGAAACAGCTCGCGGGTTTTCTCCTTGTCCCAAGCGGTCTTACCGCTCCGGGAACGTTCGGTCATATTAGATATCCGCCTTGAGGTCGAGGGAAAGCGTCAGGGGCGCCGCAGTCTTTTCGTAGGAATCGCACACGCTCGCCAGAATGAGCTCGGCATACACGGCAGCCTGGTCATCCTCATCGACAGTCGCCTGATCGCCAAAGGTAAAGGTCATGCCCACATGCGATTCGTCGACGTCGAATTTGATCGAAATGTCATCGGAATCAACGGCCGTGCAGCCAAAGATAAAGGCTTCCTCGGCAGCCATACGAATGTCCTCGATGCGATCGACGGACATGGAGCACAGCGCACCAACGTTGGCGGCCGTCATACGTACGAGGCGTGCCAGACGCGGATCCCCGGCAACAGTCAGCGTGATGGGGCAAGTTGCTTCGCTACTCATCGCAGGACTCCTCGGAGGTCTCGGCGGGCGTATAGGTGTAATACTGGGCTGCTTTAGCAGCAGGCTTCTGCGCATCATCGTCACCAGCAGCGGCATCGTCCCCGGCTTCGCCAATCAGGACACGCTCGGTCGGCTGCTCGGCGTCGGCAGCAGCGGAAAGCTTGCGCTCGGCGTCAGCCGCGGGAGCCTTCACCTTATTGAAGAGCTTTTGCACGGCACCGGCCGCAGAGTCGGTCACGCTCGACACAGCATTGCTGGCCTCGGCCATGCTGCCCGTAACCTCGGAAATGTCGCGAACCACGGCTTCGACCTCTACGAGATTAGAAGTCAGGGCATCGACGGCGGTCTTGCTCGACTTGAGGAGTGGCTCAACCTGTGCCAACGCGGGGGTGAGCTCATCGACAGCGCCATCGAGCTTTGCCACCACGGGCTGAGCCTCGGCGATCGTGTTGTTAAGGTCGCTCACCGTCTTGTCGAGCGAATCAACGACGGTGCGGGTCTTGCGCAGCGTGAGCGCGAGCTCGATAACAGCCCACACGCCGGCAACGGCGAGCAGCAGCAGGGCGATTTGAATGGGACTCATACAAGCCTCCCGAAGGAATCGAAATACAGACGTTTTTCATGGTACCCCAAAGAAGGGGAAAGATACCCAAAGGGAATGTGCGAGGTCCCAAGGACCTACTTGGGCGCGTTTCCGCTACGGTCGCGTTCGCTTTGCTCTACGCGCCACTCTTCCCAGCCGCGACCGGCAGGCTGCCAAAACGCACCGCGCTCCAGCCCCTCGGGCAAATAGCGCTGATTGACCCAGCCTTCGGGATAATCATGCGGATACTTATACACACCGTATTCGTCGCTACCCGGACGATGACGATCGCGCAGATAACTCGGCACCTCGCGCAGCCCACTGGAATGAATATCGGCCAACGCCGCATCAATGGAAGCCTCGCACGCGTTGGACTTAGGCGCCAGGCACACATAGAGCGCAGCCTGAGCCAGGTTAATGCGGCACTCGGGATAGCCAATGACCTCGGCAGACTTAAACGCGGCATGTGCCACCAAAAGCGCCTGCGGGTCGGCGTTGCCAACGTCCTCAGAAGCCTGAATCATAATGCGGCGAGCGATAAACTTTGGGTCCTCCCCCGCGTCGATCATGCGCGCGAGCCAATAGATCGTGGCATCGGGGTCGCTGCCGCGCATAGACTTAATAAACGCACTGATGATGTCGTAGTGCATGTCACCGTTTTTGTCGTACGAAAAGCCACGGCGCGGATTGGCAATCTTCACGTCGTCAACAGTGATGGGATAGCGCTCCCCCGCCGCCGGCGCGGGCGTTCCCTCGGTATCGGGGCGCGTGACGGCAATCTCGCTCGCAAGCTCAAGCGTCGTGAGCGCCGATCGAGCGTCACCCGCTGCCAGTGTGCAAATGGTCTTAACCGTATCCTCATCGGCCGAGAACTTACCGTTCAAACCCTGCGGCGCCTCGAGCGCACGCTCAATAAGCGTGGCGATATCCTCGTCTTTAAGATGCTCAAGTTCCACCACGCGACCGCGCGAGAGCAATGCCGAGTTGACCTCGAAGTACGGATTCTCCGTCGTGGCGCCAATCATAATGACGGTACGGTTCTCAACTGCATGCAGCAGGGCATCCTGCTGCGACTTGGAAAAGCGATGAATCTCATCGATAAAAAGAATGGTGCGGCGGTCGTACGTATTCAGGCGCGTCTTAGCCTCGTCGATCACGCGACGAAGATCCTTTACGGTGCCCGTCACAGCGCTGACCTCGACAAACTCGCTCTTAGTATGGTTGGCGATAATATGTGCCAGCGTCGTCTTGCCCGTACCGGCCGGCCCATACAAAATCACACTCGACAGCACGTCGTGCTCAATCGCGGCACGCAACCACGAACCCTTACCGACGGCCTTTTGCTGGCCCACATACTCGTCGAGCGAATTGGGCCGCATGCGCACCGCAAGCGGCGCATTCTGAAAGGAACGCTCGCGCGTCGAAGCAGAAAAAAGGTCGTCCATAGCCATCCCGTGCGTCAATCAAAAACGTTTTCCACCAACAGTATACCGAATAAATACGAACTACCGTTCGTTAATATAGGTACGGTGCGGAAACTTCAATCCCGGGAACAGCTTGCTCGTAAGCTCGCAGAAATAGCCGTCCGTCATGCTCGCGATGTAATCCACCACCGCTTGATCCTTGTCGTCCTGCCAGGCATAGGTGCGATCGTAGTAGAAAAGCTGCCGCTCAATACGAGAAATGTGGTGCTTAAAGATATACGAAGACTCGTCGCCTTCGTTTATATCCTGCAGGCAACGGTCGTAGAGCTTTTCGAAGGCCTCGCGCAGCTCCGCTTCGGAGTCGCCTTCAATGCCGCCCTTGCTATAGATCTTCTCGTAGTTCTCGCGCTTGGCTCGGCGGATCTCCTCAAACAGGTCCTCGCTCATCTCGATGCGTGGCTTGCCATAGCTGTGCTCGACGATATCGATGGAGGCATGCGTAAGGATCCAGCTGTTGTATGCCCCGCCCAGGTCATCGTCAAAGGCGTCGGGTGACAGCAGACCCGCCGAAATGGCGTCTTGGCGATCGCGCCCCACGTAGGCAAGGATATCCGAGATGCGAACCACGCAGCCCTCGAGCGTCATGGGGCGCAGGTGCTCAATTGCGCTGTAACCTGTGGCAATGCAATCCTCAACCGTAAGATCGAACTGGTCAAAGGAGCTCATGTCCGAAAGCTCAAACACACGCTGTTCGTACTCACCGTTGTGGCATAGCACGCCGTCGAGCGTCTGGAGCGACACGTTGCGGCCGTACAGCGCGTCGAGCACGCGGACCGACTGCACGTTATGGAAAAAATAACGACCCGTGCGCTCGTGATAGATATCGTTGAGGAATCGCTCACCGGCATGGCCAAAGGGCGTGTGGCCCAAGTCGTGGCCTAAGCCAATCGCCTCGATCAGATCGCAGTTGAGCCCCAGGGCGCGACCGATATCGCGCGCGATGCGCGAAACAAGCTGCACGTGCAGGCCGCGACGCGACAGGTCGTCGTTGCTGCGAAAACTAAAGACCTGCGTTTTGCCTGCATAACGGGTGTATGCGGGCAGATGCAAAATCTTTTCGGTATCGCGCATAAATGCCGGACGCATGAGCGTGCCCACATCTGCGGCTCGATCGAAGCGTCGAATGACCTGGTCGTCACCACATCGATAGGGATTAACGACACCTGAGCCGCGGTCGGCGGCGATACGCCCGACCAACTCGGGCGACAACGCCGCGGGAATGCGATCCATACGCGCCTTAATGGCGGCTGTCTGTTGATTGGTTGCCATGGCATGCTCCTTAAAAAGGGCGCGCAAACGGTTACAGCGTACTACCCACAACCTCGATTATGGCAAATATCGGCACCAAAAACGGCAGCAATGGCAGGGAGCGCGATTTTGCGATGAGACAGGCGGCGGCAAGGGCCAGGAGCGCAGCCGCAAACGCGACGATACCACCCAAGGGATCGAAGGTACAAAGGGCAAAGAGCGCCTTGGCGTCCCCCATACCAATGCCGGGAGCGTGGCGAACACGACGCCAGAGCGACTCAGTAAGCATAAGGGCAAGGTAGGCGATGGCAGCAAGACCGGCATGGTCAAGCGCCGTGTTAACGCCCTTGTCGAGCCAAACGCCTGCAAACGCCGCCACCGCACACGCGCCGGCAAGCTGATTGGGAAACCGTCGCTCACGGGCATCAATCGCCGCGCCGGCAAAGATGCAAATCCAAAACGGAATATAGACCATCTAACACCTCCTTGGGCAGCAGCTCAAACGCAAAAACCACCACAAAGGTGCCTGTCCCCTTTGTGGTGGTTTTGATCGTGGTTATTTGGCGCCTTGCATGACCTCATCGAGGGTAACGTTGACGGCGTGCTGCGTCGGGACCCAGTCGACCTTTAGGAACAGAGCAGCCACCGTGATGGGGATATAGCTGAACATAAAGATCGGGAAGGTAAACAGGTTGGTCACCAAACGCCACTTTTGCGCACAGTGAATATGCTTGTACTCGAAGATGGTCGTGAGTAGCGCCAGGATAAAGAAGGTCTGGTACATCATCGCGAAGGTCATGATGAGCGAGGCGGCGCACGCCTGCATCTCGACCTCGGTGGCCAAAAAGCCGTGCGAAAGACCGCCCACGACGAGGAAGGTCACGTTGGCGAGCATAGAGATCAGGGACAGCAGCATGCCCGGAGCGATGGTCATAAACATGTCGTAGGCGGCAAAGCGATGATAGCGGAAGGTCGACTTGACCAAGTGCTTACCATAGGTAAAGAATACCTGGTAAAAGCCCTTAGTCCAACGCATGCGCTGTTTCCAGGACGCCTTAAACGTCACGGGCTGCTCGTCAAAGAACTCCGCCGGTGCATAACCGATGCGAATGCCATGGATGGCGCAGAACGTGGTGAACTGAATGTCCTCAGTCAGCGTGTGGAACTGCCAGCCGTGCATGCCTTCGATCACGCTGGCAGAAATGAGATAGCCCGAACCCGAGACGGCGCAAGACGTCTTGCAGATATTACGCGCGTTGTTGAGAAAGCGTGCCTCACGCAGATACCAGGTGGCATTAGCTGCCGAGACCCACGAGCTGCCGAAGTTCTTGGAGTTGCGATAGCTCGTGACCACATGGAAACCCTGGTCAAAGGCATCGTTCATCTTAGACACGTAATCGCGGGAGATAACGTTGTCGGCATCGAAGATGAAGTAGCCCTCAAACGTGTCGGGATACTCGTTAAGGATACGGTCGAAACCAAAGTCCATGACCCAGCTCTTGCCCTTACGGGCCAGATCATTGCGCTCGTAAACAATGGCACCGGCCTCGCGCGCAAGCTGCGCCGTGTTGTCGGTGCAGGCGTCGGCGACGACGAAGACCTCGATAAGCTCGGACGGATAGTCCTGATCCTTGATGGAGCGTACGAGGTTGGCGATCACGGCTTCCTCGTTATGCGCCGCGATAAAGAACGCATAGCGGTGGAGTTTTTTGGCCTTGGGAGGCGCGACCTCGCCACGAAGAGCACCGATGACAAAGAAGACCACCTGGTACAGAAAGCAGACCGTGAGCAGCGTGACGACAATCTGGTTGAAGATCACGATGGGTGTGTTGGTTTGTAAAAAGGCGAGCATGCAGGCTCCCGAGAACGCATTACGTAAACAAACGTATATCTTACCGCAGGCTTACCGAGTTCAAGAAACCACCTAATACTGGCTAGGCTTCGAGCAGACCGAGCTGCGGAACGATTTCGTCACCGGCAGCGGTGCGGCCAAGCGAGCGCGGGGCAAGGTCATCCAGAACCGCGGCAAGGTCCCACGGCAGCTCATCGCGGCACTCGATGCGCTCGCCCGTCACGGGATGGTCGAACGCCACGCGCCAGGAATGAAGGAACTGCCTGGTCAGACCCTGATCGGCACGCGCATCGCACTTACCGTAGAGCGGGTCGCCCACGCAGGCATGGTTGATATGGCGCATATGCACACGAATCTGATGCGTGCGACCGGTAAACAGATGGCACTCGACGAGCGTATAGCCGTCGTCAAAGCGCGTGGAATCAAAGCGCTCGAGCACCTTGAAAGTCGTGATGGCCTGGCGCGCAAAGGGGTCATCGGAAACCGCCATCTTCACGCGGTCGCGCGTCGATCGGGCAATACCGGTGTTGATAGTGCCCTCGTCCATGGCGATGTGTCCGTGAACGAGCGTGATATAGCGACGGTCGAGCGTGCGCGTGCGGATGAGATTTTGAAGCGCGCGCTGGGTGTCATCGTCTTTTGCCGCGAGCATAAGGCCCGAGGTATCGCGATCCAGGCGATGCACGATGCCGGGTCGGTCATCGCCTTGCACGGTACCAAGATGATCGATGCCGCAGTGGTAGACCAGGGCGTTCGCAAGGGTGCCGCTCTCGTGACCATGGGCGGGGTGGCACACCAGGCCGCGCTGCTTGGAGAGTACGATGAGGTAGTCGTCCTCGTAGCGAATATCGAGCGGGATGGCCTCGGGAATCACATCGGTCGGATCGTGCGGCTCGGGCAAGTCGACCGAGATACGGTCGCCGGAGCGCACAGCATACTTTTTTGACAGGCAGGTCTCGCCGTTGACGGCAACGGCGCCTCCCTCGATCAGATGCGCGCAGGCAGAGCGTGTGGGGCAGCCATCGTTGGCGCCCAGATAGGCGTCAAGACGCTGACCAGCGGAATCGTCGGCAACAAGAATATGGATGTCGGCCATTAGCGCTCATTCCTTTCGCGAATCTTGCGGGCACGCTCCCCACGCTGCTTGGCTTTGCGTTTGGCGCGAGCCTCGTCACGAGCGTTGAGTTCGGCGGTCGCATCGACCTCGCGAGCGGCGGGGCTCAAGAACATGTAACCGATGAGCGCCAGCACGACGCCGACCGTAATGCCGATATCGGCTACATTAAAAACGGGGAAGTCGATGAAGGTGGTGGCAATAAAATCGGTCACGAAGCCCATGGTCAGGCGATCGATAGCGTTGCCGACGGCGCCGCCCGCAACCATGGCCATGCCCACAACCTCAAGATGGGCGAGCTGGGGTGCACGAACGAGGTACACGGCAATAGCGATAATGACTGCCAACGCCACCACGGCAAACGCGATGCCATGCCCCTCGCCCATGCTAAAGGCGGCTCCGATATTGCGAACAAACAGAAAATCGATCACGCCGGGGATAACGGTCACATGCAGAGCATCGCCCACGGCACGAACCGCAAGCTTGGTCAGCTGGTCAACAAGCAACACAACGAGCGCTACCCCACCAGCAACACCTAACCGCCAACGCAAAGGCGGCGTCATATCCGCACCACGACCCAAAGAAATCCCCTACCCTCAAGAACAATCGAATTCCGTTTAACGCAGTAGATAATCATACATTGACGCAAGCAAGAAGCGACAAATCTCCCAAGAACGGAAACACCGCAGGTAGAGCATAAATGAGCGAGCAGGTCGCATTTGAGACAAGGTGACGTGAAATGAAAGGGCGCTGACCTTTCGGTCGCGCCCTTGAAATTGAACGTCAGATTGTCCAAATACGGCCCGCGCAGCGTCGGTAGGTTACGGCGTTCTACGAACGCCGTAACCTACAAAGCGTCGGCGCAGCGCTTGCAGATATGCGCGTGGCCGTTGTACTCGCCG
This sequence comes from uncultured Collinsella sp., assembly GCA_900540975.1. Classification (GTDB taxonomy): domain Bacteria; phylum Actinomycetota; class Coriobacteriia; order Coriobacteriales; family Coriobacteriaceae; genus Collinsella. Next base: position 42,215 of record UQHY01000001.1, read on the forward strand.
ACGGTGGTGCGATAGTTCCAGCAACGGTCGCAGCACTCGCCCTCGGCAGCCTCAATAGCAACGGAAAGCTCGTCGCCCTGGGTCAGCTCAACATCGGAGACGATGTAGAACTCGGCCAGGTCGACGGCTTTGTCACCGGTCAGCAGCGCGTACATCTCGGCGGGAACGACCGCCTTGACGCGGACCTGCTGGCTCTTGGTGAAGGTGCCAGCGGAACGGGCATCCTCAAGGGCCTTGGTCACGGCGCTACGGAGCTCGAGCGAAGCCTCGAGCACGCCCTCAAACTCATTGGCCTCGTCGACCGTGATAGGCGACTTGTACCAATCGAGCAGCGCGGCGTACTTCTGGTGATCGACGCAGCCGGCGGGCGCATAGGCCATGGCCTCGTCGACCGTGTAGGACAGGATCGGCTGCAGGTCGCGCATGAGCATCGAGAAGAGCTCGGCCAGCACGGTTTGGGCGCTGCGGCGCTCGAGAGAGCCGGGCTTCTCGCAGTACAGACGGTCCTTCAGGGCGTCGAGATACACGTTGGAGAGCTCGGTAACCACAAAGTCGTAAAGCGCACGGTAGGCGCGCGGGAACTCGTAGCTGGCGTAGGCATCGTCGACCTCGGCCTGGACCTGGGTCAGGCGGGCAACCATGAGCTTGTCGAGCGGCAGCAGGTCGGCAAAGGCGACGCCGTCGGTCTCGGGCTCAAACTGACCCTCGAGCTCGGAGAGCAGGAAGCGCAGCGTGTTGCGGAAACGACGGTAGGCATCGGACGTACGAGCAAGGATCTCGTGGTCGATGGACACGTCGGAGCTGGTATCGACCGAGGCGACCCACAGGCGGATGATGTCGGCGCCCATCTCGTCGCAGACCTTGTTGGGGTCGATGACGTTGCCGAGCGACTTGGACATCTTGCGGCCCTGGCCGTCGAGGGTGAAGCCCTGCGAGACGACCGCCTTGTACGGGGCGTGACCATTGGCACCCACCGAGGTGAGCAGCGAGCTCTGGAACCAACCGCGGTGCTGGTCGGAGCCTTCGAGATACACGTCAGCCGGGTACTCAAGCTCGGGGCGATACTCGCAGACGGCCTTCCAGGAGACGCCGGAATCCCACCACACGTCGAGGATGTCCTTATCGGCCTTGAGGTGATGGCCGCCGCACTTGGGGCAGACGCAGGCCTCGCCCAGGTAGCTCTCGGGAGCGTCGGTGAACCAGGCGTCGGAGCCCTTCTCGTGGAAGAGCTTGATGACGGCGTCGAGCGTGGCATCGTTCATGACCTTCTCGCCGCAGTCGGCGCAGGTGTAGCTGGGGATAGGCACGCCCCAGTTGCGCTGACGGCTGATGCACCAGTCGGGACGCTGCTCGACCATGGCACCGATGCGGTTGGCCGCGTGGGCCGGATACCACTTGACGTTCTCGCGGACCTCTTTGCCAGCCTGCTCGCGCAAACCGGTCTTGTCCATCGAGACAAACCACTGGTCAGTAGCACGGAAGAGCACCGGGTGCTTGCAGCGCCAGCAGTGCGGATAGCTGTGCGTGATCTTCTTCTCGAGAACCAGGGTGCCGCGCTCGCGCAGGAACTCGATAATATGCGGGTTGGCCTCATCGGTATCCATACCGCTGAAGGGACCACCGGTGCCAAACTCCTCGCCGGTGTAGAACTTGCCGTCGTCATCGACCGGCATGCAGATGTCGGTGATGCCCTCCTTGAGGCAGGCAAAGTAGTCGTCGACGCCGTGGCCGGGCGAGTTGTGGACGATACCGGTACCGTCGTCGACACCGACGTAATCGGCCAGCAGCGCCACGCCCTCAACACCGTCAAAGATCGGCTGCTTGTAGTGGATGTGGTGGAAGGTCTCGGCGGGAACCACATAGGGCTTGCCGTCGACCATAACCGGGGTGTACTCCCAGCCAAACTCCTCGCAGCACTTGGGGGCCAGGTCCTCGAGCATGACCTCGGCACGGCCATCGTGCTCAACGGCGACATAGGCGGCGCCGGGCTTAAGGGAAACGGCCTGGTCAGAGGGGATGGTCCACGGCGTGGTCGTCCAGATGATAAAATCGACCGGGCCGTCGAAGTTCTCGAGGCCGGCGGGCTTGGAGGTCATCTCAAAGCGCACGAAGATGGAGGGGCTCGTCTCGTCGGAGTACTCAATCTCGGCCTCGGCCAGCGCGGTGTGGCAGTGCTTGCACCAGTGAACCGGCTTGTGGCCGCGATAGATCATGCCCTTATCGAACATGGCCTTGAAGACCTCGATGTCGGCGGCATCATGCTGGTGATAGAGCGTCAGATAGGGGTTGTCCCAGTCGCCGAGCACGCCCAGACGACGGAAGCCGGCCTTCTGCAGCTCGATGTTCTCGACAGCGAACTCGTTGCAGAGCTCACGAATCTTGGCCGTGGGGGTCTGGTTGAACTTCTCGGTGCTGAGCTTCTCCTCGACCTTGTGCTCGATCGGCTGACCATGGCAGTCCCAACCGGGGACATAGGGAACCTCATAGCCCTGCATCATCCAGTAGCGGTTGATCATGTCCTTGGAGATCTTGTTCATGGCGTGGCCGATGTGGATCGGGCCGTTGGCGTACGGAGGACCGTCGTGCAGCACGAACTTCTTGTGACCCTCGTTCTTCTTCAGAACCTGCTCGTAGACCTTGTTGTCCTGCCAGTCCTTGAGTCGCTTGGGCTCGGACTTGGAAAGACCGGCACGCATAGGAAATCCGGTCTTGGGCAGATTCATCGTCTGCTTGTACTCGTTTGCCACGGTACCCCTTTCTTGACATGGGCGCGCACGCCCTCTGGGCACCAAAAAAGCGCCCGTCCCTACAAGCTGGGACGAAGCGCCACAAAACGGGCAGCCTGCCCGTAAAAGCTCTTCGCTTAACCACCCAGCTTAGATGCCCTCGCCCGCGTATTCGCGCGCTCGCATCCGTTACTCGGCTGGCCTGTATCGACGACCATCTCGGCGATATCTACTAAGACGCGCCTGCGCGGCACGTCCGTTGGGACCGCAGCTCCGGGGTGATTTTCATCGGTCGCATGCACGGGCTCTCAGCGCTCCCCGCTCTCTGTAGCATGCGGACGGCCGACTACTCGTCCCCATCAACGCTTATGCGGTGTATGCTAGCACGTTCCGCGCCGGCGAAAAACCCTCAACACTGGTTTTATACGTTCGAAATTTCTCGCGGCTGTGAACCTTCTCTTGGAGCAAAATACCTGAAAGCACTTTATCGAACGAAAGAAGGTTGCTATGCGCACGATTGGAATGAGCGACTATACCGTTGGCGAGGATTGCTTTGACGAGCTGTCCGGCGCGCTGGCCGAGTACGGCGCGAAGAAGGTCGCGATCATCGGTGGCAAGCGGGCACTGGCTGCAGCGCTGCCGGGCATCATGGCGGCACTTGAAGGTACCGATGTCGAGGTTCTGGAGACGCGCGTCTATGGCACCAACAGCACGCGTGCCAATATCGCCAAGGTCGTAAACTCCCCTGCCTGCCAGGAAGCTGACGTGCTTATTGCATGCGGTGGCGGCAAGGCGCTCGACACCGTGAAGACCGCAGCTATCGAGCTCAAGAAGATCGTCTTCACGGTCCCGACGATCTGTTCCAACTGCTCCGCCGCAACCGCCATTGCCGTCGTGTACAACGACGACGGCTCGCTCGAGGGCTATTCGTACCCCAACCGACCGGCGCACATCTTCATCAACCCCAAGATCATCGCCGAGGCACCGGCAGAATACTTCTGGGCCGGCGTGGGCGATGCCCTGTCTAAGCAGCCCGAGGTCGAGTACGCCACGAGCGCCGGCAACTTGGAGCACACGGCAGGCCTTGGCCTGGCACTCGCCCACACCTGCTCCGAGCCGCTGTTTACCTATGGCGTTCAGGGTCTTGAGGACGTGCGCCAGAACCTGTCGAGCGAGGCCGTCAAGCAGATCGCGCTCGACATCGTGGTCAACACGGGCTACGTCTCCAACCTGACCAACCAAAACGATTACTACTACAACTCGAGCGTGGCGCATGCGTTCTACAACGCCACGTGCAGCATTCCGCGCGAGGGCTCCTACCTACACGGCGAGGTCGTGAGCCTGGGTGTGCTGGTGCTGTTTGCCTATACGGGCGATACCGAGAACCTTGAGCGCTACGCCGCCTTTAACAAGCAGATGGGGCTGCCCGTGACGCTTGAGCAGGTCGGACTTTCCGAGGCTGATATCCCGGCCCTGTGCGAGTTCGCACACGCCACCAACGAGTGGAAGCAGGGAAACCCCGAGCCCTTCACCGACGAAAAGTTCGCCGCCGCCATCAAGGCCGCCGATGCCTACGGCCACACGCTCTAGACCAAGCCCAAAACCACCACAAAGGGGACAGGCACCTTTGTGGTGGTTTTTTATTGCTCAAGTAATTTGGGGTCGAACTCGCTAGCCGGAATGACGCGGTAGCCGTGACGCAGCAACAGATCGACGAAAACGCCGTTGCCCGCGGTGAGTGTACCGCTAAAGGTGCCGTCGTAGATGCGACCCGCGCCGCACGAGGGGCTGCGGTCCTGCAAGATGCACGCAGCAATCTCGGAAGGGCCGCCCGCCTGCTCGCACATGTCGAGCGCACGTTGAGCGCCCAGGCGGAATTCCCGGTCAACGGACACGCCCTCGCAGGTACCGACTTCGCCGTTCACAATCTCGGACGGATCGCGTGGCGTGGGCAGACCGCCAAAAACCTCAGGACATACGAGGAGTACCTCGGTCCCTGTGCGTTCGCAGGCCTCGACCAACGCGCGGTGGTAATTATCGAGGCCGTTATACTTGCAGCTCTCGCCCATCAAACAGGCACTCACCACGATCTTCATACATATCCCTCCCAAGCAAAACGCCCCATTTGAGATAGGCACTCAAATGGGGCGTCGATATTTACTGTCCCGAATGCAACGCTACTGCTGCTTAGGCATCAGCGGATTCTCGCGCGTGAGGAGATTCATAAACTCCTCGCCCGTGATCGTCTCCTTCTTGTACAGATAACGAGCCAGCTCGTGGAGCTTGAACTTGTTCTCCTTCAGGATCTGCAGAGCGCGGTCGTGCGCATCCTCGATCAGCTTGGCGACAATCGCGTCCACGCGCTCGGCCGTACCGGGGGCGCAGGTGAGCGACGTGTCCTGGTTGAGGTACGCATTCTGAACGGTACCAAGCGCCATCATGCCAAACTCGTCGGACATACCAAAGCGCGTCACCATGTTGCGGGCGAGCTTGGTGGCCTGCTCGATATCGTTGGCGGCACCGGTCGTCATCTCGCCAAAGATGAGCTCCTCGGCCGCGCGACCACCGCAGTAGACGGCGAGCTTGTCCAGGACCTCCTGGCGCGTGGTAAGGAAGCGCTCGTCCTCCTCGACCTGCATGGTGTAGCCCAGGGCACCGCTCGTGCGCGGAACGATGGTGATCTTGGTAACCGGCGCGGAACCCTTTTGGCGGGCAGCGACGATGGCATGACCGATCTCGTGGTAGGAAACGACCTGCTTCTCGTGGTCGGAAAGCACCGTGGACTTACGCTGCTGGCCGGCAATGACGACCTCCACCGACTCCTCGAAGTCGTCCTGGGTCGCGCGCTTGCGGCCTTCGCGAACAGCGCGCAGGGCACCCTCGTTGATGATATTGGCAAGGTCGGCGCCCGAGGCACCGGGCGTGGCGCGGGCAATAGCGGTCAGGTCGATCGGCGGCTCGGTCTTCACACTCTTGGCGTGGAGCTCGAGGATGTTCTTACGGCCGGTCAGATCGGGCAACTCGACGGGGATGCGGCGGTCAAAACGACCGGGGCGCAGTAGAGCGGGATCGAGACTGTCGGGGCGGTTGGTTGCAGCAAGGACAACGATACCCTTGTGGTTATCGAAGCCATCCATCTCGGTCAGCAACTGATTGAGCGTCTGCTCGCGCTCGTCGTTGCCGCTAAAGCCGCCGCCATCGCGCTTCTTACCGATGGTATCGATCTCATCGATAAAGACGATACACGGGGCCTTTTCCTTGGCCTGCTTAAACAGGTCACGAACCTTTGCAGCGCCGCGACCAACAAACATCTCAACGAACTCAGAGCCCGAAATGCTAAAGAACGGAACACCGGCCTCGCCGGCAACAGCCTTGGCAAGCAGGGTCTTACCGGTACCCGGAGGGCCAACAAGGAGAGCACCGCGCGGCAGCTTGGCGCCGATCTCCTCGTAGCGCTGCGGCTTCTCCAGAAAGTCGACGACCTCCTTGAGAGACTCCTTGGCCTCTTCCTGGCCGGCGACGTCCTTAAAGGTCACGCCCACGTCCTTGGAGGCGATCACGCGCGCGCCGGACTTACCCAGTCCGCCGCCGCCAAAACCGCCGCCGCCAAAGTTCATCGACGGGCCGTCATCGCCCATAGCCTTCTTCATGCGGCGGTTGAGCCACCAACCGATGAGGAAGAAAATCGCCATGGGAAGAATGAGTGTGAGCAGGTAGTAGGTCATCAGACCCGAGTTCTTATCGGGAACAACCGACTCAAGCGAGGCGCCAGATTCAAGCACGCGATCGGTAAAGCCCGCGTCATTCGGCACACCGGTCGTCTTATAGGCGATGTTCTCGTCCTCGCCCTTCTTGGTGTAATAAATCGAGTAATCGTCCGTGTTGTACTCGACTTTGTCGACACTCTTCTTATCGAGCGCTTTGACAAACGTCGAATAATCGGTCTTCGTAATCTGCTGCGTGTGACCGATGTTAGGGAACAGAACGGTCGAGAGCACGAGGTAGACGACGAAGGCGATGAGCACGTAGAGGATCATATTCCGTCTACGTTTGTTGTCATCCATCTCCATCTGCTTGAACTCCATCTACTGGGGTTGATAATGCTAACTAGAATACCCAACCCGGCCGGCGATAAACCGACGCCGGGCACGAAAGGATAGAGATGGCATCACTGGAAGTCGGCAAGGTTCAAATCTATACGGGCGACGGCAAGGGCAAAACCACGGCTGCGCTGGGATTGGCGATGCGCGCCAAAGGTTATGGGCTCGACGTACTCATGCTGCAGTTTGCCAAGAAGCTGCACTGCGCCGAACATGACGCAGCACCTCGATTGGGGCTACGCATCGTACAAGCAGACCGCGACACACCCGAAGCCTGTGCCGCACAGATCATGGAGCTGGCGCGCGAGCAGATTAGCCAGGTCGACGTGCTGATCTTGGATGAGCTTGGAGAAGCCATGCGACGAGGCTTTGTGACGCGAGAGGATGTCGAATCGTTGATCGCGATAAAGCCCGCCACCACGGAGCTCGTGCTCACCGGCCGAGGCCTGCTGCCACTGGCCGACCTTGCAGACCTAGTAACCGAAATGCGCCCCGTCAAACACTACTTCGACGAAGGCCTCCTAGCCCGCCAAGGCATCGAATACTAATTGATCCGAAGGGGACGGAGGAAAACAGATCATCAACATCACGACGGAGAGAAATGATCCGTTTCCCTCGTCCCCTACGGATCATTAGGCGGTGGCGCGGCCGAGCCAGTTGCCGCTGTGGTGGTAGATGGTAAACATCATGGCCGTGATGAGCCAGGTTACGGGGTAAACCAGCAGCAGGTGCTCAAGCGACGGATCGAACGGCATAATCGCAAACACCCAGATCACCCTGAGCACGACAGTGCCAAAAATCGTGAGCAGCATGGGCTGCAAGCTAACGCCGGCACCGCGAATGGAGCCCGACGCGTTTTCGATAATCGAGAAGATCGCGTAGAACGGCGCGATAAAATGAAGGATCGTCGTGGTGTACGCCGAAATCGAAGCATCGTCGACAAACAGACGCGACAGAGGACCCGAGAACACCAGCAGCACGGCAGACAGGCCACCAATGAGCATAAACGACAGCACGAGCGACGTATGGTAGCCCTTGCGCATGCGCTCGTAGTTGCGCGCGCCAAAGTTCTGTGCCGAGAACGTGGTGATCGACACGCCAAGCGCCTCGGTAACCATCCAGACAATGCCATCCAAACGGCCCGAAAGACCCCACGCCGTGGTGACATCGGCACCAAACGAGTTGACCGACACCTGAATCAAAACGTTGGAAATCGAATACGCAGCAGACTGAAAGCCAAGCGGCAGACCACACGAGATCATGCTCTTACAAATGCCAGGATCAATGCCGAGTTTGGACAGCGAAAGCCGCCACGCACCCGGTGCGTGCATCATGCGAATCACGATCATCGTGGCGTTGGAGCAAATGGTCAGCGCCACCGCGATGCCGCAGCCCAGCGCCTCCATATGAAGCATGGCAACAAAGATGACATCCAGCACCGCATTAACAAGGCAGCCGGAAGCGATGATCACAGCAGGCCCGCGCGTGTCGCCCACGGCGCGCAGCAGTGCCGTTCCCATATTGAGCAGCAGCGCCGCAACCATGGCGGCAAAATAGCAACGAGCATAGGCCACGCCCTCGGCCAAAAGTTCATGCGGAGTGTTCATAAGTACCAGCATGGGCTCAACGAACACTATGCCAAGAATCGAGAAAACGATACCGCCCACCAGCGCGAGGGTCATGGCCGTATGGACCGAACGACTCAGTCGCTCATCATCGTGCTGGCCAAAATACTGACCGGTAATGACCGCGCAGCCGGCACCGACGCCAACGCAAAAGCCAATGCAGAGCTCGGTGAGCACCATCGTGGCCTGAATGCCACCCAGTGCAAGCTTGCCGCCAAACTGGCCGACGATATAGGTACCGATAAGCGTGTAGGCCTGTTGAAAAAACGAACTAAAAAAGATGGGAACGCACAGCGAAAGCAGCTGCTGCCAAATAACACCCTGCGTTACATCGATAGCCGTAGATTTCTTAGCCACACGCCCTCCCCACCAGCATACGTCAAACAACAAAACGGCAATTTAAGGCCAAAACCAATAGCAGCTTAGCACCGACCGGCGTCGACCGAAACACCCCGAGTCAGAGCCCGGTGCGAACTATCTGCCTAGTGATACAAACCCGGCTGGTAGTGATACTCATTGCTCAGATGCGGGCACAGCTGCCAAAAGGCGACGGCACTCGCCGCGGCCACGTTGAGCGAATCGACCCCGTGCGCCATCGGAATGCGCACGGCCCGGTCGCAGCCCGCGATGGTCTTGGCGCCCAGGCCGGCACCCTCGGTGCCCATAAAGATTGCCAGGCGGTCAATCTCCTGTAGCGCGGGATCGTCCAACGACACTGAATCGTCCGTCAACGCCATGGCGGCACACGAAAAACCGGCATCGTGCAGCGCCGCCAGGCCGTCATGTGGCCACACGCGCGCCTCGCTGCCAATGCGCGTCCAGGGCACCTGGAACACCGTGCCCATGCTCACGCGGGCCGAGCGACGGTACAGCGGGTCACAGCACGTAGGGCTCACCAGAATGCCGTCGACATTGAGCGCGGCGGCCGAGCGGAAAATCGCGCCGACGTTGGTGTGGTCGACAATACCCTCGAGCACGCACACACGCACCGGACGCTCCCCCGCCGCCTCGACGACGCCGCCCAAGAACTCATCAACCGGAATCTGCCGCGGGCGACGAAACGCCGCGAGCGCACCGCGCGTCACGTTAAAGCCCGTCAATTGCTCCATGAGCTCCATGGACGCAACGAACACAGGAACAGGACCGGCGTCCTCGCGCACAACCAGGCGCTCAAACAGCGGCATCATCTGATCAAGCCAGCGTTCGCCCAAAAGAAAGCTCACCGGCTGGTATCCGGCACGCACCGCGCGCTCGATAACCTTGGCACTCTCAGCGATAAAGATACCCTTTTGGGGCTCCAGCACGCAGCGAAGCTCGCGCTCGGTCAGTCGCACGTAGGCGTCGAGCCGCTCATCCGTAAGCGAATCGATTCGCAGAACCTCAACGGCATCAGTCATAGCAGCCAGCCCGCACCCTTCTTAACAGCACATCTATACCAAACGAGGCGACGCGAAGCGCCGCCCCATGCATTCAATCAACCCGATAATACCGTTCACGCTAGGCGATTTACGCCTCAACGCGACGATATGTCACGAACTCATAATCGAGACCCTCGTCACCCTCGCCCGCGGCAATCGTGGCAACCCCGCCAGCCTGCGAAACTTCCCATGCAGGATCGGCGTCCAAATTGGGAAAATACGTGTCCACGGGATGGACGCAGTGGTTATGCGTGACCTCGGCCTCCACGCAGTACGGCAAAAACTGCCGATAGACATCGCCACCACCGATCACCCAGGCAACGGGCTCATCGGCAACCGCAGCGAGCGCCTCGTCGATGCTATGCACCACGTCGACGCCCTCGGGGGCAAAGCTCTCGTCGCGGGTGAGCACGATATTGCGACGGTTCTTGAGCGGACGCCCACCGGGAAAACTCAGCAGCGTCTTGCGCCCCATGATGACCGGGCAACCCTTGGTGCAGGCCACAAAATGGCGCATGTCGGCGCGATTGGACACCACCATGTCGCCCTCGCACCCAATGCCCCAATCGTCACACACGGCGACGATGGCAGAAAGCTTACACGTCATGAGCGCCACCTACACCGCAATGGGAATGTTCTTGACCTGCGGGCCGTGCTCATAGCCCTCGACGATCAGGTCGTCGGTCGTAAACGCATAGAAATCGTGCACATCGGGGTTAAGTGTTACCTTAGGCGCCGCAAACTGCGGACGCTCGATAAGTTCACGGACGATATCGACATGACGGTCGTAAATGTGGGCATCGGCAATCACATGCAGCAGCTCGCCGGGAATCATATCGACCGACTGCGCGACCATCATCAGCAAAATGGCGTACTGGCACACATTCCAGTTGTTGGCGGCCAAAATATCTTGGCTGCGCTGGTTGAGAATCATGTTGAGTGTGGGCTTATCGTCCTGCGGGCGCTGCGTCACGTTATAGGTCACGCTGTAGGCGCACGGATACAGGTGCATCTCGGACAGGTCGCTAAACACGTAGGTGTTGGTCATAATGCGGCGGCTGTACGGCGTGTTCTTAAGGTCGTACAGCACGCGGTCCATCTGGTCAAAGTCACCCTCGGCATAATGGCTTTTCTGCCCAATCTGATACCCATAGGCCTTGCCGATGGAACCGGTCTCGTCGGCCCACTCGTCCCAAATATGGCTGTTGAGGTCATGGACGTTATTTGACTTCTTTTGATAGATCCACAGGATCTCGTCCATGGCAGACTTAAGCGCCGTGCGACGCAGGGTGAGCGCGGGGAACTCCTCACGCAGGTCGTAACGTGCCGTAACGCCAAAGTTTTTAATGGTATAGGCAGGGGTGCCATCCTCCCACACCGGTCGGACCTTTTGCCCCTCGGTGGTGGTGCCATGGTCCAAAATATCGCGGCACATGGCTACAAACTGTTGATCAGCCTTGCTCATTGACCCTCCTGTCAGTCGCCTATAAGCGAGGTTCATTGTAGCCCAGGCGCACGCGGCCCCACAGCCCAAACATAAGCCCTCACTTTCTGACATATGCCAGAAATTCCTTGCGCAAATCCCCACGTTCGCTATTCTATTGTTGACATATGTCAGATTTGGAGAGTGCATGGCAGGAAGACGCGAAAAACTGCGCCGCGTCGGGATCATCCCCGAATATCGCGGCTTTACCCCCGATGGCCTTGCCAGCGGAGACGCTATCGACATGACGGTCGACGAACTCGAGGTGCTGCGCCTCTGCGACCTGGAAGGCCTCAATCAGGAGGCCGTAGCCCAGCAGATGGGCATCGCCCGCGCCACGGTGGCGGCCATCTGCAGCCGCGCGCATCGCAAGGTGGCAAACGCGCTGGTCAACGGTCGAGCACTCATCATCGAGGGCGGCAATATCGCGTACTCCCCCATCACCACGACGACGGCCGCATGGCCAACAAAGGAGGTCGGTACCATGAGGGTGGCAACGACGTACGACAACGGCAATATCTTTATGCACTTTGGCCGCAGCGAGCAGTTCAAGATCTATGACATCCAGGATGGCAAGGTGCTCAACGAGCAGGTCGTAGGCACCGGCGGCACCGGTCACGGCGCCCTGGCGGGTCTGCTTGCCAACGGTGGCGTTGACACGCTCATTTGCGGCGGCATCGGCGGCGGGGCCATCAACGCGCTCACGCAGGCCGGCATCACGGTCTATGCGGGCGCCCAGGGCAGCTGCGATGCCTGCGTCGAGGCCCTCATTGCCGGCACGCTCGCTCAGACCGGCGAGGCAACCTGCGACTGCCATGGTCATGACCACGAGCACACCCATGAGCATGGCGAGTCCTGCGGCTGCCACGGCCATCACGAGCACGAGGGCCACAAGGGCTGCGGCTGCCACTAACGGCACGGCACCGCAAGCTCGGGGCGCGACGCTGAACGCAACCCAACAATCAAAGCCAACAACAAAGGCCACCCGGTATCTTCCGAGTGGCCTTTGCCATATCAAGCTAGAATTACAGCCCTATTTCTTATTGCGCATCTGAGCTTCCATCTGGCGCAGCAGGTCCATATCGGACTTAGGACCGCCCGTTCCCAGGCCGCCCAGGCCGCCCATGCCGCCCAGACCCATGGCATCCAGACCGGGAATATTGGGCATGCGCATCTTTTTGCCCTTCTTACCCTTCTTGCCCTTCTTGCCACCAGCCTGTGCCTGATTGGCCATCGAGCGCATGCGGCCCATCATCTTGTTCATCTCGCCCCACTGCTTCATAAGGCTATTGACCTCGGTGGGAGTCACGCCGGCGCCCTTGGCGATACGGGCGCGGCGCTGGCCGTTGATGATGGAGGGACGCAGGCGCTCCTCCTTGGTCATCGACATGATGATGGCCTCGTTCTTGTCGAAGATGCCCTCGTCCAGGTTGCCGCCCATCTGGTTGAGCGCGCGCTGGCCGCCGGGGAGCATACCCAGGATGCCCTTCATACCGCCCATCTTCTTGACGGCCTTCATCTGGTCGAGCATATCGTTCATGGTAAAGCCCTCGCGCAGCATACGCTCGGCAGCCTCGAGCTGCTCAGCGTCGGCCGCCTCCTGGGCTTTCTCGATGATGCCGACAACATCGCCCATACCCAGAATGCGCTTGGCCATGCGATCGGGATAGAACGGCTCCAGCGAATCGGGTTTCTCGCCCATACTCACGAACTTGATGGGCTTGCCGGTCACCTGGCGCACGGAAAGCGCACCGCCGCCACGGGCATCGCCGTCGAGCTTAGAGATGATCACGCCGTCAAAGTCAGTGCGCTCGGCGAAGGTCGAGACGACGTTGACGATATCCTGGCCGGTCATGGCATCGACGACCATCAGCACCTGATCGGGCTTGACGGCCTTCTTAATATCCACGGCCTCCTGCATCATCTGCTCGTCGATCTGCAGGCGGCCGGCGGTATCGACAATGACCACGTCACGCAGGTGGTCGACTGCCTCCTGGATGGCACCCTTGGCGATATCGACCGGGTGCTCGCCGTCGCCGCGGAAGACCGGAACGCCGATCTCTCCACCGAGCGTGGCCAGCTGATCGGCAGCGGCGGGGCGGTAGACGTCGCACGCGGCGAGCAACGGCGAGCGACCCTGCTTCTTGAGCAGATAGGCCAGCTTAACGGCCGCCGTAGTCTTACCGGAACCCTGCAGGCCCACGAGCATGATGACATTGGGAATGCGGTTGCTAAAGACGAGCTTGCTCTCGGTGGAGCCGAGCATCTCGGTGAGCTCGTCGAGCACGATCTTGACGACGTTTTGTGCCGGCGACAGCGACTCCATGACCTCGGCGGTCATGCAACGCTCCTTGGTCTTGGCGACGAACTCCTTGACGACCTTGAAGTTGACGTCGGCCTCGAGCAGCGCCATGCGAATGTCGCGCATGGCCGAGGTGATATCGGCCTCGGTCAGCTTACCCTTGCCGCGCAAGCGGTCAAATGTGTCGTTGAGGCGATCGCTCAGGGAATCAAACACTGGTTACTCCTTAGTTGGACTCGCCCACCAGGGCGCGGCAGAAATCTTTGGCATTGAACTCCTGCAGGTCATCGACCTGCTCGCCCACGCCCACGCGCAGGATCGGGAGCTTGAGCTTCTCGGCAACGGCCATGGCGATACCGCCCTTAGCCGTTCCGTCGAGCTTTGTCATGATAATACCGTCCAGACCCAGCGCCTCGTTAAACTCGAGCGCCTGGTTCAGGCCGTTTTGGCCCGTCGCGGCATCGATCACGAGGACAACCGAGACCGGCATGGGACCGGCGGCCATATTGGCGGCGCGCTTGCGCGTCACGTTGACCACCTTGGCAAGCTCGCGCATGAGCTCGGGGCTCGTGTGCAGACGGCCGGCAGTGTCGATAAGCACCAGGTCGCTGCCGCGCTTGTCGGCCTCATCGAGCACGTCATAGCACACGCTCGCCGGATCGGAGCCGCGGTCGCGCTTGATGACGGGAACGCCGGCGCGCTGGCCCCACACATCGAGCTGCTCGATGGCGGCGGCGCGGAAGGTATCGGCCGAACCGATCACGACGTTCTTGCCGCGGGCAGCCATAGCGCTCGCGATCTTGCCGACCGTCGTGGTCTTGCCGGCACCGTTAATACCCACAAACAGCACGCAGCTCGGCGTGTCGGAGAACGGATCGCGCTCGGCGGGCACAAAATGCTGCTCGAGCTGCTCGGCCAGGGCGCGACGGAGCTGCGGGGCGGTCTTAAGGTTCTTCTTGGCCGCGGCATCGCGCAGGTCATCGGACACCTGGATCGCAACCTCGGCACCCATGTCACCCATGACGAGGGTGTCCTCTAGGTCCTCCCAAAAATCCTCATCGACCTCGCCGCCAAAATAAAAGACCTCGTTGAGGGCCTCGCGGCTGCGCTCAAGTCCGCGCGAGAGAGCATCGAAGAATCCCATTATGCATTCACGACCTTTCCGGTTTCGCGATCGAGTTTTTGCGAGACGACGCGACTGACGCCGTCGGCTTGCATCGAGACGCCGTAGAGAACGTCAGCGTCCTCCATAGTACGGCGCTGGTGCGAGATAACCAAGAGCTGCGTATCGGAACGCAACACATCGAGCGCGCCGATGAGCTTGGACAGGTTGGCGTCGTCGAGCGCCGCCTCGACCTCGTCCAGCACATAGAACGGCACCGTACGCGTGCGATACACGGCAAAGAGCAGAGCGAGCGCCGTCAGGCTCTTCTCGCCGCCCGACATGAGCATCATCTTGGTGATGCGCTTGCCGCGCGGCTGTGCCACGACCTCGATGCCCGTCTCAGCCGGATGCTCGGGGTCGGTCATCTCCAGATGTGCCTGGCCTCCCGGGAACAGCATGGCGAAGATCTCGCGGAAGTTAGCATCGACCTTCTCAAAGGTCACCAGGAAGGCCTTACGCATCTTGCGGTCGATGGCCACAGTGATCTTGGTGAGCGCCTTGCGCGCGCTCTCCAGATCGGCCAGCTGCTCCTCGATGTAATCGGCGCGGCGCTTGAGCTGCTCGTACTCCTCCATGGCAACCTGGTTCACAGGGCCCAGGTTGTTGATCTGGCGCACGAGCTGGTTGAGCTCGCGCTCGGCGGCGTCGCGGTCGGTAGGCGCAGGAAGCATGAGCGCTTCCTCGAGCACCGTGGTGCCATCGGCGGTAATGGCCTTGATGGCCGCCTCTACCTGCACCTCGAGCTTGCCGCGTGCGACCTTGAACTCGTTTTGCGTCGCGGTGGCGGCATCGACCCGCTCCTTGGCGCGGGAGACCTCGGCCTTGGCATCCTCGATGGTCTTCTTGAGCGAAGCCGAGTCCGCCTCCTCGAGCGAAGCCTGGTCACGCAGACGCGCGGCCCAATCCGATGCGCGCTCCAGCAGAGCAGAATAGCGCTCGTGCATGGGATCGACGCGCAGGCGCAGCAACTCGAGTGAGCGCGAGGCCTGGCGTGTTCCGCGGATACGGCGGTCGATGCCCTCCAGGCGATGCTCCAGGTCGGGCACACGGCCCTTCAGCGAACGCAGACGCTCGCTCGTCTGAGCCAGGCGGACCTTGGCATCGGCGAGCTTGCCGGCGGCCTCGGAATCGTCACGGCGCACGCGATCGAGCTCGTCGTTGGCTTCGGCAATCTGGAGACCCAGATCGCTTGCCTGCGCACGGGCCTCGTCGCGCGAACGGGTGAGCTCGTCAACGCGCGGGCGCGCAGCACGAACGGCCTCGGCGGCCTGCTCGCGGCGCTTGGAGATGCGTACGCGCTCGACCTCGGCATTGTTGGCGCTTTGCTCCAAGCGGCCGATCTCGGAGAGCAGCGAGCGGCGCTCGCCCTCAAGACGAGCAATCTCGCCGGCGGCATCGCCCTCGGCGGCACGCGCCTCCTCGACGGCCGCATTGGCCTCGACGACCTGATCCGACACATGCTCAAACACGGAAGCCAGATCAGGCTCCAGGCCCTCCAACTCACGAATACGACGTTTGCGCTCCAGAGCACCCGAAGCCTCGCCGGCATCGAGTCCCACGCGCACCAGGCCGCCACAGCTCACGCGGGCGCCATCGGGCGTCACGTAGGTCACACCGTCAACGACTGGTGCCGTCAGCGCGGTAGCCAAGTCATCGACCACGTAATAGCCGCCGAGCAGGGCCTCGACAACCGGACCATAACCGGCGCGCACGGACAGGCGATCGACCAGACGCGAACCGGCAGCGCCCTCGGCAGCAGCAGAGCCGCTCACGCCGCGCGCCATCAGCAGCGCCTCGCCCGAAGCCTTCTTTTGGTCCAGTGCCGCACGACCGGCACGCTCAAGCGTGGCGGCGTCATCAAACAGCAGGGCATCGATATCGCCGGCAAGCAGCTGCTCGACCAAGCCCTCAAGCTCACGAGGGGCCTCGAGCACATCTCCCAGGCGACCCGAGACATCATCGCCCAGTGCGCCCATCAGACGGCTCACCAGCGGCGAGCTGTCGGCCATGCGGGCATCGAGCTTCTTTTGGCTCGCGAGCTCAGAACGAACCTCGGACAGTTTATTGCGCGCCTCACTCTCGCGATTACGCAAGTCCTTCAACGCCGCACGGGCGACCTCGGTGGCCTCGCGAGCATCAATCTGGGCCTGGCGGGCCTGATCGAGCGCACCGTCAAGTTCCTCAGCGCGGTCGCGACGGCTCTTGAGCGAGGCCGTGACCTCCTCGAGCTGCTCGTCGATCTGCTCCAGGCGCGAGGCGTACATGTTGTCCTCGACCTCGGCGTTGCTCAGCGAGTCCTTCACCTTGGCGAGCCCGAGCGCGGCGTTATCGGCCACACGCTGCACATCGCGCTGCTCGCGCGTGAGCTGCGAAATCTGATTGTCGAGCGCCACGCGACGCTCGTGGAGCTGGGCGGCGGCAGGTCCGGCGGCGTCAACGTCGTCCTGGGCCTGCATGTGCGCACCGGTCACCTCCTCAAGCTGGGCACGCGCATCCTCGAGCTCCTCGACCACGCGACGACGCTGATGCTCGGAGCTCGAGATCTGGCCGCGCATGTCGGACAGGCGCGACACCATGTTGTGGCCCTTTTCCTCGAGTAGGCGCATGTCGGAGTTGATGCGGCCGACCACGTCTTGCATATGGCGGCGCTGCTCGCCCAGATCGCCCACAAACAGGCCCTTTTCCTCGAGCATGACCTGGAGCTTCTCGAGCTCGCGCTCCTTTTCGCTCAAGCGGTATTGCGCAAGCTCAAGCTCGGCAGCGCCCTCCTTGGAGCGGCTCTCCAGGTCGTTCCACTGCGACTGCAGCGAACGAAGCTCGTCGACGGCCAGCATCTGCGTAAGCTCGTTCGCACGCGAGGACAGCTCTTTGTACTTGCGCGCACGATCGACCTGACGCTCCAGCGGGCGCAGCTGACGGGCAATCTCCTTATTGATGTCGCGGGCACGGGTCAGGTGCTCGTCCATCGATTTAATCTTTTTAAGTGCGCGCTCCTTGCGGCGCTTGTGCTTGGAGATGCCGGCGGCCTCCTCGATCAGGGCGCGGCGCTCCTCGGGGCGGCTCTGCAAAATGGCGTCGAGCTTGCCCTGGCTGATGATGGAATGCGTATCCTTGCCCAGGCCCGAATCGTGCAGGATGTCCTGAATGTCCATCAGGCGGCACGGGCTCGAGTTGATGAGGTACTCGCTTTCGCCCGAGCGGTACATGCGACGGGTAATGGCGACCTCGTCAAAGTCGACGGGCAGCATATGGTCCGAGTTATCGAGCACCAGCGTGACCTCGGCAACACCCACCGGCTTGCGCGCCGACGAGCCCGAGAAGATGACGTCCTCCATGGCCTGGCCGCGCAGCTGCTTGGCACTCTGCTCGCCCAGGACCCACAGAATCGAGTCGGAGATGTTCGATTTTCCCGAGCCGTTGGGACCGACGATGACGGTCAGACCCGGCTCAAATGACATATGGGCGCGGTCGGCAAACGACTTGAACCCTTTGAGCGTGAGGGACTTGAGATACACGGTTCCTCGCTTAAACAGGCTTCTTGTTAAGAATCACGCCGTTGGTGGTGTAGCCCATGCGGTCGAGCGCCTCGAGTGCAGCGGCCCCCTCGGCCTCCTTCTTGGAGGACCCGGTGCCGCGGCCCTGGCGAATACCGTCGATGAGCACCACAGCGGTAAAGGTGGGCGCATGTGCGGGGCCCTCGGAGCCGACCAGCTTATACGCGGGAGGCTCGTGGCCGTCTGCCTGCACGCACTCCTGCAAGAACGACTTGGGGTTCGCGGGGTGCTCGGCACGCTCGGTGGCCAGGTGCGGCTTAAGCGTACGGTGGATGAACTCCGCCGCCGCATCCCAACCGGCATCCAGATACAACGCGCCCACGAGCGACTCGTAAACGTTCTCAAGCGCCGAGTGCAGGCCGCGCGCGCCGGTACCGGTCTCGGAGGCGCCAAAGATGATGATGTCGTCGATACCCAGCTCGTGCGACACCTCGGACAGCGTGGCGCCCGAGACAAGGGACACCTTCAGGCGCGTGAGCTTGCCCTCGTCAAACTCGGGATAGGACTCGAAGAGCGAACGGGCCACCACGGCGCCTAAAATGGAATCGCCCAAAAATTCAAGGCGCTCATAGCTGGCAGAGACCGGCAGGCCCTCGACGGCCGAGGGATGCGTGAGCGCCGCGCGCAGCAGCACCTTGTTATTGAACTCATGGCCCAGAATCTCCTGGGCGCGCGTGAGTCGTTCAGACAAAGCCAAGACTTAGGCCTCCTTGGCGTTTTCGATCGCGTCGACGGCGTCGGCGACAGAGTTGAGCGACAGCAGGGTCTCGTCATCGATTTCGAGGTCGAACTCGTCCTCGATGGCCGTCACCAGCTGCAGACGCTCGAGCGAATCGGCATCGAGATCGTCAAAAGTGGTCTCGTCGCTAATGTCGGCGACATCGACGCCCAGCACGTCAGCGGCGACTTCGGCGATCTTATCGAAGATTTCGGAGCGGTCCATAGCGCTTCCTCTCGTATGTCATGGAACACAACACAACACGGCAATCGAAGCCGCGTTGCAATACGGCTCCGATTCTACCCCACACGGTACAGGTTGAGCCACGTAACGGGGCTCTTACAAAACGATACCGTCCATGGAATTGGCAACGTCCTGGACAAGCCCGACGCGCACGGCCTGAGCCGCGGCAAGCGTACCGTTCTTGACGGCCTCGACTGACGTAGCACCGTGGCCGATCAACACGACGCCGCGCAGGCCCAGCAGGATCGCACCGCCCTTGGCATCGCCCGAAAGCTTAGCCTTAATCTGGCGCATCTGCTTTTTAATGAGCAGCGCGGCGATCTTGGTGCCGAGCGAGGACATAAAGGCACCCTTGAGCTCCTGAAGCAAAAACTTGGCAGCGCCCTCGGTGGCCTTGAGCGCGATGTTGCCCGACATGCCATCGGCGACCACGACGTCAAAATTACCCGACGTAAGATCGGTGCCCTCGCAGTTGCCCACAAAGCCGGGAACAGCGGCCTTCATGGCCGGGAAGCACGACTTGGTGAAGTTGGAGCCCTTCTCGTCCTCGGTGCCGTTGGCAAGCAGGCCCACGCGAGGATGCTCGATGCCCAAAACCACGCGGGCATAGGCAGCACCCATCTGGGCGAAGCGCACCATATCGTCCACCGTGACATCGGGATTGGCGCCCATATCGCACAGCACCGTCAGGCCACCGGCACGATTGGGCAGTGCGTTGGTCAAGCACGGACGGACCGGCTGCTTCTTGCCCTCTGCCAAATACCTAAACGGCGTGACGTAGGCCGTGGCGGCAGCGGTCATGGCACCGGTCGAGCCGGCCGAGAAAAACGCGTCCGCATTGCCCTTCTTAATGGCACGACATGCAAGCACGATCGAGGACTTGCGCTTGGTCATCACAGCGCGGATGGGATCGTCCTCCATGCTGATGACGTCGGGGGCTTCCAAGGCCTCCACGCGGGCATGCGCTGCGGCAAAGGGGTTGACGATTTCGGCGGGACCGACGGCCAAAATCTCGATCTCGGAATCTGCCGCAAGCGCAGCCTCGATACCATCGAGAACAACCTGGGGCTTCTCGTCTCCGCCCACAACGTCTACACAAACGCGAACGTTACTCATTTCATATGCTCCTTATACAAAAATGGCCGACTCATTGAGCCGGCCATTGTGGTTCCAGTTGGAACGGCATCGTATCCAGAGTATACAGTTACTCGGTAACGATAACCTCGCGGTCCTTGTAGAAACCGCAGCTGGGGCACACGTGGTGCGGGAGCTTAACAGCGCCGCAACGGGGGCACGTGGACTGAGCCGCAGCCGAGATCTTCATGTTGGCGGAACGACGGGTATGGGTGCGGATACGACCCTGCTTTTGTTTAGGTACGGGCATAGTGACCTTCCTTATGAACTATCCAGTGTGGCGATTACGCGCAAGTAGCGATACTACCACAGTTTTACTCGTCAAGCTTGAGATTCTTTAATGCTGCAAATGGATTTTCCGTGGCAGCGGCCCATTCGGCCTCCGCCTTGGCGGCGCAATCGCATTGCTCGACGTTGAGATTGATGCCACAGGTGGGGCAAAGGCCGCGGCAATCGGGCTTGCACAGGACAACGAACGGCGTGTCCATGACGACCGCGTCGTTGATGGGCTCGCCCAGATCGACAATGCGATCCTCGCCCAGCAACTCGTAGCCGTCTTCGTAGGCCTCGGGGTCCTCGGGCTCGTTAAAGAGGTAGAACTCCTCGATCTCGCCTGCGATATCAAACGATGCGGGCTCCAGGCAGCGATCGCACTCGCCGGTGGCGTGAGCGCGGACCATGCCCGAAAGCAGAACACCGGTACCGGCGTTGGTAAAGACCACGTCGTAGGAAATGCCGTCCTGCAGCTGGTACTCCTTCTCGCCCACCGTGTAGGTGGCGACATCGACCTTGCCGGTCAGCGGATAAGAGTCTCCGGGAAACTCGAGCTGCTCGGAAAGATCGACGGTTACGCTCGGGAACTCAGCCATTACCACTGACCGTTCTGCTGGGCGGCGCCCTCGTTGAGCTGCTGACGGCAACGAGTGACGGTGCCGGTCAGACTCTTAAGGTTCTCCTCGAGGTGCGTAAAGACCTGCTCGGCGTAATCCTCGGCGGCATAACGCGTCTCGCGCTCGTACTGCTGGGCACGGTCGCGGATGTCGTCGGCCTGCTGCTGGGCTAAGCGGACGATCTCCTGCTCACCGGCAATGGTGAGCGCCTGCTGCTGAGCATCGGCAATGATGGAATCGGCCTGGGCGGCGGCGGAGGCCATAAGCTCCTCGCGCTCTTTGAGGATACGGCGGGACTTCTGCCACTCCTCGGGATAGCTCATGCGGATCTCATCGAGGATGTTAAAGAAGACGTCGGCGTCGATAACCTTCATCTGGGCGTTCTTGCCGAACGGCGTCTTAGCCTCTTCGATGAGCCCCTCGAGCTCGTCGACAAGACTCACGATCCTGTCGCCAGGAAAATTCTCGCCCGGCATCCGGTCTCCTTTCATAGGTAACATATCATCGTGTTAGTTTACCACATGCCACCAGGCAATAAAAAACGTCACGAAAAGCGATGTTTGAGTGCTTCGACCACGTTGGGCGGCACAAACGTCGACACGTCGCTGCCAAGCGACGCGATCTGGCGCACCACCGAACTCGAGATATAGCCGTACTGCGGAGCACTCATGACAAAGATGGACTCCAGCTCGCTATCCAGGCGATAGTTGAGGTCGGCCTGCTGCAACTCGTACTCAAAGTCGGTCATGGCGCGCAGACCCTTAACGACGGCACCCGCCCTCTGTTCACGTGCAAAGTCGACCAGCAGGCCGGTGAAGGGCAGTACCTCGACGCCGTCCAAATCACCGAGGGCCTCGCGGGCCAGCGCCACGCGCTCGTCGAGCATAAAGGTGGTACCCACGCCGTTTTTACCCTGCGATTCGGCCACGGCGACGATCACGCTGGGAAAGATACGGCGAGCTCGGCGGATCACGTCGATATGGCCAAAGGTGATGGGATCGAAGGTGCCCGGGACGATTACGCGGTTGATGGTGTCATTCATGGGTGTCCTCCGAAGGCACATCCTCGTCATTTTCGTTCTCGTCAGCATGGTCGTTCTCGTCCTCGGCCACCCAGCGCAGCAAGTCAACCGAGGTAATGCCGTAGCGCTTCTCTCGCACGGTCTTGAAACAAGCCGGATGAGCACCTGCATCGGCTGCGGCATGTTCAAACAGGGCAAAGGCCCCGGGCGCCAGCAGTCCCTGCTGGGAAAGATTTTGCAGCAGCTCCTCGACCGGCTCGGCGCCAAAGGCATAGGGCGGGTCGAGCAAGATCAGGTCAAAGGGACCACCCGGCGCACGGCCGCGCGAGGCGCTCGCCAACACATCGCCGGTAACGACACGCCAACGCGAGCGGTCGCGGCACAGCGACTCGATATTCTTGGTGATCAGACGGGCGGCATTGCGATCGATCTCGAACGTGGTGAGCGAGCGGGCGCCACGCGAGAGCATCTCGATTCCCAGGGCGCCGGAGCCGCCAAAGGCGTCCAGCACGCGGACCTCGTCCAGATCGAAGTCGAACGCCGACATGACCATGGACGCGCATGCCTCGCGCACGCGATCGGTCGTGGGACGGGTGACATCGCGCCCACGCGGCTCTTCGATCTTGCGGCCGCGCCATTCACCGCCGATGATTCTCATCCTCCGCTGACCTCCTTAAAGATATGTCGATAACGCATGGCGACCGCGTCGCGCAAGGGGCGCGTCGCCACGGAGTCAAGGTTGCAAGCATACCGCAAGAGCTCGACCGCGTCCAAATGGGCCCATTCGATAAGATCCTCGTCGGCGTCCAGGTCCACAAAGCGCAGGGTCACGCCGCCGTGCTGGCGGTAGCCCAGAATCTCGCCCTCGTGGCGCAGGCGCAGGTCCATCTGGGCGAGCGCAAAGCCGTCAGAGGTCTTTTCGAGCGACTGGAGACGGTCTTGTGCCGCCGACGCGCCACCGTTGCCCTTGGAGTGCGTCATGACCAGGCAAGTGCCCGACACGCTGCCGCGGCCCACGCGGCCGCGCAGCTGGTGCAGGGCCGCCAAGCCAAAGCGCTCACCGTTCTCGATGACCATGACGGTGGCGTTGGGCACGTCGACGCCTACCTCGACCACCGTGGTCGAGACGAGCACGTCGATCTCACCGCGCTTGAAGGCATCGATCACGCGGTCCTTCTCCCCCGCCGGCATGCGGCCATGAAGGCGCTCAATGGTAAGTCCCGGCAGGGCCAGACGCAGTCGTTCGAGCTCGGTTGCCGTATCGTGCAGCGGTACAGGCACGGTCACGCGGCCCTCGTCGTCGCGGGCGATACCGGGTACGTCTTCCAGCTCATCGGCCGAGTCACTCGGCTCCACAAGCGGGCAGATCACGTAAGCCTGCTGGCCCTTTTCATACGCCTCGCGGATGGCACCGTAGGCCAAATCGCGGCTCGACTCGGTGAGCACGCGCGTCGTAACGCCCGCCCCCGGAACAGGTCGACGGCGGATGATGCTCGTGTCCAGGTCGCCGTAGACCGAGAGCGCCAACGTGCGCGGGATCGGCGTGGCCGTCATAACGAGAAGGTCGGCACCCGGGCCCTTGGCACGCAGAGCATTGCGCTGGCCCACACCAAAGCGGTGCTGCTCGTCGATGACGACAAGCGACAGATGCTTAAACGCCACGTTGTCCGAAAGGACCGCGTGGGTTCCAAAGAGGACGTCGAGCTCGCCCGATTCCAGCTGCGCATGGATCTGCTCGCGCTCGGCCGCCGGCGTGGCACCCGTCAGGAGTGCCCAAGACATGCCAGCCTGGGAGAGCAAGGGGCCAGTCTTATCGGCATATTGGCGCGCCAGCACGCCCGTAGGCGCCATAACGCAGGACTGAGTGCCCGAATCGGCCGCGACAGCCAGCGCGCAGGCGGCGACGGCCGTCTTGCCGGTACCGACGTCGCCCAGTAGCAGGCGGTTCATCACGCGCCCGCCATCGCACATATCGTGCAGGATGTCTCGGAACGCGGCCTCCTGCTCGTCACTCAGCGAAAACGGCAGGGCTTCCCTGAGCGCCGCCAGGTGCTCACCCGCGGCGTGGGCGTAGGGAGCGACTTCGACCAAGCCGCCGTCGTTGCGCAGGCGCAGCGCCAGCTGAAGGCAGAGACATTCCTCGTAGGCAAGACGCCGCCGCGCGATGTCGCGCTCGGCCATACTCGAGGGAAAGTGAATCGAGCGCAGCGCACGGGCATTGCTCATCAGGCGGCGCTTGACGCGTAAGCGTGCGGGAATCGGGTCGAAGGGATTGCCGACAACCTCAAGCGCGCCGCTTACGATGCGGCGCATCCACGCCTGACTCACGCCATCACTCACGTAATGGACCGGCAGAATGGTGCCCGCGGCACGTCCGTCCTCGAGCTTTTCGAAATGCGGCGAGGCCATCTGCTTAAAGCCGTAGGCAAACTCGACCTTACCCATCACAGCCAGACGGTCTCCCTGCTTAAACTGCTGGGCAATCCAGGGCTGACGGAAAAAGGCGACTTGCAGCACGCCCGTCTCGTCCACCAGCGAGACCTCGGTCACCTGCATACGCGGGCGAGGCTGCTTTTGGACGATACGGTCAACCGTGGCGACGATCGTGCACACGGTACCGATGGGCGCCATCTCGATGGACCAGGAGCGCGTAAAGTCCAGGTATCGATGAGGGATATGGAGAAGGAGGTCCCCCACCGTCTGAATTCCCAAACGGCGAAGGGCCTCCTCACGCTTACCCGAAACATATTTGAGTCGCGCAATATCCTCGTCGAGCGCATTGCTCTGGGCAAAGCGCTCCGAGACGCGCGGCACGGAGCACAGCTCGGACATGGGCAGATGCCTACTCGATCGAGAAGATCACGGGATAGAGCGGCTGCTCGCCACGATGGGCGTCGACCTCCAGATCGGGCTGAGCCTCCTCGATGGCGTCGACGATCTCCTGAAAGGCCTCATCGGACAGCTCCTCGCCGGCCAGAATCGTCAGCGCGTCGCCCTCCTCTTCCTCCTGCATGCGGTTGATGCAGTCGAGCGTGACCTGCTTGACGTCGGAGCCGACCACATCGATGGAACCGGCAATGATACCCATGACATCACCGGAGTGAATCGGAGAGCCATCAGAGGCGCTGGAATCGCGCACGGCACGGGTGACCTCGCCATCGCGGACCTCGCTGATGGCGTCGACCATGGCGGCGACGGCGTCCTCGAGCTCGGAATCGGGCAGGACCGCGAACAGCGCGGAGAACGCCTGGGGAACGGTCTTGGTGGGAACGACGGCGACCTTCTTGTCGGTGCAGGCAGAGGCGGCGGCCTCGGCAGCCATGCGGATGTTGCCGTTATTGGGCAGGATAATGACCGAGGTCGCGTTGACCTGGTCCACCGCGCCCAGCAGGTCGGCGGTCGAGGGGTTCATGGTCTGGCCACCCGAGACGATCACGTCAACGCCGAGGGACTTGAGGATGTCGGCCTCGCCCGAACCAGCGGCAACGGCGACAAAGCCCAACGCCTTGGCGGGCTCGGCGGCCTTCTCCTGGTCCTCATGAATCTTGGCGGTACGGTCGTGGGCCTCCATCTCCATGTTGTGAATAAAGACCTCGTAGATCTGACCGAGCTGCAGCATGTGCTCGAGCACCAGGTTGGGGGTGTTGGAGTGCACGTGGATCTTGTAGTCGGGGTAGGCACCCACGAGCAGCTCGCAGTCGCCCATGGAGCCCAGGAACTTAAGGCACTCGTCCTCGTCAAACGGGGCGTCGGCCTTAAAGAGAAACTCGTTGCAGTAGCGGAACTCCGAGCCCTCCCAGTCGTCGTTGGCCTCGATCTCAACGCGACCAAGAGCCGCGTCGCGGGCAGAGCCGGCAGAATCAAACGTGGCGGAGAAATCCTCGACAACGGTGCTGCGGCCAAGCGCGGCGGCAACAAAGTTCTCCAGGAAGATGGCAAAGCCAAAGGCGCCGGAGTCGACCACGCCGTTCTCCTTCAGAACGGGCAGCAGGTCGGGCGTGCGGGCGACGGACTGGTAGGCCTCGACGACGATGGCGTCGAGCGCGTCCTCGGCCGAGAACTTCTTCTTTTCGCACTCGTCGGCCTTGGTCGAGACATCGCGCAGGACCGTGAGAATCGTGCCCTCGATGGGCTTGCGGACGGCCTGGAAGGCGACCTTGACGGCGCGGCGGAAAGCGAAGGCGATGTTGGCGGACGTGATGGGCTCATCGGCGGAGACGAGACCCTCGGCCACGCCGCGCAGAATCTGCGAGGTGATGACGCCGGAGTTGCCGCGGGCGCCCATCAGGGAGCCGTGGGTGATGGCGCCGGCGATGGCCTCCATATCGGCATCGGCGGGAAGGGCGGAAAGCTCCTTGGTCACCGAGGCGAGCGTGAGCGACATGTTGGTGCCGGTGTCGCCGTCGGGTACGGGGAAGACGTTGAGCTTGTTGATCTCCTCGGCCTTGTCGGAAACGGCAGCCGCAGCGATCGGAAAACAGGTGCGAATGGTCTTTGCAATCATGGGTATTTGAATCTCCGTTTTCGGATGCTAGTTCAGACGGCTCTTGAGCGCGTCGATGTGGATGCCGATCTTAAGGCTGGCGGGATCGATCTGGGCGATCTCCTGCAGGGTGAAGGCAACGGAGCTCGAAAGATTGTGGCAGACGGACTTCATGTTGACGCCGCTCTCGAGCACGACGTGAAGATCGACCGTAAGGCCGTTCTCGTCGGCGGAGACAAGCACGCCCTTGCGGAGGCGCTGACCGGCAAGCAGGCGCACGCTCTCGGCGCCCTGGAGCTGTTCGGCCATACCGACGACGCCGTAGCACGTCATCGCGGCATAACCGGCAATATCGGCAATAACGTCGTTCGAGACGCTCAGGCTGCCGTTAATGGTCTCAGACACAAGAATCTCCTTATCTGGTGCTCGCGGCACCATCTCGTGGGAGCAATCATTGCAATATTCTACAACGACCGCGCCGTGTTGAGGTGGTGGGCCGCGGGATTACATCCTCGACACGAAATGTTGATATGGCAACGTTCGCGCTAGGAGATCGCGGCATGAAAAAACCCGCCGCATAAGCGACGGGTTTTACAACCTGGCTCCCCGGGTAGGACTCGAACCTACAACAGCGCGGTTAACAGCCGCGTGCTCTACCATTGAGCTACCGAGGAATTTAAAGCCCAACGGAAAGGGCTGAAAAATCTGGCTCCCCGGGTAGGACTCGAACCTACAACAGCGCGGTTAACAGCCGCGTGCTCTACCATTGAGCTACCGAGGAATAGGTGCGTGCTTTCAAGCAACGAAGTTTATTATACGGACGAATCAGCTTAGGGCAAGAACTTTTTTGAGAATTTTTCCGACTAGTCATTGGGAACGTCCCCAATGACTACATGAAAGCGCCCCCAAACGGATGTGCTTGAGGGCGCTTCTTGCTTGCGAGGTTAAGACTCGATGTAGTCCTTAAGCTTGCTGGAACGGCTGGGATGGCGGAGCTTGGCCAGAGTCTTGGACTCGATCTGGCGGATGCGCTCGCGCGTGACGCCAAACTCGCGGCCGACTTCCTCGAGCGTACGGGGATGTCCGTCGACAAGGCCAAAGCGTAGCTCGATAACCTTGCGCTCACGATCGGCAAGCGAGTCGAGCACCTGGGTGAGCTGCTCCTGCAGCATGGAGAAGCTGGCGGCATCGGGCGGAACGATAGCCTGGGAGTCCTCGATAAAGTCGCCCAGCTGGGAATCCTCCTCCTCGCCGATGGGGGTCTCGAGCGACACGGGTTCCTGCGAGATCTTCTGGATCTCGCGGACGCGGTCGGCACTCATGTCCATCTCGGCACCGATCTCCTCGGGGGTCGGGTCGCGACCCAGGTCCTGAAGAAGCTGGCGCTGCACGCGGACGAGCTTGTTGATGGTCTCGACCATGTGCACGGGAATACGGATGGTACGGGCCTGGTCGGCGATAGCACGCGTGATGGCCTGACGGATCCACCACGTGGCGTACGTGGAGAACTTAAAGCCCTTCTGGTAGTCGAACTTCTCGACGGCGCGGATCAGACCGAGGTTGCCCTCCTGGATCAGGTCCAGGAACAGCATGCCGCGGCCGACATAGCGCTTGGCGATGGAGACGACCAGGCGCAGGTTGGCGCTGATGAGCGCCTGCTTGGCCTCGAGACCCACGTTCTCGATACGGGTCAGGCGACGTATCTCGGCGCGGGTAAGCTCGATCTCGCCCGCCTCGGCGGCCTCGAGCTTCTCGGTGGCATCGAGACCGGCCTCGATCTTCATGGCCAGATCGACCTCTTCGGAGGCGGTTAGCAGGTCGACCTTACCGATCTCCTTAAGGTACATACGAACCGGGTCACCGGTCAGCATCACCGTGGAGGCATCGATGCCGCGCACGCGCGAGCGCGAACGGGACGTACGCACGGTGCGCTTCTTCTTGCTCTTGGAAGAACCCATCTCGGCGTCGGCCTGACGGGCCATCTTAAGCTCGTGATCGTCGAGTGAACCGGAATCGTGCTCGTCGTCATCGAAATCATCGGTATCGCTATCGTTATCGTCATCTTCGACGCCCATGGGAGCGTCGTCGTTTCCGCTCGCGGAGATAATCTGGATGCCGCTGTTGCGCAGCGCGGAATACACCGCGTTGAGTTGCTCGTCAGATACATCGATATCCTTCAGGGCGACCTGAATCTCGTCCTCGGTTACCGAAGTCCTGTTTGAGCCGTTGCCCATGAGCTTTGCAACGTAGGATTCCAGCCCAGTACCCGTGCTCTCACTCTTATTTGGCACAGATTCTCCCTTCATAGTCCACAGGACTCATTACTTTAGCACACACCTACACGTCTATACCCAAAATTCAGACTGGATATAGGCGCAAATACGCTGGTTGACCACAACATCTAGGCCTGCTTGGCGCCCGCAGTCTCCAAACCGATCAAACGGAACGGATCCGCCACGCCGCCGATCGACTTTTGGAGCTCACGCTGGCGCTGAGAATCTTGCATCGCCTGCATCGTCAGCACACGGCGTGCCTCATCGTCGAGCGACCGGTCCTGGCGAAGCTTGGCCTGTGCGGCGCGCATGCGGCGCTTGATGGTGTAGAGCTCGAGGGTGTCGAGCATAAACACGATGTTCGTCTCGGTGGGGTGCTTACTCGTCGACGAAATGCGCCCGGCACTAACAAGCGACGCTGCCTCGGGACACACGGCGCGCGCCGCATCCATGCACGCCGTGGGGTCGGTGCCCGGCGGCGTCGCGAGCACGGCCCACGCGATGGACTCGTGACGCGGATCCACCCACTCGATCGAGCAGATGCGATCGGCATACGTGCGGAACAGGTCCGGGTAGCTCGTGAGCATCGTCAGCAGCTCGCGCTCCCCCGCCAAAGACTTTCGCTCTAGGTCGGTCAGCACGATCGGCATCGTCGGCGACGCGGGCGCGCCCATTATATCGGCGACCGGTGCCGCGCCATCCATACCAACCGGCACATCAATCGGCGGCATATCGTCGACAGCCTCGACCGGCGCGGCCCCGTAGGCCTCGAGCGGCACATAGTCGTACGGTTCTTCCTCGACCGGTGCGGACACCGGCGGCGTCGCCCCCGACGCCCAAGCGCCGCGAGGCGCCCCCTGCGAACCAGACGCCCGACCGCCCGCGCTGCCTGCACGCTCGGCCTGCGCCCGCTGGCGCTCGTAGTTCTGCTCGCGACGACGCTCGGCGTCCTCGCGCTTGGCAACATCGCGAAACACACGGCCCGAGCTCGAGCGCACCGTCTCCAGATCCAAACCCAGCAGGTCGGCAATCTGGATAAAGTACGTATCGATCATGTAGCTATCGCGCAGCGGATAGATGAGCGTCAGTGCATCCTCGAGCGCCTTGGCACGACCGCCCGGCGTGGTAATGTCGCTCGACTCCTGCAGTGAGCGGTACACAAAGTCCATGAGGGGCTCGGCGGCATCGATGCGCGCCTGCAGAGCCTCGCCACCATGCGCGGTGATGAACTCCATGGGGTCGTTGCCGTCGGGAAGCACCACGCAGCGCAGGTCCATCGAATCCTGCTCGATAAACTGAATCGCGCGGCGTGCGGCCTTTTGACCGGCGGCGTCGCCATCGAACATATATACAATGCGCTTGGCAAAGCGGGTGAGCGTCTTTACGTGATGTTCCGTCAGCGCCGTGCCCAACGTGGCGACGACGTTTTTGATCCCCGCCTCCCAGCAGGCGATGCAGTCGGTATATCCCTCCACCACGATGGCGGTATCCTGCGCGACGATAAACTCCTTGGCCCAGTTAAAGCCGTAGAGGTTTCGCTTTTTATGGAACACGCTCGTCTCGGCGGTGTTGAGGTACTTAGGCTGGCCGTCGCCCATAATGCGCCCGCCAAAGGCGATGTTATGACCCTGCTCGTCAAAAATGGGAAACATCACGCGGTCGTAAAAACGATCGGCAAGCTGCCCGCGTCCACGGCTCACGGCCACGTTGGCGTCGATCATCTCCTGCGGAGTAAATCCCGCCTGCGACAGATGCGACACCAGCGCGTTGCGACCCGGCGCAAAGCCCAAGCAGTAGCGGCGGCAGACGTCGCCGCCCATACCGCGGCTGGCGAAGTACTCGCGCGGACGGCTGTCCTTACCGCGCATGAGCATGGTGTGGTAGAACTGGGCGGTCTCGGCGCACAGGTCATAGATGCGAGCGCGCTTGGTGCCGCGCTCGCGATGGGCGCCGGTATCGTGCAGCTCAATGCCGGCACGGTCGGCCAGGTAGCGAATCGACTCGGGAAAGCTCAGATTCTCGCGCTTCATGATGTAGGTAAAGACGTCGCCGCCCTCGCCACAGCCAAAGCAGTGCCACACCTGCGTGGCGGGAATAATGTGGAACGACGGGGTCTTTTCGCCATGGAAGGGGCAGCAACCCCAAAACTCATGGCCGCGGGGCTTGAGCTCAACCGTTTCCTGCACGATGGCAACCAAATCGGACGCAGCACGTACCTGGTCTTTTTCCTCATCGCTAATCACGGATGCTCACCCCCTGCTCACCCAAATGATGACGGATATCGTCAATATTACCTTCGACGGTCGCGATAAGCTCGTCCAGCGAATCGAACACACGCGACAGGCGCAGCCAGCGCGTAAACGCCAGCGAAACCGAGGTGCCGTACAGGTCGCCCGCATACCCGATCAAGTTGGCCTCGAGATGCGCCGAGGCGGCATCGTCGGCATACGTCGGCGGCAGGCCCACATTGACGGCGGCAGGCCACACGGTATCATCGACCAGCACCAGGCCCTCGTAGACGCCATCGGCAGGAACCTGGATGCCCTCGGGCACCTGGATGTTTGCCGTGGGGAAACCCATGTCGGAGCCCTGGTGACGACCGCCGGCAACAATACCGCGCAGCATGTACGGGCGACCGAGCAGCTCGGCGGCAAGCTCAACATGACCCCGGCGCAGCTCCTGGCGAATACGGGTGGCGCAGATTGTCTGTCCATCGACGCACAGCAGCTCGTGGCCATAGACGTCAACGCCGCGCTCGGTACCCCATGCCTGCATCTCGGCAACGCCCGAGGCGCCGCCGCGACCCAACCTAAAGTCGCTACCCACGCGAATCGAGCGGATATCGACGACGCGCGACAGCAGCTTAAGAAAGCCCGCATGGTCGAGAGCCGCCACCGCAGGCGTGAAGGGAACGGCCACGACCGCATCGACCCCGGTGAGAGCCAGGGCATGCAGACGGTCGGCCGTCGTCATAAGTTTTTGAGCGGGCGAGGGGCTCACCACCACATCCGGGTCGGGATCGAAAGTAACCACGACCGCCTTGCAGCCGTGGTCACGCGCATCGCGAACGACCGCGTCGATCAGTTCGTGATGCCCCCGATGTACGCCATCGAACACACCGATGGCGATCGACGCGGCGCCCAGGCACGCGCAATCATCAAATGCATCGGCGGCGACGATGCGGGCCTCATCCGACTCGCCCGCGAAAAAAATACGCGCGAGCTCGTGGGGAGCCAGCATCACCGAACACCGCCGATCGCCTGCGGAAAGACGTGCTCCATTACAAAGCGACCGCTCTCGATACGGGCGAGCGCCTTGAGCCCGCCATCGAGCACCAGCGCAAACGGCGCCTTCGACGCATCGAAGCCCGCAAGCGCGCGCTCAATAGGAATACGACGTCCGCACAGTAGATCGTCGGCAAGATCGCCCGGCAAGTCGACGCGCGTGGCGCCCAGCGCCGCAATGGGATCCAGGGCAAAGCCGGCAGCGGACTCGGCAGAAAGCTCCTCGACCGCATGGCAGGCGCCGATGGAAACGACACCGGAGGCCGTACGGCGCAGTGCGGAAATATGTGCCGCATTGTCGCAGGCACGACCCAGATCGCGAGCGAGCGCACGGATATAGGTGCCCTTGCTCACCGAAAACGCCACGGTCCAAACGCAAACGTCGCCCTCGCCGCTCACGGCAATCAGGTCGGCGGAGTACACCTCGACCGGACGCGGGGGCAACTCAACGGCATTGCCTTCGCGCGCAGCCCTATAGGCGCGCACGCCGTTGACCGAAATGGCCGAAAACGCCGGCGGCACCTGCATCTGCGGGCCCAGCATGGAGGACAGGCGTTCGCGGGCATAGGCCGGATCGCGCAGGTCGGCGGCAACAGGCACTGTGCGGACGGTCTCGCCTTCCGCATCATCGGTATTGGTCTCGACGCCAAACGAGATGTCGGCGACGTAGCTTTTGGTATCGAGCGTGAGCATGCCCAACAGACGCGTGGCCTGGCCCACGCCCACCACCATGACACCCGATGCCATGGGGTCGAGCGTTCCGGCATGACCGACACGCCGCTCATGGAGGGCGCGTCGGCATTGCGAAACCACGTCGTGGGACGTGCAGCCCACCGGCTTATCGACGGCGAGCAGCATATTAAGTTGAGAAGGTGTACGACGAGCCATGTACCATCCAAAAAGTTAGAGCTCGACGGTCACCGAAGCGGGATCCTCCCCTACCAGCTCGGCCAGCATGGGAAGTGCCGCGGTGAGCGTCTCGGAAATCGTTCCGGCGTTGGTAAAGCCGGCGGCAGCGTGGTGCCCACCTCCGCCAAAGTTGGCCGCAATCTCGGAAACATCAAGTTCGCCCTTAGAGCGCAGGTTGCCGCGCACCTTGGTATCGCCCTCGATGCCCTTAAGGAACAGGCAGACCTCGACGCCCATCACCGAGCGCACCACATCGACCAGGCCGTCACACTCGTCCGAGGTGACACCGCATTCCTTAAGGTCACTCTCGTACGCGTAGCTATACGCCACGCGCCCGTGCGCGACCGTCTTGATGCGACCCATGACGATGGACTTGAGGTGCAAGAACTCGACACGCATGCTCTGGTAGACCTCGAGCGCGACGCGCGCCGGATCGGCACCGTGCGCCACCAGACGCGAGGCGGCATGAAACGCAGCAGCGTCGGCGTTCTGATACTGAAAACGACCGGTATCGGTGACCAGGCCGCACAGCAGGCAGGTCGCGATGCTATCGCTTGCGGTAATGCCGCAATCGGCCAAAAAGCGGTCGATAATCATGGCGCAAGCAGCGGCATTGACACACCTAAGGCTGACCTCGGCAAACTCCTCGCGCGCCGGGTGATGGTCAAAGCACGCCACGTGAGCCGAACGACGCAACACCTCGGCGGAATTATTGAGGCGCTCGACGACCGGCACGTCTACCGAAATGAACAGGTCCGGGTTGCCGGTGTAGGCAGATGCCGGCACCAGCAGATCAGCGCCCTCCATAAAACGGTAGATGCGCGGAACGGGATCGTCGTCTGCCAGCAGCAGGGCGATGTCCTTGTCGGGGAACACCTTCATAAGCGAAAGGCCCAGGCCCAACACGGAGCCCAGGGCATCGCCGTCGGGAGAGGTGTGACCCGAGATCGCAATGGAGGACGCATCCTCGATAAGCTCGAGGATGCGTCGTTTAATATCTGCAGACTCGCACGAGGCGAGATCGGCGGAATTAGTCATCTAAAGCTGCCTCCTGGGCGGCATCCGCTATCGGGTAGCCGTCCTCGTCCTTTTCGATCGCAAGCGTGGCCGGAACGTTTTCCAGCGCACGCGTGATGCGCTCGGCCTCATCGGTCGAGCGATCGATGCGAAAATCGAGCTCGGGCGTGACGCGCCAATCGAGCGAGCGAGCCAACAGGCTGCGAATACGACCCTTGGCGCTGGCAAGCGCCTCCATGACCTCATCGTAGCGGCTCGCATCGCACGACACGTACACGCGTGCGAACGAACGGTCCACCGCGACCTCGACCGCAGTCAGGGTGACCAGGTCGAGACGCGGATCGGAAACCTCAAAGAGCAGGATATAACCAAGCTTCTCGCGAAGCTGCTCGCCCAAACGGCGGGTTGCCTGCGTTTGCTTCATAGCGCTACCCCCTACTCGGTACGGGCAACCTGGTCGATGCGGTAACCCTCGATCTGATCGCCGGGCTTGATGTCCTGGAAGTTCTCCAGGCCAATGCCGCCCTCGGAACCGCTCTTGAGGCTCTTGGCCTCGTCCTTGTAGTGGCGCATCGAGGCAATCTTGCCGTTGAAGACCACAATGCCGTCGCGCACCAGGCGCACGGAATCGGTCGCGGCGATCTCGCCCTCCTCGACGCGGACACCGGCGGCGATGCCGACTTTGGGCACCTTGAAGGTGTCCAGGACGGTCGCGGTACCCGTGGAGACCTCGACCTCGGTGGGCTTGAGCATGCCGATACGGGCAGCGTCGAGCTCTTCGAGGCACTTGTAGATGACGTCGTAGCAACGGATCTCGACGCCCTCGCGCTCGGCGGCGGAGCGGGCCTTGCCGTCGGGACGCACGCCAAAGCCGATGATGATGGCGTTGGAGGCGTCGGCCAGGACGACGTCGGTCTCGTTGATGGCACCGACGGCGGAGTGGATCGTGTTGATGCGGACCTCGGACTGATCCATCTTGTCGAGCGAGTCCTGAAGGGCCTCGATGGAACCCTGGACGTCGGCCTTGATGATCAGGTTGAGCTCCTTGACCTCGGCGTCGGCGATGGTCTCGAAGAGGTTCTCGAGCGTGACGTGCTTCACGCGGCTCTGCTCCTCGATACGGGCCTTGAGCGAACGCTCATCGGCCAGGGCGCGAGCCTCGCGCTCATCCTCGAACACGCGGAACTCGTCACCGGCGTTGGGCACGGACTGCAGGCCCAGGATCTCGACGGCGTCGGAGGGGCCGGCCTCGGTGACGGCGTTGCCCTTGGGATCGAGCATGGCGCGGACGCGGCCGTAGGTAAGGCCGGCGACCAGCGTATCGCCCACGTGCAGGGTACCGCGGGTCACCAGCACGGTAGCGACCGAACCGCGGCCCTTGTCGAGCTTAGCCTCGAGGACGTTACCGGAGGCAAAGGTGTCGGGGTTGGCCTTGAGCTCGAGCACGTCGGCCTGGAGCAGCACGGTCTCGAGCAGGTCGTCGATACCGATCTTCTGCTTGGCCGAGATGTTGACGAACATGTTCTGTCCGCCCCACTCCTCGGGGATGATGCCGTACTCGGTGAGCTCCTGGCGCACGCGGTCGGGGTTAGCGCCCGGCTTATCGATCTTGTTGACGGCGACGACGATGGGTACGCCGGCGGCCTTGGCGTGGTTGATCGACTCGATGGTCTGAGGCATGACGCCGTCGTCGGCAGCCACGATCAGGATGACGATGTCGGTCACCTTGGCGCCGCGGGCACGCATGGCCGTAAAGGTGGCGTGGCCCGGGGTATCGATGAAGGTGATCTTGCGGTCGTTGATCATGACCTGCGAAGCGCCGATGGCCTGGGTAATGCCGCCCGCCTCGCCGGCAGCGACACCGGTGTGACGGATGGCGTCGAGCAAGCTCGTCTTGCCGTGGTCGACGTGACCCATGACGGTGACGACCGGGGCGCGCGGCTTAAGGTCGGCGGGATCGTCGTAGAACGAGAAGGTGTTCTCCTCCTCGGGGGTGATGATCTTGATCTGACGGCCCAGGTCGTCGGCAACGAGCTCGACGAGGTCGTCGGACATGGACTGCGTCATCGTAAGCGGCGTGCCCAGCAGGAACAGGCGCTTGATGATGTCGTTGGCCGGAACGTCGAGCGCCTCGGCGAGCTCCTGGACGGTAACGCCCTGGGAGACCTTGATGGCGTCTAGCTCCTCGGGGTTCACGCCCTGGGCCAGCGCCTCCTCAATCTTGCGCTCCTCCTGAGCCTTAGCAGCCTCGCGCTCGCGCTTCTCCTTGCGCTTCTTGCGGCGACCGGTGGACTCGCGAGAGGCCTCCTCGACGGCAGCGCGGGCCTCCTCGAGCACCTTCTCGCGGCTGTACTCCTCGGCCTCGCGAGCCATGCGGCTGTAGTGGTCCTCATCGTTGCCGTGACCGCCCTTGCGCTTCTTGCCCTTGCCCTGCTTATCGGGGTTGGGGAAGTCCATGCCGGCAGCGACGTTGTTGCTGGCGTTGGTGCGATGGCTGTGCGGACGGCTCTCGGAGGCGTTGCGCTCGGAGTTGTTGTCGGAGGCGTTGCGATCGTTACGACGGCCACCGCGACGGTCGTTGTTGCCGCTGCGACGGTTGCCGCGCTCGGCGGCGCGCTCTGCCTTGGCCTTCTCCTCGGCGTCCTTCTTCTCCTTGAGCACGGTCTCCTGTGCGGCGATCTGGTCGAGCAGCGAGCGGAAGCGCGAACCGGAGTCGGAAGCGGGGACGGCGCGGCGCTGGGCCTCGCGGGCAGCCTCCTCCTTCTCGCGGGCAAGGCGCTCCTGCTCAGCCTTCTTCTTGGCCTCGGCCTCGGCACGGGCGGCCTCCTCGGCAGCCTGGGCGGCGGCGAACTGGCGGCGCTCCTCCTCGCGCGCCTTCTCGGCGGCGATGCGCTCACGCTCGGCCTCGGCAGCGCGCGCTGCCTCCTCGGCGGCGGCTGCCTCCTCCTCGGCCTGCTTGGCGGCCTCGACTTCCTTGGCGCGGGCCTCGATCACCGAGGCGAGCTGCTTGCGGACCATGGCGACGTAGACGTCCTCCAGGGCGGAGGAAGCGGACTTAGCGGGAATCTTCATTTCGGCGAGATGACCCATCAGTTCCTTGGAGGTCATGCCGAACTCTTTGGCCAGGGTGGACACACGGACTTTTGCCATATGACTTCACCTACCCTTTCTGGCACCTTGGGTGCCTAGAGACTGAACGAGCGTGGGAGATGCGCCGGACCTGCCCGGCGCGACCGCGCGCTAGATCAGGTCCTCCGCATCATCGAAGGCGTCGGTGTCGTGGACACCGCAGAAACGGGAGCCGGGGCGGGCTTGGTTGCGGCACTGGACGCCGTCCTCGGACACGTACTCGCAGCGACGGACATCATCGTCCTCCTCGTCACCGATCAGATCGGCAGCGGGCTCCTCGTGAACGGGGACGTTCTTGAGGATGTCGGCGGCAAGAGTCTCGGACTTAATGTCGATGTGCCAGCCGGTCAGGCGAGCGGCGAGGCGGGCGTTCTGGCCCTCCTTGCCGATGGCGAGCGAAAGCTGGTCGTCGGGCACGATGACGCCGGCATAGGCCTTCTCCTCGTCGATGAGGACGCGGGTGACCTTGGCGGGCGACAGGGCGTTGGCGACGTAAACGGCCGGATCGGCATCCCACAGGATGACGTCGACGCGCTCGCCGCGGAGCTCGCCCACGACGGCGCGGACGCGGCTGCCCTTGGGGCCGACGCAGGCGCCCACGGGATCCAGGCGGTCTTCGAGCGAGTGGACGGCGACCTTGGAGCGCTGGCCGGGCTCGCGGGCGATCGACTTGATCTGGACAGTGCCCTCATAGATCTCGGGCACCTCCTGCTCAAACAGACGACGCATGAGCTCGGGGTGGGTGCGGGAGATGACAATCGGCGGACGGCTGTGCTCGCCGCGAACCGGCTGCAGGTTGGAGTTGGGATCGCGCACGTCGATAATCACGGCCTTGATGTGCTGGTTGTGCAGGTAGCGCTCGCCCATCGGACGCTCGTTGCGCTCGTTCTCGTAACGGCGCTGGTCAAAGTGCGGCAGCTCGGCCTCGACGCCATCGCGGATCTTGACGATCGTGAAGTCGGGCGTGGACTGCAGCACGGTACCGCTGATGAGGTCACCGATACGACCGGAGAACTCCTCGTAGATCTGCTCGCGGGCGGAGTTGCGCACGATGGCGTTGATCTCGGCCTTGGCGTGCTGGGCGGCGATGCGGCTCGTGTTCTTGGGGGTGACGTCGATCTCCTCGAACTCGGTGAAGTTGCCCTCCTCGTCCATGGAATCGTCAATCGGCTCCAGACGGTAGACGTAGATCTTGCCGGTGGTGCGGTCGATGGTCACCTTGGCGCCCCACTCAAGATGCAGGATCTCGGCATAACTCTTGGCGAGCGACTGCTCCAGGCGGTCGATCAGGTAGAGCTGGTCGATGTGCCTCTCCTGGCAAAGCTCCATCAGGGCGGACATCATGTCGGATGCTGCCATCTTACTTTCCTTCCTTCGCGGGCTTGAAGTCATAGGTGGGCTTCAACTTGCACTTTTTAACATCAGAGAAATCGAGGGTGACGGACTCTCCGTCCTCGAGCTCGAGGGTCACGCTCGTCTCGGTCGCGGCGACAATCTTGCCGGAGTACTTGCGACGGCCCTCGGTGGCGGTGGAGGTGAGCTCGCAGTCCTCGCCCACAAAGCGGGCAAAGTCGCGCGGGCGGCGCAGCGGGCGCGCCATACCCGGGCTCGACACCTCGAGCGTATAGCTCGAAGAAATGGGGTCGAGCTCCTCGATCACGTCGCCGACCCACTTGGTATTGGCCGTGACGTCGTTGAGCGACAGGCTCTGACCCTCGGCACCCTCGATACGCACACGCACGCAGGGGGCCTTGGTGGCGCCCACGAGCTCAACGTCGACAATATCGACATCGTGCTGGGGAGCGACGGCCTCGAGCGCGTCGATGATCGCCTGCTCGGTCTTGGTCTTGACCATTGCGGCACCTCCATCCATACAAAAAAGAAGCGGGGCCGAAACCCCACTTCTTTCAATTACAACTCCATTTGCAAGCAAACTATACCAATACCTGCGAAAACGTGCAAGCATCAAAGAAATTCGCAGGTCAGCGCGCCCACAGCATCTCCACAAGAATAGGACAATTAGACGAGGACTCCTGTGCGATGCTCCCCAAAAGCCCCAGAACGGGCCATGCGTCCCAACGCGCCGACCGAATCGGGCCCTATGGGCATTCCATCCCAGGGCGCACATCGGTCAGAATTCTCGTAAGGGACATTCTGAAACAGATAAGCCGTATTCACGCATAGACCGCACAACCTTCCAGATCCTCTACGGCAAGGAGACACCATGAAACGCCTAAGCACCCTCTGCACGATCGCGCTCGCCATTGCAGCCTGCTCGTTCGCTCTGGCGGGCTGCAGCAACATCGATGGTAAAACCGGACCATGCGAGCCGGACCTCGGCAGCACCAAAGCCATCGAGAAAACGACGCCATCGGAGCGTTTCGACAAAATAGACGAAGATATAGTCGACCCCCAGGGCTTAGGTCCCGACCCCCAAGAACAGTTCCCTATCGACCTAGAGGCAGACGAGAACGTCCATGTTACCTGCGTGGGCAAGGACACGGATGGCTACGGCGACGCTGTGTTGGTCTTTGCGGTGACAAACAACACCGATGTCGACATGATGTTTGGCGATGTCGATGCTTATGCCTACGTCAACGGCGTCGTCCGCGACGTGCGCATGCGCCAGCCCGTCGCCGCAGGCGAAGAAACGACCGCGATGCTCACCTTTGTAGGCACCTTCGACGACCCAAACTTTGACGTGAACAACGACCTCAACGACATCTACCTCAACATCTGGATGTTCGAGGAGCAGACGGGCAACGTCTACTTTAGGGACTTGGTACACATTCCGTAGAGGGTGGCGCTAGGAACAAGCCAAGCAGGGCATACAGCGCAAAACGAGGGACGATCCAATCGGATCGCCCCTCGTCTTTAACACGTCAACTATGCGCGTGGCGTTTACTTGACCACCAGGTTGACCAGCTTGCCGGGCACGCAGATGGCCTTGACGACTGTCTTGCCCTCGGTCCACTTGGCGACAGCAGCCTCGGCGGCAGCCTGCATTTCCTCGTTGGAGGCATCGCGGGCCACATCGATGCGGCCACGGACCTTGCCGAGCACCTGGACGACGATCTGCACCGTGTCCTCGATGGACTCGGCCAGGTCAAACTCGGGCCAGGCGGCGGTGTAGGCGTTGCCCTCACAGCCGAGTGCCTCGTGCCACAGCTCGTCGGCCCAGAACGGGCAGATGGGCGCCAGGACGCTCACGATGTCCTTGGCCACGCCGTAGCACAGGGCCTTGTCGCGGTCAGCACCCTCGATGGCGTTGAGGTAGGCGCTCGCCGCGTTGACGAGCTCCATGACGGCCGAGATCGCGGTGTTGAACTGGCCGCGATCGAAGTCCTCGGTGCACTTGGCGATGGTGCGGTGACGCTCGCGGTAGAGCTTCATCGCGGTCTCGTCGAGCACGGACTTGTCGAAGGCCACGCTGGCGTCACCCGACTGGACGAGCTGCCACACGATACGCCAGGCGCGCTTGATAAAGCGGTTGGCGCCCTCGACGGCCTTGGGATCCCAGTCGAAGTCCTTCTCGGGCGGGGCGATAAACAGAATCGCCAGACGCATGGTGTCGGCGCCGTAGGGCTCGATAACCGAGCTCGGGGGCACGACGTTGCCCTTGGACTTGGACATGGTGTCGCCGTTCTCGTCCTTGACCATGCCCTGGCACAGCAGGTTGGTAAAGGGCTCGTCCACGCTCAACAGGCCCAGGTCGCGAAGCGCCTTGGTAAAGAAGCGGCTGTAGAGCAGGTGCAGAATGGCGTGCTCGATGCCGCCGATGTAGTTATCGACGGGCATCCAACGGTCGGCCGCCTCGCGGGAGAAGGGCAGCTCGGTGTTGTGCGGGTCGGTGTAGCGCAGGTAATACCAGCTGGAGCAGGTGAAGGTGTCCATGGTATCGGTCTCGCGCTTGGCCGGGCGACCGCAGACCGGGCAGGTGGTCTCGTAGAAGTCCTTGCACTCGGCAAGGGTCTCGCCGGCGCCCAGGTCCAGGTTCTCGGGCAGCGTCACCGGGAGCTGGTCCTCGGGCACGGGCACGATGCCGCAGTGCTCGCAGTGGATGGCCGGGATGGGGTTGCCCCAATAGCGCTGGCGGCTGATGAGCCAGTCGCGCAGGCGGAACTCGACCTTGCGACGACCGCAGCCCATGGCCTCGAGGTCGGCCACGATGGCAGCCTCGCCCTCGGAGTGCTTACCGCCGCGCATGCCGGTGTACTTGCCGGACTGGACGAGCGTGCCCTCGGCAGCATGGGCGCAATCCCAGTCGACGGTCTCGGCATGGAAGGTATCGATGGTCTCGCCGCTGGCCTCGACGGCAGCGCGGTCGTCATCGTCCAGGATGATCGGCACGATCGGCAGGTCGTACTTGCGGGCGAACTCAAAGTCGCGCTGGTCGCCGCAGGGAACGGCCATGACAGCGCCGGTACCGTAGTCGGCAACGACGTAGTCGGCAACCCACACGGGGACCTTCTCACCGTTGACGGGGTTCACCACGTAGCGGCCGGTAAAGGCACCGTGCTTCTCGAGGGTGCCCTGGGCACGCTCGACGGCGGAGATATGCTTGGAGTCCTCGACGATCTTGGTCACGGCCTCCTCGTACTCCGTGCCCTCGACGAGCTCGTGCAGACGAGCGTACTCGGGGGCCAGAACAAAGAAGGAAACGCCAAAGAGGGTGTCGGCACGCGTGGTGAAGACGGTGATCTTGCCCTCGTCGCCCTCGATGGGTTCGCCATCCTGGTCGCACAGGGTAAAGTCAACCTCGGCGCCCTCGGAGCGACCGATCCAGTTGGCCTGCATCTGCTTGACGCGCTCGGGCCAGCCGGGGAGCTTCTCCAGGTCGTCGAGCAGCTCCTGGGAGTACTCGGTGATCTTGAAGTACCACTGCTCCAGGTCGCGCTTCTCGGGCTCGGTGCCGCAGCGCCAGCACTTGCCCTCGGTGACCTGCTCGTTGGCCAAAACGGTCTTGCAGTTAGGGCACCAGTTGACCGGGTTCTTCTTGCGGTAGACCAGGCCCTTCTCCCACAGCTTCTCAAAGATCCACTGGCCCCAGCGGTAGTAGTCGGGGCTGCAGGTCTTGACCATGCGATCCAGATCGTAAGAGAAGCCCATGCGCTTCATCGTGGCGAGCGCCTGGTCCATGTTCTTATACGTCCAGGCGGCAGCCTGCGTATTGTGCTTGATGGCGGCGTTCTCGGCGGGCAGGCCAAAGGCGTCAAAGCCGATGGGATGCAACACGTCGTAGCCGCGCATGCGGGCCTGACGGGCCATGGCATCGCCGATGGTATAGTTGCGCGCGTGGCCCATGTGCAGGTCGCCCGACGGATACGGGAACATCTCGAGCACATACTTCTTGGGCTTGCTGTCGTCGGTGTCGACGGCAAAGAGGTTGGAGTCCTCCCAGGCCTTCATCCACCTGGACTCAATGGCCTGCGCGTCGTAGGCAGGGATCTCGTCCTTATGATCTGTGCAATCGCACATATCAGCTCCTTTAATCTTAGCTGGGGTCGGGCGGCTTGGCTTTGTTCGCTACTGCGGACAGTCCTGCGCAAGACGAAGAGCACATTAAGTGCTCTTCTTTGCGTGCGGAACTTGTAGCGAACAAAGCCAAGCCGCCCGACCCTAAGGTTAACTTGACTGATGATAGCAAATACGACAAGCGAGATGCCTGCGACTTGCAGGCATCTCGCTTTATCTAAATAACGTGGTTGTGAATCAACCGCTAAATGTTACCCGCCCATGTATGGTCAGGTTTTCCAAGTGCCGCAGATTGCCGTGAAAGAGGAGCGACGCGTACTTTGGTACGCGAGCGACGGTTTGAACGGCAAGGTGCGGTGCTTGGGAAAGCCGTTTAGCGGTAGCTGACGCTCTGCTGAGAGTCCTTGACGACAACGTCGTGGGCGCCGCCTTCGACGATCGAGGTGGAGCTGACCAGCGTCAGGCGCGCCTTTTCCTGGAGCTCGGGGATCGAGAGGGCACCACAGTTGCACATCGTGGACTTGACCTTGTAGAGCGTGCCGCCCACGCCGTCCTTAAGGGAGCCGGCGTAGGGAACGTAGGAGTCGACACCCTCGACGAAGCTGAGCTTCGCGGCGCCGCCCAGGTCGTAGCGCTGCCAGTTGCGGGCACGCGCGGAACCCTCACCCCAGTACTCCTTCATGTACTGACCGTTGACGTTGACGCGCTCGGTCGGGCTCTCGTCAAAGCGGGCGAAGTAGCGGCCCAGCATCATAAAGTCGGCGCCCATGGCAAGGGCGAGCGTCATGTGATAGTCGTAGACGATGCCGCCGTCGGAGCACACGGGCACGTAGACGCCGGTCTCCTCGTAGTACTCGTCGCGAGCGCGACAGACGTCGATCAGCGCGGTGGCCTGGCCACGACCGATACCCTTGGTCTCACGGGTGATGCAGATGGAACCGCCGCCGATACCGACCTTGATGAAGTCGGCACCGCAATCGGCCAAAAAGCGGAAGCCCTCGGCGTCGACGACGTTACCGGCACCGACCTTGACGTCCTCGCCGTAGTTGGCGCGGATCCACTCGATAGTGCGCTTCTGCCACTCGCTGAAGCCCTCGGAGGAGTCGATGCACAGAACGTCGGCACCGGCCTCGATGAGCAGCGGCACGCGCTCGGCATAGTCGCGGGTGTTGATACCGGCGCCGACCACGTAGCGCTTGTCGCCGTCAAGCAGCTCGTTGGGGTTGGTCTTGTGGCTATCGTAGTCCT
Organism: uncultured Collinsella sp.; assembly: GCA_900540975.1. GTDB lineage: Bacteria > Actinomycetota > Coriobacteriia > Coriobacteriales > Coriobacteriaceae > Collinsella. The sequence continues at coordinate 86,412 of UQHY01000001.1, forward strand.
TGCGGAAGACGATGCCCATCAGGTGATCGTTGTCGTCGACAATGGGCAGGGCGTTGAGCTTGTTGTCCCAGATGACGTCGTTGGCGACCTTGAGGCTGATGTTCTTGTCGCCCACGATGAGCTGCTCACGCGGGGTCATGAACTCGGAGACCTTCGTCTGGTGGTCATCGCGGCTGGGGCGATAGTCACGGCTGGTGACGATGCCCAGTAGCTTACCCTTGGGAGTGCCGTCGTCGGTAACCGGCATGGTGGAGTGACCGGTCTTCTCCTTGAGCTCGATGACCTGCTCCATGGTCATGTCGGGGGTCAGCGTGGAATCGGACTGAACGAAACCGGCCTTGTGATCCTTGACGGCCTTGACCATAGCGGCCTCGGACTCGGCGCTCTGGGAACCGTAAATGAAGGACAGGCCACCCTCGGTAGCGAGCGCGACACCCATGTCGACGCCCGAGACGGACTGCATGATGGCGGAAACCATGGGGATGTTCAAGGTGATTGCCGGCTTCTCACCGCGCTTAAAGCGGGTCAGCGGCGTCTTAAGAGAGACGTTGTTGGGAATGCACTGCGAGGACGAATAGCCAGGGACCAGCAGATACTCCGAAAACGTGTGGGACTCACCGGGAAAGAACGTAGCCATGTTTCTCCTTTTTCCATGCGACCGGTCGGCTGCAGGCCTCGTAGGACCCAGCCCAACCTTGGGCGCCCAATACTGGGGAAGTATCTTAACGCACTTTGACTGCTACAATGCATGATTTAAGAAGAGCACACGAGGGCTTGACGCAGGCTTTGCGTTTGCCCAGCAAACACTTTAGCGGGGAGACGTGGAGCACATGGAGTACAAGACGACGGCAAAGTTGGTCATTCAAGCGTGCGACAAGGATCTGCCGGGCGTGTTCGGCCACGGCTGCGTCTTGCTGCTGCAGGGTATTGCCCGCGAGCACTCGCTCAACCGCGCCGCCAAGAGCATGGGCATGGCGTATTCCAAGGCATGGCGCATTGTGAACGAAGCCGAAGGTCAGCTGGGCTGCAAGCTCATCGAGCGCGACGGCGCCCGCGGATCCACGCTCACCCCCGCCGGCGAGCGAGCCATAGCGGCCTACGAGGAGCTGCAGGCCGACATCAACAACGTCATCGCCACCAAAGCCAACGACCTCATCGCAAGCATCAAAGAGTAGCTACTTACGGAGGGCGTTGTCTAGGGCGGACGCTACGACTAGGGGATTGTCGGTGCCGGCGAAGAGGCGGATGGTGCTCCCCTGCTTGCCGCGTGGGGCCGAAAGGCGCGTCGCTGCGCCGCCGGCGGGCGATGTGCGGAACTCCCCCGACAAAGTATCGAACAGCTCCCCTGCGCTAAGCTCGATAAGATCAAATTCAACTGCCGGGCCAAAGCCGTGCTCGAGGATTCCCGTTGCAACCGCATGATCAGGATGCGAGCTCAGTCCGGGATAGCGCACGCTGCGCACCATCTCGTTGGCGGCCAGATACTCGGCTAGCGCACGGGCGCGATCGAAATGCGCCTGCATGCGGACATCGAGCGAGTCCAGCCCGCGCTCCAGTACACCGGCCTCGTCAGCAGGCATATCAAGCTTGGCCAAGCCACAGCCCTCAAGCAGGGCATGCGCGCACTCAGCCGCGGCATCCACGCGATGGCGCTTGAGCTGCGAGCGCGCGACCGATACGGCAACCAACTTGCGCGGAGCCTTGCCGGCGCACACGCGGTCGAGCGCCTCGAGCGACAGCACGGCACCCAAATGCAGCGGATCGCAGCCAAAAGCCGACGCCACCGTGTTATCCACCACAAACAGCGCATGGGCCTCACGAGCAGCGCGGCCCAGAGCGCGCAGATCGGGCACACGCAGACCAAACCCGCCGATGGAGTTGACGAACCACCACAGGTGCGGACCCCCGGCATCAAACGAAGCATCAAAGCCCTCGGATGCGGCGGCAAACGCCTCGGCAGACGGCGAGCCCACCAGCGCGACATCGCAGCCATCAAAGCCGTGCGCAAACGCATCAGTAAAGTCATCGGCAAACGCAACCAGGAGATCGCCGGGACGTACAATCCCCAGCTGCGACAGCGCCGCCGGCACATGCGAGGCCGCAACAAGTCGCGCCCCTCGCGCGCCGGTCCTTACAGCCCAGGCCTCTTCTAGCTGCTGTACATCCACAAGGCACCGCCCCTTCATAAGCAAAAACCCACGATGCGGGTGTTCCCCGCATCGTGGGCAACGGCTGCAGTATAGCGCCGATATGCGACGAATCGCCTAGATGTTGAGCGCGTGGTAGGTCACGTTCGCACCCGGAGTGTCAACGGTCACGCCATAGGCCTCGGGATAGATGCGCGTCGAAAACACGAGCGAGCCATCGTTCACAAACACCTCGACCGAAGAGACATCGCCAACAATGCGCACATTGCGCACCTCGTCGACGGGCTCCCAGCGCACGGTACGACCGCAGCCGGCAGAAGCGCGACCCTCATCGGTAAATCGCATCTCAAAGCGCGAGGGCAGTTCGTCCCCAGCGGGCACAAACGCCAGATTCAGCTCGCCATCAACGGTCGCGGCAAACGCGCCGTCGACACCGTCGACAACAACATCAAAGCAAGTATCGCCGGCAACCTCCAACGAGCCCGCCTCCACACGCACCGAGGCATAATGGTGCTCAATCTCGCGCGCCGGCTGCTGTAGCACCACGCCGCCCGCACCGGCTGTAAGCTCACGCGGCACCGTCATGCAGTGCTGCCAGCCGCACGCCACGGTAGGCGCGTTGTCATAGGTCGGCTCATCGGGCATGCCCATCCAGCCGATCAGAATGTGGCGACCATCCTCGGACGTAAACTCCTGAGGAGCATAGAAGTCAAAACCGGCATCCCACAGGCGGAAATCGCCCAGCTCATAAGCGTCCTTGCCACCCGTAATGTCGCCCGATACAGACATGTAGCCAGCGGCATACACATTGCCGCGGTCCCAACGACCGCCCTCAAGACCCTGGGGCGAAAACGACAAAAATGCAGCGGTATCGCCATTCGCATCAAGCTCGATATAGCCGGGGCACTCCCACATAAAGCCAAAACGCTCGGACGTAGACACACGGCTCTCGGGCTCCCAGCTCAGCATATCGGCCGAGCCATAAACGAGGATCTCGCCCACATCGCGCCCGGCACCTTCACCGTGCATCGCACAAAACCGGCTCTCGACATGCGGACCATCCACGCGACGACGCGCGCCCAGCACCATGTGATAACGCCCGTCCGCGTCACGCCACACCTTGGGGTCACGCACATGACAGGTCAAATCCTCGGGATAATCCTCGGACGCCAGCACCACGCGCTTTTGGCTGAACTCACGACCGGCAAAGCCATCAACGCTCTCGACATAGACGGTATCGGCGCGGCGGCCGGTATTGACGTAGTCGTACGTCCCGTCCGAATCGGAAAGCTTAACGTTGCCCGTATAAAGCACGCGAATGCGACCGTCCTCGGCAAGCGCGGAGCCCGAATACACGCCATGGCAATCGAACGGCTCGTCGGGCAGCAATGGGGCGCCAACGTAGTCCCACGTCATAAGGTCGCGGCTCGTCGCATGACCCCAGGCCTTAACGCCACCCTCAACATCAAACGGCGCATATTGAAAATAAGCGTGGAACACGCCGCCTGCTTGGCAAAGACCGTTGGGGTCGTTGAGCCAACCCGTGGGCGGCATAATATGGAAGTGCTGACCATACACGCCATGACCGCACTCAGAGGCGGCAGCGTCAACAGCGGCAACCAGCTTTGCAAGGTCGCGACCAAGTGCATTAGACATATCAAAGTCCTAACGGATCGAAAGTAACAAGGCGCCAGAGGTCGGCACCAGATACGGGAAACGCCCGCGAGCATACAACCCGCGGGCACCCCTCAATCAAAAGATCTTAGGCCTGCTCGGAAGCCTTGGGCTCGTCCTTGTACAGGACAAACGAGACGCCAAAGGAAACCAGCGCGGCGACCGCAAACATGATCGCGTACTGCACGGGCTGGGCCAGGCACAGCAGGATACCGAAGATACCGGTAACGCCGGTGCCGGAAGCAGCAAGCGAGGTGAGCGCACAGACCAGGGCACCACAACCGCCGCCGATGCAGCCGGCGATGAAGGGCTTAAAGAAACGCAGGTTCACGCCGAAGATGGCAGGCTCGGTAATGCCCATGAAGGCGGACAGAGCCGAAGGAAGCGCCAGGCCCTTGATCTTGGCATCGCGGGTCTTAAAGGCAACGGCGAGCGCAGCGCCACCCTGGGCGATGTTGGCAGCGCTGGCGATGGGCAGCCAGTAGGTCACACCGTACTGGGCGAGCTGGCCCAGGTCGATGGCGGTGTACATCTGGTGGATACCGGTAACGACCGTGGGGGCATAGAACAGGCCGACGATAAAGGAACCGATGCCGAAGGGCAGGGTCAGCAGGGCCTGGATCAGACCGAGGATGGCGTTCTCGGCCCAGACGAAGATGGGGCCGACGGCAACGAGCGTCACGAGCACGGTCACGAACACCGAGACAAGCGGGGTCACAAAGAGGTCGAACATCTCGGGAACGATCTTGTGCAGGCGCTTCTCGAGGAAGGCCAGAATGGCGCAGGCGATGACGATGGGGATCACATGGCCCTGATAGCCGACCCACTCAAAGCTGTACACGCCGGGAATGACGGTGACCATGGTCTGAACGCCCTCGGAGGCAACCGTGTAGGCGCTCTGCAGCGAGGAGTTGATAAACGCACCGCCGACGACGGCACCCAGGTACGGATTGGCGCCAAAGGCCTTAGCCGCGGAGTAGCCGATCAGGATCTGCAGAATGCCAAAGGACGTGCCCGAGACCAGATCGGCGATCTTGTAGATAAAGTTATTAGTGTCAAGCGCGATAAAGCCGTTGGAGGCCATAAAGTTGAGGGCGCTCATAATGCCAAGCAGCAGGCCCGAAGCCACGATGGCGGGGATGATGGGGACAAAGACATCGCCGAGCACCTTAATGGCACGCATAAAGATGTTCTGCTGCTGCGCCGCGGCCTCCTTAACCTCGGCCTTGGTGGCAGCCTCGACGCCGCTGAGCGCGATGAACTCCTCGTAGACCTTGTTGACGGTGCCGGTGCCAAAAATAATCTGGAGCTGGCCCTGGGCCTCAAAGACGCCCTTAGCGCCGTCGATATTCTCGAGAGCCTCCTTGTCAACCTTGGCGTTATCGGCAATCACCAGGCGCAAACGCGTGGCGCAATGCGCGGCAGAGACGACGTTGTCGGCGCCACCGATGTTGTCGAGCACCTCTTGGGCTGATTTGCGGTAGTCCATGACTTCCCTTTCCTCCAACGGGCGCATGTGCACCCGGCCATCTTTGACACTTACACTGTAATCGTTTTCAGTTTCATATGTCTGTAATCGTTTTCATATAACGGTGAACGGTAGGAAAAGGCCGGCGAAAGGTAGTTTTAAGGCAAATACGGGCAACTCAGAGGCAGACAGACGTGCCCAAAACCTAGACATTCATAAGCTGATGGCCGAGTTTGAGCGTCTTGAGACCGCTCTCCCCCTCAACGCCATCGAGCGTGTTGAGCAACATATTGGTCGCCTCGACGCCACTGGTCAGATACCCATAGTGCACGGTGGGAATGCCGCCCGTCAGCGCGCGCAAAAACGCGTTGTCGCCAAAACCGCTTACGCGGTGTATGCCCTCACCCATGCCGCGAACCTCATCGATAGCACGCAGCGCGCCCGCCGCCATGGTGTCGGTCGCGCAGGCGATAAACGAAACATCGGGAGCGACGGAAAGCAGCTCACGCGCCGCACCATAGCCCGAGTCGAGCGTAAACGAGCCCAGGCGAATCAAGGCGGCATCGAGCGGGTTACCCGCGGCGCGCAAGCCGGCCTCAAAACCGCGACGGCGGTCATAACCGGCCGCGCGGTCCTCTTCGGTAACTCCAATGTAGGCGATCTTGCCGTCCACGCGGCCCGCAAGCGCATGGCCCAGCTCAAAGGCGGCCTCGTAATCGTCGTGATAGACGCACGCCGCGCCCTCGACATGTTGGCCGATCAACACAATGGGCACGCGGCACGACTCAATCGCGCGACGGTGCTCATCGGTAATCATAGTTGCCACCAGAACAATGCCGTCAACCGGGTGGTTTTGGAATAAATCGAGGTATTCGAGCTCACGATCGGCCGCGTTGTCGGTGTTGGCAAGCAGCATCTGGTAGCCACGGCGACCGAGCACCTGACCAATGCCGGCGGTAATGCGGCTCACGGATTCCGAGTTGATCTTAGGTACGATGACGCCGATGAGCTTGGTGGAACCGGTGCGCAGCGCGCGAGCCTGGCTGGATCGCACGTATCCGGTCAGCTCGATTGCCTGCTTAATGCGCTCGGCCTTGTCCGCCGAGATATATCCACCGTTGAGGTAGCGCGAGACGGCGGCGCTCGAAACGCCGGCCAGCTCGGCCACATCTTTCATCTTAACCACGAGCACCCCTGTCATTGAAATCGCTTTCACCATGATACCCGCGAACGCGCTCAATGAATCAACTCGCCCATCCAGGTCAAGCAAACGTCAGCGAGCGCGCAGCTGCCGTGGCGAGGTGCCGCGAAAGAGGAGCGACGCGTACTTCATGTACGCGAGCGACGGTTTGAGCGGCAGATCGCCCGGCAGATGCGTGCGCAGCGTCGAGCGGTCCGGCGTTCGTCAGAACGCCGGAACATAATAGCCCGGCAGATGTCCGCGCAGCGTCGAGCGGTCCGGCGTTTGTTAAAACGCCGGAACAAAGTTAGCCGTGGTACTCGCCGTTGTACTGGATGAGCGTCAGGTCCTCCACGCCATCGAGCGCGCGAATGGCGTCCGCATAGGGCATGTCAACGCCGTCCGAGAACACCTCCACGGCCATCTCGACCTTGTCACCGCGCATGGTCTTGGACTTCACCGTAAACTTGGTGCGCCCAAATGCACGCACGATATCGTCGCCGGCGGTCTGGCCCGTGTAGTGGATGACCATCATGTACACGCGCGCCTTGTCCTGATGGCTCGCAAAGCCGGCAATCATCACCACAATCACCACTGCCGTAAGCCCCACGAGCGCGTACATGCCGGCGCCTGCCGTAATGCCTGTGGTAATGGCCCAAAAAAGATACAGCAGGTCGAGCGGGTCCTTGACCGCCGTACGATAGCGGACGATTGACAGAGCACCGACCATACCGAGCGAGATGACCACGTTGGTCGAAATCGCGAGCGTGACCATGCAGGTAAGCACGCACATGCCCACGAGTGTCTCGGCAAAGCTGCGCGAATATACCACGCCGGTAAAAAAGCGCTTGTACACGTAATAGATCAGGATGCCCATGGCGAGCGCCACGAGCAGCGAAAGGCCAATCTTGGCAGGGTCGACCTGGCCAAACGCCTCCAAGACGGAGTTCTTAAAAAAGTCCCTGGTGCTCATGGTCTAAATATCCCCTCGGTTCTCAAAATCCGATTCCCAGTAATTAAATCCGCGCAGGTAGGCGGTCTTTTCGTAACACAGGCAGTACTTGGAGACCGCAGTAAGCTCGGCCGCTCCCGGCGGCACCATATCACGCACCAGCTGCGGGCAAAACTCCGTAAACTTGACCTCCATCACCAGCTTGCCGGGCTCCAGGACCGGCAGCGCGGGCAGCATCGCGTCAAAGATATCGAAGCTTCCCACCGCGGCACGCACGTTCATGTCAAACGTAATGCGCACAGTACCCTCATCCATCACCCACGGCTCGCGCTCGTAGTCCACGATGGTCCGCGGGCGCATCATGTTGCAGATGCACTCGATGTAGAACTCGCGGCAGAGCGGATAGGGGCTCCTCAGCAAAAAGCCGTAGTCGCCGGCCAGAATCTGCTCAAACTCGCCGCGCGTGAGCGGCGCGTCCTCCTTGTAGATCCAGCTGCCGTACTTCTTTTTGCGCTCGAGCTTAATCACCTTGTCGCTGCCGTTATAGATGCGCACGCGATACTTTTTGCGCATGAGAATACCGGCGTCTTTTTCCTCGTAGGCCGAGTTGCAGTAGTCGTCAAAGTACAGGCTGTGAATGGTGTAACCGCCTGCCCGCGCATGCTTGTCCAGCTTAAACACCGGCGCCATGCGACAGGCAAGCGCGGCGTGCTCGCCCTCGTTAATGAGATATTTGAGCTCGTGGCGGTAACGCTCCTGCGTGACACGCACGGGCGGGGCCGCCAAGCGCTCAAGCAGCGCGCTAGCCCTCCTCATACGTGTCCTCCACGACCTTACCGCCGCCTTGCACGTAAAAACACTTCATGCCGTAGTGCTTGCCGTCGTCGGTCACATAGTAGTCAAACGCATCTTGCGTAAAGCCGTCGGAGTTGGTGGCACGCACGCGCACAAAATACTGGCCGGCATCGGGCGCATCGCAGGTCACCTCGGGAAGCAGCACGTCCTCGGCCTTAAAGACCACGTCGCTTATTGCATAGTCACGCGCAAGCTCCACGGTGTAGCGAATGTCGCGCGCCTCAAAGTCGTAGGACGCATCCCAGTTAATACGCAGCTTACCGTTATCGATCTGCGGCACGCCGATGTAGAACGGCATGGGCTTTTTAAAACTCTCGCGAAAGCTCTTGTAGTTCTCCTCGATCTCGGAGGGAATCGCCGCGGCGATCTGCTCGTATTGGTCCTTGGTGACAGGCAGATGGTCGATATCGGGCGAAGCAAAGACAAGCGATTCGGTAACCTCGCGGTAGTGCTTGATCATCTTGCTCAGGCGTGCCTCGGTCATATACGAACGCAGGTCCTTGACGGCGCGGTCGAGCTCGCTGCGGAACGATTTGCTGCGCAGCGCACGATTGAACAGTACGTTGCCCCAGTAGTTGCTTGCGCCGCGCTCCCAGCTCGCGTAGTCCGAAAACCCGGTAAGAGAAAGCTCCAACTTACGCAGCATGCCGTCGTTATCCCAATCTAAAAAGTACCAGGTATTTGAGTTGAGAGGGCTGTACAGATAGCAGTTACGGTTCTGCGTATCGCAGTTGCCCGTCAGGATCTGAAACGCCAGCCAATAGACCAGATTCTCGGTATCAAAGTAGGTGTCAAGCACGTCATCGATCTTTTGCGATTCGTCGTTGAGCGCATCGAGCATCTCGATGAGCTTGGTGTGGTCCGAATCGCCCTTAATCTCGAGCATGCCCTCAAAGTTTGCCTGGTTGTAGTCGGGGTCGTCAGCAAGCTTAATGGTGTCCTCGTAGCGATGGAAATCGAAGTTGTTCACCTTGTACAGATGCCCGTTCTTATCCAAGCCGTGCGCCTTAAGCGCCGTCTTGTTGAGCTGCTCCACCTGTGTAAACAAGCCATAGTCCTCAAAGGTATCGTTGGACTTATCGGTCTGGTCGCACACCCACAAATGCACAAACTGCGTACGCAGGCCCATCATCTGGGGAATCCCACGGATAAGGTCGTAGGCCATCTTGTTGCGAAAACGCATACCCTCGCCCATGTGCTTGTTGAGCGCAATCGCGCGCTGTTGGCGCCAGGTACCCTTGCCCTTTTTGAGCTCCACCTTGTAATTCTTTTGCGAGTTATTGCTCGATGTCTGACCGCGCACCTGCACGGTGGCATTGGGCGCTTCCTCGCCATAGCCAACCTCGCCGGCCACCGGGCCGTCTTCGTCGCCCGCCTGCAGCAGGCCCATAACCTGATAGCGCGTCACGCCCATGTCGGCATAGTCATACACCGAGTACGTGTTGATCTCGGCCCAGCTATGATTGGTGTTCTCGGAGCTGTTGCCGCGCGAGACCGTCAGGTACATGGTCACAATGCCTGAGTCGTCGTAGACCTCGTACAGCTCATCTTTATCGCGTAGTTGCTTGGTACCGTCCGAGGACTCGGCCTTTTTAATCTTATCCTGCTTTTTAACCTTTTTGGTCGAGGAGTCTTCCTGCACCGAGCAGCCCGAAAGCAACAGCGCACCGGCAGCCGCCTCAAACAGGCGACGGCGAGACATCATCCTATCGGTCATCAGAACCTCCCCAATGTTTGCGATAAACGCGAACTACTGCGCGCTCAAACGCGCCATGTGGCTCACCCTTATGGCGACCTTCCTCATAGCGCTGCTCGGCACGATCGAGCAAGCGGCCCAGCTGTGTAAAGCGACCCGTCTTGTCGGTCGCCACAATGGGCTGCTGGCTCAGGATACGATACGGCAAGTTGGCGGTATAGGTATCGAGCCGCAGCAGCGCCACGATAAAAAACACCGCCGCACCCAACAAAAAGCCAAAGCCGTAAAACTGCTGCGGTAAAAGCAACGAAACGGCAGTCGCCAGCCCGGCCACACCGGCAAACAGGCCCGAAGCCAGCACGGCTCCCTTATAGTCGGTAAAGTACAGCAAGATGAGCATCACCGTATTGCCCACGGCATACAGGCCATAGCCCACGCACAGCGTGCGAAAATACCCGTGCATAAGGTTGTTAAAGCCCAACGGTAAGGCCGACAGCACCGTGGTCTCGAGCGAAATGACCGCCGCGGTCACAAACAACTGTTTGAGCGCGCAAAAACGCAGTTCGCTGTTGAGCGTGGAGAGCATCTCCTCCTCAGCCACCACAATATCGCCTACCACGCCGCCGTCATTGAACAGGCTGTAGTAGTCGCGGTAGCGCGGATAGAAATTGACCTCGACCGAGACCACAAAGTTGACGGTCGTGACAAGGATGGTCAAAAACGCGATAAGCGCCGGCACATCGTAGTAAGGCGCACCATAAAACAAGCCCTTGACCCGCACGCCAATGGGACCGGCCCAAATAATCACCAGGTGCGCAAAGAGTCCCAGATTGGTTAACAGACCCGTGAGCGCCAGCGGCATAAACTGATCGAGCCACTGCAAAAAGGGCCAGGGGCTGCGGTCGCTCTGAGGAAAATACCGGTACAGCAGCACCACGTCCCAGGCGAGCATGACGCCGTAGCCCAGAGCGATTGACGCCAACAGGCCCTCGACCGGCGGCAGTCCCAGCGCCAGCGCGGCCAGGGCGCACAGGCACGCCACGCCAATGGCGGCCGCAAAGCTGCACAGGATGCCGCGGTAATCCTTGATGGCCGTGAGGTAACTCATGCCGTTCCAGTTGACGATCATAATGTTGAACAGCCACAGGCACAGCAGCCCCTGCAGCAGCGTGGCGCCCGAGAACAGCAAAAAGACGCCGTAGAGCACCGTGCCCGCAACAAGCATGATGGCGTTGGAGCCCCAAAACGAAGGCAGTATCTTATCCTCACGCTCGGCAAATAGCATGTCGGCCAAAAAGCGCGTGACCGGCATGGAGAAAAAGCTCGTGAGCAAAAGCGAGGCCAGCAGTGTGTAGGTCACCATGCACACCAGCAGATCCTGGTTGGCACGGCCCACACCCCACAGACCGCACAGCACCAAGATACCCACCTGGAGCAGCACGCCCAGCAGCATCGGGCCCGTGCACACAATGCCGGCGTAGCCGTAAGCACGCATCGTGGCAAACAGGCCCTTGCGCCTAAACAGGCGCTTGAGCTCAAAACCAATTCCGGCCATCGGCTACTCCCCCTCTCTGGGCAGGTTAAACGCACACGCCGTCTCGTCGTACAGCGCGCGATAGTTGGCGAGCATCTGCTCGTGCAAAAAGTACGTGGCAACGCGACGCTGCCCGCGCTCCCCCATCTCAATGCGACGGGCGCGGCTCACGCACATGCGCTCCATGGCATCGGCCAGGCCCTTGCGATACATGGGCGGCGTCACAAAACCCGCCACGCCAAAGTCGTCGCCCGGGGCGCCTTCGAGCAGCTCACGGCAGCAGCCCACCTCGGTCGTCACGCAGGGACGACGCGCTGCAAGCGACTCCAGCACGCTAAGCGGCTGGCCCTCGGAGATGCTCGTCAAAATGGTAAAGTCGAGCTTTTCCATGTACTCGACCACGTTGACGCGACCGGTAAAGATCAGGTCGCGCACGCCCAGGGTATCGACCAGCGCGTGGCACTCGGCGCCGTACTCTTCGTCGTCCACGCCGCCCATGATGTGCAGGCGCACCTTGGGCAGGCGCTCGTGCAACTCAAAGAAGGCATAGATCATGGTCTTGACGTCCTTGATGGGCGCCAGGCGCACCACAGCGCCAATGTCCACCCAGCCGTCATCGGGCTTTAAGGGAATGTCCTTAAAGCGGTTGAACTGGATGCCGTTGGGGATGACCAGGCATTTGTCCGCATCGCAGCCCATATCGATCTGCGTCTTGCGGGCGTTATGGAACAAACTCGTCACGCGGAAGGCGCGGCGGTAGATCTCCTCCGAAAGCAGGTAGAAAAAGCGGATCCAGCGGTCCTTAAACGACGGCACCACCCAATCGGCGCGAATGATCTCTTCCTCGCGCTCGCGGGTATAGATGCCATGTTCGGTCAGCAGCACCGGCGCATGGCGAACGCTTGAGCCCAGGCAGGCGAGCAGGCCACCGTAGCCGGTCGAGATGGCGTGGTACACATCGGCCACCGGCACCTCGCTGCCCAACAGGTAGAGCACGGGCAGCAACATGGAGCGCATGGTGTGGAATGCATCGGCAAAGGGCGTGTAGGGATACTCGGCCAGGCACACGTCGCGAAAGATATCCATAAACGTGCGGCTCTGCAAAAACGAGAGCGGATGCACGCGACGGCGGTGGAAGATATCGAATAACACGTCCCAGTCCGGATTGGAGAGCGACACCAGACGGCGTAGCGCCTCGCGCTCACGGTCGTTAAAACTGGCTTCATGTTGCTCGCCCGAAAGCCGCAGGGCATCGTCCAGGAACACCTCGTGCACCTCGACCACGTTGCCGGGCAGCTCGTAGACAAACTTGCCACGGTCGGCAGCATGCGCGCCGATCACCCACAGCACAAACTCGTGCTCGGGCATGGCCGTAATGTAGCCATGCATCCAGGTAGATACGCCGCCGTGCACATAGGGGTAGCAACCCTCGAGTACCAAGCAGATTCTCATTTATCGCCACCCTCCTTGCGCTCGATCGTCACGGTCTTATCATTTGCCTTGAGCAGATACAGATTGCCCGTAAGGTGCGTCAGTTCGCCACCCGTCACCGCACCCGGCTCGCCATTATTGGCGCGGAACATGAGCCACGCCTCGTCGTGGAAATTGCCCAGGCTGAGCGTCCAGGCATCTGCACTTGTATCCACGTTCACCGTAACCGACGAAAAGCGCTGGATGGCACCGGAGCACTCCGACGCCGTCTGGTGCCGCAGATCGGGCGCGGATTTGGTAAGCCAGTCCAGGTAGTCGGTCAGGCCGCCCTTGTAGACCTCCCAGCCCTCCTTGGCTCCGCGATCGGGGTCCAAAAGGTCGTCCGGGTGCATAAAGTGCGTACTCACGTAGTGCATGTTGAGCTCGGACACGGCGGCTAGGCGCATATAGGAATCGTTGACCATGCCGCCCGAGACAATGCGCGGCTGCTCCACAATGCCATCGCTCGCCACGCCAAACTCCTGCACGTACGGCAAGTCGGTGCCATCCTCAAAATACGTACTGGCAATAGTCTTAATGCGCGGCACGTCGGTGCCGATAAGCTGGCGCGCGCGGGCCGAAAGGATATTCGACGGTGGCACGTAGACCGAGCCATGAGCGTTGGGCAGGACCTCGTCTTGAAACGCGATAAGTTCGTTAAGCGAAGCGACGAGCGTCTCTTTGTTCTTCCAGGTCTTGTAGACGTACAACGTACCATAGTCGGTGTCCCAGAGCGCAAGCGGCTGATGGTTGTAGCCGTGAAAGCCCAGCTCGCCGCCCATCTGCAGCAGCATGCCGCCAAAATAGCGGAACTGCGTGGTATCGGCCTGTCGCGCGGGCTCGGTCTGGTTAACCGCGTCCTCGTAGTTTTCAATCATCACGCCGGTATAGCGAATGCCATATTTTTGCGCGAGCTTTTGCAGATCGGGCCACCAGACCTTGGTGTAAAAATCCGCAATGGAAAGGCCGTAGTCACGCTTGATATAAGTACCATCGCCCGAGGGCACGGGGCTAGGAAAGTCGTCCAAATAGAACACGGCGCTGTTGATAACCGGATAGGCCGTGGTATCACCCAGCAAGCTTATGGCCGAAGCATAGAACCCACGCATGACCTTGTCGTAGATGCCAATGTTGCACACCACGGTGTGACCACTGCCGCAATCGTTAGACCAAATGAGCGGCGTGCCCGCGTCACCGGTCTTTGCCCAGACGTGCGCCGTTTCGCGCAATGAAACCGAAAGTGAAGAATCGAAGGGATCCGAGAACTCGTAGCGCTCTCCCCCGCCCAGCATAAAGTCCTCACTCGGAACGATACTTTCGGCTGTCGCATAGTCATATCCGGCCGATTCGATCCCAAGCTTGGAAGCAATAGCCTGCAGGCAGTTCGAGTTATCTGGCGTCATGCCCAGCATGAGTGAGCCGCCCGCACTCACCCAACTCATCAGATCAGTCAGATGTGTACCCAGTCCGTCAAGCGAGGGCATAAGCACAATCACGCGATCAAACGACGTGAGCGATGGGATCGCGTCCGCACCGTCGGTGGCAATATCAACATCGCGATGAGCGATCTTCATGTCCAGCAAAATCTGGTCGAACTGGTCTTTAACGTCGTCGACGCCATCTTGGTCCGAGTCGGTAATGACCAGGCACGTGGGCTTTTGGCCAAAGATTGCCGAGGAGGCCGGCACCGCATCGTTGGCGGCAAGCATCCCCAGCTTGTGCTGTCCAGCGCTGTACTGCACGCCGGCGCGTTCGATCAGCAGCACGGCGGCCATGACGATAAAAACAGCCCACACTACGAGCAGCCCCATCCAACGAAAGCGGCCTGCACGGTCGCGGATATGTTGTGCCACGCTCATCTGGCCTCCTCCCCGTCGCGCCAAAACGCCAACTGTTCGCGGTTGGCGGCACTCAAATACACATGTTGATTGTCGATCGCATCGATCACACGGTGGACCTCGTCACCGTCGCGGCGCATCACGGCTAGGCGCAGGCAAAGCACCCAAACCTCCTGCTCCTCGGGCACGTCGAGCACCAGCTGGTCGGTCACGGCCTGCGCCTCGTCGATCTGTCCGACATCGGCCAGCGCCGTCGCGTATCGAATGCGCAGCTCAAGGGTATCCTCGCGCTCGCAGCGACGCGCAAGCAGGCGCGCGTACTGTTGGCGCTGAATCTGAGCCACGCGCCCCTCGGCCAAGCCCGAGCCTAAGTATTCACCAAGAAAATCACAGTATTCGATGAGGTTTTGCGCGCTCGGGTCCGTCTTAAAGGCGCGCTCCAGCTGCTGCAGTTTAAGGTCGGACTCCTTGGAGATCTGCGCCACCGCCGTCGCGGCATAGTGCGCCACCTCAACGTCGTCGTTAAGCTTAGCCGCCTGCAGCTGCGCCAGGTACGCGTCGGGCTCCTCGGTGAGCATGGAGAGCATTAGGCGGCGCCGGTATGCCGGGTCATTGACGATGAGCGCCTCCTCGAGCGGGACCACGCCCGCATCGGCGTCACGGTCGTGCACCTGGATGCTGCGATGCAGGTCGTCGTTGAAGCGCAGCGACTCCAGCGCAGACTCTTTCAGTCCCTCGCCGAACACCGCGCTGCGGACCGATAGCAGAACCACCAGCAACGGGCCCCACAGCGGCACCAGCACTATCACAGCCAGCATGTGCCCGCGCACCGGCAGCAGGCCCAGCTTCATGAGCGTCCACAGCATCAGGCAAACCAGCGCATGAATCAACAGCAAGACGGCAGCAACGACAAGCGAGATCAAGCGGCACCCCCCTCACCGTCACCGGTGTAAGAGATGTGCTGCAGCAGCGCTACGATGTCCTCGCCGTCGACGGGCTCCACCGCAATCTGCTTTGCGCTCAGGCGCTCGCGGATAATGGGCAGATCGCACGCCTTTGCCTGGCGCATAAGCAGGTAGAGCACGTCGCCGTCGACCAAGCCCGCCGCGTCGCTCTCGCGGATTGTCGACCCAATTGCGCCCACCAGCTCGCCGACAGGCTCCATACCCGGTACCACGCGCAGGAGCAAAAAACTCCCCATCTTGCTATCTGCCAGCGCCTGCGCCGCCGCGAGCTCTTGGCCAAAGGCAGCCTGCTTGAGCACGCACGTGCCGTCAACGCAGCGTTTATCCTGCGCCACCGCCTCATAGTCAAAGGCACGGCCCAACGCGCTTTCGACCAGGCCGCACAAGATGCGGAACAGGTTTTGATAATAGAGGGTCATTTGGTTTTCGGCCGCACGACGCACAAAGATCAACACGGCGGCTGCCCCGTCGCGCTCGATCGCGTATCCAAACATGGGAAGCCCCGGCGTCAGCTCGCGGTTCACCCACAGGTTCGAACGACCCCCGTCGCCCAAAAGAGGGGCAAGCTGCTCAAGCGTGAGCGAACGTGCGGCATCTTCGGCAATCGCGGGACTTGCTGCCACCAGGCGTGCAAATGCCCCGCCTGAAACATGGTAGATCGCCACCGAATCGTTCTCGAGGATCTCGCCCAGAAGCTCGCAGCACTTGCGATAGATGTCGCGCGGGTTGAGCACGTCAAGCTCCTGCGTCACGGCAAAGATCTTGCCAAAGCTGTCGTGGCGACCCACGATCTGGCGCCTGTACGCGCGCTTGTCCTCGATCGCGTCGTGGTAGAGCTGCGTAAGGAACGTATTGCGGTTGCGCACGAGCTCGTTTTGATCGCGCTCCGCCCTAATGGCTTCGCTGTTGCGCAGCTGCACATAGCCGCACACGGCACCCACCACAAAGTACGCAATAAACGGCAACCAGTTGGACGGCTCGTAGAACAGGCCCTGGAAGGTATAGCCATACTGGGTAAAGTAGCTCGCGGCCAAACCCACCGACGCCAGCAGCGCCGCAACCAGGCCAAAGTCCAAGCCATACAGCGTGCCGATCAGCACCACGTAGAGCAGGCGATAATCGAGCACGTTGAGCTGGGCCGATTGTGAGAACAGATGCTCCAGCACCTCGAACAGAACCCAGGCGGCTGCCGTCTCCAGGCATTTAATAGGCAGCGTGCACATCTGGATGCGGTCGATGGCGGCGCGCAAGGGGTTAACCTTCTTTGCGCGACCAGCATCCCAACGCGCTTGAATGGTCGAAAGATCGCGCAGCAAGTCGTAGCGCTGAAACCAGCCATAGCGCACGCGAGCGACGTCGCTGGCAGGCAAGGCGTAGCCGGCAGAATCGCCATAGGCAACGGCAAGACCGGGGAACAGTGCCTTGAGGGCGTCGCCCACCTCACCCGCCGTGTGATGGAAGGTATCGGCAACGTCGAGCGTCTCAAAGTTACCATCCCAGCTGTCGAAGATACGGCGTACCAACACCGCAAGCTCCTCGGCACACAGCAGGGGAAACGCCGCATCCTGCGCGTCCTGCAGAGCGACCGATCCGGTTGAGCACGCGTCGAGCAGCGGCACCAAAAACGGGTCCTCCAGCGCGGCAGATGCGGTATACAGGAACGGCACGCGCAGGATCTTGGTTTGAACGCCCTCGCGAGCAGCGTAGTAGCGGCACAGGTCGTTGGCTGCGCGCGCGATAATGCCCTTGCCCGTTCGCCCCACGGCATCGGCGGCGCCCTCGGCACCTGCGGGCCCTGCTACATACAGCAGTTGGACCCGGCGACCCGCGCACGCACGAAAGACCGTGCGCAGCAGCTCGATATCGCCCACGGTATCGGTATGCAGGGTAAGGTAATTAGACAGGTAGACCACGCGGTCGAACTCGTAGGCCTGATCCAGGTGTTGCAGAAGCTCTTTCCACGAGGAATGGGGCGACGACTCATCGCGGCGCGCATCCCCGGCGGCGACAACCTGAACATGGTCCTCGGGGAACGCCTTGGCACAAAAGTCATCGTCAACATATGCGGTGTTGCCAACAACCAGCACTTCCACGGCGTTCCCCTCCCCGAAACTCTACTTTTGCCACAGTCAAACACGCCTATTGTACGCTGTCAACGCGAGCTGGAGCGCCTTTAAGGCTGTTTTAAGAACTTTTTTAGGGGATGTGGGGACATCGAGAGTGCTAAATGAGCACCCAATCCAGAAGTGCGGTGAAAAACCGAGATCTGTCAAACAGGCCCTTGTTTTGGGCATCCGCGACCTGCAGTTTTGTTGGCAAAAACCGGTGTGTACTCGGATGTTTCCGATTTTTCACCGCACTTCCGAAATGACAGCCCCGCATCGACAACATTAGTCAGAACAAGCAGCGTCCAGAAACCTAGCCAAGTAATCTCGACTCGATTCCTGCGAAATCAATAAGACCCGTTGAGTAATCCAAAATAAATAGCAGGCAGGTACCAAGAACCCATACCTCATCAGCCAAACGCAAAGTATCGTTTTGCACCTTCACGATCGTCTCATGGTCAAGATCTCTATACTCAGACTCATAACCGGCCTCGCCGTTGTGGCCGCACAACCGAAGCGCCTTGATGGCAGTAAGCACTATCATTTCGTCAACGTCAGGCCTAATAAAATGCCGCTCAAAACTCTGGTACCTAGAAGCATTGCCAACAATTGACTTGTAATTCAAAACGTCTTCACGGGAAACAGTTCTGTTAAGATATTCCACGTCGGGCATTTTCAGAAAGTGCTTACATGCCTCGACCATTGGATAGTTAACGTAGAGCTTGCCATTGTCTGTGCTCTCGTTAAAGTAACGTTGCATTTCCTCTAACCGTGTAGGTGAGAACCTATTATCTTGGGGCTCATAGTCAAAGACCAGCAAAACATCAGAATAATCCTGGTCAAATAACCACTTATCCTCTTCGGACGCACGTTCCTTAAGGACGCCGAGAAGCGATAAGTCGTCCTGAAAGCCGTCCGAAAACATCCTTTCATAAAGCTCGTAGATATTTGTGTTATAGGAAACGATCTCATAGCCAATGTCGAGACCATAGCACCTAAAGAGAGCCTGGAAGAGTTTAATCTCTTGTTTTATACCCTCAACGATAAGCAGGACTTGCTTCCTAGACATCGAATTCGCCAGCCTTATAGAGCTTTTCGAGGTTGTGCCCTTCCCTTAGTTCCCTATCTGTTGCATTGGCTGCGGAAATTATATTGTGATCCGAAAGAATGAATAGACAGTCTGGCCTAAGGATTTTATTGCTGAACAAGTCCGTATTATGAGATGCGCAAAGCACCTGGCGTCCAGTCTGGGACTTAAAATAGTCAACGACCTTCTCGGCGAGATCGTGATGATAGAACGCATCAAACTCATCGACAAATAGCAAGGACGGCGCCTTTGTAGCATGGAAATAATTGAACAGTCGTAGCAGCGCCACAGTACCACTGGAACAGTTTTCTGCAAATGGAATGAGCCGACTTTTTTCGAAGTACAGAGCAATATCACCCGATGGCGTTTCACGCGCAGCAAGGCGTTCCTGAATTCCAAACTCGTTCAAAAATGCCTGAAGCTCAGAAACCGAGTCATTCGCAATAACGTTTTCGGCGATGGTTGAGACAAGACTACGGTCGTTCATATATGCGTCGCCAATGGCATCCATTGAGCGTGCAAACGTATACAGCCTAAAGAGGGGCATTGTCTCCTCAAAAGGAATGTTATTGCACACATATGCCAAAACAGAAATGCCAGGAGATTTGAACTCCCAATTCAATCGATCGGCACCAATAGAAGCCAAATCACCATCGACCACTTTGCCCGCACGGTGATCGTAATCAAATGCTATCTTGCCGTTAACAACCACGGACTCACGGAGATAATCTGTTAATCCCGTCTTTTCGTAACGATAAGCAACTTCGTCATTCCCAAAGCGAAACGTGTAGGCAAAGCACGCCGACGTGACCCCATCAACTGCGCTGAGATAATTAGTTTTATTGGAATAGAAGGTCCGACGCCCCACATTTGCTGAAATATCGAGAAGAGCATTGGAGAAATTTGTTTTGCCGACAGCGTTTTTACCGTAGATAAGACCACAAGAAACGATGCCCTCATCGATGGCTGACGTATTGAATCTGTAGTCCCTGACATCGGTCAAATTGAAGGTAAATCTATGGGAGAAGTTTCGGAATCCCTCGACCTCAAAACGCGTTAGCATCGAAACCTCCATGTTATACTTGCCGTAAAGTTTTTACGGCAAGTATAACATGGAGGCGACCCAGAGGGGCGTCATAGTCGAAGTCAGGTTTTCCAGCGCGCAGCAGCAGGAACGTGAACGATGGCGTCGTCAACCTACTACCCGGCGAGCAGGGCAATCCATTGGTAGCGTCTTTAGCGAACGGGGTGAGCATCTACGCCAACTGGCCCTTACCGACCTACTGCATGTTCACGGTACGAGAGAGCGACATCGTTGTCAGCACTGTCGTGATTACCGGGCGAATGATCGAAGAGTTCAGTTGCGCCGATGGCTGAATCGGCATCGTGAGGTATAGCCGCCTCGAGCGGCCACAAAATCGGAAGAGTGCTTCTGGTAATAAGACTTCTCTGCACGATCTCGTCTTCTATGGCACCCCAGCTCCACGCCCAACCCATGAGACACTCCGAGGCGTCACGCTCAACCTCGCTATCAAAACGCCCAATTTTGCATACAAACGGAAATATCGAGCATCGGATCGCAACCGGTCGAGTGGCGCCTTAAGCCTGACGAGAACAACCATGGCCGCAAAATCGAAGAGTATGGCAATGCAAAGCTGGAACCAAGCAGGCCACTGGGACTTATCAATACTATTATTAAATCAATAAATAATCGTTATTAACTAGGTGGGACAATTGTCAGAAGACGAATCAAAATATGAATACTGGCTACCCAATGCCAGCAACATAAAGATCTGTTGTGAAGCACAGGTCAACTCCGTCGTTATCATCGGAGCAAATGGGTCTGGCAAATCAAAACTCGGCGCTTGGATAGAGCAACAAGATTTCGAAAAGGTCCATAGAATCTCAGCGCAACGTGATATCAATTTTTCCGAGAGAATCCCTTTAAAAAGCTATGCAGAAGCAGAGGATAATGTCATATACGGTGGCTCTCAATATAAGGAAAACAAAAATGGGCGATGGAAATGGGGCAAGGACTACACAACAAAGCTCCTCGACGATTTTGACGATGTTTTAGCAGCCCTCATCGCACAAGTAAATCTTGAAAACCAACGGTTTATTGATGAATGCAAACATGCGGAGTCTATTTCTGCAGAAAGGCCCCCTCTACCGAAAACAGCCCTAGATAAGCTTAAAGTAATTTGGGATGAAGTCTTTCCTCAAAGAAAGATCGAGCAGGAAGACGCTGCCTTCTACGCGTACTCCCAAAGTAAAACGGATCGCTACAGCGCAACGCAAATGAGCGACGGCGAGCGTTCAGTGCTATATCTTGCCGCACAAGTTCTTTGTGTCCCAAACGACAAAATAATCATCATGGATGAACCTGAAGTTCATTTGCATCCATCGCTTATGGCGCGACTCTGGACTTCCCTAGAGCAGTCGCGCCCAGACTGCCTCTTTATCTACATAACCCACGATGTTAATTTCGCCTCAACACACCGAAGCTCGGATATTATCTGGGTTAAAAATTTCGATGGCACCAAATGGGAATTAGAAAAGCTTCCCGATAGCGACCTTCCAAAGGAGCTCTTAATAGAGCTCCTTGGCAACCGGAAAGAAGTCCTATTCGTTGAAGGAACCGAAGGAAGTTACGACAAGAGGATCTATTCCGCACTCTTTCCCGATTGTTATGTAGTCCCTTCCGGCGGATGCGAGCAGGTCATCAATAATGTGAAGGCATATAATCGTACCCCGGGCCTTCATGCCATAAAGGCCCGGGGCATCATAGACAGAGACTTTAAAACCGAGGAACAGCTCAACACCCTTAAGGAAAAGGGCATCTTCCACCTTAAGGTCGCAGAAGTTGAAAATCTTTTTCTTACCAAAGAAGCGGTGCAGATTCTATCTCAGCGTTTCGGTACTGATGCAGATAAGACCTTTTCCAGCATTAAGACATATGTAAGTGAAAGGTTCAGCAAACAATCAAAGAAGCAGACATCGGAAGCGCTTGTAGCAGGCGTAAAAGAAGTGCTTTCCGGAATAACTATTTCGGATAATGAGCAGCTGACTGCCGATGGCATAGCATCCTTAATTGATATTGCGAGCATAGAAAAGAACGTTAACGACAGATATCAACAGGCCATTGAAGGCCATGATTACAATGAGATTCTCGGGCTATTCAACGACAAGTCTCTTGCAACAAGCGTTGGCCATTATTTTGGTATGGACAACAAAATCTATGTCGATCGTGCAATTTCCTTGTTGGAAGGCGACCTGAGAGACGATCTTTCCGAAGCCCTAAGGCAGTATATTTCGCACTGAACGGCTGTTTCACGCCCAGCGAGGTCCGGTCAGACCACTGACCGGACCTCGCTCCAATAGCGGGAACACCCCATATCGCCACAAATCACCCCTCTCCGTCCATGACCGTCCAACTCACAGGCTCAATACCCGGAAGAGACGTTAGGCAAGAGGGACAGGCAACCTGATAGTTCCCGTAACTTGTTCTGCGCTGCATAGAAGCGAAGACATATACCGCTTTGCGGGCGCGAGTGACGCCGACGTAAAGCAGGCCCGTTTCCTCAATAAGCCCATCTGGCATTTTCTTCGCATCCACGATCCGACATCCATGCGCAGAACGCGAGCACATACCAGCACTTTCGCACCGAGAGCAAATCACTCCAGGCCAATCAAAACGCGTAACGCCCGGAATGAAAACAGTGTCCCACTCGAGCCCTTAGCGGAGTGAATGGTCATCATCGAGATATCTACATCAAGGTAATCGGAGAAACGCCGCAGGGAGCCCTCGGAAAAGATGCTCACGATATAGTCGAAAAGCTCAGACGGGCCCATCGCGACGCAGTAATTTGTAAGGTGTTTCCGCTTGCTTCCTGCATACTGACCGCAGAAAGGCTTCGCTGTGAAGTATTTAGCGAGCGGTAGCACTACGGAGCTGGCCTCTAGCTACAAAAAGACACCGCGATCGGTTTCGGCACCGGCGCCCAGCGCAATATTGACAGTGCCGTTATATGATATTCAGCCCCAACAACCCAGTAAAATACACGCTATTCCCCGCGGCTGTGAGCCCATGACACTAATCATGCTGAAGTATCTTGTACTCCTCAACTGCATAGTCAGACCGCCAGCAACAAATCGGCACCGGAGTCCACATCGGCTCCGGTGCCGCAGTGGAATAACGGCGGTTCCACATTGCAATTAGAAACGGACTTTCTTACTCAACGTAAACAAATGACTGAGGAGCATGGGTCAGATCGGGATTGTATTCAGACAGTAAAAGCGGGTTATCGAAAAGCCTAACGTTACCGAGCTCAATAGCACAGGCTTGCTCAAGCCCAGAAAAATAAGAAAAGAAAAACTGTTCAGTAATTCCTGAGTCTTTATGAGTTTCTTCCCATAGCGCGGACGGAGTATCTTTGAGAACCTTTTCAACTTCGACTTCAGCAACAACGCGACCGACTGGAAGCGTCTCATAAATTACGATCGCTTCAACATCGTCGCGGGCAAACACACGACGCCGGTATTCATATTTTTTTTCACCAGATAAAATCCGCTTAACAAACTCGGATTTAATCGACAATAAAGCTTTCATCAGCATTCCCCAACGCCATTATTCCATCCATGTCATCTTGAGATATACGCTCGCAAACAAGACGCTCGGTGTCAATAAACCCGCAATCCAACAACTGCTTGCGGTTAGGATAACGCTTCAATGGGAAGTTGAACAGGAGGCATACCAACCAAGGAAAGCTTCTCGTTTGCCAAAAGCGTCTCAATTCTTCTGTTGTGAAAACCGTTTTACCGCGAACCTTCTTAAGGAAATCCGTCTCATCCCTGAAAGAATTAAGATTGACAACTTTAACAACCGTGCACACAGATGTCACAACTGAACGATAATAAGCCGAGCCTTTACCATCTGAAGTACGATATATAACAACTTTATCGCCTACCGCCATATCCGCGGCATTCTGCGAACCGGAAAGGTATATCTTCTCAATCGAGTTCAGGCAACTTTCATCAATAATGGGCTGACCATATTCACTTGTTAAATGAACATCCCCGAATAAATCCTTATGATATTCAGGGCGTATAGACAATATCCAGCAGTTACCCACAGAACGACTTACGAACGGATAACGAATGAAAGCGTTATCATCAGAACAAGAACGGGTCTTGTACAGAACCGTCTCTTGATCTTTGGATCCCCAATAACTAAAACCATATTTGTATAACAACTTAGCCAGCGAAGAGGTGTTCTCGTTTTCATGCATAGTGACGTAAACGAAATCCAACCCAGATCTGGCAAAGTCGCGTAAAGATATTGCAAGCAGGCGCTTTCCAATTCCCGTATGATGATCGAAATCTACCTTGAATGTTCCGATCTTCAAGCGAGGAAAGTCCATCCGAGGAATTACGCCCCCTTCAAGACCACTTTCTTCTTTAAGATAAAGCATCGCAATCAGATTGCTGCACGAATCGAATGCGAAATAAGCGTACTCTCCACCTAGCGCTTTCCTGTTAAACCATTCATCAAAACCAGCATAAGAGCATCTGAGGCTATCGAAAAAGGAGTCGTCAAGGTTTACTTCCGAAAACGGTAGCGGTTGGATGTAATCGTCTTGAACCATAGTCTCAACCAATCCCTAGTGCATCATTGATATCAACGGGTCTTTGAAGTTTGGCAACCCACAAAACTTCAGGCCCCCCAACCGAAACGGGAGGAAACAAGTCATAGAAGGTTTCTACATTAACCCCGGAACGTTCAATAGTCCGTTGATCGGCGCCTCGGTCAACGCACTCAACGTCACCAACAGCAAAAGACCCGAGGAATGCGCCTGTCTCGCTATCCAAATAACATATAACATCGACTCCCTCTAACGAAGAGTCTCTGATTTCATATTCTTTTATGCCGTTGCGAATCAAATTGAAAATAGATGGTCGAATTTTCAGCGTGGCTACCGTGCTCTTCGTCATGACAATCCAATCATATATAGGACGACCTATTCGGTGATCGCAAAAACTAAACGAATCAGAACTTCGCTCAGAAGGTTTAATAGAAAGAGGATAGCAAGGTAAAAAAACAAAGTAAGAAAAGTGATGCGTTTCCGCGAAAACTCTAGCTGTAACGAAGTATTGCTGTCAGATATGAGCCACTGATATACAAACATATCGCAGCTTTTTGAGTTCGGGATGGTAATGCCGCCTTTCAACCGAGGCTGATATTTTTCCCAAGCGATATTCTCCAACGGCCTCACCCTATAAGGCGTAAGAAAGGAATTAATCTCCCATTGCCGCGGAGCAATTACTGCAATATGCGTTTCGCCGATGTCGGTTTTCGATTCAACAAGCCTACGAACAACTGAACTCGGAAGACCTCTAACCTGATTGACGACAATTGAGCTCATGGTACGAAAAGGAACGATAGGTCCTGTTATTACTTCTCTCATATCAGCGGGACCAGATAGCAAGCCATCAAGCGAAACGAATGGCAATCGCAATCTAAAGTACAAAGATGTGCAGTCGCGAGGAAGGACCGAGGGATCGTAACGAAACAAAAGCAAGGACCCTCCCTCCAGATTATCGACAACCAAGCTGTCGTTATGCGAAATAGGAAGGATCAATAATGAATTACCACAGTCATCCGTAACAATCGTTCGGTCAAAACGGCATTTAGTTTCACAATCCTGATTAAATAAAACCTGAACGAATCCGTTATCACGAAACGAGGAAGTAAGGTCAACGACATCGTTCTTTTCAATCTCGAAAGGGAAGAAGATGAAAAACCCCGAGATATCATCCATGTGAGGGATTTGAATACCAAAATCTATTTCAGAGGAATGTCTGACATCGGCCCATACATTGATTGACAAATCAATGTGCACCGCCGCATTACCGTCGTTTAGAATTCCAACGGCGAAGCTATCATACTTACGCTGTGCCAAGCCAATCTCCCCTACGCTAATCTAGATAAACCCGATTCAAGTCTAACCTTCGATATGCGCCAACCAAAGCAACGACGTGCACATTCATGACGATCACTCATGAAGAATTGCATCTCGCCGTCACTCCCTCCTTCTTCTAGCACAGTATATGTAACGCATGTTCCACAAGATAGTCCTGGCACCACAGTAGAAGGGATTAGCCGACGCAGAGGAAAAGTCCGTCTTGCCTTCGCAGTAGAGAATGTCGTATGAATCAGGAGAGTATTGCCAAACCGCTTCCGTGGCGTCTGTCTCCGAAAGTCTCTAACGGAAGTAAACGCCTCCGGCTAGGACAAGCGAAAGCTCGTCATTAATTTGACGCTTTGGGACTGCACCAAATCTTCGGAACAAAGCCCGCCAAGTGGCGACTAATGCTCAAAGACAAGAACAACCTTAGACGAATAATTGAAGAATTCGACCACACAGAGCTTGACGTAGGTAGCAGTCTGGAGGACTTTTCTTGGAAGGTTCCGGCGTCGGGCATCGAAGAAGTGCGGACAGCCTCGTATTGGAGCTTCCTAGGTACGCATAGACAATCGAGCACGTGCCACAACGTCACCGGGCAGCCAAACACTACCCTCCCCAACATTCCCCAGATAGTTCGCTGATGTTGACTGGGGCTCCCGTAAAATAAACCGCAAAATAATATGTGCGGAGTGCTGGCCTGGAGCTGCCTTCGGACCCTATTGGCTGCTCACCGAGAGGCTCCGCTATGAAACGATCCCTTTACTACCTGCTCTGCGCGATCGCGTGCACGTCCATGGTCAGCGCGACGTTGCCCATGGCAGCCATTGCAGAAGCCATGCAGCCTTGGGCAACCGCAGAGCGGCAGGCGCAAGCCGACGCCACGAATAGCGACACAGGCAAGGCCGAAGACGGCACCAATACAAATGCGACAGCTGATACCGCAGAAGACGGCACCGCAACATCCACCGGCACCAGCGCAGCCAACACGGAGAACCCTGACGACACCACCGCTGCAACCGGCACCCCCACCCCATCCCTCCGAGCCCAAACCACCCCCACGCCCGAGGCCATCTCCGCCGCGTCACAAACCACCTACGCGCACTCCGCCACGGCAGCCCAAAACGGCGTCACCTTCACCGTCTCGTGGAACGACGCCCCCGCGGGCACCGCGACGACCTTCCACTTAACCCAGACCAACGGCTCGTCCCAGGCCAAGGCGCGCATGGACGTGCCCACCTATTGGGACGGCGGCAGCCAGGAAAGCGTCTGCGACCCGTCGCGCCCGGCATGGGCCAGCTACTACAGCCTGGGTACCGCGGGCCACGACTTTACCTTTGACTTCACGGCATCGGGCACGTACCGCATCTACTTCTACTTTATGGACAACGACAGAAACGACCCCCAAAACGACAAGGGAATCTACTACCTGCGCACCACGGCGGAGGTGACCGTAAACGACGCCGCCCGCCCAAGCGTCACGCAGATCGTCAACAACGCCGTGGCTCAGTGCAGGCAACAGACAAACGGCTCGGAATACGACATGGCGCTGTGGCTCCACGACTGGACGCTCGACCAGCTGGAGTACGACCACAGCCTCAACTGGTGCTCGGCCGAAAGCGGCCTCACGCGCCACCAGGGCACCTGCGAGAGTTACCAGCGCATCTACTCCAAGCTCCTTGACGCAGCGGGCATCGCCAACGGCCGCATCACCGGCAACGGCCACACCTGGAACGCCGTAAAGATCGACGGCAAATGGTGCCAGATGGACCTAACCTGGGACGACACCAGCGACAACTGGTACGAAGACCTGGACCAGCGCCATCTGTACTTTGGCCTAACCGACGAGCTCATGGCAATCGCCCACTCCGACCACACGGCAAACTACCAAAAGGATGACTACGCCTACCGCTCGACCGACCTGTCCAACAATTTCTTTGTGCGAAACGGCAAGGCCGATGAATGGGCCGAGAAGTATGCCGATCGCATTCAGCAGCACCTAGATACCAAGGAAGAGAGCTTTTCCATTAATGCCGACAACCAGTCCTTCCCACCAAGCATCTCAGGGCTTCAGAATGGAATCGTTGCTTATGCGATGAATCAGAGGGAATGGAAGACCGACAGTGCCAAAGCTGAGTTAACCGCGACTTCGAACGTAACCATGGAGTCCAATAGCAAATGGAGGGCCAAATACAATGTGCAGTCGGAATATAGTAATGAGTGCACAAAAGAAGCACTTCCCGACGGGAGATACTGTATTGCAAGCGTGCTGGATCCAACCAAAAAGCTGTCCTCAAACGCCGGCACCTCAGCGTTAACTCAAGAAATTGTCGTTTATTCTTTCTCCTATGTGAAGGATTATGATTCCTACAGGATCACTAGAGGAACCAAATGCTTGGGATCCAAAGGTACGCAAGTCATGCTTCTTGAGCCCTCTTACTCCAAAGATCAACTTTGGCGATTAGAAGAAAGCGGAACAAACTGGACAATTAGAAACCTTGAGACAAATAAGGTAATCGATGACAAGTGGATGCAGACAAGCGAAGGAAGCACTGTATGGCTATACGAATACAACAACTCACCAGCTCAAGCATGGAGCCTAATCCCAATAGACATGTCGAGCGATCGCAGCATCGCTGACGGAAGTTATAAGTTATCAAGTCCTATATGCAGGGAGATGGGGATTACTTTATCCGAAGAATCCTTTGTACTCTCGTCATCTCCTATGGAGTTGAAATTAGAATACAAAAAGAACAGTAATTTATATGCAATTTCAACGGGCAATAAATATCTAATTTCAGCGGACAACACAATCGCACAATCGAATAATTGCAGTAGCCTGAATGCCCTGTGGGTCATCTCGGAATCAAACGGTATGTATACGCTAACCAACGCTGCGACTGGCACAACCGTTGATGATAAATGGCTTGATACGAAAGAAGGCTCCGAAATCTGGTTATATGAGTCAAACGGCTCCATCGAGCAGCAATGGATTGCAATTGGTGGCAATTCCTATGAACAGCCAATTCCAAACGCTAGGTATACAATTGAATCCACCCTAAAAACAAATATGTATATAAAATGCAGCACCGGAGGAACAATTTTGTCGTCCTCTCCTGATATATTAGATTTCTCGTTCGACACGTAAAGTGGAGCGTATTTCATCAAGTTCGATGGGAAATACTTGACCTCAGATAACGGCCTTGTTCTCCTCCACGAAGAGAACGGCGATGCGAACCAGTTGTGGAAGCTATCGAAAACAGAAGGGAACTGGACCATAAGCAATACTTCAGATGGACGCTGCCTCGATGACAAATGGCTAGAAACGACAGAAGGAAGCACCGTTTGGCTCTATGAGTCAAACGGCACACCTGCCCAAGCATGGAGATTATTACAGAAAGAACCAGCAACACAAGGATAAGATTTGCTATTTACCCTGACGCAAAAGATGCTGAGTACCCCTCGTACGATTGAAAGTGGATACTTTGCGGCTTTAGCGACGACTTTCGTTGCTTTGCTTTCTAACTTTGAAAAACAAGCTCGAGAAGAGCTCTTTTTCATATTCATTTAGGCCAAATCGCCATAGTAAAGCTAAAAGTACCGTCAAGAAAAAGAACGCTGACAGGACAAGACCAAGCCAGGTTCCCCGCCCAAATGGAAGATTCCAGTACAAAAGGGCAAATAATGCAATAACCGGCATGGCAATAAGCGCAAGTCGCCCAATTTCTGTCCAGAATCGACGAATATCAAGCCCGATCTTTTTCAGATAGTACCAATTCATAACGAAGCCATTTCCGATGAGCATAGCGATCGCCGTGGAAAGAGCTGCGCCCACAAGGCCCACAACGTTAAGTAATACAATTGTCAACACAACATTAGCAATCGCGATGAGAAGATACATCATACCTCGAAAATAGTATTTGTTCACGACCTGAAGGATAGTGAGCCCGAGGTTCTGCACGATATCAATCGTAAACGGAATCATCACGACAATAGCAATGAGATAGGAGATGTAATAGCCTTCACCGGCCCAAAGAGTCATGAAGTCAGGTCCAAGAACGGCAAAACCGCCCAAAACCGCGATGCACACCATAAAAGTAAGTCGTCCGACCTTGGTAAAAAGGTTGGAAATTGCTTCCATATCATGGTCGCGATGGTAAAGCTCAGAAACGTGAGGAAGGAAAACAGAGGCTATCGCTATACCGATATACATGTATGCCGAATAGACCTGCGACCCTACCGAGTAAACGGCTACCGACTCGGGGCCATACATGAAGCCAACAATAAGCTGATCGGTCTTCCAGAAAATCTGATCAGCAACAGTAACGAGAACGACGGAGGCGCTAAAGCCGAGAAGTCCTTTGGCCAGTGCCTTGTCCCAACCATGGTATTTCCAGCTCGCCTTAAGCACATTCTTCGAGTAGACCCTCTGCGCTGTTGCACAGAGGACATTCAGGCCCAGAACCACAACGCAGATTGCGACTGCGTAAGGGCACACCCTCGTCAAAAGAACAACGATTACTGGCTGCAATGCAAGCGAAAGCAGCTGGGTGCCCTTGAGGAAAAGAAAGCACTCCCTCGCGGTGAGAATCGAAATGTTGATAGTATTATTCATCGTAACTATACAGTTTACGCCCAGAATTAGAAACATTATACAGCACTCATCGAGCTGCGGCCCGGTGAAGGAAGCTGCATAGACGTTTCTGAACACAATCGCCAAGATGCCCATTACGGCCATTGTTGCTACGGACATTACGAGATATATGCGCTTCGCGATGGCGAGCGTGTTCTCCATTTTAAGGCCATCGCCCTCAGCCATGTACATGCAGTAGTATCTACCAACACCAGCAGCAAGCACGCTGTTGATGGAGACGATATAAGCCATCACCGAACCAATGAGCTGGTAAATTCCGTATTCACTTTGCCCAATGCAGGACAGCAAGATAGGAACATAAATTAGCTGAACTACAATCTGAACGACCGTGTAAGCGTATGAGATTATTACCCCCACACGACGGCCCGAGTTACAAGACATAATCCAAATCCAATCCGTGTTAATTGCCGAAACGAAAGACTCACTAAAGAGACTCTTTTACGCGACAAGCAAAAATGAATAGCCGCGGTGAAAACTTGAGCAGTTTGCATTTGAGACGCAGCTCTCTACTCAGTGACTCTAATCCATCAGAGCAGCTAAGCAATTCAGCACGAAGTCTATTAAAATCGTACCCTAGTCCACTTTCCCTACCACATTTCGACAATGCCATCAAGGTGAACAACACGTAAGACGAGTACGCCGGATCTGATCTACCAAGACCTAATTCCGAAAGATATATTTCTTTGGCAACGCGTTGAGCGCCGAGCAATTTTTCGGTAGTCTGATTATTGACTGCGGAATCTTTGCGGTCTACCACATAGCAATAGAGGGCGGCATCGACAGAAACAACCTTCTCAACCCTGAGCCATAAACGATAGAAAAACTGCCTATCCTCCAAAAGGCTAAGTGACTCATCGAAACGCAAATCGACGCAAAGACTTTTCCTAAATACATGCGAATGAGGGTAAAGGCCATCTCCAAGAAGCAAGGGGCCATCCTTAGGCCCACGTCCAAGATAGGGCGCGGGCAACAGCCCAATTACATCACCGCTTACGCTGACTTTATCCTCAGCAAAGCAAAGCAAGTCGATTTCAGAATCTGCTATAGCGTCGAGAACAACGCGGAGGGCCCCGTCAGGAACCCAATCATCGCTGTCAACAAACCATATATACTCGCCTGAAGCCTTCTCCAGGCCAAAATTACGGGCAGCAGATACGCCCTTGTTAGCCTGATGTAGAACAGTTACCTTCGGGTCTTCCCCATACACGTCGCATAGTTCACCTGACAAATCCGATGACCCGTCGTCAACGAGCACAAGCTCGCAGGCGTCATCCATCTGAGGCAGAAGTGAACCGACACAACGTGGGAGTTGTTCTTCGGTGTTGTAGACGGGAACAACAACGGATAGCTTCTTTACACACGCTCCTGTCACATCCGCCTCGCAAACCTAGGGTCATCGAGCTTAGAAATACCATCTGTGCAGTCAGATCTGACCTGCCGACAAGATACGCTCAGGGAGACAGAAACTATCGCAAGCGCGAAATAGAAGGCGATGCCGAAAGAAACCTCAACAAGAGAAGTGAGAATCGTTCCATAAAGTACTCCTATAAGGGAAAGAGCCTTCTCGTTTCGCTCCCCCTTTTCACCAAGTACACCATGGACCATAAGGCCGAAAGACGCAACACCCACCAGACCATACATAACAGCTATGTCCGCGATACCATTTTGTGCGTTGCCCCAACCGACAACACGCTCAACAATATTGTTGCCATAGCCAAATCCGACGAAAGGGCTAGTGCCGATGATAATGCCCAGACTATCGTAAATCGGCGTTCTTCCGGTCATGGTCAAGCTTCGGCCAAGAACGTCCTGAATGAAACTCTGGACATAGGGGTTTTGTAGCATCATGCCCGAACCGAAGAAAACGATATTTGCAATCGCGAGAGCACCGATAAAGACCGTACCCTTTGAGCAAATGTCTTTTACCTTCGTAGGAATGGCAACAACAACTGCAACGGCAAGCAGAAAACCTAGAAGAGCAGTCATTGCGCTTGCCTTGATAAGAACAAGCACCGTCTCAGCAACAAAGGCCCAAAAAATACCCCAATTATAGATAACGTAGCCATGACGCTCCGCCAACAGAGTCCCATAGATAACAACGAGCAGAGAGTGAATATCACCCGTAGAGAACTTGTTGCCGATAAGGTAAGAACTGACAGAATTATTCACGTGAGCAGTAAAAACAAAGAGATCGTTTACGAGGCACATCAACAGAAGCGGCCAAAACAGCGCGCTTAATGCACCATAAAGCCCGTATCTCTCTTTTAGCTGAGCAAAGCCAAGGAATAGCGCTACGGCATTTAGACCCAAAATTGCCGCATACAGTGCATTCTGAGCTCCTCCACCGGCAAATAACGTGCAGCCAGTGATGACAAAGGCAAATTGCAAAACCCAACCAATGCCAGGGACTTTAGGAATCGAGCGGTAGCAAATGATTAACAGGAGCGCTATCGCGCCGCAACGAACGCTCTGCGCCAAAGTAGTGGGTAAAAAAGCAAATTTATACACTGATAGAATCATAAGCACGACAATGCTAAAGCGATCCAGTGATTCTTCAGCGTTATATCTCGGCAGTTTCATCTGTGTCGACTTTGAAATCAAGATTCTGCCCTCTTCAGTCTAGCAATCATCTAGAAATTCTCCAAAGCTTTCGTAGACCCTAGTATTCTTCATCCACTCCAAGCTCTCATCCCACGTCCCCATCAGCCTCGTCTGCGACTCATGCACACCGCAGAGATGCTCGGGGTCCGCGAACAGCGGGAAGTACTCGCGAATCTCCTCTGGCTTGGGATCGCGATCCAGCTTCGTCCGGAAGCAACGCACATACTCCTTGGCCTCCTCGACCTGTACGGCAGCACGCTTCTCCCGGTAGTGCTCGAGCGAGCAAATCCGCCGAGCGGGCACCCCCCCCCAAACCGAATCTCCCTCGACATGGCCGCTCACCACAGCATGGGCACCGATGATCACGTTATCCTCAATAGTCGTACCGCACAGAATGGTGGCACCCCATCCAACGAAAACGTTGTTGCCAATGGTAACCGGCTTTTCGTTACCCAGAATCTCCCCAGTCTTACCCTTTACAACAGACCAACTGAAGTCATGAGTCAGGATGGTGATCGGTCCGGTGAGATTAACGTGATCCCCGATGGTCAAAAGGTGTGGATCGGTCACGTCAACATGCGTTTCTCCCGGACAATGGAACGTAACGTCCTCCCCGATCGCAACGCCGCGCGAACGCAGGTACTTCAAATATCCCTCGTTGCTCACGAAGAGCTTGTTGTAAACCTTCCTCACCACGTCTTTTAAAGCCATGCTCCCGCCTCCAATCTAGAAAACCCCATGCGCCGCCGCGGCATAGAGAACGTTCGCGGCACGCCGCATCAGCAGCTCCACGAAGGCCCTCTGCGCAAAGCCGAGCCTCTCGCAAGGGTAATCGTTTATCACCTTGAGCAGGCGCTCGTCGCCCGCCATCTTCCGTATAGCATCGCAGGCATCGCGGCGGGTCTTGCCGCTCACGCGGGACACCTCCTGTGAGATACACATCTTCATATAGATGAAAAGCGTCTTCTTCAGCCTCAGCACGCAGTCCGCCTCTGCGGGTGAGTCCTCCACGAGCTGGAGGGCATAGTCGTAGAAGTACAGGCATGCCTCGAAACGGTCTGGTCTGTATGAGGTAGTGAGTGACGAAAGGTTGGTGCGGTACGAATACCCCACGCAGCTCGTCGTAGCCACTTTGCTACAAGTCCGCAGGTACCTGTATTTAAAGACAAAATCCTCGCTGATTACCTCGCGCTCCGAGGGGAAGCGCAGAGAGTGTTCGTCTATGTTCGTTTTTTTGAACAAAGACGAACATACCGACATCGGGATCGAATCGGACGCCTCGGGGGCGCTGCCGCACACGCGGGGGACAAGACCCGTCACCAGCTTGTCACCTTCCCACACGACATCCTCAAGCTTGAACTCGAACTGGGGATTTCCCGCGCCATCGCGCTTAGTGAACCCGCCTAGCACGCAGTCCGCCCCGGTATCCTCGATGGCGCGGGCGAACGTCGCGACCATGCCGGGCTCAAGCCAGTCATCGGAGTCGACAAACATCACGTGCGTGGTCTCGGGGCGCAGGCTGTCGAGCCCTGTGTTACGCGCGAAACCCAGCCCCGCGTTTTCCTTATGCACTGTCCGAACGCGATTGTTTTTGGAGGAGAGTCGATCGCACAGCTCGCCCGACCCGTCGGTCGAACCGTCGTCGACAAGCAATACCTCAAGCACCGGGTACGACTGCCCAAGAATTGAGCGGACACACTGCTCGAGATAGCATTCAACGTTGTACACGGGCACGATGACAGATATGTTCATCTTTAAATCCACGTTTTCGAAAGCTTTCTAGTCGTATCTCTTAATCAACCGTGCAGACGCGCCAGAGTACACAACGCGCCCTCTTCGAGAAGGTCACGAGTAATAACGGAGTTGGCTGAGACGAGCGAACGATTCGCAATCGCACAGCCACACGTGACGACCACGTTGGCACAAAGCCAGCAGCACCGCGCGATGGAAGTCATTGCATGAAACAGCTCCGAGGAGACCCCTTCCCGATTAAATTCGTGTTCGCGGTCGTAGACCTGGACGTTAGGTCCAAAGAGCGTGTCGTCGCCGACACGGACAGACTCGGCCACAAAACGCACCTTGGCGACCCGCAGGGCGGACGCGCCCCATTTGAAAGCCTTGGACAGCTTCCCACTCATAGCATCGCCTCCCTGTAGAAGTCCAGATAACGTTCCCGCCAGGTCTCGAACGAGTATTCCTTCTCGTAGTCCGAGCGCCCCTTCGCCCCAAGCCTGTCGCGCAAAGACGCGTCGTTGCAAAGCAGCTCGAGCGCGGCGGCAAGAGCACCCGCATCGGCCGGAGTCACGAGCAGGCCATTATCCCCATCGCGCAAAACGTCTAAAATCCCATCACACGCACTGGCGACAACGGGAACGCCGACGCTCAGCGCCTCAAGCAGAACAAGGGGCAATCCCTCCCAAAGCGACGGCATGGCGCATATATCAACCTGCGAAAGAAAGTTCTGGGAGTCGTCTCGCCTCCCGAGGAAAACGATGTCGTTCACAGCCGCAGATCTGCGGGCACGCTCGCGCAGCTCACCTTCGAGCTCACCGTCGCCAACAAGGAAACAGCGGGCATGAACGCCCCTCTCAGCGAGAATCCCCATAGCATCGACGAGATATTCGGCGCCCTTCTGCTCGCTGAGACGGCCAACGAAGCCGATCTTCAAAACACCCTTCGCACATCCCGCCACGGCGGGTATCTGAACGATTCCCCCGTCGAACCCCGGAACGCCATTGGGGACAAGTTTCACCATGTCATCTGGCAACCCGTAATAGCCTACGAGGTTCTCATACACCCTACCGCCGCATGCTGCGACGCGCATACCCTTATAGAGGAAACGCGTGACAACGCGACCGCCGCTAAATACGTTGTGAGCGGTGGCCACGGCGCGTACACCCGCAGGAAGAGCCAGATGACAATAAAGCGCAGCCATTCGATGGTGGCAATGAACGAGGCTCACGCCATTTTCGCGTACAACCTTCTTCAGCTCGCTAGAGACCCTGGCGTAAGTAGCGGGGGTTTTTGTCAGTGATGTCAGGAATCCTAAAGTGGGGGACGCCCATTGCATCGAGCTCGGGTAGAAGCTCTCCGCCGCATGACATCACGCCCAAAAACGCGACCT
This sequence comes from uncultured Collinsella sp., assembly GCA_900540975.1. GTDB lineage: Bacteria > Actinomycetota > Coriobacteriia > Coriobacteriales > Coriobacteriaceae > Collinsella. The sequence continues at coordinate 122,724 of UQHY01000001.1, forward strand.
TATCATTAAGTACGCGGCAAAGCTGGAGTACCACTTTCTCGGTACCCCCCATCGCCATGGTACGTGTAAACATTAGGATGCGCATATCGCTCAGCTTGGTGGACAATTTACGCTCACCCCTTATGTTTTCGACACATCGCAAGAAAGTGCCAACTATCGATGAAATAACGCCTAAACAGTCGACTGGGCTCTTTGAAGAAACGGTAAAGCCACTCGATGCCCATACGGCTCACCCATTCGGGGGCGCGACGCACATTGCCCGCCAGAAAGTCGACGGTGGCGCCACAGGAGATAGAGACAGGAGCCCCGTAAACCCCGCGATTCCCCTCGACGAAGACCTCCTGCTTAGGACACGAGAGACATGCGAGCAGTATGTCAGGCTTTGCGGATAATACCTTGTTATTAATCTTGTCGAGCTCAGCGGGATCCTTCTCGAACCCGAATTTCGGCGAATAGGCACCCACAATCTTGAGACGGGGGTGCATAGCCAGCAAGTTGTCACGCGCCGCCTCGGGTACACCCTCTTTACCGCCCAGGATAAACACCGAAAGCCCCTCGCGCTCGGCCATGGCGCACACGGCCGGCACAAAGTCGCTACCGGAGACCTTCTCGGGGAGCGGTATCCCCAGCTTCTGTGCGACCTTCAAAGGCGGCTTACCGTCCATAAGGGAGAGGTCGCTCCGCTCGATAGCACCTCTGAGCGCAGGGTCCTTATCTGCCTTTACCATCACATCGACGTTCAAGAACAACACGTGCGATGGCACGGACGTGCAAGCGAGTTCCCTCACGCGTGCGAGAGCTTCTTCACGTGTAAGAGCATCCACAGGAAGTCCGAGGAAGTCATATCTCTTGTTGTTCACAACGTCAGCCAAGACAGCCAACCTTTCCTTAATTACGCTTCACAATCTTTGCGGGCACGCCCAACGCGACGCATCCGGCAGGCACTGATTTGGTAACCACGGCGTTCGCGCCAATCACCGCTCCGTCGCCAACCTCAATATCGCCGAGCAGCACGCAGCCGGCACCGAGCATCACGTCATTCCCGATTCTCGGAACCCCATCACCGGGAGCAACCCCCCCCGACCAGCCTGAACCAATCGTCACGTGCTGAAAGAAACGACAGTTCTGCCCCACTACGGCATTAGGATGGATAACGCACCCAAGACCCAAGTGATAAAACTCACAGCTGGGGTCAATCTGCGTGCCAACACCAATGTCACAGGAAAACAGAACCCTGCCTAGTTGGTGCAGTAATGCCGCCGCGACTCTACCCAACTTGCCATGCCCGGCCAACTTGTTTGCAACCAGTGCAAGCCTGAGATTTGCTTTATTGGACATGAGGCGTCACCCCAACGGCAATAAATCGCACGCCTACGGCTATAGCGGCCGCTTCATCACTTGGCTTATCACCGTACATCACGCACTCGGCGGATACTGCATCGAAGTCCCGCATCGCAGCCAGCAACATCCCTGGTGCAGGCTTTCGGCATTCGCAGGGTCCCGTATAGTCGGGGTGGTGCGGGCAGAAGTACCAAGCGTCCACACGGACGCCGAGCTTTTCCAGCTCATCCTCCATGCAGCGATGAAGACGGCGCATATCGGCCTCGGTGTAGAGGCCCTTGGCGATTCCGGCCTGGTTGGTCACGACGACGACCTTATAGTCGGGGTCATCGGAGTAACCACGCATGATGTCGACTGTGGAGGGGATCAGCTCCAGCTTCTCGGGCTCGTGCAGGTGCCCCGTGTCGACGTTGATCGTGCCGTCGCGGTCGAACATGGCGAGCTTCCAAGACCTGGCGAGCGGCGCAAGCATCGTCTGCGCGAGCTCGTAGTCCTCCGGCACGCCGATGTCGATGAAGCCACCGGGGCACTCCACGGCGCGCAGTGCCCCTTCGCCAACGACGCGCTCGAAGTAGTCGCTCTCCAGGGAGAACTTCTCGGGCATGTTATTCAGGGCGTCCCTGCGCAGCAGGTAGACGCCCGCGTTGATAAGGCCCTCCTCGCACGGGCGCTTCTCGTGGAACGCGGTCAGGGAGCCGGCGGCGTCCACGTCGACCGTCCCGTAGCGCTCGAAGCCGCGCATGCGCTTGACGGCGATGACGGCTGAGATGCTATCTGAGGCATCGGCCGCGGCCGCCTCCATGGCGGCGAAGTCCACGTCGAGCCAGGTGTCGCCGTTCAGGACGAAGACCCAGTCCGACTGACACCTGCTAAGCGCCCTCTTGACGGCGCCGCCGGTGAACAGCGGCGTCTCCTCGGGGCTGTATTCGATTGCCATGCCGCGGTACGCGGGGCCGAAGAAGCCCTCGATCTGCTCTCGGCGGTAGCCGTCGGCCACGACCGCGCGGTCGAATCCCGCTGCCGCCAGCTGGTCCATGATGAAGCGCAGGAACGGCCTGCCGGCGACGGGCGCCATGGGCTTGCAGACGTCGGGCACGACATGGGCGAGCCTGGTGCCGAAGCCGCCCGCCAACACGATAGCCTCGCGGTAGGGACGCATCTACTCGGCACCCCCGAACATGTCGCCCTCAACGGCGGCGCACAGCACGTGATAGACGGGCAGGTGCAGCTCCTGGACGCGGAAGACCTCGTCGCGGGGCACGCGGACGCACACGTCGGAGATGCCGGTGAGCTTGGACTCTTTCGAGCCGGTGAGCGAGACCACGCGGACGCCCTTGGCGCGGGCGACTTTCGCGGCTTCGACGACGTTGGCGGAGTTGCCCGAGGTGGAGATGGCGAGCAGGACGTCGCCGGGCTCGCCGTAGCCGTAGACCTGCTGGGCGAAGACGCCGACGGCCGCCTCGTCGTTGCCGAACGCAGTGGAGAGCGCCGTCTGGGAGACGAGCGAGATGGCGGGAAGGGAGCCCTCGAGCCATGCGGGGGCGTCGGCGCCGTTCGCCTCGCGGTACGCCTCGGCGAAGGCCCCGTCGACCGGGCGCTTGAAGCGGAAGCTCTTCATGAGCTCGCCGACCGTGTGCTCGGAGTCGGCCGCGGAGCCGCCGTTGCCGCAGACGAGTAGCTTCCTGCCCGCGCTGAAGGACCCGGCGATCAGGTCGCGCGCGGCTCGGATCTCAGCCTCGCAGGCAAGCATCTCGGGATAGTTGTGGAAGAAGGTGGACAGGCACTCGTCGCCCGTCTGGGGGCACTTGGTATCCATTAGCGCGATCCCTCCAGGTCGTAGTCCTCGGGCCCGTAGTAGGCGACGGAGGTGCCGCCGTCCTCGAACTCGAACGGAATGTAGAGAAGGTCGGACATGGCGCGTCGCACGGACTCCCGCGCGTCGGGCTCGACGTAGAAGACGAGGAACCCTCCCCCGCCGGCGCCCAAGAGCTTGCCGCCGAGGGCTCCCGCATTGACGCCGCGCTCGTAGAGGGCGTCGATTGAGCCGGTGGAGACCTGCGAGCCAGTGCCGCGCTTGAGGCGCCAGGTGGTGTCGAGTAGGCGGCCGAACTCGGAGAGGTCCGCCGACTTGTCGGTGAGCACTCCCTCGGCGACGTCGACCAGCGACAGCATCTCCTTAAGCTGGGCCGTTTTGTCGGTCACCCGGTTGGCCTTCTGCATGTCAGAGGAGAAGCGGGTGAAGCCCGTGAAGAACATCATCAGGTTGGAGTTGAGCTCGCGCTTTCGCTCGGGCGAGATGACGATGGGGCGCACCGAGAAGTCGCCGTCGGCGAAGTCGATGCGGTTGAGGCCGCCGAACGCCGCGGCGATCTGGTCCTGCCAGCCGCCGGCCTCGGCACATAGCTCGCGCTCGAGCCTGATGGCCTCCCTGGCGAGTCGGTCCTTGGAGGCGTAGGTGCCCTTCATGCAGTGGAACGCGTTGAGCATGCCCACGGCGAAGGACGATGAGGTGCCCAAGCCCGAGCGTGCGGGAAGGTCCGCCTCGTAGGTGATACGCATCTCGCGCATATCGAGCATCTGCATGGCGTTGCGCACCGCGGGGTGCTCGAGCTCGGAGGGGTCGGAGACCCTCTCAATCTTGGAGTAGACAAGCTCCGTGGAGTAGTCGAAGAAGCGCGGCAGATGGCGCGCCGTGACGTAGCAGTACTTGTCGAACGTGGTCGAGATGACCGAGCCGCCGTGCTCGTTGAAGAACTCGGGCATGTCGGTGCCGCCGCCAAAGAACGACATACGGAAGGGTGTACGAGTGATAATCATGTCTCAAGAACCTATCTTCAAAAACGTAAAGAATTAGCTAGCGCCGCCGCCGGTAATAACCTCGACTACCGTGAGCAGCACAATCTTGATATCGGTTAGAACGCCCCTCTTGGCGATGTACTCCAGGTCGCGGCGGACCATGCCGTCGAAGTCGGTATCGTTGCGGTCAGTCACCTGCCACCAGCCGGTGATGCCAGGCTTCACTGCCAATCGTTGCAGGTCGTACTCCGTGTACTCAGCGACCTCGTTGGGCAGCGGCGGCCTGGGGCCAACCACGGACATCTGACCCAGGAACACGTTCAGGAACTGCGGGAACTCGTCGATGGAGTGCTTGCGGATGAACTTCCCGATCTTGGTGACGCGCGGGTCCTCCCTCATCTTGAACATGGCGCCTGCGATCTCGTTCTGCTCCTTGAGCTCGGCGAGGCGCTCGTCGGCGTCCCTGTACATGGAACGGAACTTCCACATGCGGAACGTGGTCAGGCTTCCGTCGGGGCGGGTCTGTCCCACTCGGATCTGGCTGTAGAAGGGGCTCCCCTCGCTCTCCAGGCGGATAGCAGCGGCGAGTACGAGACCGGGGATCGCGATGAGGACGAGCGCGGCACCGCTGAACACGATGTCGAATGCGCGCTTGACGGCCCTGTAGGCCAGGCGCGAGCGGTCCCAGTCCATGATGGATTGCATGGCCTTGTAGCGACCAACGCCCTCACGCCGGTCCATGGCCTGAGCGATGAGCGCCGCCCCCGCGGGCGCATTGCTCTCTGTTACTTCTTTAGCAGTCACAGTCAAACTTACGTCCCCGTTCCCCAGGGATCCCCCAATCGGTAAATTCAAAAATGCGAACGAATAGCTGGTGCGACGTCTCCCTTACGTTTTGCTAGGAACGTCGAGCGGTAGCAGCTCCCTAAATGCGGAGTCACCTTCGCCCACGTCTACCAGGCACCAGCGTTTATGGCGGTCGATCTTTTTAACGCGGGCCTCTTGCCCCACCAAGGGACCCTGCTCTATGTGCAACACGCCGTCTTCTATGCGCGCAACGCTGTTGCGCACCACGCCGTCGTCATCTAACACGCTGCGGTACCAGTCCTGTGCATCGTCCGGCATGGGCATGTACGCCCGCTCCCTACTGCCGGCGATGCGACAGCCAAAGCTCAACTGGGCCAGGGCCCTATCGAGCGCGGCGGCATCGTGCGTGGCGACGAAGAAATATTCCTTGTACATGGGTTTGGTTTGGAGCGACCATGCGCCGTCCCGCTTAAACCAGAACTCCTTTTGCATCACAAAAGCGTCCTGCATAAGGTTGTGCGGGATAATGCAGCGGACCTTTTCGCAGGTCTCGCGCTCTTTTCCATTGGGGGTGTGGACCAGATACCAGCGGACGCGGCCGTGCTGGCTGTTGTTGGTGGCGCCGTTAAATGCGCCCGGCAGCTGCTCTTGGCGCCGTGCCATCTGCTCCATGTTCTCGCCCCCTCTTTTGGCTTTGCGATGCACGCAAATGCAGGGGCGTTTAGAACAGGCTTCTCGCTCGCAGCTAGGCGCAGTCGCAAAAGTACAGGTTTTTATAGAGGGGTATGGAGATTCACCTACTAGCAGTACATTTTGCGTAATCTGGGCAAACGTTAATAAATTGCTCGTATAATGGTCTGTGTCGAAAGATACAAAAACCTGTACCTTTTTGTGCAACAAAAAAAGCCGCTCAACCAGCGGCTTTTCTTATTTCGGCATGAAAAACGCGACCGCCCTTTGTGGACGGTCGCGTTTGTTAATTGTTGTGAAGTTTGCCTTAGGCGCGAGTCTTGATCTCCTCGAGCACCTTGGCAACAAACTCGTCAACGCTCATCTGAACGGTCTCGTTGGAGCGATCGCGGACGGAGATGTTACCGGCCTCGACCTCCTTCTCGCCCAGGATGAGCATGTAGGGCACGCGGTCGATGCTGCGGGCCTCGCGGATCTTGTAGCCGATCTTCTCGTCGCGGTCGTCGCAGACCACGCGAATGCCGGCCTCCTCCAGCTTGGCGCACACCTCGTGGGCGTAGTCGCGGCTCTTCTCGGAAACCGGAAGTGCCTTGACCTGCACGGGAGCCAGCCAGGTGGGGAACTTGCCCGCAAAGTGCTCAATCAGAATACCGATGAAGCGCTCGATGGAGCCAAAGCACACGCGATGCAGCATGATGGGACGCTTCTTGGTACCGTCGGCGTCCACGTACTCTAGGTCAAAGTTGAGCGGCATCTGGAAGTCGAGCTGGACGGTACCGCACTGCCAGGTACGGCCGAGCGAATCCTCCAGGTGGAAGTCGATCTTGGGGCCATAGAAGGCGCCGTCGCCCTCGTTGACCTCGTAGTCCATGCCCAGCTTCTCCAGAGCGGTGCGCAGGCCCTCCTCGGCGCGCGCCCAGTCCTCGTCCGAACCCATGGAGTCCTCGGGACGGGTGGAAAGCTCAACGTGATACTTAAAGCCAAACTTCTGGTACACGGAGTCGATGAGGTTGACCACGCCCACGATCTCGTCGGTCAGCTGGTCGGGACGCACAAACAGGTGGGCGTCGTCCTGGTTAAAGCAGCGCACGCGGAACAGGCCGTGCAGGGCGCCACGCAGCTCGTGGCGGTGCACCAGGCCGATCTCGCCGGCGCGAATGGGCAGCTCGCGATAGGAGTGCGGCTTGGAGGCGTACACCAGCACGCCGCCCGGGCAGTTCATGGGCTTAATGCAGTACTCTTCGTCGTCGATGACGGTGGAGTACATGTTGTCCTTGTAGTGGTCCCAGTGGCCCGAGGTCTTCCACAGCTGCTTGTTCATGATGAGCGGCGTGGAGATCTCCACGTAGCCGGCCTTGTGGTGGATCTCGCGCCAGTAGTCCAGCAGCGTGTTCTTAAGGATCATGCCGTTGGGCAGGAAGAACGGGAAGCCGGGGGCCTCGTCGCGCATCATAAAGAGGTCCATCTCGCGGCCGATCTTGCGGTGGTCGCGCTTCTTGGCCTCCTCCAGCATGTGCATGTGCTCGTCGAGCTCTTCCTTGGTGGCAAAGGCGACGCCGTTGATGCGGGTGAGCATCTTGTTGTCCTTATCGCCCTTCCAGTAAGCGCCCGAGACGCCAGTGAGCTTAAAGGCCTTCAGCGCCTTGGTGTAGCAGATGTGGGGGCCGACGCACATGTCGATGTAGTCGCCCTGCTGGTAGAAGGTGATGCGCGCATCGTCGTCCAGGTCGCCGATGTGCTCGACCTTGTACTTCTCGCCACGCTCCTCCATAAGGGCGATGGCCTCGGCGCGGGACTTCTCGTAGACGGTGAACTTGAGGTTCTCCTTGACGATCTTCTTCATCTCGGCCTCGATCGCGGGGAAGTCGTCCTCGCTGATCTTGACGCCCTCGGGCAGGTCGACGTCGTAGTAGAAGCCGTTGTCGGTAGCGGGACCGTAGGCAAAGTCGGCCTCGGGATAGAGGCGCTTGATGGCCTGCGCCATGATGTGCGCGGCGGAGTGGCGGATGACGTGCGTGACCTCGTCCTGCGGGAGCTCGGCCACCGAACCGTCATTGTAGAGTGCCTTCATGGGTATGTTTTCTCCTCTCGGATGCCTGATGCAAGTGCGTGCGATGCGCTCGGCGTTTTAACTTGCATCATTATAGGCAGGTTACCTTGGTATACAAGCGCCCGCCGCACCTTAATGGCACGGCGGGCGATTTTCTACGCATGCTTCATCGTGTGGGGCGGGGCTGCGGGGCGCGCATGGCTTGCGGTGTGCCCGTGGCTTGCGGCCGGCCCGGCGATGGATGCGTTACTGAATGCGAGTTCGGCAGTAGGGGCAGACCTTCCAGTGCGCGTCGAGCGGGCGATGGCAGCTGGGGCACACGTTACGAACCTGGGTGTCGCACACAGGGCAGACCACAAAGTCCTTCTCGATGGGCGCGCCGCACTGCGGGCAGGTGCCGTACTGGGCAAGCTGGCGCTCGCGCAGGGCCATGTCCAGCTCCTGCTCCTCGCGGTCGGCCGCGTAGGAGTGAGGACGCAGGACCAGGTAGGCGATGAGGCCCACAAACGGGATGAGGGCGATGATGCCCCATGCCACGTAAGCGCTGGCGCCGCGGCGGCGAGCGTCGATGAACACATAGACGACCGACAGCACATACAGGGCGATGATGAAGCCGACGAAGGCATAGATGACGCCCATAAGCTGCGGCGACATGAGCTCGTTGATGTATTTGGACATTGAGGTGTACCTTTCGGAATATTTACAGTCCGGTCAAGTTTACCACGGGGTTTGTTTATATGGGACTACGGCTGGGTACGGGGCTGGCGCGGACACAAACATCTCAATCTGTAACAGGTGGAGACGGAATCCGGGTCTAGATGTTACAGATCGAGACGCAGAGATCCCTCCCCAACTTCAATCTCAATCTGTAACATCTTGGGCCCCAAAACCCCTCTTGCTGTTACAGATCGAGACATTCAAAATCCGTCGGAAGGTTTGTCTCAATCTGTAACAGTTACTCGGCAAATACAGTCCCAGTTGTTACAGATTTAGACAAACCATTCTCTCCCCGACTTAAATCTCAATCTGTAACATCTTGGGCCCCAAAATCAGTCCTTACTGTTACAGATCAAGATGAACGGTGAACCCTCCGTTAAATATCTCAATCTGTAACAACAACTCGGCAAAAACAGGTCTAACCGTTACAGATTTAGACATTCGAAACCGACTGATAGGTTCATCTAAATCTGTAACATCTAGACCCCAAAACAGCCCCCAGATGTTACAGATCGAGACAAACCGCCGGCACCGGGGTCAGCAAACAAAGACGTCGACGTTACTGAGCTTCCCTTCGCCTGCCGTTGGCGGATGCAGCGGGGCTGTTCGCCGCATTGCCGCTGCACTGGAGATGTGCAGACCGTAGGATAGTCCTATTGACAGCCTGTCAACTTGTCTGGGAGGCACCGTGGCAGAAACGTTTGATATCGCGATTGTGGGCGCGGGCATCACGGGATGCGCCATTGCACGGCAGCTCGCGCGCTACGACCTGTCCATTTGCGTGGTCGAGGCGAGCAACGACGTCGCGCTGGGCGCGTCGAAGGCCAACGGCGGCCTGGTGCACGCCGGCTACGATCCAGCACCGGGAACCGTAAAGGCGCAGGTCAACGCCCGCGGCTGCAAGCTATATAGCACGTGGGCCCAGGAGCTAGGCTTTTTGTTCCGGCGCACCGGGTCGATGGTGCTGGGCTTCAACGATGAAGACCGCGCACACCTGGAGAAGCTGCGCCAGAATGGCCTGGCGAACGGCGTTCCCAAGCTGTCGATTATCGGCCCCAAGCGCATCCACGAGCTGGAACCGCGCGCAAGCGCCCAGGCCACGTGCGCGCTGTGGTGCCCTTCGACCGGTTACGTTGACCCGTTTGAAGTAGCCATCGCCGCGCTGGAGAACGCGGTCGCCAACGGCGTGACATTTATGCGCTCCGCACCGGTGGAGGCGATTAAGGTTGCTGGCAGCGAGGCAACTGACGGGGCTGCACGCTTTACGCTGGTGACGCCGGCCGGCGACGTACACTGCCGTTACCTGATTAACGCCGCGGGCAACGGTGCCGCGAACATCTCGCACATGGCGGGCGCCGAGGAGTTTCAGATGGTCTGGCGCCAGGGCAACATTGTGGTGCTGGACAAGGAGCCGCGTGCGCTCATGCCGCTCTACCCTGTTCCCACTCCGGTTTCCAAGGGTGTTATCGTCACGGGTACCGTGCACGGCAACACCGTGATTACCGCGACCGCTGCCGTGCGCGAGCCCGGCGACACGCAGACCTATGCGAGCGACGTCAACGCGCTGCTGAGCGGCGCGCGCAAGCTGGTGCCCGACCTGGACACGCGCCGCGTGGTGCGCGCGTTTGCCGGCGGGCGCCCGGTCATTAAGGGAACGAACGACTTCTTTATTGGGCAGTCCGCCGTGGTGCCGGGGCTGTTCCAGGCGGCAGGTATTCAGTCGCCGGGCGTGGCGAGCGCGCCAGCCATTGCCGAGCGCATGGAGCAGGTGCTGCGCGATGCCGGCGTGGCCCTGCGCGAACGGAACGATTGGGACCCGATACGCCGCGCGCCGGACGACTTTGGCCGTGCGCCGCTTGCGCGCAAGGCAGAGCTCATTGAGTCCGACCCCGCTTGGGGGCAGATCGTCTGTCGCTGCGAGACGGTGCCCGAGGCTGAGATCGTGGCCGCGATCCGACGACGCCCGGGGGCGGTTTCGGTCGAGGGTGTCAAGCGCCGCTGCCGCGCCGGCATGGGTCGTTGCCAAAGTGGCTTTTGCCAGAGCCGCGTGGTGGCAATCCTAGCGCGCGAGCTGGGCTGTGACCCCAGCGAGGTGCTGTTGGAGGATGCCGGATCTTGGCTGGTCGAGGGACCGCTGAAGGGGGTGCGCTAAGATGGCGACGCTTGATATGCGCGACGGGCGCGCGGAGGCCGGAGCTGCAGCGCCAGTGTCGATGCAGGCGTTCGACGTGGTCGTTATCGGCGGCGGACCTGCCGGCATGGCGGCCGCGCTTGCCGCGCATAAGGCCGGCGCACGCGTGGCCATCGTGGAGCGCGAGCAGCACCTGGGAGGCATTCTGCGCCAGTGCATCCACCCCGGTTTTGGCCTTTCGCACTTTAAGCAGGAGCTCACCGGTCCCGAGTACGCGCAGCGCTTTATCGACCAGGTCCGCGCGACTGATATTGCGCTGTTCCTGGACAGTATGGTTCTTGGGATTGATTCGGGTGAGGGCGAAGGCGACCCGGGCACGGGCGAGGCTACAGGAGCCAACACAGTCCATACCGTCACGCTCATGAGTCGTGCTGGCATGCTTCAGCTCACCGGACGCGCGGTCGTCCTTGCCATGGGATGCCGTGAGCGCACACGCAGCGAGATCAAGATCCCCGGCAGCCGCCCCGCCGGCGTGTTTACGGCAGGCCTGGCGCAGCGATACATCAATATCGAAAATCTCAAGCCCGGCTCGCGTGCCGTCATTTTGGGCTCGGGCGACATCGGACTTATCATGGCGCGCCGTTGCACGCTCGAGGGGATTTCGGTCGAGGGCGTGTACGAGCTCATGCCGTACGCCAACGGGCTGCGCCGTAACGTCAAGAACTGCCTGGACGACTTTGGCATTCCGTTGTACCTGTCCACCACCGTCACGCGCGTGATCGGTCACGATCGCGTGGAGGCCGTCGAGGTGAGCCAGGTCGACGATCACCTGGCGCCCATTGCCGGGACGGAGCGCATCGTTCCATGCGATACGCTGCTGCTTTCGGTGGGCCTGATTCCCGAGAACGAGCTTTCGGTTGCCGCGGGAGTGGAGCTGGACCCACGTACGCGCGGCGCCGTGGTGGACCAGAGTCTGCAGACGGGCGTGCCGGGCATCTTTGCCTGCGGCAACGTGCTGCACGTGCACGACCTGGCAGACAACGTGACGACCGAATCCGAGCGCACCGGTGCGGCTGCGGCGGCGTACGCGCTGGGCTGTGGTGCTGGGGCAGATTCGGGCGCTGCGGACCCGGGCTGCCAGCTCACGGTCTCCCCCGCCGGCATTGCGGGCTACGCGCTGCCGGGACGCATTACGGCTGTGGCACTCACCAAACTCAACTTCCGCGTACGCAGACCGGTCGATGCCGCCCGCGTGCGCATTCTGGCAGGCGACGAGGAACTGTTTGCAGGCAAGGTCCGCCCGTTTAAACCGAGCGTCATGGAGAGCTTCCCGCTGCCGGCAAAGGTGATTCAGCGCGCACTCGACCTTGGCGTTAGCGAGATTGTCCTATCCGTCAATCCCGTTGAGGAGGTGTAAGGCCATGAGCATAAACGCGATCGAAACGCTGCAGTTAAACTGCACCACCTGCCCATCCGAATGCCTCCTGACCGTGGAGGTGGAGCGCGATGCAGACGGCGCCGTGGTAGAGGTGCGCTCCGTGACCGGCAACAGCTGCCCGCGCGGCGATAAATTCGCGCACCAGGAGCTCACCTGCCCCATGCGCGTGCTCACCACCACCGTGGCTGTATCCAGCGGCGATGAGGCGCTGCTGCCCGTGCGCACGGCCGAAGCCATCCCGCTGGCACTCCACGCCCAGGTCATGGACCTCATCCGCGGTCTGGTCGTCGACGCCCCCATCCACATGGGCGACGTCGTGCTAGAGAACCTCCTCAACACCAACATCGACCTAATCGCCAGCATGGACATCGACTCAGCCTAGGTGGTTCATTGGGACGGGGCTTCATCCTCCCTGCAGTTGCGGTGGAATAGTTCCTGTTTTATGCCATTGCCCCGGCAAACAGGAACTATTTCACCGCAACTTATGTGGGGGCGCTTGGGATACCATAGTGGCAACCTAGCGAAAGGATGTTTCATGGCACATGTCAATGATCAGCGCGTGGCGCGCGTGCTCGATGCGCTCGAGGCTCAGCACCCCGGCGCACAGCTGCTTGTAAACGACCCGTGGTCGATTTATTACCTGACCGGCTTTTATGCCGATATGTTCGAGCGTTTTTGCGGCGTGCTGCTCGTACGCGGTAGCGAGCCCGTAATCTTGGTCAACGCGCTGCATCAGCTGCCCGACTATGACAATGCCCGCGTCGCGTATCACAACGACACCGACGTCGTGACCGACGCCATCGCACGCGAGGTCAATCCCGCCAAGCCCCTCGGCATCGATACCGTTATGCGCTCCGGCTTTTTGATGCCCCTTATGGATCGTCACGCCGCGAGCGAGTTCTTCCTGGGCGACTTTGCCGTCACCGCCGCACGCACCCACAAGGACGAAGCCGAGCAGGAGCTCATGCGCGCGTCCTCGGCCGCCAACGACGCCGTGATGGCCGACGCCATCAAGCTCGTTCACGAGGGCGTGACGGAGCGCGAGATTGCCGACCAGATGCTCGGCCTGTACCGCAAACACGACTGCGAGGGCTTTAGCTTTCCTCCCATCGTGAGCTTTGGCGCCAACGCGGGCGACCCGCATCACGAGCCCGACGGCACCGTACTCAAGCGCGGCGACGTGGTGCTGTTCGACATTGGTGGGCGTCATCGCAACTACTGCTCGGACATGACACGCACATTCTTTTGGGGCGAGCCGGACGAGGAGACCGCACGCATCTACGACATCGTGCGCCGCGCCAACGAGGCCGCCGAGGCGCTCATCGCCCCGGGCGTGCGCATGTGCGACCTGGACCGCGCCGCGCGCGACGTAATCGAGGATGCGGGCTACGGACAGTACTTTACGCATCGCCTGGGCCACTCGATCGGCCTGCAGGACCACGAGCCAGGCGATGTTTCGCTCGTCAACGAGCAGGTTATCGAGCCGGGCATGACGTTCTCCATCGAACCGGGCATCTACCTCCCCGGCCGCACCGGCGTCCGCATCGAAGACCTTGCCCTGGTCACCGAGTCCGGCGTCGAGATCCTCAACGCCTACCCCCACGACCCAGTCCGCCTAGACTAGCCCCTTCCCAATAGCCCTTCAATAAGTTGCGGTGGAATAGGGGCTGTTTAAGGCTTCTAGCCCATAAAACAGTCCCTATTTCACCGCAACTGATGAGGGGATGGGTTAACGGAGCAGCCCCGCCACTTCGCCGGCTAGGGTGATGGTGCCGGCGGCTACGAAGGGCTCGCCCGCGGCCTCGAAAGCTGCAAGGGCCTCGGACACGCTGGGGTACACGCCCGCGAGCTTATCAGCGTCCACCAGGGCAGCGAGCTCCTCTGCCGGCAGGGCGCGATCGGAATCGGTTTGCGTCACGACCACACGGGGGAACGCCGGAACAAGCACGTCGACGATGCCCGCCACGTCCTTATCGGCCAGCGCGGCGCACAGCAACGTAGGGCGATTCTCTACGCACGGATCAATCTCGTCCAGTGCGCTCACAAAGTTCTCGCAGCTCTGGGGGTTATGGCAGGCGTCGATCAGCTTGAGTGGATCGGTTCCCAGCACATCAAAGCGACCCGGCGTGGGGCAGCCCATAAGCGAAGCGTCGAGCGCATCGTGGTCGAGCTCGCGACCCAAATAGCCCTCGCACAGCATAATCGCACATGCGGCGTTCTGCGGCTGATACGCCGGCTTAACCATACTCGACGTATAGATCGCACGCGGCGTGGTGCAGCTAAACTCCACCGTATCACCAACGTGTGCCGGAACCTTTGTTGTGGCATGGTTCACCACGAGCGGCACCACACCGCATTCGCGGCAACGGGCATCCATCACGCGCTGAACGCTCGCCTCATGGGTACCCTCGCCCAAAACAACCAAACGTCCAGGCTTAATAACCGCAGCCTTCTCCCCCGCAATGGCCTCGAGGGTATCGCCAAGGACCTTCGTATGGTCGAGTCCAATGCCCGTAATGGCGACGGCCACGGGATCGGTCGCGCTCGTAGCATCCCATCGTCCGCCCATGCCAACCTCAAGCACGGCCACGTCCACGCAAGCCTCGGCAAACATAGTCAAACCAGCCACGGACAAAAGATCGAAGGGCGTAATAGAACGGAGCTCCTCGCCCGCCGCCTCACGACGTGCGTTGAGACGACGACCTGCCTCATACGCCGCAGAGACACCATGGGCAAAAACCTCGTCTGAGACGACCTTTCCATCAATCTCCATACGCTCGGGATAGCGCACCAGATGAGGCGACGTAAAGAGCGCCGTCTTAAGGCCCTCACCACGAAGAATGGCAGCCGAGAATCGCGTCGTCGAGGTCTTTCCATTGGTACCCGCTATCTGGACGCAATCGTAGAACTCGTCAGGACGACCAAGCTCATCGAGCATCTCGACGACGGTCTCGAGCAGCGGCGTGGAATAACGCGCGATCTTACCCGTATCGGCCGCAAGTGCAACAGCCTCATCAAAAGAAAGTTCCGGAACCCCAAACGGCACCGAATACAACCCAGAACGCTTCGCCATAACCAAAGTCCCCTCAACATAAAAAGAGGCCCGTAAGCAACAACGAGCCCCTCCCATTCAAAATATCAGCCAAACACCGCTTTGCAGCAGAATCAAGGCCACAACCCAGTGACCCTAACGCGCCAGATGCAAACAACCACGTAACCGCACTAGGAGCGGCCCGACGCTTTGCTCGATACAAGTTCCGCACGCAAAGGACAGCACTTAATGTGCTGTCCGTCTTGCGCAGGACTGTCCGCAGTAGCGAGCAATGCCCCAAACCGCGTCCCCCAATAACGCTTACGAGAAGTCAGCAACCTGAGCAGTCAGCGCCGCAAGGATCTCCTTGAGCTCAGCTGCACGGTCCCTCTTCTTCTGGACCACCGCGGGTGCGGCCTTAGCCACAAAGCCCTCGTTGGCGAGCGTCTTCTCGCAGCCGGCAAGCTCCTTCTGGGCCGCGGCGATCTCCTTCTCCAGGCGCGCCTTCTCAGCCGAAAGGTCAACCTTGCCCTCGAGCACCACAAAGACCTCGACGCCGCTGTCGACCACGGCGATGCTCGCAGCCGGCTTCTCAACGTCGGTACCCATGACCAGCGAAGCGGTGTTGGCCAGCGGCTCAATCGTCGAGCGCAGGCTCTCGAGCTTCTCGATGTCCTCGGCACCGGCGCGCACGACCACGTCGAGCTCGGCCTTGGGGCTCAAGCGATAACGCGAACGCGTGGCGCGGGCGGCGGAAACGACGGTGCGGCACAGCTCAAACGCGCGCTCGGCGTCCTCGTCAACGTACTTGGCGTAGTCGGCGGGCTCGGGCCACTTGGCGATCATGAGTGCCTCGGCGCGGTCCACGTTGCCCTCGGCATCCAGGTCGAGCACGCTCGCCGGCATGTTGTCCCAGATCTCCTCGGTGACAAACGGCATAAGCGGGTGCATCAGACGAATGGAGGTATCGAGCACAAAGATCAGGTTGCGCTGCGCCTGCAGACGGCCCTCGCCCTTCAGGCGGGCCTTGGTGACCTCGACGTACCAGTCGCAGACCTCGTTCCAGAAGAACTGCTGCACGCCGCGGGCCATGTCGCCAAAGGTGTAGTTCTCAATACCCTCGGTGACCATCTTGACGGCCTTGGCCAGGCGGCTGAACATCCAGGCGTCGGCCGGCGTCTCCACGACGGGCTCGCCGGGCGTGTAGCCTTCCATGTTCATGAGCAGGAAGCGGCTGGCGTTCCAGATCTTGGTCACAAACGACTTGGCCTGCTCGGTACGCGGGCTGTCGATAAGCTTCTTGGTCTTCTTGTCGATGTTCGCGTCAAACTTGACGTCCTGGTTGTTGGTGCAAAGCGTGAGCAAGTTGTAGCGCATAGCATCGGCGCCGTACATGCCGATGAGGTCCATGGGGTCAACGCCGTTGCCCTTGGACTTGGACATGCGGCTGCCGTCCTTGGCCAGGATCGTCGGGTAGATGACGACGTCCTTAAACGGCACCTCGTCCAGGAAGTACAGCGAGCTCATGACCATGCGGGCGACCCACAGCGCGATAATGTCGCGCGCGGTGACGAGCGCCGTCGTGGGGTGATGGCCCTCGAGCAGCTCCGGCTTTTGCGGCCAGCCCTGCGTGGCAAAGGTCCACAGCTGCGAGCTGAACCAGGTGTCCAGCACGTTCTCGTCCTGGTGCACGTGATGGCCGCCGCACTTGGGGCACACGTCGGTGTCCTCGGTAAGGGCATCCTCCCAGCCACAGTCTTCACAGTAGAACACGGGGATGCGGTGGCCCCACCACAGCTGACGGCTGATGCACCAGTCCTTAAGGTTCTCCATCCAGGTGGTGTAGGTCTGCGTCCAGCGCGCGGGGTGGAAGGTAACCTTGCCGGAGTTGACGGCGTCGAGCGCAGGTCCCTTGAGCTTGTCGACGGCGACGAACCACTGCTCGGACAGCCACGGCTCCAGCGCGGAGTCGCAACGGTAGCAGTGCATGACGGAGTGATCGAGGTCCTCGACATGATCGAGCAGGTCATGCTCCTCGAACCACTTGATGACGGCCTCGCGGCACTCCTCGCGGGTCATGCCGGTGAACTCGCCGTAGCCCTCGACGACCACCGCGTGCTCATCGAAGATATTGATCTGCGGCAGGTCGTGGGCCTGACCCATGGCGTAGTCGTTGGGGTCGTGGGCCGGGGTGACCTTAACGAAGCCGGAACCGAAGTTGGCGTCAACGTGCCAATCCTCAAAGATGGGGATCTCACGGTCGACGATGGGGAGCTTGACGGTCTTGCCCACGAAGGCGGCCTTCTCGGGGTCCTTCGGGGAGACGGCGACGCCCGTGTCGCCGAGCATGGTCTCGGGGCGCGTGGTGGCGACGACGATGTAATCCTGGCCGTTGACCGGCTCGGTCAGCGGGTAGCGCAGGTGCCACAGGTGGCCCTTCTCATCCTTGTACTCGGCCTCGTCGTCCGAGATGGCGGTGGTGCAGTTGGGGCACCAGTTGACGATGCGCTTGCCGCGATAGATCAGGCCGTCGTGGTACCAGTCGCAGAACACCTTGCGCACGGCCTGGGCGTAGTCCTCGTCCATGGTGAAGCGCTCGTTATCGAAGTCGACAGAGCAGCCCATACGCTTGATCTGCTCGACGATGATGCCGCCGTACTCGTGGGTCCAATCCCAGCAGGCGTCTACAAACTTGTCGCGACCGATCTCCAGGCGGCTGATGCCCTCGCTCTTGAGCTTCTTGTCGACCTTGGTCTGCGTGGCGATACCGGCGTGGTCGGTGCCGAGCACCCAGCGCGTGGACTTGCCGCGCATGCGGGCCATACGGATGATGGCGTCCTGGATGGAGTCGTCGGTGGCGTGACCCATGTGGAGCTTGCCGGTCACGTTGGGAGGCGGAATGGTTACGGTGCAGTCGCCCACGCCCTCGCGGCGCTTGTAGTAGCCGCCGTCGAGCCACTTCTGCAGGATCGCCGGCTCGTTGGTCGACGGATCGTAGTTCTTGGGCATCTCTTCCATATATCTCTCCCTGTCCCGCCGGGGAGGAATGTAGGCCCGATTTTCGCTCGGTCAGGTCCTGGGCTCGCTCGAAGACCACATTACGTGGTCTTCGGCTCGTGCGGAATCTACGAAAATCGGGCCTACATTCCTCCCCTTAGGTATCGATTACTTCAGTCATTAATGACTTCGCTGAGGCTTAAACAAACACACAGAATAACACAGGTAGTTGGGGTTATTGCGCATATATAAAATAGCCTCCGACCGCGGGTGGTCGGAGGCTATTTGCAAACACGTTTTAGGCTGGTCTAGCCGTAGATGCGCTGGGGCTGCTCTTCGCCCTTTACGGAGGCTTCGGTCACGACGACCTTGGAAACGCCCTCCTCGCTGGGGAGGTCGAACATCGTCTGCTGCAGAACGTCCTCGCAGATGGAGCGCAGGCCGCGGGCGCCGGTCTTGCGGGCAAGCGCCATGCGGGCGATCTCGTGCAGGGCGGCGTTCTCAAACTCAAGCTCAACGTCCTCGAGCTGGAACATCTTGCGGTACTGACGCACCACGGCGTTCTTGGGCTCGGTCAGGATTGACACCAGATCGTCCTCGTCGAGCGCCTGTGTCTGGGTGACGACGGGCGTACGTCCCACAAACTCGGGGATCATGCCAAAGGC
This sequence comes from uncultured Collinsella sp., assembly GCA_900540975.1. Taxonomy (GTDB): domain Bacteria; phylum Actinomycetota; class Coriobacteriia; order Coriobacteriales; family Coriobacteriaceae; genus Collinsella. Next base: position 141,387 of record UQHY01000001.1, read on the forward strand.
GTTGAGGTCCTGCGGAAGCACCTGGCGCAGCAGGTCGTTCTCGTCGACCGAGGTGGGGCCGGCGATCTCGGAGTTAAAGCCCACGCCCTTGTTGCCCACGCGATCGGCGATGATCTTGTCCAGACCCACAAAGGCACCACCGCAGATAAACAGGATGTTGGTCGTGTCGATCTGCAGCAGCTCCTGCTGGGGATGCTTGCGGCCGCCGGTGGGCGGAACGCTTGCCACCGTGCCCTCAAGAATCTTAAGCAGCGCCTGCTGAACGCCCTCGCCCGAAACATCGCGGGTGATGGAGAGGTTCTCGGCCTTGCGGGCGATCTTGTCGATCTCGTCCACGTAGATAATGCCAACCTGCGCGCGCTCGATATCGCCGTCGGCGGCATTGATGAGCTTGAGCAGGATGTTCTCCACGTCCTCGCCCACATAACCGGCCTCGGTGAGCGCGGTGGCGTCGGCGATGGCAAACGGCACCTCGAGAATGCGCGCGAGCGTCTGGGCGAGCAGGGTCTTACCGGTACCGGTGGGACCGAGCAGCAAGATGTTGGACTTGGCGAGCTCCACCTCGTCCATATCATCGTCGAGCTGCGAGTCCAAGCCGTCGTCAAAGGCCGAAAGCGCAGCGCCGCCCTCGATCACGCGGCGGTAATGGTTGTACACGGCAACCGACATGGCGCGCTTGGCGTCCTCCTGGCCCATGACATAGGCCGAAAGCTCGTCATAGATCTCATGCGGCGTCGGCACATGCGTAATGACCTGGCGGGCATCGTCCTCGAGCTCAAAGCCCTCGGCCTCGGGATCCATGGCAGGCTGCGACGCAGCCTGGCCGTGGTCGTTGAGGAAGCCCGGCAGCTTGCCGTTGCGGGCGGCATCCATAAAGTCCGAAGCCAGCGACTCCTCCAAGATCTCGGAGCAGGCGGCGACGCACTCGTCGCAGATAAAGATGTTGGTCGGACCCTTAACAAGGCGGCGAACCTGCCCCTGCTCTTTTCCGCAGAAGGAGCAGCGGATGGGGTTGCCGTTCTCGTCAAAGTTGTCCTGTATGTTACCGGCCATCCTAGGCGTCCTTCGCGGCGAGGTCGCGCGAGGTGACGATACGGTCGATCAGACCGTAGTCGAGGGCCTCGGCAGCGGTCAGGTAGTTGTCGCGCTCGGTATCGGCCTGGACCTTCTCGATGGGCTGGCCCGAGGCGTCGGACAGGATCTGGTTGAGCTCGCGGCGGGTCTTCTTGATCTCCTCGGCCACGATCTCGATCTCGGTCTGCTGGCCCTGGGCACCGCCGCTGGGCTGGTGAATCATAACCTTGGAGTGCGGCAGGCAGAAGCGCTTGCCCTTCGCGCCGGCCGAAAGCAGCACGGCGGCCATAGACGCGGCCATACCGACGCAGATGGTGGAGACCTGCGGCTTAATGAAGTTCATGGTGTCCAGAATTGCCAGGCCGGAGTAGACCTCGCCACCGGGCGAATTGATGTAGAGCGAGATATCCTTCTCGGCATCCTGGCTCTCAAGATGCAGCAGCTGGGCAACGACCAGGTTGGCGCTGACGGAGTTGATCTCCTCGCCCAAGAAGATGATTCGGTCGTTGAGCAGGCGCGAATAGATATCGTAGCTGCGCTCGCCGCGCGGCGTCTGCTCGATAACGTATGGCACGAGGGCGGAATCGAACTTAGCGATCATACGCATCTCCATTTCTCTCTTGCGGACCAAATTGGTTCTAGATAAACGTACGGTGCCCGCATGCTATGCATTGGCTGGCACCGTACGAAGCTACCGGATAACCGGTGTATAACTTTACCCCATCACGGGCGCACGCATGCGCTCGCGGGCAAGGTGGCGAGAATTACTCGGCGTCCTTGGCGGTCTCGTCGACCTCGGTCACCTTGGCGTTCTCGACCAGGTGGTCGACGGCCTTGGAGCGACGGATGGACTCGCGGACGGCAGGCATACGGCCATCGGCGATGAACTCAGCCTTGGAAGCCTCGACGTCCTTGACGCCGGCCTTCTCGAACTCGGCGTTGACGTCGTCCTCGGTGACCTCGATCTTGAGCTCACGGGCGAGGGCGTCGAGAGCCAGGGACTCACGGGCAACGTCGTTGGCCTGCTTGTGCAGGTCGCCGATGAACTGCTCCATGGTCAGACCGGAAGCGGGCAGCCAGGTGTCGAGCGTCATGCCGCGGGCAGCGAGGTTGGACAGGAAGTTCTGGCCAAGCTCCTCAAAGACGGACTGCTCGTAGTCGGCGTCCATCTCCTCGAGCTGCAGGCGCTCGGCGAGAGCGGAAACGCAACGGTTCTCCTTCTCGGCCGGGAGGCGGGAAGCCTTGTCCTGCTCGATCTCGATCTTGATGGCGTCGCGCATGGCGTCGATGCTGTCAAAGCCAAAGTCGGACTTGACGAGCCCGTCGGTGAGCTCGGGGGTGTTGCGAACCTTGATGCCCTTGACGGTGACCTCGACGGTGTGGGTCTCGGCCTCCTCGCCCTCCTCGACCTCGTCGGTCCAGGTGACGGTCTTGACGTCGTCAACGTTGGCGCCGATCAGGGCCTCGTTGAACTCCTTGGGGTTGCTGTCGCTACCGGCGATGAGCATGCGGCCCTCGGCGGCAAAGTTGTCGGCGTTCTCGACGGCCTTGAGGTCGACGGTGACGTAGTCCTCGGCCTCGACGGCGCGACCCTCGACGTCCTCGAAGGTGGCACGGTAGTTGAGGAGCATCTCGACCTGGTTGTTGATCTCGGACTCGGTGACCTCCGCAGGGGGCATCTCGATCTCGACAGCGTCGAAGGAGGAGAGCTCAGCGGCAGGACGCAGGGAGAACTCGACGGTGTAGGTGTAGTCCTCGTGATCCTTGGCGAGGTCGAGGTCCTTGTAGTCACCGTTCTTGGTGGGGACGATGTCCAGCTCGTTGAGGACGGCGGGCTCGTTGGCGGCGATCAGGTCATTGGTGGCCTGGGCGAGGGTAGCCTCGGCGCCAAGAGCAGAGTCGATGACCGGACGGGGGGCCTTACCGGCGCGGAAACCCGGGAAGCGGTACTTCTTGGCGGTGTCCTTGTAGGCCTTCTTGATCGCGGCGTCGACGTCGGCGGCCGGGATGGTGACCGTAGCGGTGAGCTTGGCGTCCTTGACGTCAGAAGCGGTGATGTTCAACACGTTCCTCCTCATACTGCCCAGCTTATCTGAGGTGCTGGTACCTTTATGCAACAAGCGTCGCGAGGGCATAAGCCGACGCGGGTGCGTTGGTGCGGGCGAAAGGACTCGAACCTTCACGGGAATCCCACCAGAACCTAAATCTGGCGCGTCTACCAATTCCGCCACGCCCGCATGAGCGCACAGACTAGGAATGATAGCAGATACGAGCGGCAAGCGCACGCACACCTTTTACAGACTCACGACCTCACCACGAGTGCAAAAGGCGGGGCGAGTTGCCCCGCCCCGCAAATTACGACTTGTTCGCAGACCCGCTACTCCCCCAGCAGGGCCTTCTCGGGCGTAATCGGCAGCGAGCGCACCTGGTGGCCGGTGGCGTGTGCCACGGCCGAGGCCACGGCGGCGAGCGGCGTGTTGATGACGACCTCGCCGATCGACTTGGCGCCAAACGGACCCGTCGGCTCGTAGCTCGGCTCAAAGGCCACGCGTATGCTGCCGATATCCAGGCGCGTGGGTAGCTTGTAGCTCATAAAGTTGCCGGTGCGCAGACGGCCGCGGTCATCGTGCGCGACAATCTCGTAGAGCGCGTGACCGATACCCTGGGCAATGCCGCCCTCGGCCTGGACGCGCGCGAGCGCCTCGTTGATCACGGTGCCGCAGTCCACAGCCGCCGCGTAGTCCACCACGGTCACCTTGCCGGTGGCCTTGTCGACCTCGACCTCGGCAATGCCGGCCATAAACGGCGGGGGCGAAACGGGCAGGCAGGCAGAGGCGTGCGAGGTGAGCGCGTCGCCGCCCGCGATGTTCTTGACGCATAGGTTGGCAAAGTCGCGCAGCGTGAGGTAACGGTTCTGCTCGCGCGCGGCGCGCTCGTCGGACAGGCGCACGTACTGACCATCGAAGACCACGTCGGCGGCATCCACGTCCCACATCTGGGCGGCCTTGGTGCAGATCTTCTCGCGCAGCTCGGTCGCAGCGTTCTTGGCTGCCAGGCCCGTCACGTACGTGCCCGAGCTCGCGTACGAGCCGGCATCGAACGGCGACACGTCGGTGTCCACGCCGCGCACCACGATCAGCGAGCTCTCCACGCCCAGCTCCTCGGCGGCAATCTGCGCCAGGATCGTGTCGACGCCCATGCCGTTATCGGTGGCGCCGGTGCCGATGGTAATGAAGCCGTCCTCTTCCAGGCGCATGTCGATGCCGGCGATATCCACGTTGGAAATGCCCGAGCCCTGCATGGTGAGCGCACAACCCAGGGCGCGCACGCGGTCGCCCAGGTCTACGGCCAGCGGCTTGTCACGCCAACCGATCATGTCCATCGCGCGCAGCAGGCAGCGGTCGAGCGCGCAGGCGTTGAGCTTCTCGTTGTAGTACTGCGGCATGATCTCGCCCTCGCGCACGATGTTCTTAAGGCGCAGGTCGGCGGGGTCCATGTGCAGCATGTCAGCGAGCTCGTTGACCGCGCTCTCCACGGCAAACTGGCCCTGGGTGGCACCGTAGCCACGATACGCGCCGCCACGGTTGGTATTGGTGTAGACGGCGTCCCAGCTAAAGCGGCTCGCCTTCACGTGATTGTAGATGGGCAGGCTCTTGTGACCCGAAAGGCCGATCGTCGTGGTAGCGTGCTCGCCGTACGCTCCGGCGTTGGACAGCGTATGCAGGTCGATGGCCGTGATGGTGCCGTCGTTCATGGCGCCCAGCTTAACGGTCATCTGCATCTGATGGCGCGAATTGCCCGCGGTGATGGTCTCCTCGCGGGTGTAGCAGCAGTAGCTCGGACGGCCGGTTTGCTGGGTGACAAACGCCACGAAGATCTCGCAGCAGCCCGTCTGCTTGGAGCCAAAGCCGCCGCCGATGCGCGGCTTAATGACCTGCACCTGCGACTGCGGAATGTCGAGCGACTGCGCGACCATGCGGCGCACGTGGAAGGGCACCTGCGTCGAGGTGGTCACAGAGATGCGCCCGAACGCGTCGGTCGTCGCGAAGGCGCGGAAGGTCTCCATGGGCGCGGTCTGCGTGGCCTGGCTGGTGTAGGTGCGCTCAAAGACGATGTCGCTCTGGGAGAAGGCCTCGTCCAAGTCGCCAAAGTCACTCGTGCCGCTGCATACCAAGTTGCGAGCAACGTCGCCGCCCTGCGGGAACATAAAGGTCACGTCGCCCTCGGGGTGGACCACGATGTCGTTATCGAGTGCCTGGGTAAAGTCGAGCAACGGCTCGAGCACCTCATAGTCGACCTTGATGAGCTTGAGCGCCTTGTCGGCGGCCTCCTCGGTCTCGGCGGCGACGATCGCCACCTCTTCGTTTTGGTAACGGACCAGGTTCTCGAGAATCAGGCGGTCGTAGGGACTCGGCTGCGGATAGCTCTGGCCGGCGATGGTAAAGCGGCGCTGGGGCACGTCCTCGTAGGTGTAGACGCCCACGACGCCGGGCACCTTCAAGGCGCGCGACGTGTCGATGGAGCGGATCTTGGCACGGGCATACGGGCTGCGCTTGAGCTTGACGATGAGCGCGCCGGCGGGCACCATATCGCCCGTGTAGACGGGACGGCCCTCGAGCAGCGCCTTCGAGTCCTTCTTGGGCTGCTTATGAGTAATCTGCTTGTACGCGACACCGTCGGAGCTGGTGTTATTGACCGGCAGTTCGGGCATCTCGAAGCCCACCTGCACGCCGGACTCGTTGAGAAAGCGGACGATGGCGCGCAGCTGGCTCTCGTAGCCGCTGCAACGGCAAAGGTTGCCGGCGAGCTGGCGCGAGAGCTCCTTGCGCGTAGCGACAAGGCTCGGGTCCTCCTTGGCGGCGCGGGCAAGCGCCAGCACGTTCATGATAAGGCCGGGGGCGCAAAAACCGCACTGCTCGGCACCTTCGGCAGCCATTGCACGGGCGAGTGCCTCGGACTCGGCTTTGAGGCCCTCGAGCGTGGTGACGGAGCGGCCCTCGACGCGCGCGGCGGGAACCGAGCAGCTCAGCACCGGGTCGCCGTCGAGCCACACCGTGCACAGACCGCAGTTGGTGGTTTCGCAGGCACAGCGCACCGACGCGCAGCCCTGCTCGCGCAGCAGTGCAAAGAGCATGGTGTCGGGGGCAATCTGAACCTTGACCTTGCGGCCGTTGAGCGTAAAGGAAAGATCGATGAGTTTGGCAGCCATTAGCGCACCTCGCTAGAATCGACGCCGGGCACGCGGCGGCAGGAATACTCGTCCGTGGCAAACTTAGGAATCTGCACGCCCTCGAGCTCGCGGGTAAGCGCGGCCGAAAGCTCGATGCCGGCGGCGCGACGCACAGCCTGGACGGCAAGCGGGGCCGAGATGCGGCGGCGGTAGTCGGCCGAGCCCCACAGGTTGGTGCCGTAGCTCAGGGCACGCACGGATGCGGCCAGGGCGCGAAGTTCGTCCTCGGAAGGCTGCTCGCTGGTGAGGCCGCACGCCTCGCCCTGCAGCAGGGTCGCGCGCAGCGGGCGGGCACCCACGGTGACGTGCCAGGAGCCGTCCCACCAGGCAGCGGTGACGTTTAAGGAGGGGAAGTCGGTCGCGGCCTTGCGCACGGCCTCATAGCTTGCGCGGTAATCGTGCTTAACGACCACCACGTGCTCGATCACGTCACGCATGTAGCCCATGTCCACAAACTCGGCGAGCGGCACGCGGCCGGCGCCCGTCAGCTCAACATACGAATCGAGCGCCAGGAACGCCGAGAGCACGTCAGAGAAGCCAAAGCGACCATAGATGCTGCCGCCCACCGTGGCGGTGTTACGCAGCTGCACGCCCACGATATCGTGGACGGCGAACTCAAAGACATGGTTGACAAGTGCGTTGAGCTCGGCATGACGCTCGAGCTGGCGCAGGGTGCACATGGCGCCGATGCGAAACTCGGTCTCGGTCTCCTCGATTTGATCGAGCCCGCAGGCCGAAAGGTCAATCGCCGTCGCCACTCGACGCGAACCCAGGCGCATCCAGATGCCGCCGCCCACAATCTTGTTGTTGCGGTTCTTCTGCAAGAGCTCATAGGCTTCGGCCGCGTTTCCAACACGGACGTAGGTACCGAACTTGAGCACGTTCTCCCCCATCTCTCCACTTGTCCAGTACCCCTAAGTGTACCAAACGAGGGCGCACAGCCCTCGCCACCATAGAAAAAGGCTCCCAGCCGGAATGGCTGGGAGCCTTATCACATGCTATGTCGAGCGAAGACCTAGCAGACGCCCTGGGCGAGCATGGCGTCAGCGACCTTCAGGAAGCCGGCGATGTTGGCGCCCATGACGAAGTTGCCCTCCTGGCCGTACTCCTTGGCGGTGTCGTCCACGTTGTGGAACATGCCGCGCATGAGCTGCTCGAGCTTGCCGTCGACCTCCTCGAAGGTCCAGGACAGATGCTCGGCGTTCTGGCTCATCTCCAGGCCGGACACGAGCACGCCGCCGGCGTTGGCAGCCTTACCGGGCATAAAGGCGACGCCGTTCTCCTGGAAGTAAGTCGTGGCCTCGATGGTCGTGGGCATGTTCGCGCCCTCGCCGACCACCTTGCAGCCGTTGGCGACGAGCGCCTGGGCGTCCTCGAGCAGCAGCGTGTTCTCGCGAGCGCAGGGCAGCGCGATGTCGCAGGGCAGCTGCCAAACGCCACGGCCGTCGCCCTCGTGCCACACGGCGTTGGGCTTCTCGTCAACGTACATAGCGAGCGTAACGCCCTTGTCGTGGCCGGAGCGCTTCTTGTTGTAGACGTGCTCGAGCACAGTGTAGTCGATGCCGTCAGGATCCTCGACCCAGCCGTGAGTATCGGAGCAGGCCAGCACCTTGCCGCCGAGCTGGGAGACCTTCTGGACGGCGTAGATAGCGACGTTGCCGGAGCCATGAACGACGACATTCTTGCCCTCGAAGGAGTCACCGCGGCTCTTGAGGTACTCGTCCACAAAGTAGGCCAGGCCGTAGCCGGTGGCCTCGGTACGGGCGAGCGAGCCGCCAAAGGAGAGGCCCTTGCCGGTGAGGACGCCGGTCCACTCGTTGGTCAGGCGCTTGTACTGACCGAACAGGTAGGCAACCTCGCGGCCGCCAACGCCCAGGTCGCCGGCAGGAACGTCGGTGTTGGGGCCGATGTGGCGATAGAGCTCGGTCATGAAGGACTGGCAGAAGTGCATGATCTCGTTGTTGGACTTGCCCTTGGGGTCAAAGTCGGAGCCGCCCTTGCCGCCGCCCATGGGAAGGGTGGTCAGGCTGTTCTTGAGGATCTGCTCCAGGCCCAGGAACTTGAGCATACCCAGGGTGACCGTCGGGTTAAAGCGCAGACCGCCCTTGTAGGGTCCAATGGCAGAGTTGAACTCGACGCGATAGCCGCGGTTGACCTGAACCTTGCCCTGGTCGTCGACCCAGGGAACACGGAACATGACGATGCGCTCGGGCTCGACGAGGCGCTCCAGCAGGGCGGCCTCCTCGTACTCGGGGTGGGCGTCGAGCGCCGGCTGGATGGTGCCGAGGATCTCGGTCGCGGCCTGGATGAACTCAGGCTGCTCGGGATAGCGGGCCTTGAGCTCTTCGAGAACTTTCTGCGTGTAGCTCATGCTTCCTCCAATGATGGGAAACGAAAAATGTTGATCGCGGCACCCTATGCGCCGCGAACTTTATCGAGTATGGATAATATCGCACTGTTGCGGGAAAGTTTCGCATAAGCAGACGGGCAGATGTTTCGTTTTGATTACGATGCAGGTAGAAGCGTTTTTGAGTGCCTGACATGCAAAACCCGTGTTTCAAACCTGTTTCGTCCACATGTTCCAAACCACCACATTGGGGACAGGCACCTTTGTGGTGATGTTGGTGGTTAGAGGACGAGCTGATGGTAGTCGGCGGGGGTTATGCGGCCTTCGGTGGCAGCGCGGAAGGCGGCGAGTGCATCGCCCGAGAACGGCATAGCCCAGCACAGCCCGCAGCCGGCGGTGATGGAGCCCGGCAATGGCATGATGCGCCCGGGCACACCGGTGGCAAGGCAAAGCTGCTCGCATTCCATCACATCGAAAGTGCTGTCGAACGACACGATGATCTTGCGCTCGTGGTCGAGGGCATCGCCGGACGGGCCTTCGCGGTGTGCCTCACGATACGCCGCGGCGGCCGCTTCCTCTTCCGCAGTATGTCCACAGCCACCGCAGCCGCAGGTACAGGGCTCGGAACCATCGCAAGTGCAAGGCTCTCCCGTGTCGGGGCAAATATCGTGAGACATGGCAACTCCAATCGTCTAGGCGAGTAACTCGGCCGCCGCAAACTCCTCGGGTGTATTGACGTTCTCGAAGCAGAGCGTCGAGCCTGCGGCCGCGACAATCTGAGGCTCGTCCATATAACCAGCCTGAACGCGATTGATCAGGCAGCGAATGCGCTGGCGGTCGCAGGCAAGCAGCTCTTGGGCAACCGGCGCACACGCGTCACGGCGCCAGACGGCGCAAAGCGGCTCAATCCCCCGCTCCTCGCGCGGTACGCACACGTCGAGCGCCTCGGCCTCAACACAGCCGGCAAGGGCACCGATTAGCTCCGGAGAGACAAACGGCATATCACAGGCGACGATAGCCACGAGCGGCAGCCGGGCCGCAGTCAGCGAACTCGCGATGCCGCGCATGGCGCCCGCCGACCCCTCAAGGTCCGACACTATTCGCGGCACCAGGCCGCCAAACGCGCGCTCCTCAAGGTAGGCAAGCTCGCTGGGACGCGAAGTCGTCACGACCAGCTCGCCGGCAACTGATGCCAGCCGACCCAGCACGCGTTCGATGAGTGGCTCGCCGCAAAACGCCATGCGCGCCTTATCGCGGCCCATGCGTGAGGACAGCCCGCCCGCTTGGACGACGCAAGAAAGATCGGCACGTCTTACGGTAGTCATACGGCAAAACACCTCCATCGGCATGCTCGAAACCCGGTGCACGAAGCTAAATACAGCCACGAAATAGCAGCGCAACGAAAAGCTCGTGCAGAAACAAAACAGCGCCTTTGCGGCACGCAGCAAGACCGCGAGCACAAAAGCGCTGGTAGCGTATGGCGGGAACGTATGTGAATCGAACACATCCAAGACGTTTTGCACGCCTCGCAACGGTTTTGAGGACCGCGGAGCCCACCGGAGCCCATCCGTTCCCAAGTGCGTCGGTATTTTACCAAACCGAAACGGCTCCATCCCAAAAAGACGAGCAAGAAGTTGCGGTGGAATAGTTCCCGGTTTTGCTGACAAAGCCTCCAACTAGGAACTATTTCACCGCAACTGAGGAGGCGGGGGCAGGTGACCGGCCTAGCGCAGGGAGCGCAGGCCGCCGGCATCCTTGTCGAGCGCCGTAAAGCGCACGGCATCCAGGTGTTCCAAGATGCTGATGGCACGTTTACGCGACACACCTAGGGCCTCGCGCAGCACGCTCGTGGTGGCAGCGCCACCGGCATCGGCGATGGCGGCGGCAACAAGCTCGCGCGCATGGGCCTCGGCGGCAGCGGACAGGGCAACGTCGCGCTCGACCTTCACGATCGAGCGGTTGAGCGAAAGCTCGCGCAGGGCACGCGTCATGGTGTCGCGATCGAGCTGCAGCTGCTCGCCCACCTCGGGCAACGTCGGTGCATCGAGGCCAGCTTCGTCCAGCAAGGCAACGATACGTTCGCAAGCCTCTCGCACCACGCGTGCCGCCGCGGCGGCCGAATGCGGATCGAATACCTCGGCGCCCTCGGCGGCGCACACGCCACGCGAGCAGCCCTCGGCAATCAGAGCCGCGGCAACGCCTTCATCAGCGGCAGGCCACGCAGCATGGGCAACGGCGCCAGACGTAAAGCCCGTCTCCTTGGGGGCCGCCGCGTGCATGGCTGACAGGGTCGCCGCCAGTGAATCCATCGCAGCGTCGAGCACCACGGTGTCCGCCAAGAGGTCCGCATCACCCACTGCAAGCTTGCGAACGGAGCCCTGCGCCACCAACCCGCGCAGCGCGGCATCGGCCTCGCCGACACCAAGATCCAAAGCCTCAGCAACATCAACCGCCGTAACCGGCAGCATCTGCAGCGCCAGCCAAGCGCCCACACCGCCCGCGATATCGCCGGACTCGAGCGCCGCATACAGTGAACGCTCCCCTTCGGAAAGCTCGCGCGAGCGACGACAGCGCGAAAGCAGCACACGCCCGCCGCCAATAAGCATCACGGGCGAATACGACAGCACCACGGCATGTTCTCCGGCGCGCAGCGGCAGCGGCTCCTCCAGGCGCACCTGCACGGTACGGGTCTCGCCCACCGCCATGGGGGCCTCGCCCTCCAAAAGCATGATGCGGCCGACGACCTCGGCCGTGCCGGCCATCACATGCACACGCGCGCCCGACTCGAGCACGCGCGGCTTGGCGCCCTCGCGGCCCAGGTAGGTGAACGTCATCATAAAGCGCAACGTCTGACCAAAGCGGTCCGCCACGCCCAGCATCTCGCCACGGTCAAGCGCCGCGACACCGTCACCAACCAGGTTGAGCGCCACACGCTGACCAGGCAGCGCGCGCGGCGTATCGCCATGCACCTGAATCCCACGCACGCGACAGACCGTACGCGACGGCAAGGCCATCAGCTCGTCGCCCACCGCAACCGGCGCATCGTGCAGCGTTCCCGTCACGACGGTGCCGACGCCCTTGATCGTAAAGCAGCGGTCGATAGGCAGACGCGGTGCGGTATCGGTGAGCTCGGCACGGGCACGGCAAGCATCCCAGCAAGCGGCAACCTGCTCGTCAAGCGCAGCCAGTAGGCCATCGATCCCCTCGCCAGTCTTGGACGACACAGGCACGATCGGCGCGCCCGCAAACACGGTACCCGACAAAAAGTCATCGACATCGAGCTCGGCAAGCTCGGTCATCTCGGCGTCGGCCAGGTCGCACATCGTCAGCGCGACCACCATATGCGTAACGCCCAGCAGCTCCAGCACATGCACGTGCTCGCGGGTCTGCGGCATCACGCCCTCGACGGCCGAAACCACCAGCACGGCAACGTCGATGCCCGTCGCACCCTGCACCATGGCGCGCAGGTAATGGGCATGCCCCGGCACGTCGACCAGGCCGACGATCTTGCCACTCGGCAGCGCCAGCTCGCCAAAGCCCAGCTCCACCGTCATGCCGCGACGGCGCTCGACCTCAAGACGGTCGGGATTCTTGCCGGTCAACGCCTCGATCAGTGCCGACTTACCGTGGTCGACGTGGCCCGCCGTGCCAACGATAACGGGACACTCCACCAGCGCCTGAACCTCACTCATCGAGCAATCGCCTTCTCAACGCATGCGGCAAGCGTCGATGCCGCCGTCTCGATATCGCGGTCGCCCACAAGCGTGCGCACGTCAAACAGGACGCGATCGTGCGAGGCGCGCGTGACGACCGGCGTGTCGAAATCTTGGACGAGCGAGCGCTTGAGCGCGTCAACGGAAAGACGCTCATCGACAAGACGCACGGCAACGCACATGGTGGGCAGCTCGACGGTAGGCAGCGAGCCGCCGCCGGGAGTCGACGATTCCTCGACGATCTCCACCTGAACGGCGCACGGGCAACCGGCCTTGTCGAGCCCGGCGACCATCCGATCGCGCAGCTTGCGGGCACGACGCTCCAGATGAGCCTGCGGAAGCGTGAGCATGTTGAGCACCGGCACCTCGCGATGGGCCATATCCGCCCCATCCATGTAAATGCGCAGCGTAGCCTCGAGAGCCGCCAGTGCGAGCTTTCCCGGACGCAGGGCGCGCATAAGCGGATGCGACCCACAGGCCTGGACCAAATCGCGACGGCCCATGATAATGCCCGCCTGGGCAGCGCCGAGCAGTTTATCGCCCGAGCATGACACGATATCGAGCCCTGCCGAAACCGAAGCCGGCGTGGTTTCTTCGCCGCCGCGCACCAGGATATCGTCGGGCAGCAGTGCGCCCGAACCTTGGTCCTCATAGAACAGCAGGCCATGCTTGTGAGCAAGCGCCGCAAGCTCCCGAGAACCCACCTCCTCGTGAAAACCCTCGATGCGATAGTTGGAAGGATGGACTTTAAGGATCATCGCCGTATCGGGCGTGATGGCGCGCTCGTAGTCGCCCAAATGCGTGCGGTTGGTGGCGCCGACCTCGACGAGTTTGGCGCCCGAAGCCGCCATGACATCGGGGATGCGGAAGCTACCGCCGATTTCGACGAGCTCGCCGCGGCTCACGATGACCTCTTTGCCCGCAGCGTGAGTGGCCAGCACCAGCAGCACCGCGGCGGCATTATTGTTGACGACGAGCGCGTCCTCGGCACCGGTAAGCGAACGGATCAGCTGCGCGGCATGTTCCTTGCGCGACCCACGCGAGCAGGTGTCGACGCTGTACTCGAGCGTGCTATACCCGCGCGCAACCTCAGCCACGGCCTTTGCCGCCGACTCCGCGAGCGGGGCGCGACCCAGGTTGGTATGGATAACCACACCCGTGGCATTAACTGCTGGGCGTAGGCTCGGCAGCGCAGAGCGATGCGCACGCCACTCGATGGCCGAGGCCAGGTCGCGCTTGGAACGCGGATCGGCGCCGGCACGAATCGCGGCGCGCTCCTCGTCGAGCTCGGCCGTGACGGCGGCATGCACCACCGCGTCGCAGGTCTCCCCCGCCGCCTTCACTACCGGCCACTCGGCAAGCAGCTCGTTGACGGAAGGAATGGCGCGCAGACGGGCGCGCACCTCATCGGACATGTTCTGGCTATCGCTCATGTGCGGCCTTTCAAAAGAAACGTGGATCAGTCGAATACATCAGCTGAGTCAATTACTCGTTATTATCCTCGCGCGCCGCGATCTTTTCCACGCGAACGGCGTTTTCCTGGGTGAGCGCGGCACCCGTCAACGGATCCCAACGCAACGGCGTATGGTCGAGCGGGCCCACGCCCAAGGCTTGAGCGTCACCGGCATCGCGGCCAAACGAACGCCCACCGGGGGCGGCCGAGGTGAAGATGCACGCCGGATGCAGATAGGGCGTCGTCTCCACGCGCACGCGGTCGCGGCCCATATCGCTCACAAGCTCGACGACCTCGCCATCGGCGATACCCATGCGAGCGGCGACATCGGCGTTCATCTGCACGGCGTCCAAGTCCGACCCCGCCTCGGCGGCACCGGCCGCCGCGAGCCTGCGCGAGGTATGCGACTCAAAGGGCCGGTTGCCGCTAATGAGGCGAAACATCCCCGGGCCGGGCTCCACCATGGGAGCGATCCAGTTGGGCACACGACCCATGCCGGCTCGCTCCCATATGTCGCTTGCCAGCGCAATCTTGCCGCCGGCAAGCGGAATCACCGGCTCACCCGTGCGCGTCGGCAACGCCATGCCCGTATCGGCCCAGCCGCGCTCCTTGAGCTCGTCCAGATCGATCCCAAAAGGCGCCACCTGGGCAGCCGCCAGATCGTCAGACGTAAACTGGAAGCACTCGCCCACACCACACGCCTGCGCCAGACCGGCAAAAATCTCCCGACCGGGACGTGTGCCGTCATGCTGCACGGGCAGCACGGCGTTGCGGTAGAACACGCGCGAATCGTTGGCGCCCACGACTGTGCCCACACCGCGGTCGGCCTCCAGATACGTCACATCGGGCAGCACGAAGTCAGAAGCACGCGCTGTCTCGGACCAGCGAATATCAATCGTCACGAGCAAGTCGAGCTGCTGCAAAATACTCAACCAAGCCTGCGCATTGCCATAGCCCGCACCGGGGTTACTGGCATAGACGATGAGCCCACGCAAATCGCCGGCAAGAATCGACTGACCGATGGTCGTGCACAGGCCGCGCACCGGATCGACCAGTGGATAGCGCTCGGACCCCAACTTGGGCTCACGTGGCATCGGCGGCGTCGCAAAGCGTGAGGGATCAAGGTCGCCCAGCGCAAGCGGTGTGGGCGGGTTGAGCGCACCGCCCGCGTGTCCGATGCAGCCCAGTAGCACATCGACCAAGCAGATAGCGCGCGCGGTCTGGGTGCTATTGGCATACGCGATACCGATACCACCATGAAAGCCAGCATCCACCACCGCAGCAGGCGCTGCGGCAGCCATATCACGGGCCGTCGCAACAATCTCTTCGGCCGGCACGTCGCACATCGACTCAGCCCACTCAGGCGTCCAAACAACGGCCGCCTGCGCCAGCTCATCAAACCCCGTGGTATAGCGGGCAACAAACTCGCGGTCGTACAGGCCCTCGGCAATGAGCACATGCGCAATGCCCAGCAACAAGGCCAAGTCGCAGCCCGGGCGCACGCGCAGCCAGCGGTCTGCAAGCGCAGCCGAGCCGCTGCGCCGGGGGTCGACCACGATGATCTTCGCCCCGCGGCGACGGGCATCGTTGAGCGCATCAACGGCCCCCATCGTCGACGAATCGACAATGGAGCGCCCCAGGTACATGATGCAATCGGTATGCGCCAGGTCGGAAGCGGGACTATAGCCCAGGCTGTGCTCCCATCCGGTGAGACGACTTACCTCGCAGGCGCCATCGGCACCGTACACGTTGGGCGAGCCCAGCGCATGCATAAAGCGATACGCCCAGTAGCGGTCGAACGAGGGCACGCCGAGCGTCATGCCCAGCGCGCGCGAACCATGCCCGTCAACAATCCCCCCAAGGCGCGCTGCAATCTGCGCAAACGCCTCGTCCCAGGTAATCGCATCGAACCCCGAGCCATCCTGGCGGCGGCGCATGGGGTGCATGATGCGGTCGTGCTCGTCAAACGGCATTGCCAGGCGATGCCGCCCGCGGGCGCACAGGGCTCGCGCCGCGCACGGATGCCCCGGCACCGGCAACTCAGCCACCACGCGACCGTCCTCAACGCGTGCCGCAAAGGCGCAATCGGCATAGCATCCCCCGCATGTGGTCACCACGGCGCGACCGTCACGCTTCACAGCAGATGCCATCTCGATTACCCCTTTCATCAGCCAAACACAACAGGCCAAAAGCCCGGCAACGAGCCCCAGACCCAAAAAGCCTCCCGCACGGCAACGCCCCGCGGGAGGCCCAACGTCAAACAGGCAGCACCTTACGCCTCGGACTTCTTAGCGTAGATAAACCAGTAGCCGAGCGCGACCAGAACCGCACCGCCCACGATGTTGCCCAGCGTGGCGGCGGACAGGTTAAACGCAATGCCCGCGGCGTTGAGCGCATCGGCGCCGGCGACCTTGGCACCATAGCCGCACGCGTGCATCACGGCACCCATGGGCAAAAAGTACATGTTGGCGACGCAGTGCTCAAAACCGCAGGCCACAAAGGCGGCGATGGGCAGCAGAATGCCCACAACCTTATCGACCACAGTCTTGCCGGCGGTACCGATCCACACGGCCAGGCACACAAAGATGTTGCACAGGATGCCGCGGAAGAAGATCGTCACCCAGTCGACCGTCACCTTGCCGGCGGCGACGCTCACCATGGAATTGGCAACCGCCTCGCCGTTGAGCTTGTAAATGCCGGCCATGTACACCAAAAAGACGATGAACAGGGCACCGGCAAAGTTACCAAGCCACACGACGAGCCATGCCTTGAGCATCTGAGCCAGGGTGATCTTTTTGCTCTTGAGCGCGCAGACCATAAGCGAGTTGCCGGTGAACAGCTCGGCGCCGCACACCAGCACCAGCACCAGGCCCAGGCAAAAGCACAGACCGCCCACGACGCGCTGGGCGCCCCAGCCGAGTGTGCTATCGCTCAAGAATACGGTAAAGAACAGGCCACCGAAGGCAATGAACGCGCCGGCGAACATTGCCAACAGAAAGGCCTTAGCGACCGGCAGGTTAGCCTTGGTCACGCCGGCGGCCTCGGTCTTGGCCTCGATCGCGGCGGGCGCCAGGCAATCGGGAGCGGGATATTCTGCCTTGGAATCTGCCATGTCAATCACTTCTTTCCTATACAGCAGGGACAAGCGCACCTATTGCTCTTGCCCCAAGCGGTCAAAGTGGGAAAAGTCGTTGGCGGCCACGGCGTCGTACACGGCGTCGACAGCCTCAAAGACCTCCGGGGACATGGGGTTGTAGAACTCCGTGTCGCCCGGCTGAATCCCTATGAAGACGATATCTTCGCACGATTGCTCAATCTCTTCGATCAAAATCGACAAGGGAAGCGAATGCGTGGTGAACATCGACTTGCGGGCCACATCACGTTTGTCGAGCAAGCGGATGGCGCCGACGGGCAGCGCCATGTCGGCGGCATCGACCAAAACCAAACGCGGCGGACGCTCGCGCTTGACCTCGATGATGTCATCCTCGGGCGTCTGACCGCCATCGATGGTGTACCAGCCGGCGATGGGCGCGTCCTCCATCTTTTTGGAGAGCACGGGGCCGGCGGCATCGTCGGCACGCAGCACGCTTCCCGCCGTGAGCACGATACCCGCAAAGGGAGCACCGTTCACACGTCCATCCACAACGCGACCCATTACTGCAACCTTCCCGTCAGATACACGCCCGACACATCGCGCACGCGCTCAACCAGATCGCGGAACTTCATCAGAAACGCGACCTGCTGGGCATGCAGGCCAAAGTCGTCGTCGAACACCGAGATGCCGGCCTTGGCCGACCCGCGAAAACCGCGCTCGTCGAGCAGCGTGTCGCAGGCCTCGAGCAGCGACGGCACCGCCGCCTTGTCGAGCTGGCACTCGCCAAAGGAGCGGATGGCCTCGAACTTGGTCTTGGCCTCCCCCTCCGGCAACGCGTCGACGAGTGAATAGAACACATCCACCGGCACCGACAGGCGCGGCTCAAAGCAATCGAGCACGCCGGTGTGGTGGCCCACGGCGAGCGTGTAGTACAGCACGTCGCAGGCCTCCTGGGGAACGTCTTCCTCGGTCTCCACAAACTTACGCGTAAGCTCGTAGAAGACCACCTGGTCGGGCGCGTGGCCCAGGCAGGGGTCGGCGACGCCCTCGGCGGCCTCGTCGCTTGCGCGCGAGGCATCGCCAAAGGAGCCGCCGAGCATGCCGGGGCCCGCAAAGTAACCAGAGCGGTCCGTGAGCTCCATCTAGCGACCTCCGGCTAGCACCAGATCCTGCAGCGCCGAGTACACCTCGACGCGGCGCGGATCGTCCTGCTTATCGATGAGCAGCGCCATGGCACCGCGGATATCGCCCTTGGGCGCGCCCTCGAGCGTGTCCATAAACTCGTTGGCCAGGTCGCGGCCGTAACGGTAGCCGCTCATGGCGCGAGCCTCGCGCTCGATGGCAACGCGCAGCTTGTACGGCACACCGGGGTGCAGAATATCGGCCTGCTCGCCGGCGGCCTCCACCGTGGTCTCGGCATGGAGCTTTTGGTCCAGCAGACCGAGCGCCATGGCAAAGCCGTAGACGGTCTGCGCGGGGCTGGGCGGGCAGCCGGGGATATAGACATCGACCGGCAGGATCTTATCCGTGCCACCCCAGACGCAGTAGTTGTCGTAGAAGATGCCGCCGGTGCAGCCGCACGCGCCGTAGGACACCACGATCTTGGGATCGGGTGCGGCCTCAAAGGCGCGCAGGGCCGGCATGCGCATGGCACGCGTCACGGCGCCGGTGTACAGCAGCACATCGGCGTGACGGGGCGAAGGCACGACCTTGATGCCAAAGCGCTCGACGTCGAAGACGGGCGTGATGGAACCGAAGATTTCGATCTCGCAGCCGTTGCAGCCGCCGCAGTCAACACGGTAGACGTACACAGAGCGCTTGATCTTTTTAAGAAGGGTCGCCTTGGCCTTCTCGATGCTCTCGTCGAGCTCGATCTTGGTCGGGCGGTACTGAAGCCGCTCGGGCAAAAGCGTGGGTTCGGCCATGGTTACTCCTCCTTCGTATCAAAATCCATGATGATGCCCTCGACCGGTGCAGGACCGGCGGGGATCTCGGGCGCATCGGGGTTGAGCTCGCGGTCGACATACTCCGGGTTCACGCCGTGGCCGCCCAGATACTCCATGCCGGGGCCCTGGGGCTCACCGGACGCAAGCGTCTCGTTGGCAGCCATGCCGCGCGCGTTGCCGGTCTTTACGGCCGAGGCGGCGCGCAGGGCGTCGAGCTCGCGCTTGCACTCCTGGCACATACCGACGGTACGGGCGGCCTGGATGGCCTCCATGCCGCCGGTCTTTTGCAGCAGGCGCTTGGCGTAGTCGATTTCCTTGTGCGGGGCAAACGGCTTGCCGCAACGCGAGCAGTGCTCGAGCGTATAGACGCTCTTGCTGGTGAGGTCGTCCTTGCTCATGACGGCCAGCTCAAACTCCTCGGTGAGCTTGATGGCCTCCATGGGGCAGGCTTCCTCGCAACGGCCGCAGAAGATGCAGCGGCCGTAGTCGATCGACCAGGTGATGGTATCGGCCGCAAGGTCGGTATCCATGCGAATGGCATCGGCCGGGCATGCCACGCCGCAGGCACCGCAGGCGATGCAGAGCTCGGCATTGTGCTCGGGCTTGCCGCGCATGTCCTTGTTGGTGGGGAACGGCGCAAACGGGTACTTGACCGTCGCGTCGCCGGCCTTGGCGTTAACCTTCCAAAGCTTCAGCATATTAGAGCGCCTCCTCATCAAGCGGAGCGGCCATGGTGCCCTCGCCCGCAAGCGGCGACTTGTCGCGCCAGACGTTCTCGAACTGCTCCTTGTCGAGCACGTGGTCGCGCTTGGCAGCGACATCGGTCACCGTCACGCGGTCGGTACAGGAGTAGCACGGGTCGAGCGATCCGACGATCAGCGCCGCGTCGCCCACGGTGTTGCCGCGGAACATGTAGCGCAGAACCGGCCAGTTGCTGTACGTGGCGGCCTTGGCGCGCCAGCGATAGCACTTCTGGTTATTGCCGAGCATGGCCCAGTGCACGTCCTCGCCGCGCGGCGCCTCGGTGGCGCCGATAGCGTACTTGTGCGGGGTGTACTCCCAATCCGTGGTGAGGATGGGGCCCGACGGGCAGTTCTCGAGCATGGTCTCGATCATGTCGATCGAATCGTAGACCTCCTGGATGCGAACGGCGGTACGGCCGAAGGCATCGCAGGTGTCGGCCGTGGCGGCATGCATCTTCATGACGTCCGGATCGACGTAGCCGTCGAAGGGATGGTCGAAGCGCACGTCGCGGGCATAGCCCGAACCACGCATGAGCGGGCCGACCGGCGAAAAGTCGCGGGCGATCTTACGGTCGAGAATGCCGATGCCGCTCGTGCGCTCAATAAAGTTGGGCGTGGAGAGCAAAACGTCGACGAGCTCCTGGACCTCGGAGCGCAGCTGGTGGATGGTCGTGAGCGTGGAGAGTTTCTGCTCGGCCAAGATGTCGCGACGCACGCCGCCGATCACGTTGAGGCCGTAGGTCTTGCGGTGACCGGAGAGCTTCTCGGCCAGGTCCATGGACTTCTCGCGGACGCGGAAGAACTGCTGGAAGCCGGAGTCGAAGCCCGTGTAGTGCGACGCCAGGCCAATGTTGAGCAGATGCGAGTGCAGACGCTCGACCTCAAGCATGATGGCACGGATGTACTGGGCGCGCGGCGGGACATGAATGCCCTGGGCGCGCTCGACGGCCTCGGCATAGGCCACCGAGTGGGCGCAGCCGCAGATGCCGCAGATGCGGTCGGCGAGGAACGTCACGGCGTCATAGTTCAGGCGCGTCTCGGCGACCTTCTCCATGCCGCGGTGCACGTAGAACAGACGATAGTCGGCGTCGACGATCGTCTCGCCCTCGACGAACAGGCGGAAGTGGCCGGGCTCGTCGGAGGTAATGTGCAGCGGTCCCATGGGGACGAGTGTGGTCTCCTTGCCCTTGGTGTCGGCCAGGAATTCGTAGTTTTCCATGTCGCTCGCGGGGGCGGGGCGGAAACGGTAATCCATCGAATCCTTGCGCAACGGGTACAGCCCGCTGGGCCAATCGTCGGGAAGCACCAGGCGACGGCGGTCGGGCAGACCCTCGGGAATCAGGCCAAACATATCGCGCAGCTCGCGCTCGCCCCACACGCAGGCGGGGACGAACGGCGTCACGGACGGGAACGTCATCTTGGCGGGGTCGACCTCGGCACGCACGGTAACCCAGCCGGGGTCCTCCCCCTCCATGGAGATGACGTAGTACACGGCGTAACGGCCGCACAGGCTGCGCTCGTCGTTGCCGACAATCACAGGAATCCAGCCGTAGCGCTCGTAATACAGGTAGTGGACGGCCTCGGGCAGACGGTCCAGCTTGACGGTGATCGTCAGCTGGTCCTCGCACTGCCATTCGACCTTCTCGATGCAACCCGGAACGGCGCGGCGCAGGGCCTCGACATGGCTCTCGCAGCGACGGGCATACACCTTGTTCTCAGTTTCAATCATTCGTTACTCCACCTCGCTCTGAGCGGTCTCGGTACCGAACACAGCGCGGTACATCGGCGTCGCGTGAAGTTCCTCGGTGCTCTGCTCGAGCACGATGCCGGTCGCAGTCTCCACACCGTGCACGAGAGGCAGCGGGGTGGCGATGCCAAACCACAAGATCATGACGGCCAGGATGATTTCGGGGATAAGCATGAGCGCCGGGGCCTCATGCTTGCCCATGCCCTGGGGCGCATGGCCGAATACCGACTTGAGTGCGATGCGGGTGAGCGCGGAGATGGCCACGGTAAGACCGAGGGCGACCACGACGACCAGCCACATGGGACCGGCGGTAACACCGGCGACAAAAGTCAGGAACTCGGAGATAAACATGCCAAAGGGCGGGAAGGCGCCAAGACCGAGCAGCGCCAGGACGGCGAGCGCGGCGGTTGCGGGGGCAACCTCGACGACACCCTGAATCTTGGCCAGGCTACGCGTACCAAAAGCGTGCTGGATGTTGCCGGACACGCAGAAGGCAAGCGTCTTGGTGAAACCGTGGAACACGCAGTGCAGCAGGGCCGCGGCGATACCCAGTGGGCCACCGATACCCAGGCACAGGGCGATAACGCCCACGTTCTCCACAGACGAGTACGCAAAGCGGCGCTTGAGGTCGTCCTGGCGAAACATCGAAAGTGCCGCCACCAAAATGGACAGCGTGCCGACGATCAACAGCAGAAGTTGCGGATACTCGGCGCCCACGGCCTGGATGGTAAAGCCGTAGAAGCGCATGATCACAAGCATGGCGCACTTAAGCAGCACGCCAGAGAGCAGGGCCGAGACAGGACTCGGGGCCTGGGAGTGGGCATCGGGCAGCCAAGTGTGCATGGGGAACAGGCCGGCCTTGGTGCCAAAGCCGATCACGATAAACGCAAAGGCGAGGCGCATGAGCGTCGGATCGAACTGGTCGGCATACGGCAGTACGCACGACAGGAATGCGGCCTCGTGGGCGTTGGGAATCACGTCGGCGGCGTTGGCGTAGATCAGCAGCGTACCGAACAAGCCAAAGGCCACGCCGGCGGTGCAGACCATCGCATACTTCCAAGAAGCCTCGAGGGCCGTCTTGTTCTTGTAGATACCCACCAGGAACACGGTGGAAAGCGTGGTTGCCTCCACGGCGGCCCACGTGAGGATCATGTTGTTGGACAGGCACGCGAGCAGCATGGTGAACACAAACAGGCTAAACAGCGCAAAATACTGCTTGGCGCGCTCGGCGGGCATGGAGCCCTCCTCGATATCGGCCTTTACATAGGGCAGCGAGAACAGCCCGGTAAGAAAACCGATAAAGCCGATGAGCAGCACAAAGATGGCACCCAGCGAATCGAGGTGGAACCACAGGCCAAGAGCGCTCGCGGTGTCGCCGCTCATAAGGACGTCACCAGCCGTCACAATCGACAGCACCAGGACGGCTGCGACGGAGACCAGGTTGAGACCGGCAAACACGTTATAGGACGTGTTCTTGGGCAAAAACGCCATGACCAGCGAGAACACCAAAGGAGTCGCGAGCAGGGCGAGAATCAACGTTTCCATGGACTACCCCCTCAGCTCGGACAGGTCGCGCGCATCGAGCGAGTGGGAGTCGTCCCAAATGCGACGCACGACGATGGACATGATGATGACGGCAAAGATGGCGTCGGTGGCGATACCGATCTCGATGATCTCGGGAGCGGTGGGGGCCAAAAGCGCGAGCGTCACATGGCTGCCGTTTTCCATAAGGCAGTATCCAAAGATCTGCTTCATGATGTTGCGCTGCGAAATGATGCAGGTGAGGCCCACGAAGAAGTGAGCGAAGCTAATGGCGAGCGCAGGCGTTGCGACCTCGGCCGTGGGCAGGCTGATCTGCGTCACGACGGCAAAGCAAATCGCGACCTCGACGGCAATGATGCAAATGGCCCACGCGGGCTTAAGGCCGGCCTTGAGCGATGCGTCGCTCGGCTCGCCCATCTTCTTGTATGCGCGGTTGAGAATGTAAGGGACCAGGACGACCTTGGTGATAAAGGCAGATCCAGCCCACATAAGCAGCTCCTGCGCACCGGTGGTGGCACCGAGCGTAGCGAGCAGTCCCACGAGCACCAGTGACTGCACCGCATACCAGCTGATGGCGTGCTTGATGTTCTTTGAGACGACCACCATGGTGGACGTGACGATCAGAAGGCCGCCAAGGATGTTGACGATCGAATAACCCATGTCGTTCTACCTCCTAACCGATCCAGCTGGCCGAAAGCGGGCCGCTGACGATAACCATGATGATGAGCACGATGAACACGAACGCCATCGCGCGGGGAAGTGGGGCTCCCGCAGCGACCTCTTCGCTTGGCTCGCCGGGCAGGCAATAGCCCATCCACTTGAGGAACCAGGCAAAGGTGGCGACGGTCTCGGCGACCATGATGCACACGAGCACCAGGATCGCGACGTTGCCGGCACCCACGGAGAAGCCGCCGGCGATGATCTGGAACTTCGAGAAGAACGTGTTCATGGGCGGCACGCCGGCAATGGCGAGCGCCGCGACACCAAAGCCCACGCCCGAGATCGGGTACTTCTTTACGATGCCGCGAAGCTTGGGCAGCATACGCGTTCCGAGCGTAAAGGAGAACGAACCGGCGATCAGGAAGAACAGCGTCTTGGCGAAAGCGTGGTTAAAGATGTGGCACACGGCACCGTCAAAGGCCAGCTGGCTGCCAAAGACCGAAAGGCCCAGACCAAAGAACACATAGGAGAGCTGGGCGATCGTGGAGAAGGCCAGCAGACGCTTCATGTCCTTTTGCGGCAGGTACATCAGGAAACCAAAGAGCATGGTGACCATGGCGTCGATAATGGCGACCCAGCCCACGATCTCAGGAATCTCGCCGGCAGAGACGAGCGCACGCGCGAACACGCACACGCCGACCTTAACCATCGAGGCGCCATGCAGGTAGGCCGAGACAGGCGTCGGGGCCTCCATGGCCGAAGGCAGCCACATGTACATGGGTACCTGCGCGGACTTGGCCCAGGCCGCAAACAGCACGAGCAAAAGGACGATGGCCTTGAGCTTGGCGTCGAGGCCGGCAATCGCGGTAATGGCAAAGGTGCCGGTGTGGGCAAACACGATGGCGGCGCCCAGATACAGGCCGAGCGCACCGATATGCGTAATAATCAGGGCCTTCATGCCGGCCTTCTTGGCCGTAGGCGTCATGTAGTAGCTAATGAGGCCCCAAGAGCACGCACCCGTGATCTCAAAGAACACGAGCTGGCCCAAAAGGGTCGAGCTGTACACAAGGCCGGCCATGGCACCGATGAAGGTCGCGAGGTACGCGTAGAAGCGACGACGCGGTGCGTCGGGATGCTCACGGTTATTCTCGCTCATATAGGGAATCGAATAGATCACGACAAGCAAGCCGATACCCACAAAGGCGGGCGCGAGCAGCGTGCTCATGCGATCGAAGGTGAATCCCATGACGAGGGTCTGCCCAAACGAGATCAGGGGGACCTGCGTGTCGGGCATGCCGGCGCCAGCGAAATTCGCGGCGAGGGCGATGGTGCAGACCGTCGAGACGGCGGCACCCAAAACGCTGAACCACTTGGCGTACGGACGGGGGAACAGGGCGACGAGCACCGAGGCCACCATCGGGGCCGCGATAGCGACCAAGCCGAGAAGGGACAGACTGACTGCAAATGACATTGTTTCTCCCTTCTCCTACACGCCGACGACCACGAAGACAAACGCCAGAACGGCGATGCCCACGACAGCCCAGGTCTGATTGCCAAGCACCTTAAAACGCGAACGCGAGCAGGAGTTCTCGATCACACCGCATACGACAAAGTCGATCAGGCACTTCACCAGGAAGATGACTGCGCCCAGAACAGCGGCGGCGCCCACGGTCGCGGGCTCGCCCCAGGGGACAAAGATCGCGCAGAACCAGGCGACGACCAGGACCTGTTTCATGGACATGGCGAGCTTGGCCATGGCGAGCGACGGGCCGGAAAGCTCGGCGAGCGGGCCTTCCTGAAGCTCCTGCTCGGCCTCGGCCTGATCAAAGGGCAGCTTGCCGAGTTCCATGTAGCAGGCAATCGCAAAGGCGATGCCGGCGAGGATCACGGCGACCGGCGCGTCGATGGCGCCCGTCATGATGTGCTGACCCATGGTGGCGATGTCGGTGGAGCCGCACACCAGGGCGGCGGCAAACAGCGCCAGCAGCATGGACGGCTCGATGAGCACGCTCATGAGCAGCTCGCGGACGCCGCCGATACCGGCGTAAGCGTTGGACGAATCCACACCGCAGAGGGCGAAGAAGAAACGGGCGAGCGCCAGGCTGTACATGATGGTGATGGCATCACCAAAGACCGGGATGGGGCTTTGTGCCGTAAAGAGCGGCAGACCCATCGCGAGCATAAAGGCGACGGCGAAGAACAGCGGCGGCATAATGCGCAGCGCAAAGCTCGCATCCTCGCTCTGGGACTCGGGGCGCGCAAAGAGCTTGGCCAGGTCGCGGTAGTCCTGCATGATGCTGGGGCCGCGACGGTTGTGCATCTTGGCGCGGATCACGCGGCCGAGACCGGAGAAGAACGGTGCGACGGCCATGACGACCACGCCCTGCAGAACGGCAAGTACGATGTTGTTCATGCTCTCCCCTCCTTAACCCATTTGCACGGCGAGCACGAGGAACACCACGAGTGCCGCGACGATGTAGCAGATATAGATGCTGTAGTTGCCGCCCTCGAGCTTAGTCGCGAGGTCGGCGAGCTTCTCGACGCCCTTATGCGGGGCATCGACGAGAACCTTGTCGGGTACGGGCTCCACAGCCTCGGCCACACCGGTGAGCTTCTGGAAGAAGTGCGCGATGGACCAGCAGACGGCCGTGCAACGGTCGCGCAGCGTGTAGAGCGGCTGCATAAACCAGGACACCTCGGAGGCAAAGGTCGTGGCCACGACGGGCATATGCTCGTTGGGAGCATAACCGCATGCCCACGGCTGAGACTTCTGCACCTTGCCGACGGTCTTGAGCTTGCGATAACCGCAGGCAAGGCCGACGAGCACCACGAGCGCAATGGCGATCGCGGGCGTGGAGGTGGCAGCGCCGGAGTACTGGTTCATGAGCTCCATGCCCTCGGCGGCGAACACGCCACCGTACGGATGCAGCACGGACGCGGCGACATCGACCAGCACGGGCGCGATCACGGGAGCGCCAATGCCCAGCACGACGCAGATGGCCGCGAGCAGGCCCTGCGCAAACACCATGGGGGCGGGAACCTCCTTGGCATTGGCAGCGGCCTCGGAGCGGGGCGCGGAGGCAAAGGAGACGCCATAGGCCTTGACGAAGCACGTGACAGCCAGCGCGCCGGTAATGGCAAGCGCGACGGCAGCGAACACAGCCACGATCATGACGGCCTTGTCGCCCTGCATGGCGGCGTTAAAGAGCGACTGGTAGGTAAACCACTCGGACACAAAGCCGTTGAAGGGCGGGATGGCCGAGATGGCAAGCGCGCCAATAAGGAAGCAGATGGCCGTTGCCGGCATACGACGGAACAGGCCGCCCATCTTCTCCATATTGCGCGTACCCGTGGAGTACAGCAGCGCACCGGCGCCCAAGAACAGCTCGCCCTTAAACATCGCGTGGTTAAACGTGTGGTAGAGGGCGGCCATCAGAGCTAGGACGGCGATGCCGACCGAGTTGAGTGCCATGGCGGCCATGGAAGCGCCGACGCCGAGCAGAATGATGCCGATGTTCTCGACGGAGTGATAGGCCAGCAGGCGCTTGATGTCATGCTCCTGCAGGGCGAATGCCACGCCGAGGACCGACGAGATCGCGCCGAAGACCATGACCATAAGGCCCCACCAGACCTGAACGCCCGAGGCGGAGAGCAGGTCGAGACCAACCTTGAGGATGCCGAAGATACCGATCTTGATCATGCCGCCGGACATGAGGGCCGACACGTTGGACGGCGCCTCGGGATGTGCCTTGGGCAGCCAGCCGTGCAGCGGGATGATACCGGCCTTGGCGCCAAAGCCAAAGAAGGCGAGCACGAAGCACACGGATGCGACCGCGGGGCTAAACTGCGTGGCACGGAAATCCGCAAAGGCAAACGAGCCACCGGCGAAGTTGGTCATGGTGAGGAAGCTCGCCATGATGAGCACAAAGCCCACGTGCGCGATCACAAAGTAGAGCCAACCGCCATGGATGGAGTTCTCGTTCTCCTCGATCACGACCAGGAAGTACGAGGTCAGCGACATGAGCTCAAAGGCGACCAGGAACCAAAACACGTTGTCGGCGGTGATGACGAGCATCATGGACGCCACAAAGGTGTTAAAGAAGAAGCCGGCGCGGCCCTTTTTGCCCGGGTACTCATCAAAGTAGTTGAGACCGTAGATCGAACCGGCAAACGCGAGCACCGAGATGAGCGCCACGAACAGGCCGGACAGCTGGTTGAGCAGCAGCTGGAAATGGGCAAACGGGAAGAACACGATGGTGTCGACCGACGTGACATCGCCCAGCACGGCCTGGATACCGGCCACAAACGAAAGCACCGCGGCGACGGCGCCGATAAGGCAGCCGGCGGTCTTGGCGGCGTTATCGGCCTTGATCAGCAGAACCGAGGCGAGCGCACCGATGCACGAGACGGCAAGCGATGCGATAAACAGCGTCATGCTATCCATTGTTTACGCTCCCTTCTGCTTTCTCGGACAGACCCTGGGCCACAGCGGTAACGTCGACGACCGGACCGTTTTCGATCGAGCGCAGGCGCTTGGCCTCGTCGAGCTCGCGATCGGCCGCGCCGCCCATGACGGTCAGTGCCTTGGTGGGGCACGCCGCCACACAATGCGGGCCGTCCGGATCGAAGGCACACAGGTCGCACTTGACGGCGCAGGTGTACTGGCCGGGAGCCCACGTAAGCAGGCTGCTCAGGGACTTAGGATACGAAGGCGTCGGGTCGCACATGCCTGCGACGCCGGCGATAGACGTGCCATCGGGATGGATGGCTCCGAAGGGGCACGCGATGGCGCACAGTCTGCACCCGATGCACTCCTGCTCCTTGACGTGGATGCGGTCGCCATCGTGCTCGATGGCATTCACCGGGCAGACCTCGGCGCAGGGGGCACCCTCGCAATGGTGGCAGGCAAGGGCGGCCGAAATACCGCCGGTCTTCACGAGCGCCAGGCGCGGCGTATCCTGAAGACCCTGCATCCGGTGGGCGTCGGCACAGGCGGACTGGCATGTTCCGCAGCCGATGCACCTCTCCGGGTTGATGTCGATGAAGCGGTTCATCCCCACTTCCTTTCAAAATAACGGGCCGGGCTCCCGAACGTACGGGACGCCCGGCCCAAAAAGCCAACGAGAACGGGACTACACGATTTGATTCACGTGCGTCTCGTCGTCGAACTTGGCGGCGCCGGGCTCAACGTCCTGGGGAGCGGCGGCGTCCACCAGAGCCTGCTTGAGCTCGGTGTACTGACGCTCGACCTCGCCCTCGGCCCAGACCTGGTCGGCGATAGCGTCGACCTGGCAGGCGGAGAACTTGTCCTCGGGCGTGTGCGAGACCGGGTCGACCTTGTGAATGGTCAGCTCGTTGCACTTGCCGATCCACCACTGGTAGGTCATGTAGACCGTGCCCTTGTTGATACGGTCGCTCACGTCGGCGCGGCTGTATACCTGGCCGCGGCGGCTGTGAATCGAGACGATGTCGCCGTTCTTGATGCCGCGCGCCTGGGCATCCGCGGGATTCATGCGGACAAAGCCGGGCTCGTCGGCGAGCAGCGCCAGCGTCTTGCAGTTGCCGGTCATCGAACGGCAGCTGTAGTGGCCGACCTCGCGGACGGTGCACAGAATGAGCGGGTACTCATCGTCGGGAAGCTCGGAGGGCGCCTCCCAGTCGTGCGCCATCAGGTTGGCGCGGCCGTCCTTGGTGGTGAACTTGCCACCAGCGAACATGTCGGCCGTGCCGTGGTCGTTCACATCGGTGCTCTTGACCGGCCACTGGGCGTAACCGCCCTCGGGAGCCATCTTCTCGTAGGTTGCGCCCACAAAGTTGGGGCACAGGCTAATGCACTCGTTCCAGATCTGCTCGGTGTTGTCGTAGTGCATGGGGTAGCCCATGCGCGTGGACAGGTCCGCGAAGATCTCCCAGTCGTGACGGCACTCGCCCTTGGGCGGAACGGCCGCGTCAAAGTGCTGGAAGCTACGGTCGGATGCGGTAAAGACACCCTCGTGCTCGCCCCAAGAGGTAGCGGGCAGGATGACGTCGGCGAGCATGGTCGTCTGCGTCATAAAGATGTCCTGGCAAATGAACAGATCCAGCTCGGAGAGCGTCTTGCGCATACCGGCCGAATCGGGCTCGGTCTGCACCGGGTCCTCGCCGTAGTTGTAGAAGCAGTGCACCTTGCCCTCGTCGACCAGGTGGCCCAGGTCGGTGAGCTTGTAGCCCTCCTCGAGCGGGAGCTTTTCCTCGGGCACGCCCCAAGCCTTGGCAAACTTGGCACGCACTGCCGGGTCGGTGACCTTCTGGTAGCCAGGGTACAGGTTGGGCAGCATGCCCATATCGCAGGAGCCCTGGACGTTGTTCTGGCCACGCACGGGCGCGAGGCCGGAATTGGGTTTGCCGATCTGGCCGGCAACGCAGGCGATGGAGGCGATGGTGTGCACCGTCTTCAGGTTCTGCTTCTGCTGGCATACGCCCATACCCCAGCCAATGATGGCAGAGGGCTTCGCCGTGGCGTACATCTCGGCAGCTTGATGGATCAATGCGGGCTCGACACCCGTGATGTCCTGTACGGATTCGGGAGTGTAGTTCTTGATGGTCTCCCACCACTCGTCAAAGCCGTTCGTGTGTTCGGCGACGAATTCCTTGTCGTAGAGGCCATCGTTGGCCAAGCAGTTGGCAAAGGCGTTGAGGAACGCGACATTGCAACCGTTCTTGATCGGAAGGTAGATATCGGCGATACGCGCAGTTTCGATATGGCGCGGGTCGGCGACGATGATCTTGCAACCCTTTTCTTTGGCTCGCACGATACGCCTTGCGACGATGGGGTGCGAATCGGCAGGGTTATAGCCGAAGAGGAAAATGCAGCCCGCATCCTCCATACCGGGGATGGAGCATGACATGCAACCTGAACCAACCGTGTCCATCAGACCGAGGACAGTAGGGCCGTGTCAAGTACGGGCGCAGTTGTCCACGCTGTGGGTGCCGATGCACGCACGCGTAAACTTCTGCATGACGTAGTTCGCCTCATTGCCGCCGCCTCGCGAAGAGCCGGTGGTCATGACAGCGTTAGGACCATATTCGTCAATTATGGCCTGCATCTTAGATGCGGTGAAATCCAGTGCCTCGTCCCAGCTTACGCGCTCAAGATCCGCGCCCTTGGTGCGGCGGATCATCGGGTGCAGTACGCGGGGAGTCAAGATCTTGGTGTCGTTGATGAAGTCGTAGCCGCTCATGCCCTTAAGGCACAGCTCGCTCTGGTTGGTGATGCCGTTGAGCGGTTCGGTACCCACGACCTGGCCGTTTTGGACCAGGAGGTTAAACTGGCAACCGGCGCCGCAGTACGGGCAGATCACTTTATGCTTCTCCATGACACCCTCCTTCCTTTCTCTGCTACCGAATACTCGGTACTTATTTGACAATCATTGGGCCTGTCGCCCGACGCTTACGCCTCGTTTTCGATGGTGGCGCGAGCACGCTCGGCAGTCAGTTCTGCCAGACGCTCCTCGTCTACCAGGGTGAGACCCTTGGTCGGACACGCCTCGGCACACGCCGGACCGCCGGGACGGTCCACGCACAGGTCGCACTTGAGCACGAAGCTCTTAGTCTGCGAACCCACGCGCACGTCGCCCATCAAGACGGGGACCTGCGTGGTTGCCACGCTCACGGCGCCAAAGGGGCATGCCATGACACAGCTCTTGCAACCGATGCAGTTGTCCTCGTTGACGCCGATGCGATGGTTCTTTGGATCAAAGAACAAGGCGCCCGTAGGGCAGGCCTTGGCGCACGGAGCGTCCTCGCAGTGGTGACATGCCACCGGCGCGGAAATCTCGTAGGTGCGCGTTACGCGCAAGCGAGGTGCGGCGATGTTGCCGGGAATATCGTGTGCCTCGATGCACGCCGCCATACAGGTTTGGCACCCAATGCAGCGTGAAGAATCAGCCACGACTCGTTTATTGCCCATGTTGTTCACTCCCTCCTGAATCCCATGCCGGAGAGACCCTGTCGACGTTGCCCCGGACCGCCCGTGGTCCAGCATCGGCGTATCGAAGCGCATGCGGCGAAACAGGCGCATCGATAGAGTTCCTCCAACGATATACAGGCTAAATATACGCAGTTGCAGGTGGCAAACTTGAGCATAGGCCCTGCAATACGGGTGTATTGCAGGGGTTTTGGCAGGTTGGAATTATTCTCTAGAAGCTATAAAGGTGAGTGTATTACATGCGTACACCTCTGAGATTTTTACGCGCTCTCATTTTGGATGTACTACGCTTGTATTCGTGTTAATGGTTATTTACTTGAGCGAAATAAAGTAATCGTTATAAGATGCTCAAGTATCGGCACATGCCGCATTTGACCGACTATATTGCACGCTCATTAAGGGGGCCAGTGATGTCATCGACTCAAAAAAGAGCCATCCTGCAGGTGCGCATTCGCGAGGAAGACAAGCAGCATGCCGAGCGTCTTTACGACGCCATGGGCACATCGCTCGCCGAGGCTGTCCGTTTATTTGTCGCGCAAAGCATTTTGATGCGCAAACTCCCCTTTCAGCCGGTCGCCGTGCGCTCAAAGGACGGCACCGCCGCCTATGAATCGCTCAAAGCATATGGTGACCCCAATCGCCGCGCCGAGGAGCGCAATGCCTGGATTGAATATCTTGCCACAGAAAGTGACGATTCGATTTTGGGCCCCGAGGAAGTAGATATCCATGAGTAGCACCATCATCGACGAGACCGTCATCCTGCGCTACCTGCTTGACGACGACGAAGTTCTTTCACCGCGCGCCGCCAAGGTCATCGCCACGCGCACCGCTCGCGTCTACCCCGAAATCATCACGCGCGTCGTGGTCACACTGCGAGACGTCTATAAGGTTCCCCGCGTTGAGATTGCTGCGGCCATGAAAAGGCTGCTCGATGACGTCATGGTCGACGAGCCCACCGTTGTCGCCCTTGCCATCAAACTGTTCGGCAAAACGCATATGGACTTTACCGACTGCCTCCTCGCAGCCCGAACCGCCATCTACAACGATGATGTCGTGAGCTTTGGCAAGCCCATCATCCAAGGCATGATCGATTACCGCCGCAAGCGCCAAACCGCTGCCGAAGTCCGCGACCGCGCCGCCGAAGCCCGCAGCCGAAGCACCGACTCCACCATCGACAAGCTCCGCCACCAACCCCGCAGCTAACCCCATCCCCTCCTAAGTTGCGGTGAAATACGGACTGTTTTATGTCTCTGAGTAGCCTTTAGTCCGTATTTCACCGCAACTTATTGTTGGGCGGCGGAGTCGGTTGTCTCTGCTATCAGGAATCCGCAAAAGGCTTTGTAGTTGGGATACCGTAGCCGCGCATCATAGCGCCAAACTCTTCGACATCATATGTGTCCGATAGCTTGAAATGAATGACGTTATGACCCATGGCACGTAAGTTCGCATCGCGCAATAAGGCGGCTCGATAGGTTTTTGCCGCAGCATGTTCCAAATCTTTTTGAGTTTCGTCCTCAAACTTACCCAAACCATGAAGCTCTGCCAACATCCATGACCCATCTGGCATCCGCCAACCATAATCTGCCAGATAATAGCCGGCATTTCCTGGTCGAGCAATCTCAACCTGAAGCTCAGGCGCAACGACTCCAGCAAGGATCATTGCCGCTCGCGCCTCGGACTCTCCCCCGTTATCCGACCTCCCGTCCATATGCTCGAACACGCCAAACGCACGGGCGATGCCATGCAAACCGCGACAATTGGCCTGTGCATACGCACGCAGCTCCTCGCGGTCGACATCATACTCACGAGCCAATCCATCGGCGTAGCCAAGCGCATACCGAAATGCACTCGCGCGGGCAATATCGACCACCGTCCGATAGGGGTCCGTCAGCGTAAACGGGCCGAGCCGCCATAACTCACCTGGGCGCCATCGACGATACTCAACGAACTCATATGTATCGCGCCTGGTAGATCTCGGCAACAACATCTGAACGGCATTAAGCAGCGAGTAAGCAGAGCCGATACCGTACAGCAATGCCGCCGTTGAACCGCAGAAAATGGCATCCGGTTCGACGGCCGCAATAGCAGATGCAAGCTGGAAAATGCGGGCTTCCACGTCAAGGTGGCTCCAATAAACAGGATCGGCGTACACATGGTTATAGAGTCGAATTAAAAGCTCTTCCTGCATAAGCTCACGCGCGCGCCGCTCATCCCAAGGATCAGTCGTTATCAATAGCTGCTCGTCATGATGAATCCCGAGAGCGGAAAACAGCATCTTGGCATATGACTTCGGAAAATGTTTAGCTTTATTGGACATGACCCGCACCATAACAATCAAGAACGAGTGAACGCCTTTACGCTATCGCAGAACGGCATTTAAATACCTTGCCAAAAGCTGACCAAAAGCTTGACGTCGCAGGTCAGAGCTTCAAAAAATATTTCCACTCTCGGTAGACGGTCGCTACGACCCTCCCAACGGCATCAAAATCCACCCTTACAATTAGTTGCGGTGAAATACGGACTACATGGGCCATAAAAGCCGAAAAACAGTCCGTATTTCACCGCAACTTAGGAGGGGATGTGGGGTCCCCGGCATGTATATGAAAACGACTCTGGCGCCAAATGAAGCCAAAGCCGTTAAAACTATCCTATGGAGCGGGCGACGGGAATCGAACCCGCGTCATCAGCTTGGAAGGCTGGGGTTCTACCATTGAACTACGCCCGCAAGATATGGTCGGGACGACAGGATTTGAACCTGCGACATCCTGCTCCCAAAGCAGGCGCGCTACCAAACTGCGCCACGTCCCGAAGGTGTTGAGCAGCTAAGGTCTAAAC
This sequence comes from uncultured Collinsella sp., assembly GCA_900540975.1. GTDB lineage: Bacteria > Actinomycetota > Coriobacteriia > Coriobacteriales > Coriobacteriaceae > Collinsella. The sequence goes on from UQHY01000001.1 coordinate 175,737, forward strand.
CTTGCGTGTCCCAAAGCGAAGGAAATTATAGGGGAGACTCCCCGCCTGTGCAAGCATTGATGCCTTAGCTCCTCGAATGTGCGACAAAACGACTATGGAGCAGACCGATCACAAAGGCAACCACGGCAACCGGCGCCCACGCGGCACCGATATCCGCCAGCGGAAGAACATCAAACGGCAGCCACGTGCCCACAAAGAACGCATCGCGGACCGAGGTGATCACACTCTGCACGGCGACCACGCCGCCGACCCACACCCACACCTGCGGATTTGCGTCGCAAAAACCGTGTACCAAACCCATGAGGACCAGCACGATGGCGACGGGATACAAGGCGTTGAGCATGGGCACCGAGAACATAAGGATCACGTCGAGGCCCACGTTGGAGAGCACGCACGAAAACGCCGCGAACACAAAGGCGAGAATCGCAAAGGGACGGCGCATGGCCTCCTCGGAGGCCTCCGCTCCCCCTTCGACCACATAAGTCTCGCAGAAGTAACGCGAGCAGCAGCTGATGAGGCCGATGCACACGTTCATGCAGGCGAGGAAGAAAATCGCAAATACCACAACCGTGCCGGCAAGGCCAAAGTGCATGGAGGCCGAGTGAGCAAGGATTGCAGCGCCGTTGGTGGCGTCGGGCATCACGGTGCCGAGCTGCATACCGGCAAGGGCCAAGCCGCAATAGATGATGGCCATGAGCACGCCGGCGATCACACCCGAACGCGAGATCTCGAAGGCCACGCGCCTATCGTCGGTAACGCCCAACTCGTGGATGGTCTCGGCGATGATGATGCCGAAGGCGAGCGACGCGAGCAGGTCCATGGTCTGATAGCCAGTCAAAAAGCCCTGCACGGCGGCGCCTGCATCGTAGGGAGCCTGAGGCGCGGCAGCCGGTCCCAGTGGCGAGACCACGGCGGCACCCACGACCAACACGATGAGCGCAATGAGCGCGGGGCCCGTAATGCGGCCGAGCACGCGCGTGATGACACCCGGGCGCAGCGTGAGAGCAAACGCGACCACGAAGAACCCGATGGCAAAGACCAGGCGAGCCGTGCCGAGCGAAACGCCCTCGGGCAGCAGCGGCACCAGCATCTCGAAGGCCGTGGAGCTCGTGCGCGGAATGGCCAGGCACGGGCCGATGGCCAGATACACCGCCGCGACAAAGAACTCACCAAACTTGGGGTGCACGCGGCCGGCAAGCTCGCGCGCCGTGCCGGCGAGCGCGACGGCGATAAATCCCATAACAGGCAGACCGATAGCGGCAATCAAAAAGCCGATCATGGCAAGCGGCGTGGCTGTACCGGCCTGAAGTGCCAGCAACGGCGGAATGATGAGGTTGCCGGCGCCAAAGAGCATCGAGAACAGGGCGATGCCGACGGTGACGACATGGTCGGAGCGCAGACCACGCGAGGCGGATGAGGCCATAGACACACCTTTCAGGTCGAAACAAAAACGGGACGGGCAAAAGACCCGTCCCGCAAGTATATACGCTCTAGCAGGCTAAATCGCGCAAAGCGTCAATCGCGGTGTCGACTTCCTCGTCCGTGTTGAAATACCCAAACGAGAAGCGAACGACACCCTGACGCTCGGTCCCCAGCGCACGGTGCATGAGCGGGGCGCAATGGGCGCCGGGGCGCGTCGCAATCCCCCACCCTTGCATGAGTGCATCCGAGATCTCGGCAGAGTCGATATCGCCCACGTTGAGCGAGACGATCGCCGAGCGCGTCGGTTGGCCAAAGGCACCATAGAGCTTAATCCCCGGAATCTCGCGCACACCGGCAAGGAAGCGATCCGCCAGTGCTCGCTCATGCGCCGCAATCGCCTCGACCCCACCCTGGGCCTCGATAAAGTCGAGACCAGCGGAAAGGCCCGCGATGCCATGGCCGTTGAGCGTACCCGCCTCAAGGCGCTTGGGGCACCTGAGCAGCACGCCTCCAA
>UQHY01000002.1:0-159594 GCA_900540975.1 uncultured Collinsella sp.
CTTAGAGGTCCTCGCGCCAGAAGGGCATGCTCATGCAGCGCGGGCCGCCGCGGCCGCGGGAGAGCTCGGCGGAGGGCACGACGAGAAGGTCCAGGCCCTCCTTGTACAGCACGTCGTTGGTGACGGTGTTGCGGGCGTAGACGCAGATCTTGCCGGGCTCGACGCACAGGGTGTTGGAGCCGTCGTTCCACTGCTCGCGGGAGGCCGCGATCGGGTCGCCGCCGCCGCAGGGGATCAGCTTGACCTGGTCGACGCCGGTGGCGTCCTCCAGGACGTGCTCGAGGGTGTCCTCGATCAGGCGGATGTTCACGTCGCCCGGGTTCTTGCCGGCGGTCAGCTCGTAGACGCGCAGGGTGCCCATGATGGCGGGGTGGATCGTGAACTTATCGACGTCGATCTGGGTGAAGACCGTGTCGAGGTGCATGAAGGCGCGGGAGACCGGGATGTCGAAGGCCAGGATGCGCTCGACCTTGGAGTCGGAGTTCCAGAAGATGTTCTGGGCCATGACGTCGATAGCGGCGGCCTGGGTGCGCTGGGAGATGCCGACGGCGAGGGTCTTCTCGTTGATATTCAGCACGTCGCCGCCCTCGGTGTGGAACTGGCAGTCGCGGCGGAAGTACAGGGAGACGTCCTTGTAGTCGGGGTGGTACTTGAAGACGTACTTGCCGTACAGGGTCTCGCGGTTGCGGGTGACCGAGTACATGCGGTTGAGGTTGACGCCCTCGCCGACGACCGCGAACGGGTCGCGGGTGAAGTAGAGGTTGGGCATCGGGTCGATGATCAGGTCGGACTCGGACTCGGAGTTGACCAGGGAGTCGAGGGTCGTGGACGCCGTGAGGGGCAGGTCGATCTCGGCCTTGGTCATGCCGGCCATGGTCTTCTTGACGAACTCGAGGTTGTCCTCGATGGAGTCCAGCTTCTCGCGGACGATCTGCGGCATGTGCTGGCCGCGGATGCCGGCCTCGGCGATGTACTGGTCGGTGAACTCGGCGCGGGCGCCGGGGACCTGGTCGAACACCTCGGCGACGAGGTTCTCGAGGTAGAGGACCTCCACGCCCTGGTCCCTCAGGATCTGGGCGAAGGTGTCGTGCTCCTGCTGTGCGACCTCCAGGAACGGGACGTCGTCGAACAGGAGTCGCTCGAGCTCGTCGGGCGGCAGGTTGAGGAGCTCGTCGCCGGGGCGGTGCAGGCAGACCTTCCTGAGCTTGCCGATCTCGGAAGGCACGTGCAGACCTTTCGTCATGGCCTCCTACCTTTCTTTCGGGCCCCTGTCAGGGCCGATTCGTTAGCGCCCCTCCGTGTGAGGCGTTATTGCTGACGACATATTTATATCCAAAATCAGTTCATACTTCCACCTCGCCCCCGAACGGTTTTATATGAGGGGTGAACGGCATACACATATACTTCACGCATGGCACACTTTGATTTAATAAAGTTTATTTACGTGCTTAAACGCGTTTTCAATCCAGATAGCAAATGGAACTAAACTTTATTAAACCACCCTCAAATTGCATATTTCCAATAAAGCTATGAATAGAATTAGCGATTCATACCGCGTCTCAACCATTTTCATTTTTATTCAGAAAAAAGTTTGTCCTATTCATTTCTGGTAACAAATTACCGTTTACCAGACGCTTGATACCGTTCACCGGAAGCTCAGTATAAGGCCCATCGAATACCGGCTCGCCTTACGGCCTCATTTGTAACAACTTGACTTCTCGGTATAGAAAAACAGACCCGCTCCCCTCTTGGGAAACGGGTCAGTTATCGATAATCGTGGACAGATTTGAGCGGCTTTGAGAGCCGTCGGAATCCTAGCGATCGAACTCCGCCAGTGCCTCCCCCAAAAGCCTCAAACCCTCGCGCAGAACGTCCCCGCTCGCGCAGTAGCCCAGGCGTGCGCCGCAGGGAAGCTCAAAGCGGCTGCCGGGAACCAGCAGCACTCTCCTCTCGGACAGCAGGCGCTTGCAGAACTCCTCGTCGTCCTCGGGAATATCAAGCTGGATAAACGAGGTAGACACGCCCTGCGGGGCCGTCCAGGAAACGCGATGCTGCGTATCGATCCAAGCCTGCGCGATATCGCGGTTTCCAAACACGATCTTGCGGTTGCGCTCGAGAATCTTGTCCTTGTGCTTGAGCACATAGGTCGCCAGGGCGTCGTTGAACACGCCGCCGCAAATCATGGTGTAGTCGCGGTACGTGCGAATGCGGTTAGATACCTCTTCGTCTGCCACGACCCAGCCCACGCGTGCCGCAGGCGTCGAATAGGTCTTGGACACCGAGTTGGTGACGATGGCTTTCTCGTACACATCGGCCATCGACAAAAAGTCCTCGGTGTTCTCAAGCGGCAGGTACACCTCGTCGCACAGCACATAGGCGCCCACCGAGCGGGCGATCTCGGCAATCTGGCCGAGCGTATCGGCATCGAGCACCGTACCGATGGGGTTCGATGCGTTGTTGATGCAGATAAGCTTGGTGTTGGGGCGCACCAAGCGCTTGAGTTCCTCGATATCGGGCTTCCAGCCGAGTTCCTCGCGAAGCTCCCAATACTCGACCTCGGCGCTCAGCGTGCGCGGAATCTCGTAGAGCGGCGCGTAGGTGGGCCACTCGGCGATAACGTGGTCGCCGGGCTCGACCACAGCCATGATGGCGTTGAGGTTTGCGCCCGTGCAGCCATTGGTCTGCAGAATATGATCGGGATTGACCTCGCGACGATACAGCTTGGCAACCTCGGCCTTAAACTCCGGCGAACCCTCAATCCAGCCGTAGTTCATTTTCTCGCGGTCCAGGCGCTCGTAGAACGTGGCACCATCTTGGTCGTCGAGCGCGCGCAGCTCGCCCATGGTAAGCGAGGAGATTGTCGACTGGGCGATATCCCACGTAGCGCTCTTCTCCCAAACGTTAAGCCATTCCTCAACGCCGATTGTCTTGATATCCATGGCCAAGCTCCTTACAAAAGCAGTCATCCAATCGTGTTGACGTTCCTCGTACAAGAATGGGGCGGTGCGAAAGATTCGCACCGCCCCAATGGGAGACATCTAATGGCAGTTAGACGTTTGTTTTAAGACCTATACGGGTCCTTGAAGACCTTAGAGGTCCTCGCGCCAGAAGGGCATGCTCATGCAGCGCGGGCCGCCGCGGCCGCGGGAGAGCTCGGCGGAGGGCACGACGAGAAGGTCCAGGCCCTCCTTGTACAGCACGTCGTTGGTGACGGTGTTGCGGGCGTAGACGCAGATCTTGCCGGGCTCGACGCACAGGGTGTTGGAGCCGTCGTTCCACTGCTCGCGGGAGGCCGCGATCGGGTCGCCGCCGCCGCAGGGGATCAGCTTGACCTGGTCGACGCCGGTGGCGTCCTCCAGGACGTGCTCGAGGGTGTCCTCGATCAGGCGGATGTTCACGTCGCCCGGGTTCTTGCCGGCGGTCAGCTCGTAGACGCGCAGGGTGCCCATGATGGCGGGGTGGATCGTGAACTTATCGACGTCGATCTGGGTGAAGACCGTGTCGAGGTGCATGAAGGCGCGGGAGACCGGGATGTCGAAGGCCAGGATGCGCTCGACCTTGGAGTCGGAGTTCCAGAAGATGTTCTGGGCCATGACGTCGATAGCGGCGGCCTGGGTGCGCTGGGAGATGCCGACGGCGAGGGTCTTCTCGTTGATATTCAGCACGTCGCCGCCCTCGGTGTGGAACTGGCAGTCGCGGCGGAAGTACAGGGAGACGTCCTTGTAGTCGGGGTGGTACTTGAAGACGTACTTGCCGTACAGGGTCTCGCGGTTGCGGGTGACCGAGTACATGCGGTTGAGGTTGACGCCCTCGCCGACGACCGCGAACGGGTCGCGGGTGAAGTAGAGGTTGGGCATCGGGTCGATGATCAGGTCGGACTCGGACTCGGAGTTGACCAGGGAGTCGAGGGTCGTGGACGCCGTGAGGGGCAGGTCGATCTCGGCCTTGGTCATGCCGGCCATGGTCTTCTTGACGAACTCGAGGTTGTCCTCGATGGAGTCCAGCTTCTCGCGGACGATCTGCGGCATGTGCTGGCCGCGGATGCCGGCCTCGGCGATGTACTGGTCGGTGAACTCGGCGCGGGCGCCGGGGACCTGGTCGAACACCTCGGCGACGAGGTTCTCGAGGTAGAGGACCTCCACGCCCTGGTCCCTCAGGATCTGGGCGAAGGTGTCGTGCTCCTGCTGTGCGACCTCCAGGAACGGGACGTCGTCGAACAGGAGTCGCTCGAGCTCGTCGGGCGGCAGGTTGAGGAGCTCGTCGCCGGGGCGGTGCAGGCAGACCTTCCTGAGCTTGCCGATCTCGGAAGGCACGTGCAGACCTTTCGTCATGGCCTCCTACCTTTCTTTCGGGCCTTACTGGCCGAATGTATCAGCGCCCCTCCGTATGGGACGCTGCTTGCTGACAGCTCTAGTTATATCCAAAGACCACCCGCAATTCCACCTCGCCCCCGAACGGTCAGCAAAGTGCGATGAACGGTATATCGCATATGATTCCCCCATGATGCACTTCAGTTCTCTAAAGCATATTTTCAAAGGTAAACGTTCTTTTTTCTAAGGAATTAAGCTAGATTGCACAAATATTTTCATGTTTAAGAATTGCATAGCTAAAACGGTTTTCTGCATATATTTGTCGTTTGTCCACGATTCGATTTGGATTCGATTATATTCAGCTCGCAATCATTCTTATTCATACATCCTCATCAGTTGAGTATGGATATAGATTGTTTTCAAAACGAGTTGGACAGTTAGTCGCATGCCTTGACAGCGTAAGAAGTAGGTAAAGATACCGTTCGCACAATACGTCCGTGCCACAAGTCGACTAAATTGAGACAATAGTGAATAGGGTTAGGCTACCGTCCCCTGCGGGGACTGAACGGACAGATGCATATGCCGAGCAAAATCGAAAAAAAGCAAGCCGCCGCAAAGCTGCGCAAACCGCCGCGCGACTTCTCGTACACGCAGAACCGAGAGCTCAGCTGGCTACGCTTTGACAACCGTGTGCTCGACGAGGCTTTTGATGAGTCCGTGCCGCTGTTCGAGCGCCTTAAGTTCGTCTCGATCTTCGAGTCCAACCTCGATGAGTTCCTTATGGTGCGCGTGGGTGGCCTGTCCGACTTGGCCGAGCTCAAAAAGCAACCTGTCGACAACAAGAGCAATATGACCGCCTCCGAACAGGTCGATGCTGTCATGGCCGAAATGCCCGGGCTCCTTACCCGTTGGGAGTCCATCTTTAAGAACATCGAGGGCAAGCTCGATACCTTGGGCGTTCACCGCGCCCGCATCGATTCGCTTACGCCCGAGGAGCGCACCTTTGTAACCCGCTACTTCCAGGCCTACGTGTCGCCGGTCATCTCACCGCTGGTGATCGACCCGCGCCACCCCTTCCCCAACCTGCGCAACGGCGCACTCTACCTGGCATGCGGCCTGGACGGCGTCACCGACGAGGAAAGTCTGCTGGGCCTGATCGAGATTCCCGCCTCGATGAACCGCGTGGTCGAGATCCCCTCGCCCACCGGCACCTACTCCTACATTCTGCTCGAGGACGTCATCCTCGCCTGCCTGGACAGCTGCTTTGGCTCCTATAAGCCACTCGACCGCGCGCTCATCCGCGTCACCCGCAACGCCGACATCGATCCGGACGGCGAGGGCGTCGAGGAGGAAGAGGACTACCGCCAGCATATGAAGCGCATCCTCAAGAAACGCTTGCGCCTGCAGCCGGTAGTGCTCGCCGTCTCGGGCTCACTCGAAAAAGGAACGCTCAAGACTATCCGCAAGGCGCTCGAGCTCTCGCGTCGCTCGGTCTTTACCTGCGACATCCCGCTCGACCTGGGCTATGTCTTCGGCATTGAGGGCAAGATTCCCGAGCACCTACGCAACGAGCTGCTCTTTACGCCGTTTAAGCCGCAGCCCAACCCCACCATCGATATGACCCGCTCCATCCGCGAGCAGGTACTTCAGCACGACAAGCTGCTCTTTTATCCTTATGAGGCCATGAACCCCTTCCTGGATCTGGTGCACGAGGCCGCCTACGACCCCGAGTGCATCTCACTGCGCATCACGCTCTACCGTGTGGCCAAGCAGAGCCGCCTGTGCGAGTCGCTGATCGATGCCGCCGAGAACGGCAAAGAGGTCACGGTGCTCATGGAACTCCGCGCCCGCTTCGACGAGCAGAACAACATCGAGTGGGCCGAGCGTCTGGAAGAGGCAGGCTGCACCGTCATCTACGGCTCCGAGGGCTTTAAGTGCCACTCCAAGATTTGCCAGCTCACCTATCGCGAGGGCATGGCGCTTACACGCCTGACGCTGCTGGGCACCGGCAATTTTAACGAGAAGACAGCCAAACTCTACAGCGACTTTATGCTCATGACCGCCCACCCCGGCATCGGCGAGGACGCCAACCTGTTCTTCCGCAACCTGTCGCTGGGCAACCTGCGCGGCGATTACCGCTTCCTGGGCGTGGCGCCGGTCGGCCTGAAGCCGCTCATCATGCGCGGCCTGGATCGCGAGATCCAGCGTGCCCTCGCTGGCGAGCCCGCCCGTGTGTTCTTTAAGCTCAACTCGCTCACCGACCGCGAGGTCATCGACAAGATTGCCGAGGCATCGTGCGCAGGAGTCCGCGTAGACATGATCATCCGCGGCATCTCGTGCCTCAAGCCGGGCGTTCCGGGCAAGACCGAGAACGTCCATGTCCGTTCTATCGTCGGACGCTTTTTGGAGCATGCGCGCGTTTACGCCTTTGGCGTGGACTCGGACATGATCTATCTGAGCTCGGCCGACATGATGACGCGCAACACCGAGCACCGCGTGGAGATCGCCTTCCCCGTGCTCGACCCCACCTGCCGCGCCCTGGTGCACGAGTACATGGGCATGCAGCTTCGCGACAACGTGAAGGCCCGCAGCCTCACGAGCGACGGCACCTGGGTCCCCGTGAAGCGTGCAGAGGGCGAGAAACCCTTCAACTCGCAGGAAGCCCTGCTGGAGCGTGCCTATCGCAACGCCGAGGCGGCTGCCGAGGCAAAGCCCGCGCCCACGTCCCAGCCTGAGCCCAAACCGCAGCCGGCCACACCCGAGGTTCAGAAGGTCCAGGCGACCGTCATTGAGCCCGAGCCTGCACCTGTACCTCGGCCCGAGCCGCAGGTCACCAAGCCCGCACCCGAGACGAGTGCCCGTCGCGATAAGCCCGCCGGCAAGACCAAGGCTATCGAGCGCCATCGCCCCGGTCGCGTGCGCATGGGTCTGGGCCTGATCGGCCTGGGTCTTAAGACGCTCATTACCGGCAAGACGAAATAGTCGTTTGTAGAAGCAGTTTGTAGAAGCGTCCCGCATTTGAGGAAAGCCTCGGATGCGGGGCGCTTTTCCCTGCTACCATGGTGCGAACAACAACGCGAATGACAGGCAGGGATATGAAGCTCACTATAGAATCGATGACCTACGGCGCCGACGGGCTGGCGCACGCCGACAACGGCAAGGCCGTCTTTGTGCAGGGCGCCGTGGCAGGCGACACCGTCGAGGCCGAGGTCATGCAGGACGGCAAATCGTTCATGCGCGCCCGCGCCACCGAGATTCTGGAGCCAAGCCCCGATCGCATTCAGCCTCCCTGCCCCTTCGTGGGCATCTGCGGCGGCTGCTCGTGGGGCAATCTCTCACGCACGGCACAGCTCGCCGCCAAGGAGCAAAACCTGCGCTCCACGCTCGAGCGCATTGGCAAGTTCGCTCCTGAGCAGGTCGATGAGTTGGTACAGCCCATCCGCCACACCAAGGACGACTGGGGCTACCGCAATAAAATCGAGCTCGAACCGACCGTCGTCAACGGTCGCGTGCGCCTTGGCATGCACGGTGTCGACCCCAGCAAAATCGTGACCGTCGATGCGTGCCCGCTGTTCGATAAGCGTTTTCCCAAGGCGCTCAAATCGGTCGTCGGCGCACTCAACTATCTAAGCGGCAGCCACGACTTGGGCCTCGAGCGCGTGGGTATTCGCGCCTCGCGCCGCACCAAGGCGCTCGAGGTAGCGCTCTGGACGCCTACGGGGTCTTTCCCGCGCTCGCAGGTCTCGCGCGTGCTGGCAGACGCCGCTCATCCCACGAGCATCGTGCGTGTGATGAGCAAGGGCGAAAAGAAAGCCCGCCGTGTCTCCAAAGTCGAGATGCTCGCCGGCGAGGGCTCGTGGACCGAGAACATCGCTGACGGCCAGATGCGCCTGTCCGCTCCGTCGTTTTTCCAGGTCAATACCAAGGGCGCCGAGATTTTGATTGAGCTCGTTATGGACGCCCTCGACCCGCAGGAAGACGAGCTGGCCGTGGACCTGTACTGCGGTGCCGGCACCTTTACCCTACCGCTCGCCCGCCGCTGCGATTTTGTCGCCGCCGTCGAAGCCTATGGCCCGGCCGTGCGCGATCTACGCCGTAACCTGGAGATCAACAAGCTCGATAACGTCGACGTCATCGGCGGTGACGCGGTGCGCGAGTTCCCCGATCAGGACGCCGACGTCTTGGTGGTCGACCCGCCGCGTGCGGGCCTCGCCCCCGAGGCGATCGACCTCATCGCGAGCACGAGTGCCCGTGATGTCGCCTACGTGAGCTGCGACCCGGCGACTCTGGCCCGCGACCTCAAGCGCTTTGTCGAGGAGGGCACCTTCTCCCCCGTCAAGATCACGCCGGTCGACCTGTTCCCGCAAACCTTCCACTGCGAGACGGTAGTATTATTGTCCAAACTCAAAGTCGACCATCATATCGAAATAGAACTTAAGATGGATGAGTTGGATTTAACGGCGGCGGAAAGTAAAGCAACCTACGATGAAATCAAAGCCTATGTTTTGAACAAGTACGGACTAAAAGTAAGCCAGCTTTATATCGCTCAGATAAAAAGAAAGTGTGGAATCATCGAAAGAAAAAATTATAACGTATCCAAAAAGGAAGATGCGAAAGTACCGCAGTGCCCGCCAGAGAAAGAGGCAGCGATTATGGACGCATTAAAGCATTTTCAAATGATTTGAAAAAATTTATAAATACGCCGTTTTCGGACGGCGCTCACTTCAAAAGGTGTTGCTTTCGGGCAGCGCCTTTTGTTTTGCCGGTCTGAAAGAAAAGGGGGTGAAAACATGGCCGAGCCGGGTGCATTGGATTACTTTTACGGAACCGAGGCAGAGCAATATACCTTTTACCGGATTCCGAAGGTGTTGTTTACCGACCCCGGCTTCCGGCGCATAACAGCAGACGCGAAAATCCTGTATGGCCTGATGTTGGATCGCATGGGGCTGTCCATACGCAATAACTGGCTGGACGAACAGGAGCGTGTGTTTATCTACTTCACGTTGGAAGAAGCAATGGACGCGATGTGCTGCGGCCATAACAAGGCGGTGTCCCTGTTCACTGAGTTGGACAAGGTAGGCCTAATCGAGCGTAAGAAGCAGGGCCAGGGCCGCCCCACAAAAATTTACGTCAAGAACTTCATCCGGAAAGAGGAAGTCAAGACTTCCAAAAATCGGAAGTCTGCACTTCCCGAAAGCGGAACTCTTGACTTCCGAAAATCGGACACAATCAATACTGATAAGAATAAGACTGATCTGAGTGATACTGATCCATCTATCTATCCGGCGGCACGGCCTCCGGAAGATAGACCGCCTACGGCGGCTGATACGATGGATACGATACGAGCCTATCGGGAGATTTTGAAAGAGAACATTGAGTATGACCATCTCCGAAAAAATCTTGGCTACGACTATGAACTTCTGGATGAACTTCTGGAAATCCTGGTGGACACGGTATGCAGCACCCGAAAAATGATCCGCATTGGCGGCGAGGACTTCCCGAAAGAGATTGTGAAAAGCAGGCTGTTGAAGCTGGACTCCAGCCACATCGAGTATGTGATCAGCAGCCTGCGGGAGAATACGACAAAGGTACGGAACATCCGCGCTTACCTCCTAACCTCCCTCTACAATGCGCCTACTACCATCAACAGTTACTACACTGCACTTGTAAACCATGACATGTACGGCAGCGGGTAACTGTTTTTTCATACTCAAATGAGGGCGGCGAGCCGGTCTTATCCGGCCCGCCTTGATTACCCACTAGCAAATGAACGGCACTGTGTCAAGAACGCGCACGGTGCGCGTTCATTCTATTCTTGACACGGGGCCGTTTGTTTGCCACCCGGCACGAAGCCGGAGAAAGGAGCGACCCCGTGAAGAAACCATTTGCATATATTTCTGCCGCTTGGAGCGGTCAGGAATTTACCGACACCGACCAGGCTGCGGTCTACTGCCGCAAGGTCTATCTGGCCGGTTTTACCCCGATCTGTCCCATCCTCTATCTGCCGCACTTCCTCAATGATACCATTCCCGCCGAACATAAGGACGGGATTGATATGGCGCGGGAACTTTTGCGGCGTAGCCATGTACTGATTGTCTGCGGCGACGAGGTGGACGAAGCCGTGAAGAACGACATTGCCGTGGCGCAGCGGCTTGGCATTACGGCCACCACACTGGACGGTATTTTGAAAATCCGGAGCCAGGGCCATGAGGAACCCCGCTGATACTCTCCACCGGCTGCTGCGTTCCCTGCTGCACCGGCTGGTGGTGCCGCCTTAGTATCCTCTTTTCCATTTCCACCCTGCCGGAAAGGAGGATAGCCCATGCAGGAAGAACTGGAACAAAAATCTGTGGCGATCAGCATTAAGGCGGGAAAGCTGACCGCAAATCTCTTGAAGAAAGCCGTGGAAAAGGCCCTGGCGGAAATGGAGAAAAGCCAGAAAAACCCGAAAATTTATAAGGGTAAGCAGAGTGTAAAACACCTTGTCCGGCAGGGCGCAGGCGTTTCCAACATTGAGATTACAGACGGCAACATCAAATCCTTTGAGCGCGTTGCCCGCAAGTATGGCGTTGATTTCGCGCTGAAAAAGGACACCACAAGCCAGCCACCCCGCTATCTGGTATTTTTCAAGTCGCGGGATGCGGATGCGCTGACCGCTGCCTTTGCGGAATATTCCGGCAAAGTGGTAAAGCGCCAGTCCCAGGAAAAGCCTTCGGTTCGCCGCCAGCTTACACAGCTTCAGGAGGTTGTCCGGAAAATGGCACAGTCCCTCTCCCGCAATAAACAGCAGGAGGTGGCACGATGAAGAACCTGCCGAAGGTTAACCCGACGAAAGCGGTCAAGGCCAGTCTACCCTATGTGTTTGCCGGTCTGCTCTGCACAAAGCTGGGTGAAGCCTACCGGTTGACCACCGGCGGCGATGTACTGGATAGGCAGCAGGTAGCGCATCGACTCGGTCGTGTACGACGTCGGCGAGATCCAAAGAACAAGGTTTGCCGCAACGAGCGGCGCCATCAGATAGAGTTTCTGGGGCGCACGACGTTTTATCTCCAGCAGCAGAAACGCCATACCCCAGGTCGACCAAAGCGCCTTGGCGCCAATAAGCATGCCGACCGGCGTCGACTGAAGCCATGCAACGAGCGACTCGACACTGCGGCCCAAGGTCGCATCGGACCAGCTCAATCCCAGGTCCCGCGAGCGGGGAAACACATGGCTCACGTTGTGTCCGTCGACAGGAGTCACATAGGGCGACAAGGCCTCGCTTCCCGCCGCCGGCATGGCATACCAGCCAATCTGAACTCCCAGATACGCCTTAAGATAACAAAGTGGATGCTGTAGGAGCCCCGCTACCCACGCGCCAAAATAGGCTGCAAAATCGAGCTCGTCGGCCTTACCAAACGTGGGGTCTTTAACGGAGTCGGTTAAAAACCACGTGTAGTTGTTCTTACCATCCTCCCCGATGGCGCGCTCGATCTCTTGACGCTGCCATTCCGGAAGCTCGTCCCCGTGGTCACGCATCAGCAACGCGGACTGCTGAAACATGAGACCGTAGACCTCCTGCTTGCCACCAGGCTCGCACCCCAAAGCGGGAAGTACGGCCGTGGGCATAAGGACCGTCATAAACAGAGAAGCGCCGACCGCCATTGCCGCAACGACAACTCGCCCGCGCCGACCCGTTACCTTGAAGAACACGACAACCAGGACAATCAGCACGAGAATCAGGCCGGTCTTACGCGTCAGCGAAACCAGAAGCAGAAGTGCAACGTATACAGCAAGGAAACCGGGGGCCCTCAGGAGTCGCCCCCTCGAACGCATGACCTCAATGGAAGCAACCGAGAACAGCAGGAAAAACGGCAGGAAGGTGGCGTCCTTCGCCATGGCCGAGGCATAAATGGGAAGGTGCCAATACAGGCACAGAAACGCCAGCAGCGCCAGACAAACACCACGTCCGCCGCCCATACGGCGTACCAAAACAAGGCAGCACGCCAAGGCGCACGCCGTCAGAAACGCCTGTACCAGGCAGAAGGCGTACACCCCAGCATCAACGCTTCCCAGCGCACGGCCCAGGTCGGTAAACCATCCGTACAGATAGGTATCGATCACCGGATGGTGGTCGGTGATGACGCCTTCCGACAAGGCATTGGGCAAGCCGTTGTACTGCAAGAGCTGTTGGCGAGTATCCCACCAGATCACGCCTGGGAACAGCAGGACCAGCAACGGAGACCAGCAGGCGTAGATGATTGCGCCCAGTTTTACGATGCCGCCAAATGCGTACGTCTGTGGGATGCCTGAGAACGCCATGTCGCACAAGTTGTCAAACCATCTAACATGGACTTGCCGAGGAACGTCGACAATACTTTTGCGTCCCGCCAGAAACCGCTCGATCAGACAGTCGCCGAGCATAAACGCTGTGCAGAAAAAGGCCATGTGCCCCAAGACATGGACCAAGTAGATAGGGTTGCAAGAGAATCCCACGGTATCGCGAAACATATCCGCGATGGTCGCGAGCACCGCAAAGATGCCCGCGACCATCAGCATGCCGCGATTCTGTTTTAATCGCTCCACCGGCATACACTTAGTGCTTTACCGGTGCGCCGCAATGCGGGCAGAATTGAGAATCGGGCGTAAGCGGGCTTCCGCACGAGCTACAGAATCGCGGCGCATCCGAGGGCGCAGGAGCCTGCTGCGGCTGGGCCTGAGCCTGCTGTCCGACGAAATTCTGCGGCATCATCTGCTGAGGCGCTGTATATGCGGTGTTATTCGCAACCGCCGCATATGCCTTAGAGTGTTTGCGCATGCGAATGACAAAGAAGCCGCCAACGCCCGCCGCGATGAGAATCGCAACAATAACGACGATGAGAATGGGATTGAACGAGGATGAGCTGTCGTCCTTTTGCGAATCGGCCAAAAGGGATTGCTGGGAGATGCCGCTCTTGTAGACATCGATCCTAAAACCGTCATCCTTATTATCTTGAACGGCGTAAATCAATGAGCAGTCCTTCGAGAACCACGCAGACCCCATGTAGCCGTCGTCGCCTACGCGGTCGTATTCCAGCGAACCCCTCAAATTAATCTGAGAATGTGCGCCCGTCTTTGTATCAATCAGATACAACAGATTGTTATCGTTGTCGTCCGAACCATTGGCCAATGCAAACCTACCGTCATTCGATAGAGCGCCATATCCACCTTCACTCATAAAGGGGAGATCATTAGGGTACTTAGTCCTCCATTTTGTTTCGCCTGTCTTGTTATCGACGACAATCATTTCAAGGCTTTCCAGCTCAGAAGAGCTGGAGCCGAGTCCATCACTGTTTTCGTTATACAAGCCAAGAACGAGCGATCCGTCCTGATTAAGCGTGTTGTATTCCAGATTGCTGTAGTAGGTGCAGGTTGCGTCACCCTTTTTTGAGACATAGAGGCAGGGGCCGATGGCGGCGCCGTCATCGTTAACGACAACCGTATTGCCCGCCCTGTCAAATTCAGACGTGTTGACGGCTTCCTTGTCCTTCAGGTCGAGCGTTACCACGTCGTAGTACGAATGTGAATCGTAATCGTCGCCGCAATAATCCCGTATAACATAGCCGTATTTGCCGTCATTTGAAATCCAAGCAGGGCCATCCAAAGAGTAGTCATCGGATGACGTAAATTCGTATTTAGTCGTTGTATTGCTGTTCTTAAAATCAACTACGCTAAAAACCGCGTAATAATCCTCTGAACGCGAATCATATACTAGGGATGTTATAAAAAGCGATTTGTTGTCCTTAGATATTTGAAGCCTGACATCGCCATCATCGTCATCAAGCACGTCAGATGGAACCGCGGAGCCCAGAGGATATTCTTCTGACTTGTCATTGGACAGATCATATGCAATTACGGAATCGTTCGCTCTATTGAAACAGTAAAAGGTCTCTTCGTCAGCTGAAAAGCAGTATGCATTTTTATAGTCATCACTCTCGGGATCAATATCCACTATGGTGCGAGACCAATCCTCGGTGTCTAGTAAATAGAACTTTTCTTCAGATGCATCCCCGTACAGCACATACCTTCCAGAAGGCGAACGGTTTACATATATCGAATTCTCAAGCTCATACGTATCTTTCAGCTCGGGCGTGGGAACGTCGGCAGCATAGGCACCGAGCGGCGCCACGACAAGACTGGCAGCCAGTGCAAGGCCGGCCGTAAGGAGCATCCCCCATTTCATTTTTCTTGTTCTTGGCATGGTTGCCCCTTTCGATCGAGAGGTGAGTAAGACCTGAGAATACGCTAAGCCCGAAAAAGCAAAATCTGTTGCGCAACAATTCCCGGCGAGTAAAAAAGTCGGTAACGCCTGATGAAAATGGGACGGGGATTAAATAATCATTGTGTACCGAATGATTATTTAATCCCCGTCCCAGAAAAATCACTGATGGTTGACGGGAGCTCCGCAGTTTTGGCAGAAGGATGCGTTTGCCTCCAACATTGAGCCACACTGTGGGCAAAAATGAGCGGACTCAACTGGCTGAGCATCATCGATCGCGGTCGGCACCTGCTGCGTCGGCGGCATTTGCTGCGCCGGAGGCATTTGCTGGTATGGATTGGACTGCGGAGGCTGAGGCTTGTTCGATGATTCCTTGTTCAAGATAACGGCAAAGGCAACAGCCGCGACACCACCAAATACAACTAGCAAAACGAGAAGATCGAATACACTAAGGCCTATCATCGCAAATCAGCTCCTCATGTAGCGAAAGATGACGGATGCCGAGATTTTATCGCCGCGCCGCAAGCCCCTCCTAGTGCGCAACACCCAGGCACGACCAGTCTTTTTTGGAGCGGGGCTCCCGGGGTAGCTAATTTGGGACGGGGCTGTTTTAGCTACCCTTTGGCAGTTGGCGCATATTTGGGTTGGAACAAATACCGACCGGAATATAGGGGTAGCTAAAACAGCCCCGTCCCAAATTAGCTACCCAAAAAATCATTGGGGAATGGTGCGTGGCAAGCGGGGGTCTTCGGGGTATAAGACGGCTAATTGTATGCCGCTTTTTGAAAGGAACCCTTATGCTCAGCGTTGCCGTTCTTGCCGCCGATGGCTTTGAAACGATTGAATGCCTGACCATGGTCGATGTCATGCGTCGCGGCGGCGTGCGCGCCACGCTCGTCTCGATCATGCCCACGCGCGAGGTTGTAAGCTCGCTGCAGATTCCCGTAACCTGCGACGCACTCTTTGACGAGATTAACTTTGACGAGTACGACTGCGTCGTGCTGCCCGGCGGTCTGCCCGGCGCCACCAACCTGCGCGCCGACCAGCGCGTCTGCGACGTAGTCTGCGAGTTCGCCGCGACCAAGCATGTTGCCGCCATCTGCGCCGCCCCGTTTATCCTGGGTGAGCTTGACCTGCTCGAGGGACGCCACGCCACGTGCTTCCCCGGCTTTGAGAAGAGTTTCCCCGAGGGCGCCTATACCGGCGACAAGGTCACGCACGACGGCAACATCATCACCGCCAGCGGCATGGCCCAGTCGCTCCCCTTTGCGCTTGAGCTGCTGCGTACGCTCGCCGGCGACAAGGCTGTCGAGAAGGTTGCCGAGGGTATTCAGTTATGATTTTGGCTTCGCAATCACCGCGCCGCATCGAGTTGATGCGCGAAGCGGGCTACGACATCCGCGTCATTCCCGCTGACATCGACGAGACTCCTTTTGATGACGAAACCCCGCTTACGCTTGTCGAGCGCTTAGCTCGCGCTAAGGCTGCCGCCGTTGCCGCCGAGCACGCCGAGCCCAATGAGCTGACCATCGCGGCCGACACCATCGTCACCTTCGATGACAAGATTTTGGGCAAGCCGGCAAACGAGGGCGAAGCCCGCATCATGCTCCATGAGCTCTCGGGGCGCACGCACCAGGTCGCAACTGGCGTCTGCATCGTTAGAGCCGGAGACGCCACAGCCCCGCACGCCGCCGAGAGCCTATCGTTTGTCGATGTGACCGACGTGATGTTCTATGAGCTCACCGACGAGCAGATTGAGCGCTACGTCGCCTCGGGCGAGCCCATGGACAAGGCGGGCGCCTACGGCATCCAAGGCACAGGCGGCCGCATGCTCGTGCATGATATTTCGGGCGACTTCTACAACGTGGTGGGCCTGCCCATCGCTCGCGTCGCGCGTGCGATTCAAAAACTATCGTAATTGCATCTGGCGCTGGGTATCCGCCAGCGCCTACAATTTCGGCGTACCGTACGGATCCCGACCGGGCATAAGGCCTGGCGGAAAACCGATAGGAGTAAAACATGGATACACTGCTTGAGGCCATTGACGTTTGCGATGTCGATGGCTTTTGTTTTGGCAACTATACGGACGAGGAGGCCGGCACCGGTTGCACCGTAATCGTGGCACCCGAGGGCGCCACCGGCGGTGTTGACGTTCGCGGCGGTGCACCGGCATCGCGCGAGACCGACCTGCTGCGTCCCGAGAACACCGTGGACAAGGTCCACGCCGTCTGCCTTTCGGGTGGATCGGCCTTTGGTCTGGAGGCCGCAAGCGGCGTCGCCCGCGAGCTCGAGAGCCGCGGCATCGGCCTTCCCGTCGGCCCCACGCAGGTGCCTATCGTGTGCTCCAGCTGTATCTTCGACCTCGCCTTTGGCGACCCCACCGTACGCCCCGACATTAAGGCTGGTATCTCCGCCGTGCGCGAGGCGCTCGACAACACCCCCACCACGCTCGAGCAGGGCAATGTAGGTGCCGGCACCGGTGCCACCGTGGGCAAGCTCATGGGCCCCGCCACCTGCATGAAGGCCGGCCTTGGAGCCGCCGCCGTGGCACTCGGCCCTGTTAAGGTGGGTGCCGTGGTCTCAGTCAACGCCTGCGGAAACGTCGTCGACCCCTTCACCGGTGAAGGGGTCGCTGGTATGCGCGCCGCAGCAGATAGCGACCAGATTGTCGACATGGAGCTCGCCGCCTTTGCCGCCGCCGGCTCCATGCAAATGCCGCTCGACCGCACCAACACCACCATCAGCTGCATCGTCACCAACGTTGAGCTCACCAAGGCTCAGGCCACCAAGGTCTCCCAGATGGCCGCAGACGCCTATGCGCACGCCATCCGCCCCACGCACACCACCAACGACGGCGACACCATCTACACCCTCGCCAGCGGCAAACTAGACGCTCAGACAAGCGCCGCCGTTCCCTTGGACCTGTTGGGCATGCTCGCCGTAAGGGCCCTACAGACCGCCATCGTAAACGGAGCCAAAACCGCCAAAACCTCCCACGGAATCCCGGGTGCCGCGAAGTAACCTTACTCGACCGGTTGCCCGGTGGGTCTTGGTTATGTTTGCTGCTCTACAGTCCTGGCTCGCACGAAGAGCACATTAAGTGCTCTTCGGCTCGTGCGGAACTCGCGACAAACATAACCAAGCTCCACCGGGCAACCTACTCAACAAGATCCCCTTCAGCCCAGGCCCCTGTGTACCGCGCGTCCAAGATCTTCAAATTCAGTTTGCTGACACAAAGCGAGACATAGCAGAGGACCCCTGGTCCTTAACTTGATACGAGTTCCGCACGCAAAGGAGGCGCCAGTGGCGCCTCCGTCTTGCGCAGGACTGTTCGAAGTAGCAAGTTAAGGACCAGGGGTCCCCGTTACCCGAGCGTTTCTGCACTAGTTGAATTTGAAGATCTTTGAGGCCAGATGGTATAGGCCGAGTGTGGTTTTGTCTCCGGCCCGTCCATGCAGGTTGGTAAAGAATCCGACCACGCCGTAGCGAGCGCGACGATACATGCGCTCGTCGTACTCCTTCAGGTCGTTCCACAGCGTCTTCAGGCGCTCATCGGCACAATCTTCCTCGGAAAGCTTGGTGAGCACCGAGCAAATCGCCATCATCATGGTGAAGTAGCCCATCATGTACGAACGCAGACGCGAGGACTCAACGTCCTGGTACAGGTGGAACGATTCCATCATGATGCGCGTTACGCGGAACTGCTGACCCAGACGCTTGACCATCGTGGCCTCATTGACGCTCTGGCCCTCGCGACCGATAAAGTAGCGATAGAGATCGATGTCGGCGTAGTACATGGTCTTGCAGCGCGGCAGCGGCACGTAAGCGTAGATATTATCCACGTAGAACGTGTGTGCCGGCATAGGCAGATTGGACTCGCGCAGCACATCGGTGCGATAGCACAGGCTGTGCATGAGCAGGTTCTGATCGGGACGGAAGTGTCCGATCTGGTCCCAAGAGAAAATCTTTTTGCGCGGCAGGGCAAACTTGTAGCCAATAGCGGTATGCGTGCCCTCGTAAACCTTCTCGTACACGTAGTTCGAGATAAACAGGTCTACGCGCTGGTCGCGCTCCTCAAAGCCACGCAGAATCGACAGCATGGTCGAAAGCGCCGCACCGTCGAGCCAGTCGTCCGAGTCGACAACCTTGTAGTAGGTGCCCTGCGCCTCGCGCAGACCCGAGAGGACGGCAATGCCGTGGCCGCCATTCTCCTGGTGCACCGCGCGGATGATTCCAGGATAACGGGCCTCCCACTCGTCGGCCTTGGCGGCCGTCTCGTCCTTGGAGCCATCGTCCACCACGATAATCTCGATATCGGTGGCGTAATTGCTCCCCTCCAAGATGGAGGTGATGCAATGGTCCATGTCCTTGGCGGCGTTATACGAGGGAATACCGAATGTTATGACTTTATGCATGGCAGGCGATAATCTCATCCGAAAGATCGAGGGCGGAATTGGTCACGGCGTCCATATCGTAGTAACGATACTCGGCCAGACGACCCACCGGGTGGAAGTTCGTCAGGTTCTGGACGCGCTCAAGATAGCGCTCGTAGAGCTCACGGTTCTCGGGCTCAAGAATGGCGTAGTACGGCGTCTCACCCGAGCCGGGCGTATAGGTCTTGGAGTACTCCTTCATGATGGTGGTCTTGCCGGGCAGGACCTGACCGGTCATGTTCTTGAACTCGGTGATGCGCGTATAGTCCTCGCTCGTGGTGTAGTTGACGGTGCCCACGGGCTGGAACTGATCCATATCGAGCGTCTCGAACTTCATGTCGAGCGTGCGGTACGGCAGCGCGCCCAGATCGAGATTGAACAGCTCGTCAAGTGGACCGGTGTAGACGATCTCGCCACCATAGACCTTGCCGTCGATCTTGACGGTAGTCTCGTCGATCTCAAAGAGGTCGCGGGCGTCTACGTCACAGAATACGTCGATCAGATCGTGATCGAGCATATGCTCGAACAGCGCGGTATAGCCGTCCTGCGGCATGCCCTGGAAAGGAGCCTGCGGGAAGTAGCGATCGTCATCGCCCACAAAGACGGGAACGCGGCCGGTGATCGAGGGGTCGATCTGGTCGGGCGTCTGGCCCCACTGCTTCATGGTGTAATGCAAAAAGACGTTCTCGTAGACGTAATCGGCGACCTCGGCAAGATCCGGGTCGTTCTTCTTGCGCAGCTCCATAATGGGCACCTTGACGTCCTTGCCAAAGGTCTCCACGAGCTTTTGGTACAGCTCCTCGCCGCGCTCATCGCCAAAGGCAAGCTTAAGGCTCGCATGGTTAAAGGGCACGGGCATAAGGGTACCGTTGATGTTGGCGAGCACCTTGTGCTGGTAGTCCGTCCACTTGGTAAAGCGCGACAGGAAATTGTGAACGCGCTCGTTAAAGGTATGGTAGATGTGCGGACCATACTCGTGGACCAGGATTCCCGCCTCGTCAGTGCAGTCGAAGGCATTGCCCGCAATGTGGCTACGGCGCTCCAAAACGGCAACACGATAGCCGATAGTTTCGGCAAGACGGCGGGCGCAAACGGCACCGGCATAACCGGCGCCGACAACAATCATGTCGTACGCACCGGCATTAAAGCCTTCAGGCAGGCCTGAGGTAATCTGCATCGATACTCCTTGTCAAAAGCCACGTGCTCGTTAGCTGGGCTTTTCTCGAACATTCTTCGAGACATATTTATCAGAGCGATTATAGCGCTAATGCGTCCTATAATGAGCTTGCCACACAAGGAAAGCTCAAGCACCGCGGCGTACATAATTGAAAGGTAAACCCGCTAGCAGCGGGTTTATTCGTGAACAGCCGGGCGCCTGGAGCTTAGCGAAACGCTTGTAAGGAGTAACATGAGCGATTTCCTAAACCGTATGAAGTCTGCCGCCAAGGCCGACCTTAAGACCATCGTCCTGCCCGAGGGCGAAGATCCGCGTACCATCGTCGCGGCAAACAAAATCATCGAGGAGGGCCTGGCAAAGCTCGTCATCCTGGGCAACCCCGACGAGATCGACGTTCCCGGCGCTACCGTCATCGATCCGCGCAACGCCGAGAAGCACGAGGAGTACGCGCAGAAGTTTGCCGAGCTCCGCGCCAAGAAGGGTGTCACCATCGAGCAGGCTCGCGCCCAGGTGATGGACGCCACCTATTTTGGCACCATGATGGTCAAGATGGGCGACGCCGACGGCCTGGTCTCCGGCGCCTGCCACTCCACCGCCGACACCCTGCGCCCCGCGCTGCAGATCCTCAAGACCGCCCCGGGCACCAAGCTGGTCTCGGCCTTCTTCGTGATGTGCACCGACACCCCGCAGTTCGGTACCGACGGCACGCTGATCTTCGCCGACTGCGGCCTCAACATCAACCCGTCCTCCGACGAGCTCTCCGAGATCGCCATCGCCTCGGCCCACTCCTGGTCCACCTTCATGGGCAATGTTGAGCCGCACGTGGCCATGCTCTCCTACTCCACCATGGGCTCCGCCGGTGGCGAGGTCGCCAAGAAGGTCCAGGAGGCTGTGAAGTTCTGCAAGGAGAAGGCTCCCGAGCTCGCCATCGACGGCGACCTGCAGCTCGATGCCGCTATCGTCCCCACCGTCGCCCAGCTCAAGGCTCCCGGCTCCTCCGTCGCCGGTAAGGCCAACGTGCTCGTGTTCCCCGACCTCGAGGCCGGCAACATCGGCTACAAGCTGGTCCAGCGCTTCGCCGGCGCTGACGCCTACGGCCCCATCCTGCAGGGCATCGCCAAGCCGGTCAACGACCTGTCGCGCGGCTGCTCTGCCGACGACATCGTGGGTGTCGTGGCCATCACCGCCGTCCAGGCTCAGATGGCTGAGTAGCGGACTTATCCCCTCGGGGCCCTACAGGGTAAAGCTCTGAAAACGTCCTCGGACATGCATGAAACCCCCGCTGCGCACTTCGTGCGGCGGGGGTTTCATGCGTCCTGCGGAAAGTTTTCAGAGCTTTACCCTGTAGGGTCCCTGCCGCCACGTGGTGCTCAGGGGATCTGGGGCGGACGGCGGCTTGGCTACGAGCTGGGGCTGAGAATCTGAATGGATGGGTGCCGTTGCTGGGGGGCAAACGATGCGGATATGGTCACTGTGGATTTGAAAGGCTGATAGGGCCTCGGCGGTTGTTGTGCCGGAAAGCGTGTCCCGGTTTGAAGGCGGATTGTGGGATGCAGCTTCCACTTGGGGGCTGTTTGGGAAACTGTGGGACGTAATTTTGCTTTATTGTGGGTCGCACTTTCCGCAACGCGCCTCAACCGGAAAGCGTGTCCCAGAATTTGTGCTCGAAATGGGATGCAGTTTCCGCCGCCCACCTGCTAGCAGAAAGGCCTCCGGAGCTGTTGCTCTGGAGGCCTTTCGTTTAAATGCAAATGAGCGCGTTAGTTGTTCTTGGTCAGACGCTCGACGTCGTGGGCGATCATGTATTCCTCATCGGTGGGGATGACCATGACCGTGACGGAAGAGCCGGCGGCGCTGATGACCTGCGGGCCGTTGCCCACGGCCTCGCGGTTCTTGTTGTTGTCGATACGCACGCCCAGCCACTCAAAGCAGTCGCAGAAGGCCTTACGAATCGACCAGTCGTTCTCGCCGATGCCGGCGGTAAAGGTGATGGTATCCACGCCCGCCATAGAAGCAATCATGGAGCCGGCCTGCTGCATGGCCTTGTAGGCAAACATGTCGAAGGCGAGCAGGCAGCGCTCGTCGCCCTCGGAGGCGCGCGTACGGATGTCGCGGGCGTCGTTGGAGATGCCCGAGATGGCAAGCAGACCAGACTGCTTGTTCATCATGTCGTCGACTTCCTGGTAGCTGTAGCCGCCCTCGCGCTGGAGGTAGCACACGGTGGCCGGGTCAATGGAGCCACAACGGGTGCCCATCATCAGGCCGTCGAGCGGTGTGAGGCCCATCGTTGTGTCGCGGCAAACGCCGTCCTCAATGGCGGCGAGCGAAGCGCCGTTGCCCAGATGGCACGAAAGCAGACGGTGGCAGCACGAGCCCAGAATCTCCTTTGCCATCATCCACTCGTAGCGGTGGCTCGTACCGTGGGCGCCGTACTTGCGCACATGGTACTTGTCGCACACGTCCTTGGGCAGCGCGTAGGTGTAGGCAACCTCGGGCATGGTCATGTGGAACGAGGTGTCGAAGACGGCCACGTTGGGCAGCTCCGGATACTTCTCGCGGCAGTATTCGATTGCCGCGGCCTCGCCGTAATTGTGCAGTGGGGCGAGCGGGGCCACCTCAAGGATCTTAGCCATGACCTCGTCGTCGACGACCGCGGAATCATCGAAGTGCCAGCCACCCTGAACGATACGGTGGCCGATGCCATCGATTGTAAAGTCGGTCTTCTCAAGCTCCTCGAGCACGCGAGCGATAGCAGAGCGATGATCGGGGAAGGGAACCTCCTCGGTCTGCTTGGCGCCACCGTTCTCGGAGTGGCCAAAGATGCCCATCTCCGAGCCGATACGCTCGCAGTTGCCCTTGGCGAAAACCTCGCGGGTATCGGTATCCAAAAGCTGATATTTAAGACTCGAGCTGCCGGCGTTGACAACAAGTACGTTCATGAGACTCCTTCGTGATTACAGTACGGTCGGCAAACCTATAGGGCGGCCGTACCCTTAATAAGAAGTTATCAGAATTCAATAAATATCTATTAAACTCTTCGCCCAAAGAGCATAAAAGGGGGCTGAACGGCGCAAGGCCATCCAGTCCCCTCCCCTTGCATCAATTACTTGCCGCTGACGATGCGCTCGACGTCGGAGGCGATCATGAACTCCTCATCCGTGGGGATGACGAAGATCTTGACCTTGGAATCCTTGGCGGACAGGCACCAAGCGCCGTCGCCGCGCAGGGCGTTACGAGCGTGATCCATCTTGACGCCCATAAAGGCCAGACGGTCGGCCACGCCAGCGCGGACAGCCGGAGCGTGCTCGCCGATGCCGGCGGTAAAGACCAGGGTGTCCATGCCGCACATGGAAGTGGCCATCTCGGCGGCCTTGGCGGCAATCTTGTAGACGAACATATCGAAGGCGAGCTGAGCCTCGGGGTCACCGGCAGCGGCGAGCTCCTCAACATTGCGGCAGTCGTTGGTCTTGCCGCCGGTCACAGCCAGAAGGCCGGACTTCTTGTTCATCATCTCGTCGACCTCGTCGAAGGTGTAGCCGCCTTCGCGCTGCAGGTAGCACACGGTAGCAGGGTCGATGGAGCCGCAGCGGGTGCCCATCATGACACCGTCGAGCGGCGTCAAGCCCATGGTGGTGTCCATGCACTTGCCGTCCTCGATGGCGCACAGGGAAGCGCCGGAACCGATGTGGCACACGACGACCTTGCGGGCCTCGCCGTTGGTCATCTCGGCAACCTTCTTGGAGATGTAGCGGTAGCTGGTGCCGTGAGCGCCGTACTTACGGATGTGCAGCTTGTCGCAGACGTCCTTGGGCAGGGCGTAGGTCTTGGCGACCTCGGGCATATTGAAGTGGAAAGCAGTGTCGTAGACCGTGACGTTGGGCAGGTCGGGATACTGCTCGAGGCAGTACTCGATAACGTTGGCCTCGGGGTTGTTGTGCAGCGGGGCGAGCGGAGCGACCTCGCGGATCTTGGCGAGGACGTCCTCGTCGACGAGGGAGGAATCGCCGAAGTACCAACCGCCCTGAACGATACGGTGGCCGATGCCCTCGATCTTGACGCCGTTGGCCTCGAGGTCCTTCAGGACGACCTCGATGGCGACCTTGTGGTCGGGGAACTCGATGTTCTCGGTCACCTTCTTGGAACCGTTGGCAGCGTGAGTGAAGGTACCGCCGGTAAAGCAGACGCGCTCGCAGGAGCCCTTTGCGGACACCTTGTGGGACTTGGTATCGATGACCTGATACTTAAGGGTCGAAGATCCTGCGTTGACGACCAGAACGTTCATGTGTCTCCCTACTAACAGGCGGTGTGGCGCCGCCAGGTTACATACGCTTCAATAATAAACCCAAACGCCCTCGCGCTCGGGTTTATTGCGTTGATATATAAGTTATCGATGCCCAAATACTCATGGCCTTTGACTTGTAAGACGAAAGAGCGCGGGGATATACACCAAAGAAGATATCCCGAGCGCTACAAGCAATATGACTCGAATGCCCGCGATGCTGCTCAACGCAGCATTGAACAGATAGAAAAGGATGGCACCCACCGCCACCATCTGGCTTTGGACCGAAATCAGTGAACAGCGCATCGAAGAATCGACAGCATTTTGAAAAATTGAGTATTTTATTGGAGCAAATAACGAGTAAGCAACCGTCTGCAGTACATAGAACACGGGCAGCAAATAGACCGGAGTAAAGGGAATCAAAAACAGAGCAGTCAGGAAAAGGCGCACGATGCCGCAAATACGCGCAAAACGGCCCTTGTCGACATGAGCAATCACACTCGGCACAATAAGCCCCATGGAAGCCGAGGCAAGGAGCTGGACCGCAATGGTCACACCCGAAGCGACGGCATTCATTCCGCGACCCGCAAGCAGCAGTGAGAAAAAGTCTTCCAGGGCGACAAAAGCAAATGCCTGAGAGCAGTCCATGATGAACGCTGAACGAAGAATGCCGTTACGCGCAATAGCGGCACCGATCATCTTCGGGCTAATTCCACGCTTAGGTGTCGTTGCAGTGTCCCCTCTTCGCATCTCAGGAATGCAGGCAACGACAACCAACGTCAACACCATTGCGATGATATCTGCCGAAAGACCAATGAGATATGCACCGACAGACGAAATGAAACCGCCCACGCAAGCGGAGATGGCATAAGAGGCATAGAAAACAAATCGCTCAACGACATTAAGTCTTACGAGCTGGTCCTGAGAGACGCTGTCAATGTAGATCGCTTCTATGGATCCGCTCACACATGCAACTGCAAATCCTTTGAGAGCAAACGCGCCGATTAAAAGCAGAGGAGAACGGGCGAAAAGTAGGGCGGCGTAGTATCCAAGCATTCCCACGACGCCAACGAGACCGCTTGTCTTTCGTCCAAACCTGTCAGCAATATAACCAGTAGGAACCTCAAGAATGAACTTACTCACTTGGTATGCAATCATCATGTTAGAAATCGCTACCATCGAGAATCCGACGAATTCAAGAAAAACCGTCAGAAAATACAAAATGGTGCTGAAGTTCGACAGAAAAACGAACGTCATATAAAGCAAAACCGTACGGTTTTTCATGCTCCGCCCTCCAAGAGCCAATAGCCCAAACCGAAATCTTGGAAAAGCATGAGGGCAAAGCCGTCAGCCATGTGTTACAAGGCGTCAACATTCACTTAACGCCACGAGGCCAAATGGCCTCACGAAGCGAGATGACGCAATAGGTGAAGAAATACCGTCTGGTGTCGATCGGTCCAGGCATTTTGTCGATAGCAAAAATAGATGGGCAAGGCCACGTCATGCGAACCTTCAATGGAGCACTCGCTCACTTCCAGTCCATCTGTTGCGAGAGAAGAGCCAGAAAAACTCAATATCAATCCCCCGGCTTGAAGAAACTCAGTCTGCGCCCTGTTTTCGTATTCGACGTCGCGGAAGCGGAAATTAACCAGCTGAGCCTCGGGACATTGGTTGATTGCATTGAGACAGGGTGACAAATTAATGGGAACAGCCAGCCTGCCGCCCAGCAACTCACGAACGGTCATAGCACCCACAGATTGATGACCCGCTGGACACGAAAGAACCTTGAGCTCCTTTTCACCCAAGTATTTCGAAGAAAGGACACTATCCCTTGGTTCCTCAAATGAGATGGCCGCATCCGAAATGCCAAGCACAAGTGATTCAAAGCATGTGGCCGTTGGCTGATGCCAAACATCAAGGTGAATCTGGGGGTGCAAGCTTTCAAACGAGTCGTACCAGTTTTCGGAAAAAAGACGCCCCCGCCCGTGAAGGCAGGGGGCGTAAGGACGAAAGTGGCCATCGGGCGAGACGCCGTCGTCCCTTGATTGAGCGTACTTTTTGAGATCGTCGACTTGTGCCAGAATCACGCGTGCACGACGCGCAAATTCTCTGCCCGCCGGAGACAAAACAGCCTCCCCCGCCGATCGGTCGAGCAAAACAATCTGATACTCAGATTCCAACTTTTTTATTGCCGACGAAACGGCCTGCGGACTCACGTGAACAGCGCGAGCTGCTTTGCGCACGCCGCCATAGTTCGCTACCGCTTGAAGGTATTCGAGTTGAGAAAGCTGCATAGATTACTCCAAAGGCAGCCAAGTCGACGGCCTACGCGCCCTCAGATGAGGTTCTCGCCCAGGTTCTTGCCACCGAGAACGTGCATGTGGAAGTGCATGACGGTCTGGCCGGCATTGACGCCCTTGTTGGAGATGACGCGGAAACCGTCCTCCAGGCCCTTGGCCTTAGCGACCTCCTGGATGGCGTGGGCCATGGCGCCCATGGTCTCGGCAGGCACGTTGTCGGCGATGTCGCTGTAGTGCTTCTTGGGGATCACGAGCGTGTGGACCGGTGCCTGGGGGTTGAGGTCGTCGAAGGCGATGACCTGGTCGTCCTCATAGACAACGGTCGAGGGGATCTCGTGGTTGGCAATTTTGCAGAAGATGCAATCACACATGGCTGGTTCCTTTCTCACAGACCAAGGTAATTATATTTGGTCGGGATGGTTAGAACGAGAGGTTGTCGTCCGTGTTGGCGGCCTCGCCGTCGGCGAGCACGTCGTTGCCGTCGACGTCCTTCAGGAGCACCGAGACCTTCTGCTCGGCATCGGACAAGCGGGTGCGTAGGCTCTTGAGGAGCTCGACGCCGCGCGTGTAGCTCTCGAGCGACTCCTCGAGCTCCATATCGCCCGACTCCAAGCTGCGGATGATGAGTTCCAACTCCTGCGAGGCCTGCTTGTACGTAAGCTGCTCGACCGGGGTCTTCTCTGCCATATCTGTTTCCTTTCCTAAAGGTTTATCGCTGTGAAACGCGGCCTACTCGACCGTATCAACCGTTGCCGCCACGTTGCCGTCTGCCATGCGCACGCGTATGGCGTCGCCGGGCTTAAAGGTCTTGGCGCTCGTAGCCACCCCATCATCGCTGTACGCGATGGAATAGCCACGGGCAAGCACCTTGAGCGGCGACAGGGCATCGAGTGAGGCTGCCGCACGGCCCAGGTCGGACGCGGGTTTGCTGAGCATCGTGCGCCCCTGATGCTCCAGACGGGAACTCGCAAGCGTGAGCGCATGGCGCTTGCCATCGAGCCCCGAGGTGCTTGCAACCAGACGCTCGGGCAGGCGCTCAAAGTTGGAGCGGAATGTCCCGACCGAGCGAGCTATGGCGCCCGACAGGCGATCGGCAGTCAGTGCAAGCTCCGATTCGCGACGCTCGACCATAAATGTGGGGTCGTTGAGGCACGGGCGGCATGCGGCGGCATCGAGCGCATCGCCCAGACGGGCCGTATAGGTATCCCAGGCGCGGCGACCGCGCTGATCGAGCATCTCCAAATCAACCTGATTCGACCCAATCATCGATGCCATCGCGGCGCCAAGACGCTGATGGCGTGCCTCGAGCACATCTGCCAGCTCCGTCATAGCCGGCGCCACCGATTCGGCTGCCGCCGTGGGCGTGGAGGCGCGACGGTCGCTCACCATGTCGCAAATCGAGGTATCGGGCTCATGGCCAATGCCGGTCACCACGGGCACAGGACAAGCCGCCACCGCGCGGGCAAGCTCCTCGTTATTAAAGGTCATGAGGTCCTCGAAGGAACCGCCGCCACGCACGAGCAAAATGCAATCGGGCGCCGGCGTAATGGCAGCGGCGCGACGCAGGCCTTCAATAAGCTCTACCGGCGCACCCTCGCCTTGAACCTTGGCACCCACGCAGACAAGCTCGACGAGCGGGTTGCGACGGCGCAGCGTACGCTTGACGTCGTCGATCACGGCGCCCGAAAGCGAGGTGACGACCGCCACACGCGAGCAAAACACCGGAATGTGACGTTTGCGCGCCTCGTCCATCAGGCCCTCGCGACGCAGCTTTTCGGCCAACTGAGCCACCTGTTGACGCAGCAGGCCCTCCCCCGCCAGCGAGAACGAGCGGGCGACGAAGCTCATACGACCCGTAGGCTTGTAGAGATTGAAGCTACCCTTAAAGCTCACCTGCATGCCGTCGCGCAGATCGAAGGTGCGCTTAAGGTAGGCGCCCTTCCAGATGATGCAGTCGACGGCCGCCGAGTCGTCCTTGATTTGGAAGTAGCAGTGGCCGCTTCGGGCATTGGGACCGCGGAAACCCGTGACTTCGCCCAAAACGCTCAGCTGCGGAATGGCATCGAGCGCACCGGCGGCGATCTCCACCGCCTGGCTCACGCTGAGCTCTTTGCACTCCTGCTCGTCCGATCCGTCGAACTCGGCGGAAACGGTATTGCCGGTCAGATTCCAGCCAGCCACGCAGCCTCCTTTCGTCATCGTGCACACGGGCTCCGGCCCTGCGCAAATTCAAGTCCAACACATAGTACAGCGCCGCTGGGACACGAATCCCCGCGGCGTCTGCCTGTCCCGTTTGCTATCGGTTGGAGTTTCTGTTGTAGCGAGCCATCAGGTAGAGCAGCTGAATAATCGAGGTGAGCGCCGCCGCCACGTAGGTAAGCGCAGCTGCCGTCAGCACCTTCCTGGCACCGCTAACCTGCTTGGAACTCATGCCCGACTGCTCGATATACGCCACGGCGCGGCGACTGGCATCGATCTCGACCGGCAGCGTAACCAGCTGGAACAGCACGCTAAACGAGAAGAAGACCAGCGCGAGGGTCGTGAGCCCCGCGATGTTCATGAACAGGCCCATGAGCAGCACGATCGTCCAGGTGTTCTGGGTAAAGTTGACGACGGGGACTAAAGCGGTGCGTACCTTCATCATGGCGTAACCGCTTTGACGCTGGGCGGCATGGCCCGCCTCGTGGCAGGCGACGGCAACGCTTGCGACCGACCCGCCCGAACGGTTGGCATCCGACAGATACAGGTTGTTGTCCTGTGGGTTGTAATGATCAGTGAGCTCGCCGGCAACGCCCTTGATGCCCACGGCGCTACAACCGTTGGCATCGAGCATGCGGCGAGCGACCGTGGCACCCGCGTCGCCGTCCGAGCGAACCTTGGACCAGGTCTTATATGTCGAGTTGATATAGCTCTGCGCGGCAAGGCCAAGCACCGTGCAGACAAGAACAACCAGCAGGTACAGCGGGTCAATGCCAAAGCCGTATCCATAGTAATAAGGCATGCGAATTCCTCCGAATCGAGTTACACGTTGGAGGCATTCTACCCATTCGACTGACCAGCAAATCAACATCGATGTTTTGGCAATGTCAGCGAAAACGGCCGAGAGCGAGCAAGGTGACGTGAAAGAGAAGCGACGCGTACTTTGGTACGCGAGCGACGATTGAACGTCAGATTGCCGCTCTCGGCCGTTTGCAGCGTCGAGCTGTTACGCGGTTTGGCAAAACCGCGTAACTATATACCTATAGCAATTCAATTTTGCCATCTTTGACCGTCAACCCCATATTGCCCGAGAGCAAATCGTCCAGGCGCGAGCCCACGAGCTCAAAGCGCCAGCCTTCGCGCAGGGGGCTCTGCTCGGGATGCTCAATGTAGTCGGCCAGGTCATCGCGCGAGGCAATGACCGAGGTCGCCACGCCCGAACGCTCGGCAACCAGGCGAATGAGCGCATACATCAGGTCCGTCACGCTCTCCAACTCCGGCGAAATCTGACGGTGCCCGCGCACCATGAGCGGCAGGCGATCGTGCGGGCAGCTCGCACCGCGCTTAATGGCCATGAGCGCGCCGTCCACGTCGCGCTCCCCCAGCTGATCGGTGCCGCGGATGCTGCGGAACTCCTCGACGCGCACAGGATTGCGCTTGACGAGCGCCAGCAGCGTATCGTCGGACATGACCCACTTGCGCGGGATGTTGCGGCGCTCGGCGCGGTCCTCGCGCCAAGCGGCAAGCTCGCGCGCGATGCCCAACTGGTGACGGCTACACGAGTTGATGCGCTTGACCTTGCGGAACGCCTCATGGCGGTCGGCGCGGTAGTGCGACTCGTCGGCCAGCGGGCGCAGCTCGTCGAGCACCCAGTCCACGCGGCCCAGCTCACGCAGGCGGCTCATCATCTCGGTATAGGCGACGATCAGGTACTTGACGTCATCGATCGCGTACTCGATCTGTTTGTCGGTCAGCGGGCGGCGCGACCAATCGGTCAGCGACTCGGTCTTGGGCAACGAGACGCCGCAAAACGTCTGCACAAGCGCGCCGTAGGAAATCTGCTGGCGCTCGCCCAAAAAGGCGGCGGCGACCTGCGTGTCAAAAATGGGACGTGGCAGCACGCCCACGGTATGGAGCATGACCTCCATATCCTGCGAGCACGCGTGGAAGACCTTGGTCACGCTCTCGTCGGTCATAAGCTCGGCCAGCGGCGATAGGTCGTCGATTACCAGGGGATCGACCGCGACGCTCTCGGCAGGGGTGGCAATCTGGACCAAGCACAGGCGCGGGTGGAACGTGCGCTCGCGCAAAAACTCGGTATCGACGGCAATCGCGTCAAACTCACGGGCGCGCTGGCAAAAGTCGAGCAGAGCCTGATGTGTGGAAATGTACATATCAACCCATCAAATAAGGTTAGGCCCGAAAAACACGGGTAGGATATCGGCATTGCCCTACAACTATACTCGGTTAGTCACAGAACGGGAACGTAAGTATGCGCTGCCTTATCATCCACAACCCGGCATCGGGCCCCAGCTCAGATGAAATCTACACATTCACGCACGCCCTCGCGCAGAGCGGCGACGAGGTCGTGATGCGTTTTATCGGCGATGGCATGGAACCCGAGGACGCCGTGGCAGACGTGCGCGAGTTTGATCGCGTGGTGATTTCAGGCGGCGACGGCACCGTCTCCAACGTGCTCGACCAGATGCGCGGATGCGGCGTCCCCACGCTCGTCTTCCCCTCCGGCACGGCCTGCCTGTTCTTCAACAACATTGGCAATGCCCCCGAGGCCGCGGCGCTCGCCAAGGCCTGCCGCGTCGGCCGTACCGTCAAGGCGGACATGGGCGAGCTCTTTTGGCTCGACGAGAACGGCAACGAAAAGCGCCACGGCTTTATCATCATCGCCGGATCGGGCTACGATGCCGAGATCATGATGAAAGCCGCCCCCGCCAAAAACGACATCGGCGAGATCGCCTATTTCCTGTCGGCGCTCGCCACGCCCAACCCCACGGTGGCGCACTTTACGATTGAGCATGACGGCATTGTCGAGGAGCTCGATGGCATCTGCTGCATGGCCGGCAACACCTCGGTCATTCAAAACGACATCAACCTGTTCCCCGATTGCCGCATGAACGACGGCATGGTCGACATCGCGGTCATCGAGTCCGTAAAAACCGTGCAGCTCCTCCCGACCGTGATCACCGCCGCACTCGACCCCACCGGCAAGGTGCTCGGCCGCCCGCAGTTCAAGATCATCCAGACCAAAGAAGCCAAGATCACCTGCACGCCGTCGCTGGGCATGCAGTTCGATGGCGAGATCATCTCCAGCAACTCGGGCGTCTTTGGCGCCCGCGCACTTCCGCAATGCCTCGACCTCATCGTCGACGAATTCTCCCCACTCGGAAAATAGGAGGACCCCATGAACGACACTCCCCTGCCCGGCTTTATCGTCATTGTTCTGGCCATGCTCATCGGCTATGCGATCAACGTGATCCACCGCCGGAAGAAGTAATTCCACATTGGTATGATATTCATCCAATTATCATTTCCCCCGTTGTTTATGCATTTGCCAGACAGCGGGGGATTTTTCTTTGCGTCCCGTACAAGGCGCTTTATTCTGGTACAGTAATTGCAGGGTGCCTTTATTTAAGTAAAGCTACATAATGAGTATTCTTATCCGCTCATCGCATATTTTAGGACGCTCATCGAGTATTTCATCGAAATAGATGAATACTATTTAGACTTCCGATAGGCTAATAGATGTATTTATTAGCTGAGATTCCGCACAGTTTTGTGGGGTCTCAACAGTTGGGAGGGATCATGAGGTTTACTCATCCTGTCAACACGCTCAAAAAGCTCGGCTGCGGCCTTGCGTTTGGAGCAGCGGCCATCATGGCCATGCCGACTTCGGCGCTCGCCTGCACCCAGATCTACATGGGTAGCAAGCTCACGGCAGACGGCAACACGTACTATGGCCGTTCCGAGGACTTCGGTCCGCGCTATGTCAAGCACTTTGGCATTGAGCCCGCACACAAGGACGGCAACGAGTACACATCGGTCGAGTCCGGTTTTGAATACAAGTCCAAGGGCGCAACCTACCGCTACACCTTCGTTCGCGACAACCCCTCGCAGTGGGAAGATCGCTACGACGCATATTCCGAAGCCGGCATCAACGAGAAGGGCGTCTCCTGCTCTGCCACGTTGAGCACCTCCTATAACGAGAAGGCCGAAGAAGCCGACCCCATCACCGAGGAGACCGGCATTGGCGAGTACAGCTATGCCAGCGTCATCCTGGGCGAGAGCGCCACGGCCCGCGAGGGCGTCGAGCTCATCGGCAGCCTGATCGACGAGCAGGGCGTCTGCTCCAACGACCAGATCATCATCGCCGACAGCACCGAGACCTGGCTGTTCGCCGCGCTTTCCGGCCATCAGTGGATTGCCATGAGGCTCGCCGATGACATCGCCTCGCTCAACCCCAACATCGGCAACCTCACCTATGACGTCGACCTCGACGACACCGAGAACTGTCTCCATTCCGAGGGCATCGAGTCCATGCCTAAGGAGAAGGGCTTTGCCGAGTACACTGACGGCAAGTTCGACGTCGCCAAGACCTACGGCGAGGAGATCGGCGAGGCCGGTATGCACCAGTGGTCGCGCTATATCCAGGGTCGCGATTACTTCATGGCCCCGCTGGCTGAAGGCACTGACTACGAGATCGTCAAGGACGAGCGTGAAGACGCTCGCGCCACGACCGGCGCCCTGGTCCACGAGATGCAGCCGCTGTTCTTCCAGCCC
This sequence comes from uncultured Collinsella sp., assembly GCA_900540975.1. Taxonomy (GTDB): domain Bacteria; phylum Actinomycetota; class Coriobacteriia; order Coriobacteriales; family Coriobacteriaceae; genus Collinsella. Next base: position 33,511 of record UQHY01000002.1, read on the forward strand.
GGCAAGTCCGACTGGAACACCTTTGAGATGATCCGCAGCTTCGCTGCTCGCGGCGAGAATGTCGCCGGTCTCAACGCCAACACCGACGGCGCCTATGCTATCGGCTCCAACCGCAACACCGAGATCCACACCTTCCAGATCCGCCACGGCATGGACCCCGAAATCGCGACCATCCAGTGGGAGATGCTCTCCAACGCCGAGTTCTCCGTCGCTATCCCCCTCTACTCCGCACTGCTCACCGAGGTCAGCCCCTACTTCAGCGATCAGGATGTCTCCTTCGATCACTGCGAAGAGGAAGACGTTGTAAACAACGAGGAGCCCAAGAACTCCATCAACTACGTCCTCATGGACATCAACACGCTCGCCTATGAGAACCGCGATCACTGCGCTACCGGCGTCCGCGCCTACCTCGACGCCCTGCAGAAGGAGCTCATCGAGCAGAACCTGACCGTCGACGAGGCCATGCAGGCCGCCGAGGACACCGAGGCCCGCACCACCCTGGCCAACAAGGCCGGCAAGGCTGCCACCAAAAACACCTACCTCAAGTGCAAGGCTATGCTCGAGGAAATGCGTGACTACCTCAAGGAGGGCGACTTCTCCGAGGAGTTCGTCCCGAGCGACTACGATGCCGACAACGACTGCCTGGTCGAGTCCATCACCTACGCCGACGAGGCCCTCTCCGATAAGGACGTTGCCGAGCCCGAGGTCGAGAAGGAAGAGGCCACCGAGGAGAAGTCCGAGGGCAACAACATGGCCGCCATGGCCGTTGGCGCCGTCGTCGTCATCGGTGTCTGCGGCTTCGTGCTCTATCGTCGCAAAAAGGCCTAAGAACCCCTCACCTTAAGGCGCGGGCGGGAAGGCCAAGGTCGCCCGCCCGCCCAGCCGCCCATTCGACCGGCGGGAAACGTCGCCGAAATCTTTTCAAAAAAGATTCCCTGCACACACTTCGCTGTGCTATAGTGCAGCGCAACAGCAACGAGGTGCAACCGCGCCAAGGCATCACGAAAGGAGCCACCAACATGAAGAACACGATGAAGTCTCTCAACAACTGGTGGTGGCGTGATGCGAATACGATCGGTCGACAGTGAGTCCCTCACGCCTGTTTTTGCGCTCTAGGTGATTGGAAGGCCTCCGGTTTCGACCGGGGGCCTTTTTCTATCTCGAGCCCAATCGCATTCGCATCACGCGCCTCCGCTTTCTTCTCTTGCACTTCCCTTCCGAAAGGATTTTCACCATGTCTCAGAACACCACCGCCGCCCAGCCCCGCACCGTCCAGACCGCCGACCGCGGCAAACTCGACGTCCGCGCCCTCGTCTTGCTCGCCATCCTGCTTGCCGCCGGCTTCATCCTCAACTTCACCGTCGGCAAGGCCATCTCCGGCATCTCGGGCGGCATGATCAGCCCCGAGTTCATCATCTCGGCCTTCTGCCTCACCATCCTGGTCGTGCGCCCCAACATCGGTCAGGCGCTCGTTATCGGCCTGATCTCGGCCGCCGTGATCCAGATCACCACCACCTCGCCGTTCGTCGATTTTGCCGCCGAGGGCATCGCCGCCATGCTCATGGCCGTCATTGTCAACGCTGCCGCCAAGGACGGCCAGGTCAAACCCGCCGTCGCCATCGTCGCAACCTTCGTGACCACCTTTGTCTCGGGCGTCATCTTCATGGTCATCAAGATGGCCATGCTCGGCGTGGTGGGCGAGCTCGCCGCTGCCATGCTGCCCGTCGTCGCCATGACCGCCGTCTTTAACGCCATCCTGGTCGGCGCTCTCTACCTGCCCATCCAGAAGGCCCTTAAGCTCAATTAAGCCGCTCGGCTTTACGAGCCACCCCATCTTGGCGTTCATTCGTCGCTCGCGTACCCAAGTACGCTTCGTTCCTCTTTCGCGCCAACCTGGGGCCCCTCGTAAAGCCGTCTCCGTACTTCACCACCAAAGACTGTCCCAAACAACGGGCTCATGGACGTTCTTATAAGGCTCATCATTCAAGAACGTCCGATGACTATGAAAGGTATCCATGGAAACGATCATCAACGTCGACGATGTCTCGTTCTCCTACGGCACGCAGACCAAGCAGGCGCTTAAGCATATCTCGCTCGGCGTGAACAGGGGAGATTTTATCGGCATTATCGGGCCTTCGGGTGCCGGCAAGTCCACACTTGCCGCCTGCCTGTCGGGAGCCGTACCCCACCATTACACTGGCACGTTCTTTGGCTCCGTCACTGTCGACGGCAACGACACCTGTGAAGTTTCGCTCACCGATGTGTCGCAGATCGTCGGCAGCGTGTTGCAAGACATCGACACGCAAATGGTCGCCTCGGTCGTCGAGGACGAGATGCTTTTTGGCCTGGAGAACTTTGGCGTTCCGCACGACCAGATCGAGCAGCGCGTGAGCGAGACGCTCGAGACCGTCGGCATCAGCGACCTGCGCGACCGCGAGATCGCCACCCTCTCAGGCGGCCAAAAGCAAAAGGTTGCCATCGCCGCCATCCTCGCTATGCGTCCGCGTGTGCTCGTGCTCGACGAACCCACCGCGGCGCTCGACCCCGCCAGCTCCACGCTGGTCTTCGAGACCCTACGCGAGGCCAACCGTGCACTCGGCATCACCATCGTCGTCGTTGAGCAAAAAGTCGCCCTGCTTTCGGAGTATTGCAACCGCGTGCTCGTGCTCGATCACGGCGAAATCGCGCTACAGGGCAAGCCGCACGAGGTCTTCGCGCATACCGATGAGCTCCGCGCCATCGGCGTCGATTGCCCGCGTGTCACGCGCATTTTCAACAGCCTCGAGGCCGATGGCCTGGCCAGCGGCACTCCCTGTTTGGATGTTGATGAGGCCGAGCGCCTGATTACGGGCATCGTCGACCCCGCACACGCAAGCAGCGACATTCAGGCACCCGCCGGCTCACCGCACGCACCGTCGTTGCGCCCGCACGCCAAGGACGCCGAGCCCGTGCTCACCTTCGATCACGTTGAGTTTGTCTATCCCAATGGCGGCGCCGCCGTCCACGACCTCAACCTGACCCTCTATCCCGGCGAGCTCGTGGGCATCGTCGGCCAAAACGGTGCCGGCAAGACCACGCTCACCAAGCTGCTCACAGGCCTGCTTAAGCCCGCCTCGGGCAGTGTGCGCGTCACGGGACTGGATACCGCAGCCGTCCCCACAAGCCGCATTGCCCGCGAAGTCGCAACGCTCTTCCAAAACCCCGACCGCCAGATCTGCAAGGACACCGTGCTCGACGAGGTCGCCTTTGGCCTGGAGCTTGCCGGCATCGACCGTGCCGAGGCGCTGCGTCGCGCCCAGCTCGTCATCGACCGCTTTGGCTTGCCGGCCGACGAGGCACCCTTCTCGCTCTCGCGCGGTCAACGCCAGATGGTGGCGCTTGCCTCCGTCGTGGTCGCAGAGCCCAAAATCGTGGTACTCGACGAGCCCACGAGCGGCCTTGACTACCGCGAGTGCATGACCGTGATGGAAACGGTGCGTACCATGGCAGAGCGCGGTTGCGCCGTCATCATGGTCTGTCACGACATGGAAGTCGTTTCCGACTTTGCCGAGCGCATCGTGGTGATGGCCAACGGTCGCATCCTCGACCGCGGCCGCACGCACGAACTGTTCTCGAACATCGAACTCATGCAGCAAGCCTACGTTGAGCCACCTCAGGTCATAGAGCTTTCTCGTCGCCTAGCATCCTCCGTCTCTCCCGCCTTTGCACAGGTGAGCGAGGTCACCGATATCGTTCGGATTACCGAGGAGATGATCCGCCGTGGTTAACGTCATCGACTACATGCCGGGCGACACGCTGTTGCATCGCCTGAACCCGGTCGTCAAACTGGGCCTCGCCGCCGCTATCATCATCGGCATCTTCTTGTCCGACACCTATGTGGCATTGTTGGGCTTTTTGGCGCTCACGCTCGCGCTGGGAGCCTACGCCGGCGTCGTCGACCGTCTGTTCACGCTGCTCAAGCTGCTGGCTCCACTCGCGCTCATCATGCTGGTGCTGCAGCTGGCTTTTATGCGCGATGGCAATGTGGTGTGGAGCTTTGTCACCGATGAAGGCCTCATCACCGGCTCCAAGGCCTGCCTGCGCCTGCTGGGTGTGGCACTTCCGCTTATTCTGATGCTCATGGTGACCAAGCTCAACGACCTTGCCAACGCCTGCGTGGAGGTGTTGCACGTGCCGTATCGCTACGCCTTCACCTTTACCACGGCACTGCGCTTTGTGCCGGTGTTTGGCCAGGAGATGAACGCCATTATGGAGGCACAGACCGCACGCGGCGTCGAGTACGACACCAAGAACCCCATCAAGAAGCTTAAGCTCATGCTGCCGCTGTGCGTGCCGCTACTGATCTCGAGCGTGGGTAAAACCGATGCCACGGCCTTGGCGGCCGAGCAGCGCGGCTTCTACCTGCGCACGCGCGCGAGCTCGTACAAGCGCTACCCCATCAAGGGCCAGGACATTGCCATGCTTATTGTTAGCATTGCCCTCATTGTCCTCGGCTTCCTCTTCTAATCCATCGCCATCGGCAACCGACAAATGCAAAAGGCCCCGACTCGCATCAACCGAGCCGAGGCCTTACTGTTTTCCCAGATAAAACCTACTAAAATTAACCTGTCCCTTTTTGGCAGGTCGAGGGCTACAGGCGGTAGGGGGCTCCGCTGCGGATAATAGACTCGCGTACCAGGACGTCCATAGCGTCGAGAGTGATCTCGGGCATCTCTCGATACTTTTGCAGCACTGAGAGCTCTGTACAGGCCAGGATGACGCGATCGCAGCCGCTGCGGGCGAACTCCCACATCACTCGGTCAAACTTGTCCATATCGGGCTCGCGTCCGGCCTTCACGTCATCATAAATCAGCGACATTACATCGGCCTGGCGCTTCTCGCTGGGATAGACGACCTCGACGCCCGCGGCCTCGCACTCGCACCCATAGACGCCTGCACCCACGGTGCCGTCTGTGCCCATGACGCCGATCTTGCGCACCGGCTCGGACGGCATGCTCAGGTTGGGATCGAACTCGCACTCCCCCATCACCGCGCCCGCCAGGGCATAGCGCACCGACTCACGCGGCATGTGGATAATCGGCACCTTGGTAAACGACTGAATCTGATCGTAGAAGTAGTGCGACGTGTTGCAGGGAATGGCAATGTGCGCGCAGCCCAGCGTCTCGAGCGCCTGAGCGCACTCCTTCATGGTCGCCAGCAGCTCGGCATGCTCGCCGGTCTTGATGGCCAGCGTACGGTCGGGCATGGTCGACTTGGAGAGCACCACCATGTCGATATGCTCCTGATCGCAGGCAGCGGCCGTATGACGCACGACCTGGTCGTAGTAATACGACGTGGCCTCGGCGCCCATGCCGCCGATAACTCCCAGCTTTTCCATCGCCGCCTCCTTGGTGACGCCCATGCAATTGCTCGTATCATGCCCGCGCCCGCCCGATGCAAACCGGGCGGGCGCCGCGCTCATCTACTTGTAATACGTCTTGAACAGCTTAAAGTGACGCAGCTTGGTGTGCCACATGCGCAACCAGCGGTTAAAGACAAAATCACCCTTCATAAACGAAGGATCGGCAGCCTTGCCCTCCTTGGCCAGACGATGCGCCTTCGCACGCAGCTCGGGGTCCTTGACATACTTGTCAACGACGCCCATGGGAACGACCATCCACAGCGCCTCGTCCTGCGCCGTCACAAATTCAGGCTCAAACGGGCGGTTGTACACGTACTCATCCACCACGTACTTGGCAACGTTAAAGCCGCTGTTGGTGACGTAGTAGTTACTGCGGCCCTGACGCGTGTTGAAGTCGAAGAACTTAAACGAACCATCGCGCTGGTCGTACTTGACGTCGAAGTTGGAGAAGCCCGTAAACTTAAGGTCCTCAAGCAACTTGCGCACGCCACCCATGAGCTCGTCGTTGGGCTCGGTGATGATGCAGGCATGGTTGCCGACACCATGGGGCTGATGCTCCTCGAGCAGCACGTGACCCAGGCACATCATGCGAACCTTGCCGTTGCGGTCGGAATAACTGGTAAGCACGCGCATGTACTCGTCGTTGCCGGGCACGCGATCCTGCAAGATGAGGTCATCGGTGTAGCCACTGGCGTACACATCGCGAATGACCTGCTCCAGCTCGGCGCGATCGGCAATCTCGTAGGCCTTCTTCTGGCCCTCGAACTCGTGCTCCCACCACATGATGCCGTCAGAGGGCTTCAGAATCATCGGGAAAGGGAAGTCGATCTGGTCGAGCACCTCTGCGGAAGCCTCGCCCTGGGCGTTGAGCATCGCCATGGTAAAGGTAAACGTGTGCGGATAGGGCACACCGTGCTTCTCGCACAGCTCGTAGAAGATCTCCTTCTTCTGGCACTGCTCGAGCATGCTGTAGGGCGCATAGGGCGCGATGACGTTGGAGGCAAGCTGGCCGGCATCCTGAGCCTGTGCGGCAAGCGCGACGTAGTTATCACCGCAGCCCATGAGGATAATCTTCTTATCGGGATTGGCCTGTGCAATGCCGTTGACGGTCTCGATCATGACCGGCATAGTGTCGATATCCACATTGGGCGTATAGTCGATAATCTGGCTGCGGTATGCAGGACCCGTCTGATACTTGCCAAAGACCAGGCTCTTGACCTGATACTCCTCGTAGAAGGCGCGCGCCATCGAATAGGCGTTGATATCGCCGCCGAGCAGCACGGGTATAAACTCGCGCTCTGTAAACTGCAATGCCATGGAAACTTCCTATCATCAACTGCCCGTACGATGGGCGGTCTTTATGCAACTGGTTTATTCTAGCGTGCCAAACCGCCGCTTCCCAAAGTTCCACCATATCTATGGCAAGCAGGCGCTTATGATCGAGCCCGCCGGGTTCCGTAACGTTAAAGTTGAACTCTATGGTTTCTTAACAATTCACTATAACTGCAGGTCAAGGCCAAAACCTCAAGTTCAACTTGACCCTTTAGAACCTTTAAGGTTCAAGTTGAGGTCGAAAGCAGTAGTAGAATACCTTTCGAACTATAACCTACGATTGATTGCAGAGGGACTGGATGCAGCATTCGAACCATCGCACCGCAGCGCTCATCGCGTCGAAGCCGGCTCGTATCATCACGAGCGCCGCGCTTGCCGTTACACTGACGGCCGCGCCGATGCTCTCCCCCGTCGCAGCCTATGCCGCCTCGCAGGCAACGCAGGATCAGCTTTCCGCTGCCCAGCAGAAAATCGAAACCGCCACGAGTGCCTACAACGAAGCCCGCACCAAGCTCGAGGATCTGCAGAAGCAAATCGACACTAACGAGGCAAGCATCGAGAAGATCGAAGCCGAACTTCCCGATCAACAGGCCAAGGCGAGCTCCGCCATGCGCGATCTGTATAAGTACCAGAAGGGCACCAACCCCATCGTGAGCTTCCTGGTCAACGCGCAGAGCCTGGGCGAGTTCATCACCACCTGCAAGTACACCAACCAGATCACGAGCTCGAGCGTCGACGAGATCGAAGAGCTCAACAAGATGCAGACCGAGCTCGAGCAGAACAAGACCGAGCTCGAGCAGGCGAAGTCCCAACTCGAGACCGAGCAGAAAACCGCCGAGGACGCACTGGCACAGGCCCAGCAGCTTCGCAGCGAAGCCCAGGCAAAGGCCGAGCAGGAGAATGCCGCCGAGCTGGCCAAGCTCGAGGCCGACAAGGCCGCTGCCGCCGAGAAGCTCTCGGGCGAGGGCGTGAGCGGCAACAACTCCAACAGCCAGGCCAATAACGCCAACACCACTATCGACACCACGGTGAACAACTCCAATACCGGCAACTCCGATTACGACTCGTTTATCAACGAGTGGACGAGTCGCATCGACAACTACCTCGCCGGCTCCCCCATGGCAGGCCAGGGTTACAACTTTGCCGTGGCAGCCTGGAACACCGGTGTTGACCCTCGCTGGTCTCCCGCCATCGCCTGCATCGAGAGCAGCAAGGGCCTCTATTGTGCCGGCTCCTATAACGCCTGGGGCTGGAGCGCCCGCGGCGGCGGCTGGCGGAGCTTTGGTAGCTGGAGCGAGGGCGTCTCTGCCCACGTTGCCTACCTGGGCGCCAACTATGGCTCCACGCTTACCCCGGCAGCCGCCAAAAAGTACTGCCCGCCCACGTGGCAGGACTGGTACAACAAGGTTGCAACCCAGATGAACCGCATCTAAGATCAACGTCAAAGGGCCCCAATTGGGGCCCTTTTTCTTTTACGCGACGGAGGTATCGACGACGCCAGTCGCGTTTGCAATGGCAACAATGATAATCATTGCCAACAAGAGCACACCCATAGCCTTGAGCCAGAGCTTTGCAAGCTTTTTACCGCGGTATCTATCGAGTAGCTCAAACCGCCGGCGAAGGCGGCGTTTGTCGAGCATCACAAAATGGATGAGCACTACGAGACCGTCGACGAAGATAAAATACTCAATCGCGAGAAACCACATCGGGTAGTTTTGGTTGGCGCCCGTAGGATGAAAAACGGCAAAATGGCTTCCGGCAAAGAAAACAAGTAGCGAAAGATAGACGAATGCGTTCCAAATGCGCCCAACGGTGTCGGGAATGCGGGAGAGTAAATTCGGGCGCTCAGGCACCAACGGCAATCCACCCTGAGACTGATCCGTGGGGAGCACGGGCGCAGGGCACACGGCTCGCCGCTCCGAAGGCTCTTGGAAGGAAGCAGCATTCGGCGCAGACGACGGCGTCGGTGCGGACAACGCATAGGATGCGCGCGCAGCGTGCCCTAGCGCCTTCGCGTTTGCAAAGCGCTTGTCCGGATCGAGCGCCATCGCCATGCAAATAACATCGGCAAGCGAGGCGGGGATATCATATGCCTCGCATTGCTCGCGCATGTTCCGACCCGGCTTGGGGTCGGCCCCCGTCAGACAAAAGAACAGCAGGGCACCGAGCGCATAGACATCGCTGCGCACGCTCGTCTGGCCAAAACCATACTGTTCGGGCGGCGCATAGGGACGCGTGCCAAACTTAACGGTATCGGCATCGGCTCCCTCGCGCCACACGCGAGCGATTCCCAAGTCGATAATCACCAGCGATGAAAACGTCATGCCTGTATCGGGCGTATAGCTCGCGCCCGACACGATGATATTCGAGGGCTTTAGGTCGCGATGGATCACCGGAGCGGCCATCTCCCCCGCCGACGCAAAGCCGGCATGGAGCTCCGCAACTGCATCACAAAGGGCGCCAAACAGCTCACAAGCATAATCGGGCGTCGCACCCAAACGCCCCACCAGGGCCCCGAGCGTTTCGCCTTCGATGTATTCCATGACCACGCAAAGCTCGTCGCCCACGCGGCGGCAATCGACAATCCGAGGCAAGTGCTCGTAACGTCGCCCAGCATGCTGGGCCGCAAACAGGCGTTCATACGCCCCGCCAATCTGGGCCGACGCGTCGATGCGCTTGCGAACAAAGGGGCCAAGAGATCCTCCGCCGGAGCCCTCAAAGTACACGAGCTCGGTCGTCTCGACGTCGGAGTGCTTGAGCACACGGTCTACGCGATAACTGTCATCACGCTCAAGTGACGCCAGGTGTCCGGCGAGCGCAGCAGTCAGCTCATCGTCGGAATATGTTGGGCTCTGAGTATCCATAGCGTCCATAATAACGCAGGGCACGGACGCCCCATGACGCCCGTGCCCTGCACGTTCTAAATATCGTGAACACCGCTTCCGCCGGCAGCTAGCTGTTAGCTCACCGTCTCTTCACCAAAGCGATACAGCTCCTCGTTCACCTTTTGCAGGCTGCAGCCACGATCGATACAGAAAATGATGATGGCGTCACGGCGGTCCTTGCAGTTGAGGACATTGACGCCCGCCGCCGTCAAGGCGCGGTTGGTCTCCTTGAGCGTCAGCGCCATGGCAAAGGCAATCTGCAGCACCTTATTGCGGCTCGGATGCCGCGCACCGGTAAAGATCTGATAGCCAAACGTCTCGTTGAGGTCGGCCATACGCACCACGCGCGAACGCTCCAGCCCCTTTTCTTCCAAAAGCTGTTTCAGATACCCCGAAAGCGACGGGGCGGTAAAGTCGTGCTCTTTGATATAGCCCTCGATACTCGGAGCATCGAGCAGCTCGTTGAGCAACTCTTCGGTTAGCTTCTTATCGGGCATATGGCCTCACCCCCCAGCTCGCATAGTAACCATGTTTTTAATTCTAGTTAAAAACCGCTCACGTCAGAACGTTCCCAGCTGGCAACCTGGTCGGGAGATACCGTGCTCATCGCTTCGAACTTCCAGGTGCCGCCCGCTTTGAGATGGTTGGTGTTCGCAAGAGCCGTTCCCACCTGATTGCCGTCTACGTCATACAGAACATACTCAATCTGAATGTAGCTTTGCTCTTTATCCGTATTATTGGTCAACGTGCCCGTGATCTTATACGCGAACTGATTAGACGTATCCCCGGCCTCATCCGAAACCGTATAGGGTTCTTGTGCCTCTTTTTTCTCCTCGACTTGCTGGGTCTGTTCGGCAGGCTTTGCTGCATCACCCGTAGACGAATCAGACGAGTTACCGCCCATAGAACCCACGACGCCGGCAACAACGAGCACCACGATGACGCCCAAAACGATCTTGCCGATCGGCTTCTTTCCCTCTTTTGCCATTATGCATCCTTCCTACGATCCGGCTACCGTGCCGGCACACAGCACATCGTAGGAGGCAGCGAGCTCAAATTCATTAGCTGGGAGCTAATGTCGCAGCACAGCTTGCCACCTGGCACTCATTGAGTCTTTTTTCCTTCACCGAACTCATGCCTTTGTTGTTGACTATTAAACATTTAGACGTAAACTGCTTTGTTACCTTGTCAACATCTGAAAGGAACCTCATTGGGAAAAGACGTACTGGTGCAGCAACTCGTCGACTCATTCGACAGCTGGCCCGCCAAAAATTCCGGTTGCGGATCGTCCCGCATGACACAAGAGCTCTATCCTTTTGACAAGCTCTTCTCTCCCATCAAAATTAACAAGCTCACCGTCAAAAACCGCATTGTCATGGCGCCGATGGGCAATATCGACATGTGCGAGGAAACTGGTCGTCCCAGCGACATGATGCTGCAGTACTTTTTCGCCCGCGCCAAAGGCGGCTGCGGCCTCATCACAACAGGACTCGTACCGGTAAGCCACGGCATCGATACCACGGTCACCGAGCTGGACAAGCTCACCTATTTCCCGCGCATCGATCGAAGCCGAACCGTTATGGCAGGCTGGCGCGACCTTGCCCAAGGTGTCCATGCCTTCGGATCGCGCATTTTTGTCCAGCTTACGGCCGGACTCGGCCGCGTGGGCAACCCGCAATGCCTCATCACGCAAAAAAAGTTTCCGGTCTCGGCGAGTTTCTTGCCTAACTACTACATCCCCGCCATTCCATGCATGCGCCTCTCGGATCAAAAGCTGCGCCGTATCGTAAACAATATCGGCCAAGCGGCGGCCGATGCTCATGCCATGGGCATCGATGGCGTCTATTTGCACGGGCACGAGGGTTATCTTATCGAGCAGCTCGGAAACCCCGCCTTTAACCATCGCAAGCTCGGACGTTATGCCGATTGGCGTCAGTTTGGCCTCGATATGATCAAAGAAATCCGTCGCCGCGTTGGGCCCGACTACCCCATCATGTACCGCATCGACCTTTCGCTTGCACTCGAGGAAACCTATGACGAGCAGGTCATGAATTCGACCTATCTGGGACGCATGCGCGGCGGCCGCACAGTCGAACAGACCCTGGGTTATATGGAAGAGCTCGTGGCGGCGGGAGTAGACATCTTTGACGTCGACCTTGGTTGCTATGACAACTGGTGGATGCCCCACCCGCCTGCGAGCATGCCCGCAGGCTGCTTCGTTCCCGTGGCGCGCGCCGTTCGAGAGCGCTTTGCCGCCGACAATATCCGCTCCAATGCCGGCCTTCCCGTACCCGTTGTCGCGGTGGGTAAGTTGGGCTACCCCGACATTGCCGAACGTGCCCTTCGCAATGGCGACGCCGATATGATCATGCTCGGACGCCCGCTGCTTGCGGATCCCGAGTGGCCCAACAAGGCGTACGCCGGTCGCGTGGCAGATATTCGCCCCTGCATCGGATGCCAGGAAGGATGCCTCAACGAGTTTGTCGAAGGGGGCCATCCGCAGTGTGCCGTCAATCCACGCTGCAGCTTTGAATACCTCATGCCCCAGACACCCGCTCCCGCCAAAGAACCCAAACGCATAGCGGTGATAGGAGCCGGACCCGCCGGGATGGTCTGTGCGCTAATCGCCGCGCGTCGTGGCCACGACGTAAAGCTCATCGATGCCGAAGATGAACTTGGAGGAAAACTCCTCTCCGCCAGCGCCGCCCGGATCAAGTTCGACCTCGATAACTACCGATCATATCTTGTTCGACAGGTGCGCGAGCAGGCAGAAAAACCCAACGGGAACCTGACACTCGAACTTGGACGGGCAGCACGCGCCGAAGATCTTGCAAAAGCAGGCTTCGACGCAATCGTGTGCGCGACAGGCACTTCCAATGCAATACCGCCCATCCCCGGTCTTACGGAGCTTGCAGCATCGGGCCATGCCGTGCTGGCAACGCAGCTACTGCGCCAACCCGCGCTGCTTGGCAACGCCAAAACCGTCACCATCATTGGCGGAGGGGCCGTGGGCTGCGAGGTTGCCCAATGGCTCACCGTCGAACACGGCATACCACAGGTCAGCGTAATTGAAATGCTGCCTCACATGATGCAGGGCGCCTGCACGGCAAATCGCGGCCACCTACTCCATACGCTCAGGGGACGCAATGTGCGGCTCCTCAATATGACACGCGTCGAGCGCGCGGAAGTCAGCGGCAAACGCGAGTCTGGAGCCCCATCGAGGTGTGCGCGTCTCCACTTGAGTCGCAACTGCCACAAAAACGTTCCCGACCCCTACGTCTCGTGGTCACCGGTCTTGCCCGAGAACGTCGAAAACCCGCTTGCACCCAAAATCGGCAACGACTGGAAGTCACTCGAGCTAACCTGCGACTTGGTAATCATTGCCTGCGGCGGACACCCCGACGACGCGCTGTTCTACAAACTGCAGCAGACGCACGCCGCTGACGAGCTGCATAACATCGGCGATGGGTTTGCGCCCGGCCGTGTGCTCGAAGCGGTCCGTGCGGCATACCGACTCGGCACCAATATCTAACACGAAAGGATGGGCTCACAGATGAACCTGACCTCCCAACAACAAGCCCTGCTCGACGGCGCCAAGGGCCCCGCCATGGCCAAAGTGGTCAAGACCCTCGTTATGTACGGCGAATGCTTTGGCGCCGAGCGTATGGTTCCCGTGACCGGCGCAAACGGTCATCTTGTCACAAGTTTTGGCCTCTCCATGCTCGGTCCAGTCTATGACCTTATGGATGAGCTGCTGAAAGACGGCGCCCTGTCCGGTCAGTCATTCTCGGTCGACCCGAGGCCCCTTGACCCCGCCGTCCCGGCCAACCCGCTGCAAAAGCTGCTGTTCAAGATTATGTATTCCAAACAAGACGATTATGAGGCACAGCTGCGCAGCATGGGTCTATTGGACAACGATGCTTTCACCTGCACCTGCTACCAGCCCGAGGTTGGCAATCGACCTCGGCGTGGCGACATCCTAAGCTGGGCAGAAAGCAGCGCCGTGGTCTTTGCCAACTCCGTGCTGGGCGCTCGCTGCAATCGCAACTCCGGCATCATCGAGATGTTCGGCTCAATTGCCGGCTTTGTCCCGGAATTCGGTCTGCTCACCGATGAGGGCCGCAAGGCGACCTGGATCATCGAAGTCGACTGTAAGCGCAAGCCCGAAGCGCAAGTGCTTGGCAGCGCCATTGGCATGAAGGTGATGGAAGACGTCCCTTACATTAAAGGCCTCGACCGCTGGCTTGGCCGCGAACTCACACCCGGCACGCAGGACTACCTTAAGGACATGGGCGCCGCCAGCGCATCGAACGGCGCTGTCGGGCTCTACCACGTGGACAGCATCACGCCCGAGGCCGTCGAACAAGGCGAACACCTCATAGCACCAGACGCCCAAATCTATCGCATTGACGACGCCGAGCTGGAACGCATCCGCTCGAGCTACCCCGTTATGTGGAAGAACCCGGGCGCGCGCCCCAAGCTTGCCTTCATCGGCTGCCCCCACCTCTCGTCTGCACAACTCGCCCATTGGGCAGACGCCATCTGCGATGGGCTGAGCGCCTCCGGCAAGTGCCGCGTGCAAGTACCCACCGTACTGACCGCCGCCCCATCCGTGGCAGACGCCTTCCGCAAGACTGCGGCATACAGACGCCTCTCGACTACCGGTGCCGTCGTCTCGAGCATCTGCCCGCTTATGTACACCAACAACCCGCTGTGCGGCAGCATGCCCATCATCACCAACTCCAACAAGTTGCGTACGTACTCGGCATCGCGCTACTACACCGACGACGAGGTGCTCGCCTACGTCACCACCGGAAAACCAATCAAATAGGAAGGCGACTCCTCATGGAAAAAATCTTTCACGGCCGCGTCGTTGTCCCCGGAACTGCCCACGCCAAGGCACTTGTCTCTCACGGAGGGCTCAACACACTCGCATCGTTTCAGAAGGCACTGATGTTTGGCGACAAAAAGGCCACGTGTTCCGACCAAAACAATCCCGACTTGTACGGCAAACCTTTGGCGGGATGTGCCTTGTGTCTTCCGCAGACTATCGGCTCCACCACAGGCGGCATGGTGCTCTTCTGCGCCACCAAAATGGGGCGCCAACCCGCATGCCTGCTGTTTTCCAAACCCATTGACAGCCTTGCCGCCGCTGGCGCGATCCTCTCGGGCGTATGGACCGACACCCCCATGCCCACCATTGACAACCTGGGCGATGAGTTTCTCGATGCTGTGTCGACGGGAGACGCCATCACCGTGACCGAAGACGGCACGGTCATCGTCGGCTAAGGCTATCCGACCCGCCGCCCGCAGATGAACAACGTGTTTCGCCATTTCCCACGCGCGGTGCGGGCGATAATCTTGACGTATTCGATATACAACACGAAAGGAGTCCCACCATGGGAGCATCGGTATCGGTCGCACAGGGCGCGCCTCTTGATGCAGGCACCTACAAGGCAGACGAGGCAGCCGTCGAGCGCTTTTGCGAATTGCTGCGCATCCCCACCGTTTCGCGTGAGAACATCGCCGAGCGCGACGATGAGCCCTTCAGCCAGTGGATTCCCACGCTTCAGCGACTTTATCCGCATTTCTTTAAAGTCGCCGAGCTCACACGCGTCGACGACTTTGGCATGCTCCTGCGTTGGCCTGGCGCCGATTCCGCCTTGGACCCCATCGTCATGATGGCGCATCAGGACGTCGTGCCCGTCGAGGGCCAAGACTGGAAGCACGATCCCTTTGGAGCCGAGATCTTCGACGGCGAGATCTGGGCCCGCGGATCACTCGACACCAAGTGCATCGTCTCGGCTTTCTTCGAGGCCGCCGAGCATTTGATTGCCCAGGGCTTCGTTCCCCCGCGCGATGTCTGGTTCTTCTCGAGCGATGGCGAGGAAATCGCCGCACCTACTGCAACCCATGCAGTGCAGTGGCTTCGCGAGCATAACATCCATCCCTACATGGTGCTCGATGAGGGTGGCGCCGTGGCAACCGACGCCCCGCTCGGCGTCACCGAACCCGTTGCCATGGTAGGCGTGTCCGAGAAGGGCCACGTCGACCTTACCGTCACGGCGCGCGCCGACGGCGGCCATGCCTCTACGCCTGCGGCAAACGATGCCTGCCGTCTTCTCTGCCGTGTATGCGAGACTATCTCGGCCAACCCCGGCAAGCCGCAGCTCACGCCCGCCGTCGAGGCCACACTGACCGAGTTGGGTGCCCGTAGCAGCGCGACGTATCAGGCAATCTTTGGCAACCTGTGGCTCACGCGCCCCGCGGTTACCAAGATCATGGCCGCCAGCCCCGAGACCTCGGCCATGCTGCGCACAACCTATGCGCTCACGCAGCTCGAAGGCTCCAATGCGCACAATGTGCTGCCACCAGTTGCTCGCGCCAACTTCAACGTGCGCATCGCTCCGTTCGAGACCATCGCCGATGCCGTTGAGCGCGCCCGCAAGCTCGCCGCCCAGCAGTGCCGCGCCTCGGGCGTAAGCCCCGACCATGTCACCGTCGAAATCAACGAGGCGATTCCCTACACCGAGCCCGCGCCCATCTCGCCTTACGAAGACGATGCCGCCTTCAACTACATCCATCGCTGCGTGTCGGGTGTCTATCCCGAGGCCGGCTTTGCTCCCTACGTGCAGAACTCCTGTACCGACTCGCGCGAGTTCAACGAGATCTGCGATCGCGTCTACCGCTTCTGCGGCTTTATCTACTCGGGCGAGGCGCGCAAGCTCATCCATGCCGCCAACGAACGCATCGGCGTCGACGTCTACAAGCGCGGCATCGAATTCTATGTGGCGTTTCTCGCCAACCTTGAACAACTGTAGAACGGGGGCCGATAGCACCCCTCCCCGCTTTTACCGACCAGGAGAACCAGCATGACCCAACCAAATCTTAAGCGGGCGGCCCGGCTCGACACCAAGGCCGTCGCCCTCGCCTCCCTACCCTTTATGGGCATGATCAGCTTTTGGCAGGTCTACGACGGCATCGTTCCCAAGATGCTCACAGGGACCTTTGGCCTATCCAACTCGCTCACCGGCGCGATCATGGCCATCGATAATGTCTTTGGCCTGTTCCTGCTTCCGCTCTTTGGCATCCTCTCGGACCGCTGCGCAAGCAAACTCGGGCGCCGAACGCCCTTTATCTTGGGCGGCTCCGCAGTGGCAATGCTCTCCGTCCCGCTCATCGCGATCGCCAACAACATGGGCAGCCTACCTCTGCTCATTGGCGCGATTATCCTCACGCTTTTGGCAATATGCGCCTACCGCACCATGACGGTCGCCATTGTGGCCGATATTACGCCTCGCCCACTTCGAACCAAGGCGGACTCAATCGAAAAGATCGTCGGCTATGCGGGAACGGGTCTTATGCTCGTCGCCATCTCGGTCATGGTTCCCAAGGCCGACAAACCTGATTATCTTCCGCTCTTTATCTTGCAGGCCGCCTTTATCCTCGTGTCAGCCGTTGTCTACGGCATCTTTGTCCGTGAGCCCGCCCTCGTCGAAAAGATGCGCGAGAAATCGCTGTCAATGGGCATCGACGAGGATCAGATTGACAAAGACGACTCCCCCGAGGCCGGCGGTAAGGAACGCGTTGCAGACACCGACGTGCGTCGCTCCATCATCATGCTGCTCGCCGCAACGTTTTTCTACTACATGAGCTATAACGCCATGACCACCAATATCAGCCGTTATGCCGATTTGTTCTATGGCATGGAGGGCGGTTCCTATGCCATCATCAATATCGTGACGATTGCAGGCGCGCTGCTAAGCTACGTACCCCTGGCAAACCTTTCGCTCAAAATCGGCCGCAAAAAGGTCGCCCTGGGCACCGCCGTCATCATGGTTTTGTGCCCCACGCTTCTTTGGCTGGCACCCGGCTTCTCGCCCGTGTTGTACGGGGTCTTTTTGTTGATGGGCGTCGCGCTGGGCGGCGTGGACCTGTGCGTGTACACGATGATTCTGGAGTGTTGCAGCTCCCAAAGCGTGGGCCGCTACTCCGGTTACTACTACACCGTGAGCATGGCGGCTCAGGTGGCGACGCCGATTCTCTCCGGCATCGTTATGGACGTGGCGCCGTCGATGCTCTTCGCCTACATCACGGCAATGGGCATGATTATGGCCGCGAGCATTGCCGCCGCCAAGCACGGCGATGCCATCTTGATCGACGAGGTCGCTCGCCGCGAGGCAGCCGAGTAGAAGTGCACGCCAATATTGAGCAATGGAGCCGGATGGGGGTATTTCCCATCCGGCTCCATTTTTTCATCCTCAAGAGGCTCGTCGAAGCCTACCCCACCGTGACGGATTCCCCGGTAAAGGCACTGATCATCAACAGGACAAAGAACACCAGGTAGCTGACACTCAGCAGGTACGCAATGATCAGAAAGAAGACCCATCCGACATTGGTCTTGCCATCGGCACGACGTTGCTCGCGAGAGCGGCAAAGCCAAATCGTCACGTCAATGGCCACAATCAACAGCACAAGTGCCGCTGCGGCCAGTCCAGCAAGCGCAAACATCACGCCAATGCTCACAGCAATAACCGGGAGCAGCAGCAAGCCGCACCCGCACCCACCAGGACTGTACACGGCAGTCTGTCGGCGTCGTTCCATCGTCACTCCAACCTCAACATCTTTGAGCGCTACAGCGCAACGGCCTGCTGAACGGGAACGATCTTATCCAGTTCCGGTTCGATGCGCCTCTTCTCTGCCTCGAGATCAAACGCCATCTGGGCTCGAAGCCAGTAGCCATCCATCAGGCCAAAGTAGCGGCAAAGGCGAAGGTCGGTGTCGGCCGTCACGCGACGCCTTCCCAAGATAATCTGCCCAATGCGTTGAGCCGGAATCCCGGTCTCCTTAGCAAGGCGATATTGAGAAATGCCCATAGGGGCAAGAAATTCCTCTTTGAGAAGCTCGCCAGGAGTCACCGGCGGCAGCAAATCAGACGCAGTCTCATCACTTGTGATAATCGACGATTTCGACATTCCAAGCCATCCCCTGTCTCCACTCAAAACAGACCCGATAGCGCTCATTGACACGGATACTATATTGACCGGCGCGATCGCCCTTCAACGCTTCAAGACGATTGCCTGGCGGAACGCGAAGATCATCAAGCGAAGCGCAGATCTGCAGTTGGCGAATCTTCCTCAAGGCGACCCGCTCAAAAGGAATGAACTTCCTAATCCGCACACCCATTGCAAAGCGTTCAGTGTCTTCATCTTTATATGATGCAATCATAGTATCGCCTTACGTTAATAACGTCAAACGTTTCTATAGAGCTACATCTCTATTATAGCGTACATCTGTTCGTATTTTCGAGAAGATGCGTCCCCGTCGACTAACAAAGCAAAAGCAATCGTTTGTAGACATCGAGGCCCTTGAGCAAAATTTCCTCATCAAAGAGCATGGTATCAGTGTGAAGAGCGCTCATCGCATAGGCTGGGCAGCCATCAGCGTCAATCGGGTTTTCTTGCGCCTCCGGCACGCCCGTGCCCAGCAGGAAGAACACGCCCGGCAGATGGCGCTGATAGAAGGCGAAGTCCTCGGCAATCAGCAAAGGCTCATCTACGAGCTGTAGCTCGGGCAAGGCGGGCGCGACATTGACAAACAACTCGGGGTCGTTGTCGACCGGCGGATAGCCCTCGGCAAAGTCAAGATCGTACGTGCAGCCCGTTGTAGCGCATGCCTCATCAAGCACGCGGCGCACGCACTCACGCGCACGGTCGAACATGTCGTCCGTAAACACACGCAGACTGCCGGCAACATGGGCCTCCCCCGCCACCGCATTGCAAACCGTACCGGCCTGCAGCAGACCAAACTTGCCGATACAGGGCTCGTCGGTACCCAGCTCGTCCATCAGCTCGCGCTCGGCAACCAAAAACTTTGCTGCCGCCAGTGCCGCATCGTGCGACTCCTCGACCGGTACACCATAGGTCTTAGCGATATGAATACTCGTACCGTGAATATGGATATGCGTCTCGCTCGAACGCGCTAGCAGCGGACCGGAACAACTCGTCAACATGCCGGCAGGCAGATCGGGCCACACATGGAAGCCAAAAATGCGGTCGACCCCGTAGCGCTCGAACACACCGCTCTCGCATACCGTCTTGGCACCACCGGTCGTTTCCTCGGCCGGCTGGAACACAAAAAGCACGTTGCGCCTCATGGCGCCCGGCCGCTCGCGAATCGTACGGTCGACATGCGTCGCGGCGGCAAGTGCCATAGCCATGTGTCCGTCATGTCCGCAAGCGTGCATCTTGCCGGGATGGGTCGAGGCGAACGCTGCCCCTGTTGCCTCGGCAATGGGCAGCGCGTCCATGTCGGCCCGAATCGCCGTGGCATGTGCGGCGCCAACGCCAGCATCGAAGAAAGCGCAGACGCAGCTGGGGCACGGATGGGTCACCTCGCAAGCGAGCGGTGCCAGTACGCCCTCGATATAAGCGATGGTTTGCGGAAGATCGAAATCGAGCTCCGGAATGCGATGGAGATCGCGGCGATAGCGACGGAGTTCTTGGAGCTCGGTCATAGAGGATCCCTTCGTGAGGCATATCTGTTGCAACTTATTGTGATACAGGATTGTGGCACACATGTTTCCAGCATATTGCTGCATTTTTTAAACGTTATATACGAATACTCTTGTTTGGTAAAGTGCAACGTGGTAGGGTCGTTACCACTTGATAGAGGCGCGGGCACGAAGAACCGCGGGCGAGCCGGCAGGCTTTGACCCCGTGGGGAGGCGAAACCCGCCGAACTGGGCTTTTCGGGCACGAACAACCTGGTGGGCCTGCGGGAAACACCCACAGGACTGTCTGCAGCAATGCGGGAGCGCTATCCGGACATTGGGTCCACGCTATGCGGATTCGATGCGCAGATGGCGCCGTCTGGATAGCGAGGTTTACGGGACATGGCATTGACCCCCAACGAGGCATATGCGGCCAAGCAGCCGTTTGTGGACAAGGAGACGCTCGAACATATCGTCGAGCAGTTCCCCACGCCGTTTCATCTATATGACGAGGCGGGCATCCGCCGCAACATGCAAGAGGTGCGCGATGCCTTTGCATGGAACCCGGGCTTTAAGGAATACTTTGCCGTCAAGGCCAATCCCAACCCGGCGCTCATCTCCATTCTCAACGAATACGGCTGCGGCTGCGATTGTTCAAGCTACACCGAGCTCATGATCGCCCACTCGCTGGGCATCACGGGACACGACATCATGTTCTCGTCCAACGACACGCCGGCAGCGGACTTTGAGCTCGCCGACAAACTGGGCGCCATCGTCAACTTTGACGACATCAGCCACATCGAGTTCTTTGAGCGCGTTGCGGGGCCCATCCCCAAGAAGGTCAGTTGCCGCTTTAATCCGGGCGGCCTGTTCCAGCTCTCCAACGGCATCATGGATAACCCCGGCGACTCCAAATACGGCATGACCACCGAGCAACTCTTCGAGGCCTTCCGCATACTCAAAGCCAAGGGCGCCGAGGACTTTGGCATCCACGCATTCCTTGCCAGCAACACCGTCACCAACGACTACTACCCCAAGCTCGCGCGCATCCTCTTTGAGCTTGCCGTGCGTCTGGAGCGCGAGACCGGCGCACATGTTGCCTTTATCAATCTGTCCGGCGGTGTGGGTATCCCCTACCTGCCCGAGCAGCAGGCTAACGACATTCACGCCATCGGCGAGGGGGTACACGCGGCATACGACGAGATCTTGGTTCCCGCCGGCATGGGCGATGTGGCCATCTGCACCGAGATGGGCCGCTTTATGATGGGCCCCTACGGCTGCCTGGTCACCAAGGCCATCCACGAGAAGCAGATCTACAAGGACTATATCGGTGTCGACGCAAGCGCCGTCGATCTGATCCGCCCTGCCATGTATGGCGCCTACCACCACATTACGGTGGTGGGCCAGCCGGGTGGCGCCGACAAGACCACAACACCCGTTACGGACACCTACGACATCACGGGCAACCTATGCGAGAACAACGACAAGTTCGCCATCGATCGCGAGCTGCCGCATATCGACATGGGCGACCTGCTTGTAATCCACGATACCGGCGCGCATGGCTACTCCATGGGCTACAACTACAACGGGCGGCTGCGCTCCGCCGAGGTCCTGTTGCGCCCCGATGGCTCAGCCGACCTCATCCGCCGCGCCGAGCGCCCGGGCGATTATTTTGCCACGCTCGACGTGCTGCCGAGCGGCCGAGAGCTGCTGGCCAAGTCGCGCGCCGAAAGTGCCCGCCGTCGCGCCCAAGACGAGCGCCTGACAGTCGCCGCTCAATGGAACAAACGCATCCAGATCGCGGACGCGAAGGAGAAGAACATGGACATCCGCAATCTCGAGGGCTCAATCGTCGCCCTTGTTACGCCGTTTAAAAAGGACGGCAGCGTCGACTTTGACGCACTCGAGCGCCTTATCGATTTCCACCTGCAAAACGGCACCGACGCCATCCTCACCCTGGGCACCACCGGCGAGAGCGCCACGATGACCGACGACGAGGACAACTCCGTTGTCGCCGCAGTGGTCAAGCAAGTTGCAGGACGCATCCCCGTCATCGCCGGCTCGGGCTCCAACTCCACGCAGACCATGCTCACCAAGTCGCTCACCTACCAGGGCTTGGGCGCCGATGGTCTGCTGCTCATTACCCCCTACTACAACAAGTCCAACGAAGAGGGCATCTACCGGCACTTTAAGACCGTCGCCGATGCCGTGGACATCCCCTGCATCCTGTACAACATCCCCGGCCGTTGCGGCTGCGGCATCAGCGAGCGCAACGTAGAGCGCCTGGCCGCACATCCCAACATCATGGGTATTAAGGAAGCCTCGGGCAACGTCGCCTACGCGGCCAAGATCGCCCACCTGCTGTCCGACGACTTCCGCATGTACTCGGGCGAGGACGCCCTCACCGTGCCGCTCATGAGCCTGGGCGCTTCGGGCACCATCAGCGTGTGGGCCGACGTTCAGCCGCAGCTCGTGCACGACATGTGCCGCGCCTATCTGGACGGCGACGTGGAGCGCGCCCGCGATATCCAGATTGCCGGCCAGCCGCTCATCAATGCCCTCTTTAGCGAGGTCAACCCCATCCCCGTCAAGGAAGCACTCGCCCAGATGGGTATGATCGAGGCAAACTACCGCATGCCGCTGTGCCCCATGGCAGACGACACGCGCTCCGCACTTACCGATGCTCTGAAAGGAGCTGGTCTGCTTGATTAAGACCGTCATTATGGGAACGGGCCGCATGGGCTCGCTCATCCGCACCACCGCCGAGGGCATTGTCAACACCGCTGGAGAGCCCGTTTTTGACATCGTCGCCCAGATCGGCTTCGACTTGTCCGAGCTCGAGAGCGCACCGGCCGCCGATGTAATCATCGACTTCTCGAACGTCGTGACCTTCGATGCCGTTGTCGCCTATGTCGAGCGCACGGGTGCCGCACTCGTTTCCGGCACCACGGGCTATACGCCCGAGCAGGTGGATCGCCTGCGCGAGCTGGGTCAGAACGCCCGTGTTATGCACTCGGGCAACTACTCTATCGGTATCGCCGCCCTGCGCCATCTGGTTGCCCAGGCCACGCGCGAGCTGCCCGGCTTTGACTGCGAAATCGTCGAGACGCACCATAATCAAAAGGTCGACGCCCCCAGCGGCACTGCCAAGTTGTTGCTCGACGCCGTCGTCGAAGCCGAGCCCGAGGCAGGCTACCACCCCGTCTATGGCCGCGAGGGCATGTGCGGCGCGCGCGACCCCAAGGAGATCGGCATGCACTCGCTGCGCGGCGGCACCGTCGCCGGCGTGCACGAGGTAAGCTTTTTCGGCCAGGACGAGGAGGTCACGCTCGCGCACCGCGCCACGAGCCGTCAGATCTTCGTCAACGGCGCCCTGGCAGCCGCGCAGAAGCTCGTCACCCGCGAGCCTGGCTTCTATACGTTCGACCAGGTCATGTTTGCCTAACCAGGTATCAACCGGATCCACTCAAAGGAGAGACAGCAAATGAGTAATGCAGCCGAGATGGATGCACAGGAGATTATCAACTACATCGCAACCGCGCCCAAGAAAACGCCCGTCAAACTGTACGTGCGCGAAAAGCCGGGCATGAAGGTCCAGTGGGGCAATGCGCACGTCTACGGCGGTCGTCGTGGCAAGACCGTCTTTGGTGACTGGGATGAGCTCAAGGCAATCCTCGACGCCAACGCCGACTCCATCGACTACTACGACGTAGAGAACGACTGCCGCAACTCCGCCGTGCCCATGCTCGACCTCAAGGGTATCAACGCCCGCATCGAGCCGGGCGCGATCATCCGCGACCGTGTCGAGATTGGCGATCGCGCCGTCATCATGATGGGCGCCATCATCAACATCGGCTCCGTCATTGGCGAAGGCTCCATGATCGACATGGGCGCTGTGCTGGGCGGCCGCGCCACCGTGGGCAAGAACTGCCACATCGGCGCCGGCACCGTGCTGGCAGGCGTCGTGGAGCCCGCCAGTGCCACGCCCGTCATCATCGAGGACGACGTTATGATCGGCGCCAATGCCGTGGTCCTGGAGGGCGTGCGCGTGGGCAAGGGTGCTGTCGTTGCCGCCGGCGCCGTATGCGTCGACGACGTCCCCGCCGGCGCCGTCGTGGCCGGTGTCCCCGCCCGCGTCATCAAGATGCGCGACGAGAAGACCGACAGCAAGACTGGCCTCGAAGAGGGGTTACGTCAACTCTAGGGCTGCGCAGTTTTACCAAACCGCGCAACTAGTCGACGCTGCAAACGGCCCAGAGCGGCAATCTGACGTTCAATCGTCGGGCATGACCAAAAGGTCAATGCCCTCCTCTTTCACGTCACCTTGCTCGCTCTGGGGCGTTTTCGCTGACGTATGTTCAACCAGTGGCGTAATTAAGCCCCAAGTAAAAAGGCCGAAGCCCTCATCCGAGGCTTCGGCCTTTGTTTTTCAGCAGCGCCCAAGCGCAGTTTATCGATTCTCAATTGACCCGATGTTTTTGAGCTCGATGGAGATGAGGCCGTTGGGCTCGTTGACGAACTCGATGTACTCGGAATTCGAACCCATCTCGGCCGGGAAGCTGATTTCGATACCCGTGTCGGTACGGATCTTGTGATTGCGCACGGCAGCGCGCTCGACCTGCTTGCGCTCCACGGGAACGTGCTCGGGAACCTTCTCCTCGGTCAGTGCCGCGCGCACGCTTTCCTTGATGACCGGTTCGTCCTCAAAGACCTCATCGACGATATCCCAAGGCGGCAGCTCCTCGTCATCCTCAACCTTCTCGGCAACGGCAGCCTTAACCTTGGCGAGTGCCACGGCCGTATTGGCACCATGCTCCTCGGCGACTTCCTCGACCACACGCGTCACGGTGTCGATGACCTCCTTGCCCGATACACCCGTGTCGCACTGCAGCAGGCCATCGGGGATAAGCATACGATCCTCGCCGGCAATCTTGCGCTTCTTGTCCACGTAGCCGATCTCCATGGTGCTCGCGCGCACGATGGCATAGCTTGGCACCTTTTGCGAGGGGTTTGGCAGAATAGCGTAGTGGCGCGCGATGTCATTGCGCACCTCCCCCTCCTCGCGGCCCACTTCGTGCATAAAAGCCTGCTTGGAGCCCAACAGCATCACGGCAAACCAGCGGGCATCCTCATCGTCGTCAAAATCGGCCACGAGCACGTCGGTGGACTCGGCTTTCTCGGCTTTGGTGAGCTCGGAGGAGATAAACTCCGCAATCTGCTGCGACAGGTCCACGAACTCGCGCTCGCCGAAGAAATAGCCCTTGAGCTCGCCGCCAAACGCAGAGTTCTCGGCAAACGTGGCACGTTTATTGTCGGCCGAGGTTCGTGCGCGGCGCAGATGCGTGGTCACGAAGTTGCGCACGGTACGGCTTTCGATATCGAGCTCGCGCTGGCTCATAACGTTAACGGCAGAGTCAAAGTCCAGGATATGCAGAATCGCGTGATTGATTTTCATATACGGCATTCCGTTCTAGATCGATTTCGGCACGAACCAGTATAGCGGTCGAGCCCGCCCCAAGCGCATCGAAGATTGCTGCATTGGGGCCAGGTTTCTCTGCACCAATGGTTAACGCAGGAGCTCGGACTGCCAGGCCTCGAGTTGTTCTGCCAGACTCTTACCGGCAGCGGACATGTCGATCTGAGGGCGTTTGGGCAGCAATGCACATCTAAGAATTGCCGCGATGGTCTGCGAAACAAAATGGCGCGTATCCTTGTCAAAGCCTTGGGCGGCCCGGAGCATCACAGGCAGGTTCTCGCGCATGTTCCCGGCGATATCCGCAAAACGTTCGGCGCCCGTAGCCTCAAACACGGAGAACAACGCATCTACAAAACGCTCGCGCTCGCCAGGTGACACTGCAAGCAGCATCTCGCGAATAGAGCCATCAACATATCGCGCGCCAGCAGACAGGCGTTCGCAATACACAAAATCGCAGCCGTCGACCACCCAGCTAAAGGGATTGTGTTGCAGCAGGCTAAACTCGGTGCTTTCGACGATAGCGTAGTCCTCTTGCGTCTCGAACATCATGCCGAAGATCGAAGACTGGGGCAGGGTTTTATCAATACGACCAGAAAGGCTCGCAAAGGCGTCTCCGTTCAGAAACTCCTCGACAAAGCCAGGGCCATCGTGGGAGAAGACCAGCTCAATCCGGTTGCGAGCACCGCTTGAGCACATCGCTGCACCATACACAGCCAGATTTCCGCCCTTGGAATGGCCTCCGCACAAGAGCGGCCCGTCAATCGCATCCGCCGCCTCGTCCACATAACGCGCCGCGGATTCCTGGGCCGGCACAGGACACCGGAACGCCATGTTAAAGTCCTCTTTCCAGCCCACAATCGTGCTGTCGGTCCCCCGGAAGGAAAGATAGCTAAACCCCGCCGGAAACCGGAACGCCATGGCTGCAAACTGCTCTGTCGCCACCACATCGCTCACGGCACGATAGCCGCAAACGTGCACGCCACGGTAGCGAGGGCTTGCTGCCACGGCCTCCAATAAGGCCCTGCTCCCCTCTGGATCCCACAAGTCGTCAATCATGTCCCGGTAGCACTCGGCACGCAGCAGCTCGCGTACGTCTAGGCCCTGCCAGTTCGTCAGCTCTGCCATATCACCCGGCAAACGCAAATAGGACAACCACGCAAAGACCAGGCTATCCACCGCGCAGAACGGCCGCTCCTCAAACGGATCAAACGCCGTCTGGGCATAGGTCAAAAAATTAGGCGAATCCGGCATGGCCCTCCCATCAACTATGGTGCATTGGGATGGTGCAATGGGGTCAGGTTACTTTGCACCAAAAAGGCGCCCGGGCCGTGTGAGCCCGGGCGCCTTCATTGTAGCTTTTCGCTCTAGCGAGCTTGATTTAGCAGGAGAAATCGACGCTGCCGATGATGTCCTTGAGGGCCTTGGCGGAGACGGTGAGCTCATGCTGCTCGTCATCGTTCAGCGGCACGGGGACGCGGCAGACAACGCCGTCGCGGCCAACGACGGTCGGCATGGAGATGGCAAGATCGGACAGGCCATACTCGCCCACCATGAGCGAGGAGACGGGCAGAACGGTCTGCTCATCGCGCATGACGGCGGTACAGATGCGCTTGACGGCCATGGCGACGCCATAGTAGGTGGCGTGCTTCTTCTCGATGATGGTGTAGGCGGAGTTCTTGACGTCCTCGGCGATGCGCTTCTCGGCAGCCTCATGCTCCAGGTGGCCGTGAAGCTCGCAGAAGGTGTTCAGCGGAACGCCGGCAACCTGAGCGCTGGACCAAGCGACAAACTCGGAGTCGCCGTGCTCACCCATGACATAGGCCTGGACATCGCGCGGGTCAACCTCGACGTGGGCACCAAGCATCTGCTGCAGACGGCCAGTGTCGAGCACGGTGCCGGAGCCGATGACATGGCCCTCGGGCAGGCCGGACATCTTGATGGCAGCATAGGTCAGAACATCAACCGGGTTGGAGACGATTAGCAGAATGCCGTCGAAGCCGGACTTCTTAATCTCGGGGATAATGGACTTAAAGATGTTTACGTTCTTGTTGACCAGGTCCAGGCGGGTCTCACCGGGCTTCTGGGCAGCGCCAGCGGTGACAACGATCATGGCGGCGTCGGCGACATCGGAATAATCGCCGGCGTAGATCTTCATCGGCTCGGCAAACGTCATGCCGTGCGCGATATCCAGGGCCTCACCCTCGGCACGGTTCTTGTCCACGTCGATGAGGACCATCTCGGAGAACAGACCGCTCTGCATCAGTGCGAACGCCGAAGACGAACCGACGAAACCGCAGCCGACAATAGCGACCTTCTTCTCGTTAACCATTAGAAACTCCCATCTCTCTCCACAAACAAGCCGCCCGGGAACGACCCGAGCGGCTTGTCGTAATCCCAATACATCCAATCGGGACTTTGATTATGCTCCTATTCGCAGCCAAAAATCGACCGTTTACCGAAATTGTTTGCAGTATTCGTAAAATAACTGCACGAAATCGGTTTCGAGCTATTGACGAGCCGGAATACCTTTCTAATACAGGCCCGCCTCGCGAATGGCCTCGACAGCCAAAGCGATCTGATCGGGCGGCAGGACCAGCGCCATGCGCACGTGCCCCTCGCCCGAAGGGCCAAAGCTCGCGCCCGGCGTCACCACAACGCCGGCCTTCTCCATGAGCTCCTCGCAAAACGCCATGGAATCGGTACGACCACCGGGAAGCTTGGCCCACACAAACATAGAGCCATGCGCGTTGGGTCGCTCCCAGCCCAGGCCCTCAAGACCGTCGCACAGGGCATCGCGGCGCTCCTGGTACTTCAGACGCTGCGCCTCGACCTCATCGCGCGGACCGTTCAAGCAGGCGATAGCAGCCTTCTGGATCGGGAAAAACATACCGAAGTCGATCTGGCCGCGCAGCTTGGCAAAGGCCGAGACCACATCCTCGCGACCGACCAAAAAGCCGATGCGGGCACCGGTGACGTTAAACGACTTAGAGAGCGAGAAGAACTCCACGCCCACCTCGAGCGCGCCAGGGTACTGCAGGAAGCTGCCACCCGGCTCGCCGTCGAACACGATATCGGAGTAGGCATTGTCATGCACGATCAACAGATCATGCTCGCGGGCGAAAGCGATGATCTCCTCATAGACCTCGGGCGTGCCCACCGAGCCCACCGGGTTGGCGGGCAGCGACACGATCATATACTTGGCGCGATCGGCCACCTCGGGATCGATGCCCGCCACATAGGGCAGGTAATTGTGCTCGGCAACCAGCGGATAGTACTCGAGCTTGGCATCGGCGATCTTGGCGCCCGCCTCAAAGACCGGGTAGCATGGATCGGGGACCAGAATGGTGTCACCCGGATCGAGCAGGGCCAGGCCCAAATGGCCCACGCCCTCCTGCGTGCCGTTGCACGACTGCACCATAGACGGCGTAATGCCCGAAACGCCAAAGCGACGCTCATAGTAATCGCACACGGCTTGCTTGAGTTCGGGCAGGTCGCGCAGGGCATACTTCCACATCTCGGGATCTTGGGCTGCCTGCGTGAGCGCCTCGACCACGTGGTCGTACGGCTTAAAGTCGGGCGTGCCCACGCTCATGTTGTAAATGGTCTTGCCCTGAGCCTTCAGCGCGAGAAGCTTGTTGTTGAGCGAGGCGAAGACCTCCGCGCCAAAGCGGTCGAGACGCTGCGATGCCTGCATGGTGCCACCTTTCGATATGAAAAACGCGGCGCTCCGACAAGAGCGCCGCGCGATACGGGCCATCAGATTGCAAAAGTGTAACGCTTACAAACCCCGTATTGGTTCAATTTAGCCAACCTTAGTCAATTGCATTGAGCGCGTCGATCTGCGCGAGCCACAGACGCGAGCTGGCGTCACTCGGCATACGCCAATCGCCGCGCGGGCTGAGCGTCACCGAGCCCACCTTGGGACCATCGGGCAGGCAGCTGCGCTTAAACTGCTGGGCAAAGAAGCGACGGTAGAACGTACGTAGCCACGTGTGGACGGTCTTGGCATCGTAGACGCCCTCGAAGCTCTTGAGCGCCATGCGGTAGATCTTGCCCGGCTCAAAGCCAAAACGCAGCAGGTAGTAGAGGAAGTAGTCGTGCAGCTCGTACGGGCCCACCAAATCCTCGGTTTTCTGCGCAATCTCGCCGTCGCCCGTGGGCGGCAGAAGCTCGGGGGACACCGGCGTATCGAGGATATCGAGCAAGACCTCGGCAATACGCCCGCCAAAGACATCGGCCGCATAACGCACCAGATGGCGCACAAGCGTCTTAGGCACGCTCGCATTGACGGCATACATACTCATGTGGTCGCCGTTGTACGTGGCCCAGCCGAGCGCCAGCTCACTGAGGTCGCCCGTGCCGATGACAAAGCCGCCGGCTTGGTTGGCCAGATCCATCAGAATCTGCGTACGCTCGCGCGCCTGGCTGTTCTCGTAGGTCACGTCCTGCACGGCCGGATCATGCTCGATGTCCTTAAAGTGCTGCTCCACAGCTGCATGGATCGAGACTTCGCGAAAGCTCACGCCTAGGTCGCGAGCGAGCGACTCGGCATTGGACTTGGTGCGGTGCGTCGTGCCAAAGCCGGGCATGGACACGGCCGTGATACCGGTGCGCGGCAGGCCCAAGGCGTCGAACGCACGCACGGTCACGAGGAGCGCCAGCGTGGAATCGAGGCCGCCCGAAAGGCCGATGACGGCCGCCTTGGTGCCCGTATGGGCAAGGCGGGTCTTGAGGCCGGCGGTCTGCAGGTCGAGGATAGTCTCGCAACGCTCAGCCAGATCACCGTGGTCGGCCGGCACAAAGGGAGCGCGGGGGAAGACTCGGTCGATGTCGAGCGCATCGCGCAGGACAGGTTCTTCAACCAGCACGCCCTCAAACGAAAACTCGATGGTCGTGGCCTCCGGCGCATCGTCCGCACGCGTCCACGTCGTCGAGCGGCGACGCTCGGCAACCAGGCGGTCAAGGTCAACGTCGGCGACGGCCATATCGCAGGTGAGGAGCTTCGTGGCGGCGAGCTTAGATCCGTTTTCGTAGACGAGGTTCTCGCCCGCAAAGACCATGTCGGTCGTGGACTCGCCCTCGCTCGCATCTGCATAGGCATAGGCACAGTACAGGCGCGCACTCTGATTGGAGATGAGGCTGCGGCGATAGTCTGCCTTACCGATAATCTCGTCCGAGGCCGACGGGTTGAGGATCACCGTCGCACCGGCAAGCGCCATCTCGGTCGAAGGGGGCGCCGGCACCCACAGGTCCTCGCAGACCTCAACGCCCAGCATCATGTCCTCGGCACCTTCATCACAGCAGCGGTAGACAAGCCCCGAACCCAGCGGAACCGGACCCTGACCGGCAAACTCGACCCACACAGGATCTGCGGGCGCCGGAGCAAACCAGCGGCGCTCGTAGAACTCGCCATAGTTGGGCAGATACTTCTTGGCCGTAAGACCCAAAAGCTCGCCCGCGCAGCACACGGCGGCGCAGTTGTAGATATTCTCGGCAACTGCAACGGGAAGACCGATGGTAAAGACAATCGGTAGCTCGCGGGTTTCATCGAGAATATGTGCCAGTGCGGTCTCGCAGGCATGCAGCAATGTACGGTTATGGAACAGATCAGCCGCGGTATAGCCGGTCAGGTTAAGCTCGGGCAGCACCAGCACGCGGACGCCGCGCTCGGTAGCCTCGCGAACAGCCGCCAGCGCAACCTCGGCATTGCCCTCGACATCGGCCACGCGAATCCGCGGCGACGCCGCCGCCACACGCAAAAAGCCATCAGACTGAGAAAGGTGAAGATTCATAAGAATGCTCCCGTGCGTAGACGCCATTCACAACAATTAGCAAGCCCTATTGTAGTTCAACCGCCGGGTGTAACCGCATCCCACCAACTTGGTGAGCAATTGATGAGTTGATGATATCTGTTAAATGTCACGTACGATTCACATCTGGTGGGTACCCTGATGGCTACATGAAACGAAGCAGATTTACACCGGGAGGGCCCCGTATGACAACCAAGTACACCGACGCGCCGCGCACGCGCGTCATGACACCAGCCGCGCTCAACAACGGCGTTCACGAAAACCATTCCATCGGACAGACCATGGCCATCACGCCCAAAAAGGGCCTGTTCGATGACATTTCCATTCCCCAGATCATCGCCGGCGCCGCAGCCGCCGCCACGAGCGTCGCGCTTGCTTCCAAGATTGGTATTGCCGGTTCAGTAATTGGCGCCGCCGTGAGCTCGGTCATCACCGTTGTGTCCTCGCAGGTCTACCGCCACTTTATCTCCGCCAGCGCCAAAGCCCTCAAAGGTACGCACGCCGACGTCGACTACCCCGCCGGCGCCTATGAACCCGTTGAGTTTAATGCCGAGGAGCACTTAGGCGGCGCCGCAACTACCCAGGAGATGCGCCAGGTTGCAGGGCGCGCGACCACGGCGCGCGTCGCCCCCGACAGCCTGCGCGCCAAGGCGGCGGCAGAGCGCAGCCAGACGCAAAAGAAGGTCATCATCTTCTCGATCGCCATCGCCATCGTCGCGGTCATCGCCTGCGCCGGCGCCATCCTTATCACCACTGCCGGTGAGGGCCTGGGCGAGCGCCCCGAGCCGATCCTTTCGTCGCATACGACCGAGCACGACGCGGATAGCTCCGGTCAATCGCAAAGCCAGCAGGACGACCCGCAGGGCAACTCCGCATCCACCGACTCGTCATCGAACACCCCCGATCAATCGCAGGGCGCCGATTCCTCTACGGCCAACAGTGGCACGCAATCCAGCACGACTGACTCAAGCCAAACGACTGACGGCTCTCAACCGAGCACAGGCGACCAGACGAGCGGCAATGCATCGGGCACGGGATCTACCGACAATAGCAACACCAACAGCTCGAGCGGAACCGCTTCCGGCACGGCATCAGACAGCTCGAGCCAAGACACGGCATCGGGCAACTAAGCACGTTTGTCTCTCATAGATAACCGACCTGCATAACGGGCGCGAACCGGCAACGGTCGCGCCCGTTTACCTTGGGCGACGAGATGGCAAGGCCCGTGCGATGGTAAGATGCTTTGGTGTGTAAAGAGGAGATTTGCCATGAGCAAGACAATAGTTACGCCCACGCTATCGCTGGGCAACCACATCTATCTGTATCGTCTGCTGCGCGACGCGATTGGGTGCGGCAAGCAAACGTTTATGACGCAGGTCGAGGAGGCGCTCGCCGCCGGCGACATGACCGCTTATGACCTGGGCTTCGAGTCCACGCGCGAGCTGCTCGAGGAGCTCAACGACTGCATTAAGCTGACCGTCTTTAAGGGCGGCCGCCTGTATGCCACCGTCATCGCCAACGAGGCCTGGGATACCGCCCTTGCCAAGGGCGAAGACAAGTCCAAGGCTGCCAAGGCTGCCAAGGGCGCCAAGCAGTCCTACAAAAAGAAGAAACGCGGTGAGAAGGACCTCAAGGCCGTGCGCCCCAAGCACGTTAAGCGTTCCGAGCCAGAAACCATGGTTGAAGCCGCGCCGGAACCCGAGCCCGAGACAGAGATCGAAGTCGCTATTGAGGTAACGGCAGAAGCCGAAACCGAAATCGCCACCACGACCGATCCCGAAGTCATATCTGAGCAGGAAGCCACTGCGGAGCTCGACGAGGCTCCCAAGTCGACAACCGAAGAAGTCGCTAACCAACGCGAGACGCCTGCGTTCCGAAGCAGCGATGTCTTTGGCGACGAGGCCGAGGACGATCAGTCCGACGAGCCCGCTGATCAAGACGCTACCGAGTCGACGCCGGAGCCCGAGACGCTGCAGCCTGCCATCTCGCTCACGATCGTCTATGACCCCGAGAACGCAAACGCCGGCATCACCACCATGGCCTCCACACCGGTCGAGGCAAAGCCGTCTGTCGAGGCGGAGGACGCCCCGCAAGCCGATGCCAAAACCGAGACTGAAGACACATCCGTCTCCGTGGAACCGACAGATTCCGCAGTTAAGCCAGAACCGGCGCCCGAGTCTGCACCCGTCATCGAGTCCGCATCCGCACCTGTCTATGACCAAATTCCCGCACCGGTACCGGCTTCGGTACCCGCAGCAGCACCGGCCCCCGCATCCACAGCACCGACCATCCCCGAGGACTTCCCCGTCGATTTCGCAACCGAGGTCTTCTGCCCCGGCCCGTTGCTACACCAGCTGTCGACCTATCTCCCCTACGGCGCCGACACGCTCGGCATCGTCGGCGAGTACTACTGGATCGCCCGCGAACGCGGCACCATCGAGGCCGCGCGAAACCGCGCAATCTTCCCCCTGCGCTACACGCAGGCCGGCGAGCGCCACGAAGTCACTGTGCGCATCCGCCGCAACACCACCGGAGGCCTCGGAGCCACTTGGACCATCGATAAAGTCGAAGAACCAAACGAATAGCAAAACGCGGCGAACGTCACAAAACGTTCGCCGCGTTTTTATTTTTCTAGGTTGAGCATAAGTCAGCGAAAATGTCCCAGAGCGAGCAAGGTGACGTGAAAGAGGAGCGCCGCGTACTTTGGTACGCAAGCGACGATTGAACGTCAGATTGCCGCTCTGGGGCATTTGCAGCGTCGAGCAGTTACGCGGTTTGGAAAACCGCGTAACAATCTAGTCGCGCGTCAGCTTGCGGTGAATACGATGCGGCTGGGCTGCGTCCTCGCCCAGGCGCTCGATTCGGTTGGCCTGATAGGCCTCGAAGTTGCCCTCGAACCAATACCAGTTGCCCGGATTCTCATCGGTGCCCTCCCACGCCAGAATGTGCGTGGCGACGCGGTCCAGGAACATACGGTCGTGGCTAATGACCACCGAGCAGCCCGGGAACTCGAGCAGCGCCGCTTCGAGCGAGGACAGCGTCTCGACGTCGAGGTCGTTCGTGGGCTCGTCGAGGAGCAGCAGGTTACCGCCCTGCTTGAGCGTGAGCGCCAGGTTCAGACGGTTGCGCTCGCCGCCGGAGAGCACGCCAGCGCGCTTCTGCTGGTCCTGGCCCTTAAAGCCAAAGCTCGCCACATAAGCGCGGCTCGGAACCTCGGTCTCGCCGACCATCATGTGGTCCAGGCCGTCCGAGACGACCTCCCATAGGTTCTTGTCGGGGTCGATGCCGGAACGGTTCTGGTCGACGTAAGAGATCTTGACGGTCTCGCCCACCTCGAGCTCGCCCGAAGTCAGCGGCTCCAGACCCACAATCGTCTTGAACAGTGTGGTCTTGCCCACGCCGTTGGGACCGATCACGCCCACGATGCCGTTGCGCGGCAGGGTGAACGAAAGGTCATCGATGAGCACGCGGCCATCGAACTCCTTGTGCAGATGATGGGCCTCGAGCACCTTGTTGCCCAGACGCGGGCCCACAGGGATGCGGATGTCGGTCCAGTCGAGCTTCTGGCTTGCGCGGGCCTCGGCCTCCATCTCCTCGTAGCGAGCCAGACGGGCCTTGTTCTTGGCCTGGCGAGCCTTGGGCGAGCTGCGTACCCACTCGAGCTCGGCTTCCATGCGCTTGGCGAGCTTGGCATCACGGTTTCCCTGAGCCTCGATACGGGCGGCCTTAGTCTCCAGATACGTGGAATAGTTGCCCTTGTAGGGATAAAGGTGACCGCGGTCGACCTCGCAAATCCACTCGGCAACGTTATCCAGGAAGTAGCGGTCGTGCGTGACGGCCAGAACGGCGCCCTGGTAGTTATGCAGGAAGTGCTCGAGCCACAGGATCGACTCGGCGTCCAGGTGGTTCGTGGGCTCGTCGAGCAGCAGCAGGTCAGGAGCCTCGAGCAGCAGCTTGCACAGGGCCACGCGACGGCGCTCGCCGCCAGAGAGCACGTTGACCGGCATGTCGGAATCGGGCAGCTGCAGAGCGTCCATGGCCTGGCCGAGCTTGGAATCGATATCCCAGCCATCGGCGGCGTCGATCTCGTCCTGGAGCTTGCCCATCTCGGCCATGAGGGCGTCCATGTCGCAATCCGGGTCGCACATCTCCTCGCCGATCTTATTGAAGCGATCGACCTTGGCGATCATGTCGCCAAACGCCATGCGCACGTTCTCGATGACGGTCTTGTCGTCGTCGAGCGGCGGCTCCTGCTGCAGGATGCCCACGGTGTAGCCGGGGGTAAGCCTGGCATCGCCGTTGGAGACCTCCTCGATGCCGGCCATGATCTTGAGCAGGGTCGACTTGCCCATACCGTTGGGGCCCACGACGCCGATCTTGGCACCGGGGTAGAAGCTCAGGGTCACGTCGTCAAGGATTACCTTGTCGCCATGGGCCTTGCGAGCCTGATACATCTGGTAGATAAACTCCGCCATTTGCCTGTTTTATCCTTTCTACCTGCTGTTTCTCTATTCTTGTTTCGCCTAAGTGGAAACGAAATGGAAAAACCAGCTCTGAAACGTAACGAAAAAGGGGCATGGTTGCCCATACCCCCTAATACTACCTGGGAAAAGTTCCCCCGGAACATACTATGAACTGCGTACGCTAGTTTTCCGCAACCTTAGCGAGCGGCTCGCTGCGATTTGCGCCACAGCAGATACGAGTAGACGTAGACGGCTCCAACCGAACCAAACGCCAGAACCGCAATCACCGCGGCGACGACTTCACTCGAAAGCACGCTGCCTGCCACGCCCATCGCAATCAGGCCAACACCCAGCACCATAAAGCAGGCACCGCCAAAGCGCTGCGTACGGCGCCAGTTCTCGGGATTGGCAAGCGCCCAAGGCGTCTTGATACCGAGCGTATAGTTCTGCTTCACACGCGGCAAGTAGTTGCCTACGCCGATGAACAGCAAACCGACAACACCGGAAATCAGCACGTTGACCGAACCGACCGCCGGCACCACGCCCCAGACCGTAAGCTCTCCCAGCCAGCTTATGGCGCACATGAACAAGGTGAAGGCGATTACGAAGCCCTGATAGAACTTGCCCGAGGTTCGATATGCCTCACCTTTGGGATCGATGCGCGGCACCACGCAGAACATTGCGAGAAGCACCAGAGGCAGCACGCCGAGCGCGGAGGCCATCCAGCTGGGACCCCAACCGTCGACGGCGCCGTTCGCGCCCCAGTGCGTGGGAATCTGCCCAGGCAAGCTCGGCATCACCATGAGATGCGCTACGACATTGGCGACGCACAGAGCGACCAGCGCAATCCACACGCGCGACGATACCCCCGTGGGGTGAATGCCCTTGTTTTCGTTATTCATCCTTATCACCTTCCGTGTTTGTAAAGCCCATAAACCAACCGATCAAGTCCTGCATGACGGTAGTGTTTAAGCTGTATACGATGTTTTGACCATGACGTTCGTCGGTTACCAACCCGGCGTTTTTGAGCGTCGCCAAGTGATGGCTCAGCGACGGCTTACTGATATCGAAATGCTCGGCAAGCTCCCCCGCCGTGCAATTGCCCTCGCGCAGCAACTCCAAAATGCGCCGTCGCGTTGGATCGGCAAGCGCCTTAAAACCCTCTCCCGGCATAAGACCCCCTTTCATCATCTCTCATGACGCGCACACTATACTCGATATTTAGATGTTTGTCTAACTATCTAATACAGGAACATCTATAGAACATTCGTTCGTATTTAGCTACAATGGAAGTTGAAGCAGATGGGCCAGCTCCCTCTACCCGAGAAGGAGATGGACTATGAGTATTGACGATGTCCTGACGTTGTTATTGCTTGTAATCGCGGCTGTGGAGCTCGGCATCCACATTGGAGGTCGAATGAAATAGCCGCCCCCGCGTAATGCGAAGACGGCCACTTCTCACGCTACAAACGTGTTTGGGAGTTGGCCAACCCGCGGCAACGGGTGCCATCTGCTTCATCTTATGCGAATCACTGCCTCATTTCAACAAGCCCCTAGGGCTCAAATGGAATCGCGATAATACCTATAATGACGATAGCTAAAACACGATTCGCTTCCCCATCGGAGGATGTCTATGACCGAAACCACAGCCGCAACCCCCAACGAGACACGCGACACCAAGCTCGAGATCATCATGGGCCGCGAGGCACTCGACAAACTCGCCGCCGCCACGGTGCTGGTGCTCGGCTGCGGAGGTGTGGGCTCCAATTGCTGCGAGGCACTTGCCCGCGGCGGCATTGGTCATTTCGTCATTCTGGATAAGGACATCATCGCGCCCAGCAATATCAATCGCCAGGCCATCGCCTTTCAAAGCACCATCGGCAAGCGCAAGGTCGATGTTATGGAAGCCATGATCCACGACATCAATCCAGCCGCTACCGTCATCAAGCGCACCGAATACCTGTTGAGCGACAATATCGACGAGTTCTTCGCGAGCGTTTTGGAGCAGACGGACGGCAAGCTCGACTACGTCGTCGACGCCATCGACACCATCTCGGCCAAGCTCACCATTGCCAAATATGCTCAGGACCACGACATTCGTTTGGTTAGCTCCATGGGCGGGGCCAACAAGCTCCATCCCGAGTGCCTCCGCTTTGCCGACATTTTCGATACGGTACGTGACCCCATGAGCCGCATCATGCGCAAAGAATGCAAGAAGCGCGGAATCAAGAGTCTGCATGTACTGTTTAGCTGCGAGGAATCGGTTAAGACACAGCCCCGCGACCCTTCCAATATCCACGAGCGCACCGAGCTCGGAACCGCCAGCTTTATGCCGCCCATCATGGGCCAGATGATTGCCGGCGAGGTTATCCGCCAGATCAGTGGCCGCGGCACCGAGCGCGTGCGCGCCGATGGCCAGCGCTTGGACTAGCGGAGCGCGCCGAGATGGAGCCCCGGTTATTTGATGCACACTGCCATCTTGATTTAATGACTCACCCGGACGCCGTTGCCGATGAGGCAACGGCGCTGGGCTTGGGTCTATTTGATTGCGGCGTCGATCCACGCGACTTTTCGGCCGCAAACGAGCGCGCTCGTCGCCACCCGGGCATCATCGCCGGCGTTGGGCTTCACCCCTGGTGGCTCGCCGATGGCCACTGCGGTTTTGCCGAAGTCAATCTGCTTTGCGAAGTTGCTGCCCAAGAACGCTACATCGGCGAAGTCGGACTCGACTTTTCCGCGCGCTTTGCTGGAAGTGAGCCGCTACAAATACAGGCACTTAACCGGCTCTGCGATGCGCTCGTGCAGCATCCTCTTACCGGGCGCGTGATATCAATTCACGCCGTTCGTTCGGCAGGAGCCGTACTGGACGTCCTCGAATCGCATGGACTACTCATCCCAAACCCCGACTCCCCCGCTATCATCTTCCACTGGTTTAGCGGCACTTCGGACGAACTCACCCGCGCGCGTAATGCGGGCTGTTATTTTTCCGTCAACGAACGCATGCTCGCATCTAAACGAGGACGCGAATACGCACGACAGATTCCACTCGATCGTTTACTGCTCGAGACCGATTCACCAGCCGAACCAAACACAGAAACAAGCGCACAGTCGCTCATCAGATCGCTCACAAGGACCTCGATACGCATTGCCTCACTCAAAAACTGTGACGCAAAGCGCATCGAGTCGGTAGTTTTAGCAAATGCGTACTCTGTTTTTGACCTTCGCTAATCCCTGGTGTGCAAAAAATGCCAAATATGAGTACTGCTACCGGAATGGATACATTTCTTTTAACTTTCCAACCGCCAGAATAATCCTCGATTGTCCGCTAATTAAAGCTTTTACAGTCATTCATCCTGCGTTTTCGCAAATCTTAAACCCCTCCAGACGCTCAAATCACGTCTGAAGGGGTTGATTTTGCTGCGACTAAATTAGTCACAGTACTCATATTTGGCATTTTTTGCACACGAGGTCCCGGGGAGGATCCTGCACCTCCCCGGGACCGCTCGGCTATTCGACGATTGGTGCTCCGTGGCCCCAAGAACCTTCCATGCCGCACACGGTCGAGGCAAACCCGGCAGCAAAGTCGAGCGCGCGCTCGATAGCCTCGGCGCCATCCTCTCCACGCTTGGCGGAATCGAGATAGCACATCAAAAACGAAGTGAGGAACGAGTCGCCCGCTCCCATGGTGTCCTTCATGTCCGTTACCGGTTTAGCCAGCTGGCGGTAATAACGCTCGCCGTCGTAAGCAATGCAGCCCTCGGCACCCGCCGTAGCCGACACAAAACGCGGACCCAGGCCCTTCACCCATGCCAGACGCTCGCGAATCTCGTCCTCACTCGCGGCATCCGCCGCACTAAAGAAGGCAAAATCGACGTAGGGTGCAATCTGCTCGTAGTACTCGTCGGTGGAGTCGTCCGAAAAGTCAAAAGAGACCGTGACGCCCGCAGCCTTCAGCTTGGGCAGCTCGCGCTCGGTAAAGCAATAGTTGCCCGAATGAACCACATCGAACTGCTTCATGTACGCAAGGTCAAAGCGATCGAGGACATAGCGCGCATCGCCACGGATACCGCCCTCGTTGGAGCCGAGGAAGACACGGTCGCCGTCAACGACGGTCACGCGAGCCGCTCCGTTCTCGCCAATCATCTGCTCGCACTTGTCAAGCTCGACACCCTCATCCTCGAGGCTTGCAATGACATGCTCGGCAGCGGCGTCATTGCCAAAAATGCCCATGTATGCGGAACGTGCGGCACCGCATTTCTTGGCATAAACGGCGAAGTTCACCGCGTTGCCGCCAGGATACATGGTGTGGATATGCTCGTAGCGATCGACGACGTTGTCGCCAAATCCGAGCGCGTTAACGTTAAATGCCATGGCCTTTGTCCCTTCTAGTACTCGACAACACCCATATAGCGACGGAAATCGGGATCGTGATCAAACACCTTGCCGCGTGCAGCACGCAGCTCGCAGTTCATGGCGTAGAACAGCACCGGGTCCAGATAGGCACGGACGCTCGCCGGCACGGCTTC
This sequence comes from uncultured Collinsella sp., assembly GCA_900540975.1. Lineage (GTDB taxonomy): Bacteria > Actinomycetota > Coriobacteriia > Coriobacteriales > Coriobacteriaceae > Collinsella. The sequence continues at coordinate 73,896 of UQHY01000002.1, forward strand.
CATACCGTACTCCTTGGCATCGAGCACCATCAGCGTATCGGTATGCGTCTTAAGGAACGCCAGGGCGCGCTCGTCCATAGCACGGCACTCGCTGGAGCCCATCTGCAGGAAGTAAAAAACGCCATCCTGAGTAGCCTCGAAGGGGCCATGGAAGTACTCGGCAGAGTGGATGTAGCTGCAGTGCTGCCACTGCATCTCCATAAGAGAGCAGATAGCGAAACCGTAGGTCTGGCTAAAGTTGGGACCGCTGCCCAGAATATAGAAGAACTCGTGCTCCTGGCAAAGCTTGGCAAAACGATCGCCCAGCTCGGCATTTACCTTCTCACGTGCCGGGGGAAGAATCTTATCCATCTCGGCGATACCGGCATACATATCGGCAAGATCGGCGTAGCCCTCCTGCTGATCGAGCAGCTCTGCCGCAAGCGACAGCGAAATGCCAGCGGGGACCTCGGCCTGCGGCACACCCTCGCCCCATGGGTAGACCCACGTGGTCCACTTGCCGGAGTCGATCTTGGATCCAGCGTTGTCGGTCTGGGCGATCACCGTAGCGCCGGCGGCAAGGGCAATCTCGCAGCCCTCGACGACCTCCGGGGTATTGCCACTGTGGCTGCAAGCAATGACCAGGGACTTCTCGCCCAGACGACGCGGACGCATGATATCGAACTCGCGAGCCGTATAGATATACGAAGTGAAGGTGGTTGCCTCGCGCTGCAGAAGCTCATGAGCCGGGATCAAATCGATCATGGAGCCACCGCAAGCAATCCAGTAGACGCTGTCGAACTTGCCCTTCTCGACAATTGCCTCTTTGATCAGATCGTGTGCGTTCATATCCAGTTCCTTTCTTGTTTGGGCCGCAATCAATGACGTTGGTTGCGTGGCCGATAGTTGTTTTAGTCAATCAGATATTTCTCGAATGCGGCCATGTTCTTGGCATCAGCCGCCGCCGGGTCATCGTAGTAACGACCGTCCGTGATTTCCTGACCCAGCATGCCGTCAAAACCATGGGTGTTGAGTGCGGCGACGAAGGCGTCCATATCGTGCTTGCCATCGCCCCACACCAGATGGCCATACGGGTCACCGTCGATAAAGTGCATCTCGTGAATTGCCCCATCACCAAAGGCGGCAAACCAGTCCTCGAGCGTCTCGCGCGCAACGCCCATCGCAGTTGTATCAACCATGGGCTGTAAGTACGGGCTCGCGACCTCGTCAATCATGCGCTTCGCATCGGAAACCGTCGTCACAAGGTTGCTCTCCTCGGGACGCAGGCTTTCCATCGTAAGCACCAGACAGTGCTCCCCGGCATACTCCGCCAGAATGGACAAGTGCTCGCGGCTGCGCTTCCAGGCTTCCTCGCGGTCCTCGTCCCAGTCGCCCCAGCCCGAGTTGATGGACATACGGTCGCACCCAAGTACCTCGGCAAGCTCAATGCCGTGCTTAAAGTACGCCAGGCTGCGCTGTTCATGCAGCGGCTTGCGTGCGCAGTACTGCCAAGGATAGACAACATTCTCGGGGCACAGAGTACGATACCTAAGCCCACGGTCTGCAGCCTTTTTCGCCAGGACCTCAGCCTCAAAGTAGCCCGTGTGATCGAGCGTCACATGCGGCTCCGCGCACCACAGCTCAATGGACTCAAAGCCCAAGCGCTGCTGCACATCAAGGAAGTAATCGAGCGACCACATGATGTAGTGGATATTCATGCCTGCAATCTGTTCGCGGCGCAGCGTCGGTTTGGATTCAGGCATCTTATGCCTCCTTATTTCGATCGAACACGATTTGTCCGTCCGACATCGTCATATCAACCGCAAGATCGCGTGCGTCGCGATAATCGAGGTCGAACACATCCCGATCGAGTACGCAGATATCGGCAAGCTTGCCAACCTCAAGCGTACCCAGCTCGTCTTCGCGCATCAGGTCGTACGCGCCCCCGGCAGTCCAAGCGCGCAAAAGCTCGACAAGCGTCAGCACGTTGGCCTCATTCACGGGAAGTCCGTCGGCGAAGAACCCGCCGCACGCGCTGTAGATTGACTCGCCCAAGCTCGGAATCAACAGCGGCAAATCAGTGCCACAGCACACTGTGCATCCGGAATCTTCCATGCCGCGGCGATTCCAGCTGTGCAAAAGTCGCGTCTCGCCAATTTGTCGACGCATCATCGACAGGCAATCCTCGCGCCGGTCCAGCGTCAGAATCTGCGGATAGACCTCGCAAATTCCACCTAACTTGCCAAACTCGACAAGATCGGTCGGGTCAGAGTTCTCGAGATCGGTAATCGCATGGCGGCGAAGCATCCGTCCATGCTCGTCTCGAGGCAGCGAGGCATAGAGCGCCACGGTGCGACGAACGGCGCCATCGCCCTGGCAATGCAAGGAATATCGGAAGCCGTCAGCATCAATTGCACGCAGCTCGCTTTCAATCAGATCCCACTCTGGCTCCTCGACGACCGTCTTGCCGGCAGCGCCCGCATCGGCCGTATCCTCATAGGGGTCAATCATCTCGGCAAGCCCCGCCCATACGCCGCGATCGGTCATACGGTTGAAGCCAGAAAAACGAACGAACGGTCCCCGGAAGCGCTCTCGTGCCTCGCGAGCATATGCCAGATTTGCACCAGCGCCCACCGGCTGCGACATCATAGAGACGCGAACCGTCAGCTCGCCAGATTCCTCACGGCGAGCCATTTCGTCGGCAAAGCCGTAGTAGTCATCAAACGCCATCTCCTTGATGGCGGTAACGCCGCGCTCGTTAAGCATGCTCATGTAGTCCGAATACCCCGCGCGCACCTCGGGCAACGCGAGGAAATCGCTCATCATGCGCCAGATCTTCTCGGCATAGCACGCCTGCGGTGTAAAACCGTATCGCGCACTGGCGGCAGCATTGAGAACGCAGGTCTCCGCGCCCGGTGTAAAGCAGACGACAGGGATATCACCAAAAAATTCGTCAAACACAGCTGCCGTATTTGCGTTCTCGGCATCCGATGCCAACGTTTCGGGCAGGTTGTGGCCAAAAGCCGCCGCGCAATCCGGATGATCATCTTTCCATGCACGCAAGAGCGACACGGCCTCTTTGGCATCGGCGACGCCGGACAGATCAGACCCCAACGTCCGCATTGCCCAGCCCGTATAGAAGGTATGCACATCGATCAGGCCGGGCATGACGGTGCGGTCGCCCAGGTCAACTACCTCGTCCGCTTGGGTCAAATACGAAGCTACCTCGCACTTGGTGCCAACAGCCTCAATTCGATTGCCACGGACCGCTACGAAACCTTCAAACGGCAGGTCCCCCGTACCGGTAAAGACGCTCTTAGACGTCAGGACCGTCAAACGATCAGACATCACAACCACCTACACCGGAAGCATGCCAGAAATTGCCGTTACGATCAGGCCAAAGACGACCATAAAAATGAAGAACTTCCAAATGGTCTTCCACCATTGACCAAACGAGATCTTTGCCACGGCAAGACCGGCAACCGTCATGCCCGCCACGGGACTGATGGTGTTGATGGTCTGATTAGCAAACTGGAGCGCGGTAACGGCGGCTTCGGGATTGAGGCCCATAAGCTCGGTCAGCGGACCCATGACGGGCATGGTGAGCGCCGCAAGTCCAGAGCTCGAGGGAACCAGCAAAGAGAGCAGGCCAAGGACGATATACATAAACGTGGTGTAGACGGCGGCAGGTGCACCGGCCAGTGCAGTAGCGAGCGCCTGGAGGATGGTGTCGATGATCATGCCACCCTCTGCGATGACCAAGATACCGCGAGCGATGCCGATGACGATAGCGGCATACGCAAAGTCGGCAATGCCTTTAACGAACTCCTCGGCGATCGTCTGCTGGTCAAGGCCGCCCAGGATACCGGCAAGCAAGCCCATACCAAGGAACACGGCGGAAATCTCATTCATGTACCAGCCCTGGGTAACAAGACCCCAGACGATAATGCCCATGCCGCAGGCAAAATCGATAAGCACGAGCTTCTGACGGGTAGTGAACTCTTCCTCGATGGAGGCATCGGTCACGGAAAACTCAACACGCTTGAGCTTATCGTCCTCGTACGTAATGGACGACTCGGGATTTTTCTTGACGCGCATGGCGTAGCGCATGGCCCATGCGATACCGACGGCAGTGAAGATGACCCAAGAAACGGCGCGCAGCCACAGTTGCGGATTACCCTCGATGCCAATGATGCCTTGGGCGATCAAAACATTAAACGGGTCGATGGTCGAAGCACAATATCCCAGGTTAGGACCAAGGAAGCAGATGATGAATGCCGTCATCGAGTCATAACCGATACCCATCATGATGGGAATGAAGATGGCATAGAACGGCAGGGCTTCCTCAGACATACCAAACGTAGTGCCGCAAATGGACAGCAACGTCATCGTGATGGGAATGATGAGGATGTCCTTGTTCTTGAGCTTTTTAATCACACGGCTCATGCCGGCATTCAAAGCGTTGGTCTTGGTGATGATCGCGAACGATCCGCCAATCAATAAGACGAACGCAACGACGTCGGCAGCCTCTTGGATACCCTTGGTGGGCGCTTGCAGGACCGCAAAGATATCCTGGCCCAGATTGATGGTCTCGCCGGTCTCGGAATCGGTGTAATTCTTATCGACCTGTTCATAGGTACCAGCAACGGCGACTTCACGCTCGCCCGCCGCTGTCGAAATCGTCTTGCGCTGATACTGACCAGAGGGAACGATCCAAGTCAGGACCGCAAAGACAACGATCAGCAAGAACATGATCGTATAGACATGCGGTAATTTGAACTTAAAACGTCTGTTTGTCTTCTTCGCCTTCGTATCTGACATAGATACCTCCAAAGAACTCGAGACTGCATCGCATCTCGCTTCAACGTTTGCGCAATGCAAACGTTCTATGACGTCCCATAGATTACCAGCAGCTTTTTCCTTCATCAAGATAATTTCAAACTGATTGCCGCAACGCGGTTGAACGGTTGCGTTTGCGCCGTGAACGGTATGGAGACGCCCGGTGAGATAATCCACCGGGCGCTTCCATTCGCAATGTCCTAGATGTCAAAAACGTAGCGAGACCCAACGATTCGCTGACGACCGATGATAAACGGCCGCCGCTGCTCATCGAAAAAGAAGGCTTCCATATAAAACAAGGGTTCGCCAACGGGAACTGCCAACAGCCGAGCGACCTCGGGCGACGCGCACGCGATCTCGAGTGTGCACGGGTCGGTAAACGCGGGCGTACGGCCCGTCCGGTTACGCACGAACTCAAAAATGGATTGGTTAGATAGAGGTGCCGTTGATAGATAGGCGTTGTCCTCGTAAACATATATGTTGTTCTCGAGCATGACAGGGACGCCATCGGCAGTGCGCACGCGCTCAACGCAAATCAAGTCAGTTCCAACGGGAACACCAAAGAACTGCGCTTCGGTGGAATCCGCCGGCAGTATCTTTCTCGAAATGACGCACGCCCCCGGTTCCATTCCGTTAACGCGGCATGCGTCCGAAAAACTCTGAACGTCATCCTTCTGGCGAATCTTGCGCTTGAGCTTGGGGGCATTGACAAACGTGCCTTTCCCCTGTCGCTTCGTTAGATAGCCCTGCTGGACGAGCTCCTCAATAGCGCGTCGCACGGTAACGCGGCCAACTTTATAGCTCTCAGCCAATTCGAATTCGTTGGGTATCCGCGCGCCTGCCTTGTAGGCGCCGGAGTTGATTTCGTTTTTAATGATATCAATGACCTGTTGGTACAGCGGTATCGCTGCTTTACCGTCAGTTGGCCCTTCAGTCGGTGGCATATACCCTCTCCCAGCACAATTACGTCTAAAACGGGCTTAAGGGCATTCAACAAGCCCTTAAGCCCGCATTAGCTTAAAGTATGCTAGGTGTCGCACCAAAATGTTGGCTATTTACTCATCAGACCCGAAAAACGCGCAACTACCGCGCTCCTAAGAAAGCGTGAGCAGCTCCGGCAGCTGGTCGATAATCTTGTCCGCGGCATCCTGGCTAAAGCCAAAGCGCTCCTCGCGCTTGGCAATGACCGTCAGGCCGGCTCGCTTACCCGCGGTAATGCCCGGAACGGAATCCTCAACGCAGCAGCAGCGATTCGCGGGCAGCCCCAGCAGGTCCAGCGCATGCAGGTAGATGTCGGGCTCGGGCTTGCTCTCCTTAAACTGCTCGCCGCTCACCACATACTCAAAGGCATCCGACAGCCCGCATGCGTTGAGCACTTCCTCGATGCTAACCATGGGCGACGAGCTGGCAAGCGCCACGCGAACGCCACGGCGCGGCAGCTCTCGAATCGTATCCACGGCGCCTGGGTTAATCAAAGCCTGATAGTCGCGCGGACGCTTATGAGCCCATTCGTCCCAACGGGCCAACGCTTCCTCGCCAGTGAAATGCCCCTTACCGGCACGCTCAAACCAATCGACCAGCATATGCAGGAAGAACTGATGCGAGGTACCGACCTGCCCATTCAACTCCTCTTGAGTCAGATTAAGCCCAAGCTCCTTGGCAAACGCGGCAGTCTCGCCCAGGTAGTAATACTCGGTATCGACAATGACGCCGTCCATGTCAAAGATAACGGCATCGAACGGAAATGCGGACACGGCACCCTCCCTAACAAAAGGACGCCCGCGAGCAGGCGCCCGAACCATGCATTAATCGGCGATTCTAACCCAGCAGCTTATCCAGCGCCACTGCAATACCATCTTCGTTGTTATTGGCGGTCACCATCTGGGCCACGGCCTTAACCTCATCGACGGCGTTGTCCATGGCAACACCGGTGCCGGCCCACTCAATCATGGACTTGTCGTTCTGGCCGTCGCCAAACGATACGACCTCGCTGGCATCGATGCCGAGCTTGGGCAGGGCACCCTCGAGCGCATGGGCTTTGTCGATACCGGGCGCCGTGTACTCAAAGTACCAGTCGGCCGTAAACATGCCCGAAAGCGTCTGGGTAAAGGGCGCATACATCTCCTCGTAATGCGCCTGCAGGTAGGCCGGATCGCCCGCAGTGAGTAGCTTGTCCACGGGATAAGCATCAGCGACCTCATGCAGGCTCTCCACCTCGCGAATCTTAAGATCGCACGCGTCGCGCTCATACTTGACGATATTCTTCTGCGAGCCGTCAGGCAGCGTGATCATGCAATGGTACGAGTCCTCGACATGCAAATCACGACCGAGCGAAATCATAGGGATCACGTCAAAATTACGCAGGTGATCAATCAGGCGATGCAATTCGTCGGCAGGCATAGCCTGGTCAAAAAGAACCTCATCGGTCTGAGCGTCGACCACATGCGCGCCATTAAAGGCAACTAGCAGACCGTCATGGTTTTGAAGGTCGAGCTCCTGCGCCAAGGCGTGCAGCCCCCATGCGGGACGACCCGAAGCCAAGATGAGCTTAATGCCCGACTCCTGCGCCGCGAGCAGCTTCTCGCGCGTACGCGGGCTAATGACCTTTTGATCGTTGGTGAGCGTACCGTCGATATCCATTGCGATGGCTTTGATTGCCATATGTGCCTCCTTGCATCGTTTTTATCGCGCACTATCTTATCCGAGCCGGGCACGTTCGCACAGCGCGCGTATGACGGTTGCAAAACCACCCCATTTGAAACAAAGGCAAAAAAGTACTTGTAAAGACGCGTTCCGACATATAAGTTGATAAAAGACCGCCGTTGCGGTTTTAAGTAGATCGAGCATATGAAGTTTGAGTTTTAGCGTGTAAGAGAAAGAAGATCGGCAAAGTACAACCCCAAACGCAATGACAACTTAATGAGGTAACTGCCACATGTGAGGCACCCAGGGCATTGCTGTCTCGATTTTGAGCACGATGCCTTCCGCCTTGCATGGGCCGTTCCATCCCGCCCCTGCAGCAACTGCCTCACGGGCTCATTGAAAACCGCATAGCACCCCAACGTCAGCACATCACCCACGGCAAGCACATCACTCACGACAACCAACACATCAACAAACAGCACGAACATCAACCGATTGGAGAAGCTATGACAAACCACCACGCTGAAGACGGCGATAAGAAAAGCATTCTGGATGCCCGCATTGAGCGAGCATATGCAAACGAATATGACGCCGCCTTTGCCGCCGCGACCATCAAGAACTACGCGTCGCTACCGCTCGCGACGATCTTGGCCGACCACCCTCAACTGCTGAAGCGCTGCACAAAGATCATGGGCGACCCCGACATTCGCAAGCTGACAGACCCCTATGCCCCAAAACGCGACAACGATTCATACGTTCTTACCGTAGGCTGCCTAGCCCATATGCTTACGGCGCTCGACACGAAACTCAAGCTCGAATGGGAACCCGACGAGCGTCATGAACTCGAAAGCAAGCGGAACACCCTGCGCACCGCACTGTTCCTTCCGTTGGACGGCCTCAAGCGCTGCAACGTCGAGCTCAATACACAGGCGCGGCAAAAGCCCGGAACCACGGGGCAGAAAACTCCAAGACCCCATGCGGCCATCGTCGACCGCAACCGATATAACCGCATGACCGCGCACTTTTCCGCCGAGGGAGCAGCCATAAGGACGCTGATCGATCTGCTGTGCCTCCTGAGCATCAACGAGCTATTTGAGGGCTATCTCGCCCTTGTTCCCGCGACGGCACCCAAGTCGGTAGCAAAGATCATCGAGACCTGCAGACGCCAGTTTGAGCGCCATCGCAATGGCAGCGAGATGAACGCCAGCATCGCGCAGTATTACGCGGCTCATTACAAAAATGACGGATGTGCCCCTGTCGAGCATCAGCTGCGGCTCGCCTACACCACGCCCGCCGCAACGCTCCATCGCTTTGGAGCCCTTGGCGTTTGCGAGCCGCACGAACAGGCAGCCTGCCCCACAACCGAGCTCGATCTCAGGCTCGGACGAACCCTGTAGCCCGCCAGCCCCTCCGCGGGCAACAATCCTATTCCACAACACAACCAACAGAAAGGAGTCCTCATGGACACCAATCATTCCCCCATCATCAGCCCCCTCACCATGCGTGAATCCGCCCGAGGTATCACGCTCACCAGCATTTACGATGAGATGCTCGCCCGTCGCGAGCTCTCCGTCATGGGAAACATCGAAACCCCGATGGCCCACGACCTATGCCAGCAGATCCGCCTGCTCGATGCCACCGACCCCAGCCGCCCCATCACCATATTTGTCGCCAGCGCCGGCGGAAGCGTGCGATCGGGTCTTGCGATCTATGACGCCATGCGCCTCGCATCGTGCCCCATCCGCACCGTCTGCCTGGAATTCGCCGCGTCCATGGGCGCCGTGATCTTTATGGGCGGCGACGATCGCCGTATGGCGCCCCATGCAGAGCTCATGATTCACGACCCGCTGATCCCCCAGGGGGCAGGCGGCTCGGCACTTGCGCTGCAGGAAACCAGCCGGCGTCTCATGCAGACCCGCAAGACCCTCACGCAAATCCTCTCGGACCGCAGCGGCCTCACGCCCAAGCGCATCCAGTCCCTCACTGCAAAAGACACCTACCTTTCGGCCAAGCGCGCCGTCGAGCTCGGCTTTGCCCACGAAATCCTCTCGACCACCAAGGAGGTCGCCCATGTCTAACCTCGCCAGCCGCCTCGCCGCATCTGAGTCCGCATCGTCCACCATCCTTGCCAAGGATCGAACGCTTTCCTGCAACACCCGCCAAACGGGACTCAACAACAACGCACTTGTGATCGGCCCCTCGGGAGCCGGCAAGACCCGAAACGTCCTCAAGCCCAACCTGCTGCAAATGAACGCAAGCTACATCGTGCTCGACACCAAAGGCACGCTCTGTCGCGAAGTGGGACCCGTGCTGGCAGCCCACGGCTACCGCGTGCAATGTCTCAACTTCGCCGACCTCAACACCGTCCCGGCCCTTGCGCCCGGCATCGAGCGCTGCGGCTACAACCCCCTGAGGCACATTCGCCGCAAGGCGGACGGCAGGCCCAACCAGCAGGACATCCTCTCGGTGGCAAAGGCCATCTGCCCCATCGAGGACAACAACCAGCCTTTTTGGGATCATGCGGCGGCAAACCTGCTGTCGTGTCTTATCGCCTACGTCACCGAACAGCTACCCGCCGACGAGCAGACGATCAGCTCGGTCATCAAGCTGATCGAGCACCTGCAGGACGGTGCCACGGGTCGATTGTTTGACGACCTGATCACGACCGACCCCCAAAGCTATGCCCTCTCGCTATGGCGGCGCTACGCCATTACGCAAAATGCCGAGCGCATGCACGCGAGCATCGTCGGCATCCTTGCCGAAAAGGTCATGTGTCTGGGATTCGACGGTGCGGCACAGCTCTATCGTGAGTGCCATCAGGTGGACTTCGCTTCCATGGGACACACCCCCTGCGCCCTGTTTGTAACCGTAAGCGATATTGACCGCAATCTCGATCCGCTGACCGGTCTCTTTATTTCGCAGGCGTTTATGGGCCTCATTCGTGAGGCCGATAGGCAGCCCGACGGCAGCCTGCCCATGCCCGTGCGCTTTATGCTCGATGACTTCGCAAATCTGCAGATCCCCCAGATCGACAACGTGCTCTCGATTATCCGAAGCCGCAACATCTGGGCAACGCTGCTGCTGCAGTCGACCAACCAACTCGATGCGTTCTATGGCGAGGCGCGCGCTCGCTCCATCATGGGCAACTGCGACACGCATCTGGTGCTGGCATTCCAGGATCCAGAGAGTGCCCGGGTGTTTTCCGACCGCGCCGACGCGCTCCCCAGCACGCTCATGGCGACGCCGATCGATCGCTCGTGGCTCTTTGTACGCGGTCGCACTCCCGAACAGGTCGAGCGCTTTAGGCTCGAAGACCATCCGCTCTACGGGGAGCTGCCCGAGGCGCAGCGAGGCCATGCGGAGGCCGAGATCTAGGCGCAGGGTTCTCGCAGCGCGCGGCGCCCCGGCGATGTTCCACAAAGGCCGTGCGCCCCGGGACCACGGCAAAGCAAAGGGGCCCGCATCCGATGGGATACGGGCCCCTGGCTATAAGGCGCAATGCGTTAACAGCAGCGACTACTTGCGGTGAGCGCGGTAGAACTCGATGAGCGCCTGGGTCGAAGCGTCCTGCTCGGCCTTGGCGGCGTCGTCGTGGAAGGCCGGGGTGATCTGCTTGGCAAGCTGCTTGCCCAGCTCGACGCCCCACTGGTCGTAGGAGTCGATGCCCCAGACCGTGCCCTCGACAAACGTGATGTGCTCGTACAGGGCGATGAGCTCGCCGAGCGCAAACGGGGTCAGCGTGTCGCCGAAGATCGAGGTCGTCGGGCGGTTGCCCTCAAAGCAACGGGCCGGGACGATCTGCTCGGGCGTGCCCTCGGCGCGCACCTCATCGGCCGTCTTACCAAAAGCGAGCGCCTTGGTCTGGGCCAGGAAGTTGCCCAGGAACAGCTCATGCACGTCCTGACCGCTATCGGTCGCAGGGTTGGCAGTGTTGGCGAAGGCGATGAAGTCGGCCGGAACCACCACAGTGCCCTGGTGCAGCAGCTGGTAGAAGGCGTGCTGACCGTTGGTGCCGGGCTCGCCCCAGAAGATCTCACCGGTATCGGAGGTTACGGCGCTGCCGTCCCAGCGGACGTGCTTGCCGTTAGACTCCATGGTGAGCTGCTGCAGGTAAGCCGGGAAGCGGTGCAGATACTGGCAGTACGGAAGCACGGCGTGGCTCTTGGAGCCGAAGAAGTTGACGTACCAGACATTGAACAGGCCCATCAGCGCGACGGCATTGTTCTCGAGCGGCGTATTGCAGAAGTACTCGTCGATGGCGTGGAAGCCCTCGAGGAACTGCTGGAAACGCTCGGGGCCGAGCACGACGATCAGCGACAGGCCCACGGCGGAGTCGACGGAGTAGCGGCCGCCGACCCAATTCCAGAAACCAAAGGCGTTAGCGGGGTCGATGCCGAAGGCCTCGACCTTCTCGAGTGCGGTGGAAACGGCGACGAAGTGCTTTGCCACGGCCTCGGCGTTCTGCTCATCGGAGCCATCGATGGCGCCCTGAGCCTTGAGCTGCTCGAGCATCCAGGTCTTGACCTCGCGGGCGTTGGTGAGGGTCTCGAGCGTGGTGAAGGTCTTGGAGACGATGATCACGAGCGTGGTCTCGGGATCCAGACCCTTGAGCTTCTCGGCCTGGTCGTTGGGATCGATGTTGGAGATATAGCGGCAGTCGATACCGGCGTCGGCGTAGGGACGCAGGGCCTCGTAGGCCATGACCGGGCCCAGGTCGGAGCCGCCGATGCCGATGGACACCAGGTGCTCGATCTTTTTGCCGGTAACACCCTTCCACTCACCGGAGCGCACGCGCTCGGCGAAGGCATACATGCGGTCGAGGACCTCGTGCACGTCGGCGACGACATCCTGGCCGTCAACGATGAGCTGGCCCTTCTCGCTTGCCGGGCGGCGCAGCGCGGTGTGCAGGACGGCGCGGTCCTCGGTGGTGTTGATGTGCTCGCCGGAGAACATGGCGTCGCGGCGCTCCTCGAGCTTCACCTCGCGGGCAAGATCGCACAGCAGCTTGACGGTCTCATCGGTCACAAGGTTCTTGGACAGATCGAAGTGCAGGTCACCAGCGTCAAAGCTCAGCTTGTTCACGCGCTCGGCATCGGCGGCGAACCAGGCCTTGAGGTCGATACCTTCGGCCTCGAGCTTCTCCTGATGAGCCTCGAGCGCCTTCCAAGCGGCAGTCGACGTAGCATCGATAGGTGCGGCAACAGTTGCCATAAAGTCCTCCTCAGCATACGGGCGCACGCCTCCATGCGCCCGGACATTCAGATGCCACTATTCTAGCGCAGGTCAAGACTACAATCAGCGAGCGTTGCCAATCGGCCCTCAAACGGCGACCGACCAAAAAGGGACAGGTTTTGACGATGTCCGGACGAGCGGGTATTATCGAACAAGCATTCGATAAGAACATGTGTTTGATGGGAGGACGCGTGGGGCACGAGCGTCACACCTATATCTGCATCGACCTCAAAACGTTTTATGCCAGCGTCGAGTGCGTCGACCGTGGACTCGATCCGCTCACCACCAACCTGGTCGTTGCCGACGAATCGCGCGGGCGCACGACCATCTGCCTCGCCATTACCCAGGCCATGAAAGACCTCGGAATCCATAACCGCTGTCGCCTGTTCGAGATTCCCGACGGCATCGACTACATCAAGGCCGTACCGCGCATGCAGCACTACATGGAGGTGTCGGCGCAAATCTACGGCATCTATCTGGAATACGTGAGTCCGCAAGACGTGCACGTCTACTCCATCGACGAATGCTTTATCGACGTGACGCCCTATCTGGACCTCTACCATACCGACGCTGAAGGCTTCGCCTGTATGCTGCGCGATGAGGTCCTCGCACGCACCGGCATCACGGCGACGGTCGGCATCGGCCCCAACCTATTCCAGGCCAAGGTAGCGCTCGATATCACCGCCAAGCACGTACCCAGCCGCATCGGCAAACTCGACGACGAGACCTTTCGCAAGGAGATCTGGCCCCATCGCCCCATCACCGACATCTGGGGCATTGGGCCCGGCGTGGCAGCACGACTCGAAAAATACGGCGTCTACGATCTGATGGGCGTCGCGGCGCTCGACGAAAACCTGCTCTACGACGAGCTCGGCGTCAATGCCGAGTATCTTATCGACCACGCCTTTGGGCGCGAGCCGACAACTATCGCCGATATTCAGGCCTATCGCCCGCAGGCAACCTCAACAACCACGGGGCAAGTGCTATCGAAGGGTTATGCCTATGAGCAAGCCTACACCGTGTTGCGCGAGATGGTCGACAACGCTGTGCTGGACTTAGTCGATAAGCACGTGGTGTGCGACAGCATCTCGCTCTTTGTAGGCTACGCGAGCGAGCGCGCCGACATACGCCGCCTCGACGCCAGCGGCACAGCGCAATATGTAGACGGATGCGGGCATTTGCGTTCGAGCACGTCGAGCATCGAACCCGCCGCAACCGCCGGCCCCGAGCTCGCGCCCCGTGCGCCCAAGCCCGTCCAGCGAGATGACGAACGGCGCCGCCTGGTGCGCGAGGCGCAGGCAATCGATGGCATCTTTGTGGGAGAGCATGGCGGCAAACCGCGCGGTGGCTATGCCGCACTCTTTGCGCACTCCAACGCTTCGCGAAAGCTGCCCGAGCGCACCAATTCGTTTAAGAAGATCATGGGCTATTTCGATGAGCTCTGGGCGCAGACCGTCGATCCCAAACGACCGGTCAAACGCATCAACCTAGGATTTGGCAATCTGGTGCCCGAGGAATTTGCCACCATCGATCTATTTAGCGATGTTAAGGCCGATGAGCGCGAGCGCGACCTGGCGCGCGCCGTCCTGGCCGTGAAGGGCAAGTACGGCAAGAACGCACTCGTCAAGGGATTAAGCTTTACCGCCGGCGCTACCGCACGCGAACGCAACAATCAGGTAGGAGGACATCATGCCTAAGTCCCAACAACAGCCGATGCGGCCACCGACACCTTTTGAACGCCTAGCGGACCCCGAGGGAAGACGTCGCTCCGCCAACCCAAAGCTCACCGCAAACGGCGCCATCCGCGCCGGCCGTGCCGCACAGTTTATGCCCTTTGCCGCCCTCACGGGATACTACGAACTCGTGCGCAAGCAGGAAATCACCGTCGAACCCAAATGCGAGCTCACGGAAGAAAAAGCCCTCGAGCTTTCGAAAAAGCTCGAGGGCCTCAAACGCGGCGACCTGGTGCGCGTCACCTATTACGATACGTACGGCTATCGTAGCCGCACGGGCATCCTCGACGAGGTGCTACCCGCGTTCAAGCTGCTCAAACTCAGGGATATCGCCATCGACTTCGACGATATCCAAAACATCGAGCTGCGCGGACGCGCCTAGCGACAAGAACGCTTGCGCAAGACGAGGGCAATGCCAAGCACTGCGGCAGCTGCAACCAGCAATCCCAAGACCAGCGTGAGGGTCGAGTCGCCAGCGTGAGGCAGCGAGCCGTCCTTCGGAGTCTTCTTAGTGGCTGTCGTGACGGTGGTCGTGGTGCTGCTCGACTGGTCGTTGCCGCCCGTCTGGCTGCCACCAGGCTGCTCGCCGCCACCCGGCTGCGAAGGATTGGTGGGTTCCGTCGGATCCGGAGTACCGGGATCAATCGGATTCTCCGAATTCTCCTTGCGCTGGATCCAAACCTGGCAGCCATAGAACGGGTTGGCGGTACCAAGGCACAGACCCTGGTTGGTCACCGCAAAGGTGCGCAGACCATGGTTATACGGATCGTTAAAGCCATTGGTCGTCAGCGTCGTAAAGTTCACGCCGTCCTCGGTCACATACATATCAAAGCCGCGCTCGGCATCGCGAAGGTAATACATGCACGTAAGCACGCTCTTCAGCTTCTTGAGGTTCTCCGCACTCAGCAGCTTATCGAGCGCATCCTGAATATCGCTCGGCAGCTCGGTGCCATAGGCATCCTCGTACTGCTGCTTAAGGCTCTCATAGCTATCGAGCATGTCCTGATACTGGTCGGCAAAGGACTTGAAGTACGCGATCTCGCCATCGATCTTCTGGACATAAGCGGCGTCGTCCTCAAAGTCCTGGGACATCGTCGCGGCCTGATCGCAAAGACCGCCCGCGGCATCCTCCAGCGCATCGCTCAGATCGCCAAAGCCCTTAGCAACCTCGGTCTTCTCGTCATCGACATCGACGGCCTTGTTTGAATCATCAACCTCGGCAGCTTCGTTCGAATCATCGACCTCGACGGCCTCGTTTGAATCATCGTCCGCAAGCGTGTTCACGGGAACGATGGGGTCGTCAGGCGATTTCTTGTCGAGCAGGTGATCGAGCAGGTCCCTAAGGCGCTGAACCTGAGAGTCCCACTCCTCGGGCGTCATATCGATAATGTCGCCATTGGAGAACTGGCCGATCGGCTCAAGCAGGCTCGCGGTATCAAAGGTACCGATATACAGCTTGCCGTCGAACTTCTGCATGCGCCAAATGTACTGGTTCTCGTTTCGGCCAAAGCCCGAAGTCAGGCCGGAAATACCGCCCTCGGGGAACATGTCGGTGCGATCGCCAACGACGAGCTCCATGTTCTCGTCCTTGTCCATGCGATAGATGTTAACCGACTGCTCAAGATTGGCATTCACAAACGAGCAGTCAACGCCGCCCATGCTGCTCTTGCCGCCCTCTTCGGTGTTGGATTTGTTGAACAGGATGCGCTCGAGGGCAATCTCCTCGTCGTTGTATTCACCGATATAGAGGTAGTCGTTGTAGACGATGAGGTTGGCAGCGCCAGAACGGGTACGGGCAGGATCGATGCCAAAGCAGTACTTTGCACGGTCCGTCTTCTGATCGCCGACAATGGGAGTCCACGAATAGCTGCCGTCGGCATTCTTGTCGCCACGGACCATGGCAAACGACTGCATGGAATTATCATCGGGAGCGTTCTCGGGCGTACCGGTGCAGATGGTCGCATAGAGATGGCCATTGTACGAGACCATATCCCAAATGGCGCCGCCGTAGATGCTGTCCTGATAGCGAATCGCCGGATAGCCAAACAGCGTCTCCGAGTTGGCAATCTCGGTGAAGCTGTCCTGGCCCTTCGAGGGGTCAGACGACGTCAGGATTGTCGACACAAAATTACCGTTCGCGTCTTTACCCACATTACTGATGACGAGCTGGCCATCATGGACGCACATGCCGCGGATACCGGTAGAAATGCCCTGCTTGTAGGCAGCACCGTAATCCTGCATGCTCGAAAGGCCCTGATAGACAACTTTGTACTCATCCGTCTTAGGATCGATCTCGTATACAGCAGGCAGGCCGCCTTTGCCGTCATTGGTCCTGACGCTGCCGCAGAAATAGAGCTTACCCTTATAGCTCACGGCATTGCGGAACAAAGGAGCGACGCCGTTGAGCGATTCAGAGAGTAGCAGCTTGGTCTCACCGGTCTTGGTATTGATCTTGACCAAGATGCCGCCGCTGTCCTTGTCGGCCGTGCCGTCCTCCTTCTGCTGTCCATAGAAGAAGGTACCGTTAAACATGGCCTCCAGCGTCAGGCGCATGGTTTCGACATCAAAGGAATCGCCCAGCGTGCTGTTCATGAGCGTCAGCGTGTTGCCCATCGCCGCATAGCAGGTGCCCACATAAAGCCAGTCACCATAGCTCGCAGCCGCCCAAGTGTAGCTCTGGCCGCGATCGCCTTCGTTGTTGGCCGTATTACCATCGGCGCCCGGAACGGCAACGGCACCGTTACCCTGGTAGTCGACGATGCCATCCGGCTGCGACGTTCCTACCGTAGGATGCGAGAGCTTCTCAAAGGAATACCCATTTCCCGCATTGTAGGTAACGGCACCCGATGCGTCTTCGGCGTGCGCCGGCAGCGGCGATACCAAGATAGCGGCAAGCGCTGCCACCAAGCCAAGTGTTCTCACTCGTCTCATAAGGTTATAGCCTCCCCTGTCCTAAAGCCCAGTTTTAGCATTCTTCATTTCTGTCCACGGTTAATTGCAATCTGAGCACAGCAATAATCAGTGTATAAATATACACCTGTAATTTTTTGGACGGGTTCATAGATGCTCGATTGGTAGCGAATTCCGCGCAAACCGTCACCAAACTCCACTTTTGCCGCATCTAAAGGTTATTTTTGCGCAAATTTTTGGATGCCGATAGTCACAATGGGCAGGAGGCTGGTACCCACCGGAGAGGGCAACGCCTACATTTTCATAACGTAATAGCCCGCACCCCTCACTGCCGTCTCGAGTGTGTCGCGATCAACCGGGCGCTTCGAGCGCACGCGTGCCGTGTGATCCGCGTACGTTACCGTAGCCCACACGCCATCCAGCGCATTGAGGGCATTGGCTACGTTCTGAGCGCAGCCGTCACAGCTCATGCCGCCGATGAGCAGCTCATCGCTATAGGGATAGTGTGACGCATCGGTATCCACCACAACAACTTTTACGGCCTTCTTGCCGCTCGCACCATCGCTGCAGCAACTCTTCCCGTGTGTCGAAGCGGCAATGCGACGCAGTCCAAAAAACATGCCGACGGCAATGACGGTCAGCACGATGAGATTCGCAGGGTTGAGCAAGTCACTCATGCGTTCCCCTTTCAGTAGCACTATCTAGATACCCCCATGGGGTGTCCCCATCTTAACCCAAAATCATGTCCGTTCGGTCAATTAGTTTCCCTCTTCAAACTTTTTTGTTGACCATGGCTTACTTTCGTGTATAAGTTTTCCTAGGCTAACAGTTTAGATCCGTAAGGAGCGACGTGACTCGAACCATAGACATCCCAACGTTTCAGGCAGCAGTCGTGCGCAACTGCTCCCCCACGCTCGCGGGCATCAAGCCGGCATCGCTCTTTACCTATCCAGGCACCTACGCCCACGGGGACGGCTCGACCGCAACAGAAACCATCGCAGAACGCCGAGTACGCCTGCTCAACGTTATCGCCCAGTGCAACCGCGAGCTTGACCCGCTTGGCATCCACCTGAGTGTTTTGGTCTGGCGGCCCTGCGGAGCGCTCGTGTACGTGTACCGAGCCAAAAGCCTCACCACCTATTTCGCGGACCCTCGCGCCAAAACGGCGCTCGCCTCGGAAGGCTACGACACGAGAGACCTTTCGACATGCCTTGTGCATTTGGCATCACGCATCACGCTCGCGAGTAATAACGTCGCGGAATGCGCCTGTAGCCAGACTCGATGCGCACTACCCCAGCAAGCTAGCTGCAGCAACGACTGCACCTGCGAGTTTCCGCACGAAATAGGCTACTTCCTAGGATATCCCTACGACGACGTGCACGAGTTTATCGTCCAGCGCGGCGAGAACTATAAGGTCTTTGGGGCCTGGAAGGTCTACGCAAATGTCAAGCAGGCACTTGCGACGTTTGATGCCTACCGCGCCTGCACCCAATACTTCACCTTTGTCTATCAGCAGGGCTACAGCTTGGCGCAACTTGCCCAGGCAACCCGATAGAACATAGAAGCCGTGGCAACCTGCCGCACAACTGAAAGGACTCAACATGAGCAAGATCGCCGTCGTCTACTGGAGCGGCACGGGCAACACCGAGGCCATGGCAAACCTCGTTGCCGAAGGTGCAACCGATGCCGGCGCCGAGGCAGAGGTCATCTCCTGCGCCGGCTTCTCCGCAGACAAGGCCGCTGGCTATGACGCTATCGCCTTCGGCTGCCCCGCCATGGGTTCCGAGGAGCTTGAATATGATGAGTTCCAGCCCATGTGGGATGAGGTCAAGGAGACCCTCGGCGACAAGAAGGTCGTCCTCTTTGGCTCCTATTCGTGGGCCGAGGGCGAGTGGATGGACAACTGGAAGGCCGACGCCGACGAGGCCGGCGTCAACGTCGTAGACTCCACCATCTGCTACGACGCGCCCGACGACGAGGGCGAGGCGGCCTGCCGTGCCCTTGGAGCCGAGCTCGTCTAGCGGCAATGAGCTCCGCCCGTAACGCGCTCTGCACCAAAACACATTCGCGTCCCAACAAAAACGGGAGCCGGATCACATCCGGCTCCCGTTTTCTGCTATGTCAGTCATATAAAGCGGCTACGAAATATTGCCCAAGAATGCCTTGGTGCGCTCGCTCTTAGGATGGTCGAAGACCTCGCTCGGCGTGCCCTCTTCCACGATAACGCCACCGTCCATAAAGACGACGCGGTCGGCGACATCGCGCGCAAAGCCCATCTCGTGCGTCACGACGATCATGGTCATACCGTCGTGCGCCAGGTCGCGCATGACGCCCAGGACGTCGCGCACGAGCTCAGGGTCGAGCGCCGAGGTGGCCTCGTCAAAGAGCATGACGTGCGGGTTCATCGACAGGGCGCGGGCGATGGCAACGCGCTGCTGCTGGCCGCCCGAAAGCTGACTCGGCATAAAATCGATGCGCTCGGCAAGACCGACCTTGGTCAGCTCCTCGACGGCGATCTTCTCGGCCTCTTCCTTGCTGCGCTTGAGCACCTTTTGTTGCGCAAGCATGACGTTCTTTTTGACCGACAAGTGCGGGAACAGGTTGAACTGCTGAAAGACCATGCCCAGGTGCGTACGCACTTTGTTGAGGTCGACACCCTTGGCGCACACATCCACGCCCTCAACGATAATCGAGCCGCTCGTGGGATGCTCCAGACGATTGATGCAGCGAAGCATCGTCGACTTGCCCGAGCCCGAGGGGCCCAAGACCACAACGACCTCACCCTTGTGCACATCCAGATCGATATCGCGCAGGACCACGTTGTCGCCAAAGGCCTTCTGGAGGTTCTTGATGCTGACGACGACCTCGTTCGAGTTATTGGTTTCGCTCATGATAGGACCTCCTTACAGACCGGCGATGTGATCGGCGGGCGTCGCGACAACCTGTCCGGCGCTCTTGGCGGGGCGCTTCTTCTTGGTCTCGGCCGTGCCCAAAAGCTTCGCCTCAAGACCGCTCACCAAGCGAGCGAGCGGCAGGGTGATGACCAGATAGAACAGGGCGGCAACCACGTACGGTGTAATGGAGCCCGTCGTGGCCACGATGGTACGGGCGTTCATGACGATCTCGACCACACCCACGGCGGCAAGCAGCGACGTATCCTTGTAAAGCAAGATAAACTCGCTGGTCAGCGTAGGCAAAACATTACGGAACGTCTGCGGAATCATGACATAGAGCAGCGTCTGGAACGCGTTCATGCCCAGCGAACGCGCAGCCTCGTTTTGGCCCTTGGGGATCGATTGAATACCGGCACGGAAGATCTCGCATAGGTACGCAGACGAGTTCATGGCCATGACGATAACGCCAAGCACGTAGTCATCAACCTTGACGCCGGCCAACGGCAGACCGAAGAACGCGATATAGATCTGCAGGAACGCCGGCGTACCGCGGATGATATTCACATAGATGCCGGCAAGGCAACGCAGGATGCGCGACTTGGAGATGCGCATGAGCGACAAGGCAAAGCCAAAGGGAATTGCCAGCGGAAACGCCACAAGCACGATCGAGAGCGACATAAGGAAGCCCTTAAAGACGATCGGCAGGCTTTGGACCAAAATGACCGGGTTTAAGAACAGGCGCAGGAACATATTGGAGTTCCAGGCCTCGACCCACGGCTGCTCCTTAAGATCGGCCAGGAAGTTATCGAAGGCCGTCACGCCCTTGATCTCCACCGACGGAATCTTGGAGATCTTCTTGGTCGACCCGTCAGCGAGCGTATAGGTGCCGCTAAAGGCCTCATCGCCGCCCTCGACGGGGAAGGTCACGCCGTAGACCTCGACGCGGAAATAGCCGCCGGCAGGCGCCGTCTCGCCAAAATCAATCTTGAGCGTCTGGCCGTCAGCCTTGCACGTGGGCTTCATGGGCGTACGATCCATGAGGTCCTCGCCCGAGAGCATCGTCAATCGCGTGTCATCGGTACCAAACGTCGTGCCGTCGACAAACGTCAGCGAAAGACCGCTCAGCTCCTCGTCGGCATCGGCCTGGACCTCCCAGGTAATGCGCGTCTCGGTACCGCCGACCACAGCGCTGCCCGAACCAGTGTTGGGTCGGGCGGTAATCTTTGCGGTCTCAAGCGCCTGGGCGGTCGTGGGCGCATATGCCCCTGCGCACACCAGCGCGAGCGCCACGGCCATGGCGCAGGCTAGCTTTTGGAGCAAGGCGGGCAGTGGAAAACGCTGCTCCGCGGCCCCTTTGTTCAGTCGAGACAAGGTGGCTCCTATCGTAGAAGTTGCCGGCAAAACGAGACGGAAATACTCTCCGTCAAGAGAAGCGCAAAGGCCCTCTCCGCCAAAACGGAAAGGGCCCGCGAGCAATCAAGTAGCTATTTTACTTGATGTTGTACTTAGCCATGAGGGCGTCAACGGTACCGTCGTCGGTCAGGTCCTTGATGGCCTGGTTGATGTCTTCCTTGAGCTTGGTGTTACCCTGGTTGATGGCGATGGCGTACTCCTCGCCGGTGCTGATCTGCTTAATGGTCTGGCAGGTGTTGAACTGCTCGGCGGTCAGCTGGCTGGCAACGGAGCGGTTGGTGACTACGGCGTCGCCCTTATCGGACTGCAGGGCGCTGAAGCACTCGGTAGCGTCCTTGTAGGGGACGATCTTGGCCTTGGGGAAGTTCTCCTGGGCAAAAGACTCGGCGGTCGAGCCAGACTGAACGATGATGGTAGCGTCGGCGTTGTTGAGCTTCTCGCTGTAGTTGTCGGCCGTGATGTCGGTGTTATCGACCTTGGTCACGATAGCCTGATCGTCCATGTAGTAGGAATCGGAGAAAGTGACTTCCTTCTCACGCTCGGGCGTGTCGGTGATAGCCGCGATGGAGACGTCGTACTTGGCGCCCGAAGCGACACCCGGAACCAGCGTGTCAAAGTCATTGTTGACGTACTCGACATCCAGGCCCAGCTTGTCACCGATAGCCTTGATGAGCTCAAGGTCAAAGCCCTGGTAGTCGCCGTTGTCATCCTTGTACTCAAACGGCGCGTACTCGGCAGAGGTGCCGACGGTCAGCGTGCCGTCCTTGACGAGCGCGTACTCCTTGGAGCCGTCGACCTTCTCGACCTTAGCGTCGTCAGAGCTGCTGGAACCGGCATCAGAACCAGAGGTGGCGTTGGACGAACCGCAGCCCGTCAGAGCAAGGGCGAGCGCCATAGCACCCGTGGCGGCAAATGCGCCAAGCTTCTTCAGCTTCATAATCAGTCTCCTTCCGGTGACCTCGTTTGATTCAGAGGTCTGCAAAAACTGTTGGCTATTATGCACCCGGAATTACGAATCTGCAATGAGAAAACTGATTGAAACAAACCCATAACGTGAATGGAATACTCTACTTTGTGACAGTCATTACTGCTGCAATGACCTTAATAGTCTAATTTCAGCTGCATAACCTGCAAGTTCGTTCGGAGTCTCCAAAATAAACGGCAGCGAACGCAAGCGGCCATTCGATACAATATTCTGCATAACCTGCATACCGCCACCAAATTCCTCGCTGCCAAGGTATCCCTTGCCGATGCACTCGTGACGATCTTTATGGGCGCCGCAGGGGTTCTTCGAATCGTTGATGTGTACGGCATGCAAGCGATCGATACCCACCACGCGGTCGAACTCGTCGAGCACGCCGTCCAGATCATGGATGATGTCGTAGCCGGCATCGCTCACATGGCAGGTGTCCAAACAAACGCCCAGCTTATCGGACAGCTCTGGGCACTTGGCGGCAACGCCCTCGATAATGCACGCCAGTTCTTCAAAGCTACGGCCCACCTCGGTGCCCTTGCCGGCCATGGTCTCGAGCAATACCGTCGTCTGCTGTCCCTCGAACATCACCTGGCACAGCGTATCAACAATCATCTGAATGCCGACGTCTGCCCCCTGTCCTACATGCGCACCGGGATGAAAATTGTAGTAGTTGCCGGGCAGTGCTTCCATGCGCTGCAGATCCTCGGCCATGGCCTCCAGGGCAAACTCGCGCGCTCGCTCCTTAGCGGAGCAGGGGTTATAGGTATACGGGGCATGCGCCACCAGCGGTCCAAAGTCGTTTTGCGCCATAAGCTCGCGCAGAGCCGCCACGTCATCCATGTCAAGATCTTTTGCCTTGCCACCGCGCGGGTTGCGCGTAAAGAATGCAAAGGTATTGGCGCCAATGGATAGCGCCGTCTCCCCCATCGCCCGATAGCCCTTCGTCGTCGAAAGATGACATCCGATTGTCAGCATCTCCAGCTCCCCCTCATCAGTTGCGGTGAAATACGGTCTATTGGTGCCTTATTTTGGCGCAAACAGACCGTATTCCACCGCAAGTTATAAAAGGGGCATCAGAGATGTGGGCCGCCAGGCACCACGGGCGCCGGCGTCATGATCCCCTACGCGTCAGCGCCAAGTCCTAGAGGGCTAGACGGATTGCATCGATGATGTGCGCACAGCGCTGTGTGGCGGCTAGGGACATGATGGGGCTTTCGAGTTTCCCCGCCTGAATGAGCTGCGTCGCATGCTGGATTTCGCCGTAGAAATCATCGACCTCAAACGGGGCATTTATTTCGAGCGTTCGCCCGTCGGAGTACTTCACATGGGCGAGCTCGGGGCGATGGAGACGCTCGATTTCCAACGAGCCCCGCTCACAGGCAATCGTTAAGCGGCTTTCATATGCTGCCTTGCCATCGCACACCATATGAATGGGTATACCGCCGACGCTCATACGGATCTCGTCGGCCCAATCGACGCGGCCGCCCGATACGTCACGCCAGCGAACTTCACGGGATGAAACCTCGCACGCGCCCGCGAGCAAATCCTCAAACCAACCGACCGCATAGCAGCCCATGTCATATAGACAGCCGCCCTGCAACGAATCAAGCAGATAGCCCGAAGGAGGCTCGCCGTAATCGAGCTTTTGCACGCTTTCAATCGAGACAATACGGCCAAGCTCACCCGACGCAAGCAAGTCCTTCACGCGAGTGCGCATCGGGCAAAACCGATTCTTCATCGCCTCCATAAACAGCACGCCGCGCTCACGAGAGGTGGAGGCAATCGAGAGAGCCTCTTCCTCACTCAAAACGGCCGGCTTTTCGCACAGCACGGCCTTTCCGGCGCGCAGCGCGCGACAGGCCCAACGCGCATGCATGCCATGCGGAAGAGCCAAGTAGATTGCGTCGACATCGGGGTCGGCAATCAGCGCGTCATAAGCCGCATCGCCGTTATCGTCGACCGAGGCATGGCCATGCGCAGCATCGATCGAAAACGCTCGGCAAAATTCCTCGACATGTGCAGGAGTGCGGCCGGCCGCAGCCACCAGCCGTGCCCCGTCGACCTTCTTGAGCGACGAAGCAAATCGATGAGAAATGTGCCCGGCACCCAAAATGCCCCAACGAACCTCACGCGAATCATTACGTAAACCTCGGTCACCCACGATAGCCTCCCATCAGTTGCGGTGAAATAGTTCCTGTTTGGCCCCTATTCTGCCGCAAACAGGAACTATTCCACCGCAAGTTATAAAAGGGTCATGAGGAGCGCGTTTTGCCGAAGGCCTTAAGCACCGCCGTCACGGGACCAGGCTGGAAACGTCGGCGCACATCGTCGAGACGCTCGGGAATATCGATGTGCTGCGGGCAGTGCCGCGCGCATTTGCCGCATTTGACGCAATTGCTCACCAACTTGGGCTCGCTTGTGCGCACCGCGCTCGCCGTAAAGTATTGAGACAGCCCCGTAAACCAGCTGTGCGCATAGCTTGCGTTGTAGGCGGCAAAACATCCAGGGATATTGATGCCTTTAGGGCACGGCATGCAATAGCCGCATCCCGTGCAGGGCACACGGTTCGATTTCTCAAACTCCATCAACACGCGCGCAATCGTGTCGAGCTGGTTGGCCGTCATCGAATTCGGCAACGCGAGGTCTGCCAGTGACGAATTCTCGTCCACCTGCGCGGTATCGGTCATACCCGAAAGCAACATGGTCACCTGGGGATGATTCCACACCCACGAGAGCCCCCAAGCGGCAGGCGTATGCAAATGCCGATCGCATGCACCATCGAGAACAGCGCGCGCCCGCGGAGGCAATTTGCCTGCCAAGCGTCCGCCCAAAAGCGGCTCCATCACAAACACCGCGAGACCTCGCTCGGCGGCGGCCATGAGCCCCGCCGTTCCCGCCTGATATCGTTCTCCAGCGTAGTTGTACTGGATCTGGCAAAAGTCCCACTCATACGCATCGAGCATCGTAAGGAAGTCCGCCGCGCTGCCGTGGTACGAAAAGCCTATCTGACGAATACGCCCTGCAGCCTTTTGCTGCGCGATCCAGTCCTCGATGCCCAACGCCACCACACGTTCCCACTGGGCGGGCGAGGTAATGTTGTGCATGAGGTAATAGTCGATATGGTCAGTCCGTAGGCGGCGCAGTTGCTCGTCGAAGAACCGGTCGAAATCCTCCGCGCATTTGCACGAAGCATGCGGCAGCTTGGTTGCGAGCAAAACCTGGTCGCGCAAGCCCAGGCGCTCAAGCGACGCGCCCACGCACGCCTCGTTGCCGGGATAGAGATAGGCCGTGTCCAGGTAGTTAATCCCCTGCTCCACCGCACGGGAAATGATGGCATCGGCTGTCTTCGCATCCGGACGTCCCGGCGCACCGGGAAACCTCATGCAGCCCAGACCCAGAGCGGATATTCGGTTACCACTTTTAGGGTCAACGCGGTATTGCACGGCCCCTCCCCTCCCATCGAAGCCCTGACAAGGCGAAACAAACCCGTCACGTCATCGAAACACATCGGAATCGCAATTGAGAACGTATCGTAACGCAGCAGAAATCGAGCCGTCACGGCACCGCTTTAACATCAGCAAAAAGCCCGATGAAAGGAGTCGCCCATGCCCACGCGCATGTCTTTGCGGTCTGCCCCGTGGCATAAGCGCACAGCGCAATAGTTTCTTTTTCATAACAGCCGCCCCGCGCACCCACCAATCACCCTGGCAGCATACAATCCATCAGGCGCCCCTTACGCGGGCACCTTTTACATGGGGAGATGATTCACATGCAGATCAACAAGGTCGCCTTTATCGGCAAGGGCGGCGTCGGCCTGCTCTACGGCAGCATGATTGCCACGGCCCTCGGCAATGACGCCGTCGAATACGTTATGGATGACGCCCGTTTTGAGCGTCACGTGGGCGATGCGCTCACCGTCAACGGCAAGCCCTGTGCGCTCAAGTCCATCCGCGCCAGTGAGGCAACGCCCGCCGATCTGGTCATTCTCACGGTCAAAACGACGGGACTCAACCAAGCGCTCAAGACTATGGAGCGCGTCGTGGGGCCCAACACGCTCATCGCCTCGCTGTGCAACGGCATTACGAGCGAGCAAAAGATTGCCGAGCGCTTTGGCTGGAAGCATACCGTTCTTGGTATTTGCCAGGGCATGGATGCCGTGTTCCTCGACGGCGCGCTCACCTTTACCAATGCGGGCGAGATTCGCTTTGGCGCGGCAGCAGGCACCGAGCCCGCAACCGTCAGCGCCATCGACGAGCTCTACACACGCTGCGGCATCGCCCATACCGTCGAGAGCGACATTGCGCACCGCATGTGGGCCAAACTCATGCTCAACGACGGCATCAACCAGACCTGTATGGCCTACGGCGGGACCTACGGAAGCGCCACGGAGCCGGGCTCCGAGCAGCGTCGCTGCTTTGTTTCCGCCATGCGCGAAACGCTTGCGGTCGCCAACGCCGAGGGCATTGAGCTGACCGAGGCAGACCTGACGCAGATGGTGCACCTCATCGAGGGAATCGACCCCGCCGGTATGCCCTCGATGGCGCAGGACCGCATCGCACAACGAAAAACCGAAGTCGAGGAGTTCGCTGGCACCATTTGCCGCCTGGCGGCCAAGCACGATATCCAGGCACCGCAAAACGAGTGGCTCTATCGGCGCATCCGCGATATCGAGGCAAGCTGGTAGCGCCCGGCTCACCACGTCAACAGACTCAACAGCAAAGCCGCCGCAAGGGAACCTTTCCCCTGCGGCGGCTTTCATCTTCGTCTATGACCGGCGGCAACCTCACAACAGTTAGCGTTGCGACTCAGGCACCTCGTCCTCGCCATCGCGGCAAAGAACTACACCCGCACTTCCCAGCAGCGCAGCCGCGATCAACGCACCGACCACGATAGAGGCAGCCCCACAAGACCCCTGCATACCCGCGACGAGCGCGGCCGTAGGACCAAGGCAACCAAGCGTCAATGCAACGGCGGCAACGGCGATATCTCGAGCGTTCACAAGACCACTTCCTCCACGAGAAAGACTTTGTTTCTCGTGACTTAGTGTGCCCCGCGCCCATATGCGCGGCGTACTGCCACGGTAAGCGCTCTGTTAACTCAAGCACGCACAAAAAACGGGCGCCCTTACGTTGCCCAAAGGCTCGGTAAAGACGCCCGCCCGTCATGTCCTATCGGCTTATGGCAGATTACCAACCGGTATAGTAGTCGGTGGTTCCGGCAGCGCAGCCGGAGTCATAGACCTTGCACTCACCCTTGGAGCCGGTAAACGTGGAGCCTTGGGCCTTATCGCCCGCGGCCACGACGTAGTAACCATCGGAATCGCGCCAAAAGCCCTCGGAATCCTGCGTCCATTCGCCCGTGCGGTGGTGATACAACACGTTGCTGCTG
Source organism: uncultured Collinsella sp. (assembly GCA_900540975.1). Lineage (GTDB taxonomy): Bacteria > Actinomycetota > Coriobacteriia > Coriobacteriales > Coriobacteriaceae > Collinsella. The sequence continues at coordinate 101,903 of UQHY01000002.1, forward strand.
TAATAAGTCTCGCGGCGGCCGTTATAGTTATTGACGCCGCTCGAACGCGTCAGGCCCGAGCCGTTCGCGTAATACACAGCAGACGCGTAAGACGAGCCGGAGCCGGCGTTGTAATACGAAGCCTGAACGGCCTCAGCGGCCTCGGCTTCGGCTGCAGCAGCCTCGAGCGCCTCGCGCTTGGCATCCTCAAGCGTGGAGCGGAGCTCATCGAGCTCGGTCGACTTGGCGTCGACCTCCCCCATCGTCAACAGGCTGCCCGCACCGTCGATGCAACGCTGCAACACAGCGCGCTCGTCATCGGTGGCATAGTCGCCATACATATTCATGATGATCTGAGCGCGCATCTCCAGGGAATCGCGCTTGGCCTCCATCGAGGCGTTCCACTCCTGCATAGAGCCATAACCGTCGCCGCGGTAGTCGACGGGCTGCACCAGCGTCGCCTCGGACGGCGTAGATCCGACCGTATCGGATAGTGTTGCCGCGTGGGCATCAGTTGCGCCGGCACCCACCAAAAGCGCCACGGCAAGCGTGGCAGAAAGGGCGGCGGCCTTCGGTTTTCGTGAATCGATCCTCATGTAGCTGGAAACCTCCGTAGTGCGTTTTTGCTGCGTTTGAGCTGTGTATGATTCGATCGCGCTGCATAGTACCCCGAGTAAATCGCGACCTGCGGTTTTACTCAAAAGGCGCACGTCAATTGCGTAAAACTCACATCCTCTCAACAGGAGTTTTCCACAACTCGAATGCATAAAGCGTGTCAAAAACCCTATTTTTGCGCCCTCTCTATGCAAAAATAGGCGCCTGTGCAACCATTGTTCGCACAGGCGCCTTGAGCAGGCATTTTATGCAGTTATACCTATCGAGTCGCAAGGGGTCCTTGCACAAGTCGCCTTACTCGTCCAGCGCGGCGAAGGCCTGCTTCAGATCCCAAATGATATCCTCGGCGTTCTCGGTACCGATGGAAAGACGGATCGTGGAGGGCGTGATGTTCTGCTCGGCGAGCTCCTCGGCAGAGAGCTGGGAGTGCGTGGTGGTAGCCGGGTGCACGACGAGCGACTTGACGTCGGCCACGTTGGCGAGCAGCGAGAACACCTGCAGATGATCGATGAACTTCCAAGCTGCCTCCTGGCCACCCTTAATCTCAAAGGTAAAGATCGAGGCGCCGCCACGGGGGAAGTACTTCTGATAGAGCTCGTGATCGGGGTGCTCAGACAGGCTCGGGTGGTTCACCTTGGCGACATGGCTGTCACCAGCCAGGAACTCAACGACCTTCTTGGTGTTCTCGACATGACGGTCAACGCGCAGCGACAGGGTCTCGGTGCCCTGGAGCAGGACCCAGGCGTTGAACGGGCTGATGCAGGCGCCCTCGTCACGCAGCAGGATGGCGCGGACATAGGTCGCGAAGGCGGCAGGACCGGCAGCCTCGGCAAACGAGACGCCATGGTAGGAGGGGTTGGGCTCGGCGATCTGCGCATACTTGCCGCTCGCCTTCCAGTCAAAGTTGCCGCCATCGACAATCACACCGCCCAGCGAGGTACCGTGGCCGCCGATGAACTTGGTTGCGGAGTGGACGACGATGTTGGCACCATGCTCCAGCGGACGGAACAGATACGGGGTACCGAAGGTGTTGTCGACGACAACCGGCAGACCGTGCTTCTTGGCGATCTCGGAGATGGCGTCGATGTTGGGGATGTCGGAGTTGGGGTTGCCGAGCGTCTCGAGATAGATGACCGTGGTGTTGTCCTTGATGGCACCCTCGACCTCTTCCAGGTTATGGGCATCGACAAAGGTGGTCTCGACGCCAAACTGGGAGAGCGTATGCTCCAGCAGATTGTAGGAGCCACCGTAGATGGTCTTCTGAGCCACCACGTGGTCACCGGCCTGGGCAAGAGCCTGCAGGGTATAGGTGATGGCAGCAGCACCGGAGGCGACGGCGAGACCTGCCACGCCACCCTCGAGTGCGGCGATACGATCCTCGAAGACGCCCTGGGTGGAGTTGGTCAGACGGCCGTAGATGTTACCGGCGTCGGCAAGACCAAAGCGGTCGGCGGCGTGCTGGGAGTTGCGGAACACATAGCTCGTGGTCTGGTAGATAGGCACGGCGCGGGAGTCGGATGCGGGATCGGCGCTCTCCTGGCCAACGTGAAGCTGCAGGGTATCGAAACCAAAGGTGTGCTCGGGGTTGTTGATGAACTGGCTCATGATGATCTCCTTGATCGAACAAAAATAAATAAATAAGAGAGAAGTAAGTCGCTGTCTCCTGGTCACGCCGACGGGCGCAAACAGGAGCCCGGCATTCGTCTTGGTAAGCAATTCATATGCGGGCCTCCTTTCGCATCCCGGTTCCGTGGTCGGCTTAATTACCTACCGCCTTTGTGTGTTTTGAATAGTACGAGCATTGTTTCCCTCGGTCAATCACTTAAAAGCGCTAATCTGTTATCTGTTATATAGATAGCAATCGAGAGGATGGCGTCGATGACCCTTCAGCAGCTTCGTTTTCTGATTGCCGTGGCAGAGTCCGGCTCAATCAACGCTGCAGCCCAGCGCCTCTATACCGCTCAGTCCAACATCTCAAACGCCGTCAAAAGCCTGGAACAGGAGCTCCATCTGGAGATCTTTACGCGCTCCAGCCGCGGCGTCACGCTCACCAACGACGGCACCGAGCTTTTGGGCTATGCGCGCCAAGTCGTGGAGCAGGCAGATATGCTCGAGGCCCGCTACGAGGACGGCGGCACACCCCAGGCGCGCCTTGCCATCTCGGCCCAGCACTACGCCTTTTCGGTCGAGGCCTTTGTCAACGTCGTCGAGCGCTGCCGCGACACCAAGTTCGAGTTCATCATGCGCGAGACCACCACCTCGCAGATCATCGATGACGTCCGCGCGTTTCGCAGCGACATCGGCATCCTGTATCTGGACGACTTTAACGATCGTGTCCTACAGAAAGCCTTTACCGATGCCCGAGCAAGCTTCCATCACCTCTTTGATGCAAAGGTCCACGTGTTCGTAAGTGAGCGCCACCCGCTTGCCCGCCGCCCGCAGCTGTCCCTTGCCGACCTTACGCCCTATACGCGCTACAGCTTTGAGCAGGGAACCTCAAACTCCTTCTATTACGCCGAGGAGCCGTTTAGCTACATCCCCTGCGATCGCAACATTCGAGTCTCTGACCGCGGCACGCTCACCAACCTGCTGATCACCTCGAACGGCTACACGCTCTCCACCGGCGTGCTCTCAAACGAAATGCAATGGGGCATGGCATCGATTCCGCTGGCAGATGCCCCGACGATGCACGTAGGCTATATCATGCACGATGAACGCAAGGCCTCTCCCCTGTTGCAGCAATACCTCGACGAGCTCGACCGCATCATCCAAGAAAACCAGCCATCAGAGGACGGGGTAGATATGGTAGATTGCTAGCCCTCGGCGAACGCGGCGCTACAATGGTCACTCACACGAAACGTACCCAACGAAAGGAACCATGTGAAGGTCATCATCTATACCGACGGCTCGGCCCGATCAAATCCGGGACGCGGCGGCTACGGCGCCGTGCTCAAATACACCAACCCCGCCGGCAAGACCTTTACCTCCGAGCTTTCGCGCGGTTACGCCAAGACCACCAACAACCGCATGGAGCTCATGGCCGTTATCGTGGCGCTCGAGGCACTCAACCGCCCTTGCGAGGTCGAAGTCCATTCCGACTCGCAGTACGTCGTCAACGCTTTCAATAAACATTGGATCGACGGCTGGAAAAAACGCGGATGGAAAACTGCCAACAAGCAGCCCGTCAAGAACCGCGACTTGTGGGAACGCCTGCTCAACGCCAAGAGTAAGCACAAGGTTGAGTTCATCTGGGTTAAGGGACATGCCGGCCACGAGCTCAACGAGCGCTGCGACGAGCTCGCCACCACGGCGGCCGACGGCAGCAACCTCGATATCGACACCGGCTTTAACGAGAGCGACCTGTAACGGCGTTTTCGCACGCTTTTGTGTCCTCCCGCGCTACACTCGTCCTGTAGGCCAAACAACGCAAGGGGGACACATGCTGCGTATAGCGACCATCGGCACATCCATGATTACCGACGACTTTATCCAAGTCGTCAACGCCAACGACCAAGCCGCGTTTGTGGGCACGCTCTCGCGCGATGCCAATCGCGGTGCTGCCTTTACCGCCGAGCGCGGTGGCGAGCGTAACTTCACCGCACTTGACGAGCTCGCGTCCGCCGCCGACGTCGACGCCGTCTATATCGGCAGCCCTAACGCACTTCACTACGAGCAGGCCCTTGCCTGCATCGCCGGTGGCAAGCACGTCATCGTCGAGAAACCCTTCTGCGCCACCGAAGCGCAGGCGCTGGAAGTCTTCCGCGCTGCCGAGGCAGCAGGTGTCGTGGCCCTCGAGGCCATGCGTCCCCTCCACGATCACGCCTTCCACGCCATCGAGGACGCCCTGGGCGAGATCGCCCCCATCCGCCGTGCCTCATTGCGCTTTGGCAAGTATTCCTCGCGCTACAACGAGATTCTCGCGGGACGCGCCACCAATATCTTCGACTGCAATATGGCATCGGGTTCCCTCATGGACATTGGCGTCTACGCCGTCGAGCCCATGGTCGAGATTTTCGGCATGCCCTCCGGCCTTACGAGCATGACTACTCTGCTCGACCCCACCACGCGACAGCTCACGCACGGCCCCATCGACGGCTGCGGTTCCATCCTCGCCAGCTATGGCGGAGGCCGCATCTCCGTCGAGCTCGCGCACTCCAAAATTACGAATGACCTACTGCCCTCGCAGATCGAAGGCGAGCGTGGCACTATCCAGATTGACCATCTGTCAACGCCCCGCAACGTCCGCATCGACTATCGCGGCGACGTCGTACGCGGCTCGGCGACCGAGGCGCCGCGCGAACAGGGCGACAACGGCCGCGTGCTCGACCTGCCCAAATCGAGCAACACCATGGAATACGAACTCACAGACTTTATCACCGCCATCGGCGGCATCGATAACGTCAAGGAAGAGATTTGGGAGACCCCGGCGGGACGCCACGAGCTTGGCCACTACCGCGATGTCACGCTCGTCTCACTACGCATCATGGATGCCGTGCGTCAGCAGGCCGGCATAACCTTCCCGGCCGACGCAGGCAAGCAGGCATAGCGATGGGCCTCTTCGATACGTTCTTCTCCAGCGTCACCGGCGGCAGTCGAGAGCCTCAAAAACCATCAAACGTCGAGCTCGAGCTGCGCCGCAGGCTTACCGTACTCGCAAGCGACGAGGCCACTCAAGACACTCCCCTGCGCTATTTCCTGCGCTGGGCGGGGCAAGTCCAAGGCGTTGGTTTTCGCTTTACCAACACCAACCTCGCACAGGCACGCGCACTCACCGGCTGGGTGCGTAACATGGAAGACGGCTCAGTCGAGATGGAGATACAGGGAGCTCCGGCAGACATCCTATCTCATCTCGAGGCGCTACATGCCTCCTACGAGCGCATGGGAACGCGTTTTCGCCTTGTAGATGCCCAGGCCCGAGCCCCACTTGCCAATGAAGACGGTTTCAGTCCTCATTATTAGTATTGTGTGCTAAATACGGTATCATTTACCTACGACCGTTGATAGAAAAGAGGCGAGGCGCATGGCGGTGCAAAGAAGGAATACCAGGCAGCGAAAGCTGGTTCTTGACGCCGTGCGCCAAAGCTATAACCATCCCACCGCCGACGAAATCTACAACGTCGTGCGCGCGCAGGATGACAAAATCAGCCGCGGTACGGTCTACCGCAATCTCAATCTCTTGGCAGATGCCGGCGAGATTCTCTCCATCAAGACGCCGGGCGGCAGCCGCTTCGATCGCACGATCGAGCCGCATGCGCATATCATCTGCACCTCGTGCAGCCGCGTCATCGACGTACCGCTCCCCTTCGATGCCCAGCTCGACGCCAAGGCGTCCGAGCAAATCGGCTGGCACGTCACGTCGCACTACACCATCTTCGAGGGTCTCTGCCCCGACTGTAGGTAGATGTTTGGAACATGCCTTAAAATCCACCTTTCCGCACTTTGCAGCAAAAAGTAGATTTCTAGACATGTCCCAAATGTCTACTCAGCAAGTAGACGACGCAGCTCTTCTTCGACCGTGCGCACGTAGCGGACGCGGTCGTTAATGCCACACATAGAGGGGTTGCAGCTCTCCATCAGATAGGGATGGCCCACGACGTTGAGCATGTCGCGATCGTTTTCGTTATCGCCAAACGCCATCATCTCATCGGGCGAAATACCCAGGGCACGACCGTAATCGGCAAGCGCGGAGCCCTTGCCCGAACCGAAACCGATAAAGTCCGTCCATTCGGTTCCCGACGTCATCACGTCAACACGGTCGCTAAAGAGGCGCTCGAAATACTCCAGGGCCGCCGGCTGATCCACCTCGGGCGTCTGGAAGGCAATCTTAATGACGTCCTCGTCGATGTCCTCGGGGCGGTCGACCACCGCCACATCGCAGTGGACCTCATAGCGCAAATGGTCGACGAACGCATCGTTGCCGCTCATGGTGTAGAGGTGTCCCTCACACGAAAGGGTCACGTCGGCATGGGGATACGCAACCACGGCATTCGCGATATCCATAGCAAGGCTACGCTCCATGGAACGCTTGACAACGGCACGTCCCTCGCTCATCACCAGGGCTCCGTTTTCGCATACATAGGCGAGCTCATCGGCCACCGGGGCAAACAGGTAGCGCAAGCTCGCATATTGACGGCCGCTCGCCGGCATAAACACGATACCGCGACGATGCAGTTCATCGATGAGCTCAAAGGCCTCGGAACGCGGCTCGCGCTCCCCCGGATGCAGCAACGTGCCGTCCAAATCGCATGCAATCAGCTTGATTCCCTCAAGACCCATATGCTTCCCCAAAGCCTCCTATCAACAGCAAGACGGACCTTGATTGGTCGCCCCTCAAAGCCCGCCTTGCGTATACACGCGCTTAGCCGCGCGTCTTTTTTACGATGGTAAAGTCGGGAGCCATGCTCACGACGGCCTCCGCCGCACTCGATGCAAAGCGCCGGTCCGCATCGAGTTCACGGGTAACCACCGAGAGCCGAACACCCTCGACGCCCCGGAGCATGCGGCCCAAAACAGGCTGCACCGGCGTATACATGCGCACGGTATGCTCGTCCGAGTCGCCCCGGAAGAGCGGCGCATGCATGTTGCCGATCTCCCAGCACGCGTGCGCGAGCGCAATCGGATCCATGCGGTCGACTTCGACCAAATAAACCTCGGCGCTGCGCAGGCGTACGACAATCACTACGGGCACCGCACCCGTGTGGTCAATGGCGAGCACGTCGCCGTCGGCAAAACGACCGCCGTCGGTAGCATCCAGCCGAACATCGATCGTGCGCCCCAGCTCCGTCACGCCCACAAACGCGCATACATCAGCCTGGTCCCAATCGAGCAGTAGCTCATCGACCTCAAAGACACCGCCCAGCTCCCGGCGAAGCAAAAGCTCATAGGACGGGTCGTTGAGATTTCCGAGGCATGCTGTCGAAACCAGATTTGCAGGCATAGCCTAATCCTCGACCTCGACGAGCTCGATATCAAAGTTGAGATCCTTGCCGGCAAGCTCGTGGTTGGCATCGAGCGTCACGGCCTCGGGCGTCACGTCAATGACGACGGCGGGGACAGGCATGCCGCTCGGCGTGGACAGGAAGAGCTTCATGCCCTTCTCGATCTGCTCGATGTTGGGAACCTGCTCGGCCGGGAAGGTAATAACCATCTCGGGATTGTGCTCGCCGTAGGCATCGGCAGCAGGAATGTGCACGGTCTTCTTCTCGCCCACCTGCATGTCGACAACAGCGGCGTCGAAGCCCTTGATCATCTGACCGGCGCCGCAGGTGAACTCCAGCGGCTCGCCGCGATCGTAGGAACTATCGAACTGCGTGCCGTCATCGAGCGTGCCGCGATAATGGGTCTTGACCTTCTTGCCCTGGTTGGACATGGTAACCTCCGTGATAAGGGCGGCGCACAACGCGGGCCGCCGTGAACATATGGCGCTAACTATACCCTAGTCATACAATTCAAAGACAGTTTGCAAAGAAACGCTGCAACCGGAGGAACCATGGCATATCCCGTATTTGACCTACACTGCGACACCGCCGACCGCATCGGCTGGGCCACGCTCGATCTCGACCTGCGCTTTACCGCCGGCACCGACGGTTATTTCCCCGGCGACGAAACGCATCCGCAAGATTTCGACCTCATCGAGGGCAACGCCTGCGCCATCTCGCTCGCAAAGATCGGCAACACGCCATGGGCACAGTGCTTCGCCACGTTTGTCCCCGATGAGATTCCCACCGCCCACGCCGCGCGCTTCCAGGCGCAGATCATGGCGCATATGAGCGGCCAGGCAATGCTCAACCACGACCGCATGGTCAACGTACGCAGCGCGGCAGACATTCGCCCCGCGCTCAAAGACGGCAAGGTCGCCTGCATCCACACCATCGAAAACGCCACGTTCTTTGCCGAGGACCCCGCGCTGATCGAGGTGCTCAAGAGCTTGGGCGTACTCATGTCATCGCTCAGCTGGAATGCGCAGGGACCGCTCGCGAGCGGACACGATACCCACGCCGGCCTCACCGCCGCCGGCATCGAGGCACTTACGCAGATGGAGCACGCCGGCATGGTACTCGATGTCTCCCACCTCAACGACGAGTGCTTTGACGAGGTTGTCGCCCACGCCACGCGCCCCTTCGTCGCCAGCCACTCCAACTCCCGTGCAGTTTGCGGCGTTAAGCGCAACCTCACCGACGACCAGTTCCGCACCATTCGCGACATGGGTGGCATCGTCGGCCTCAACTACTGCAGCGAGTTCCTTTCCAACGACGCAACCGACAAGACCGCCGCAGGCGTCACCTTCGACCAGCTGGCGGCACATATCGAGCACTGGCTCGACCTGGGCGGCGAGGACGCCATCGCGCTCGGCGGCGACTGGGACGGTGCCACGGTGCCCGCTTTCCTCTCCGATGCCAGCAAGATGCCCGAGTTCCAGAACATGCTTTCCAAGCATTTTGGCAAGACTGTGATGCAGAAGCTCTGCAGCGACAACGCGCTTGCCTTCTTTGAGCGTTATTAATTTCACATCCCTTGAGCGGGCCGGCATGCCGAACGGTCGACATGCCGGCCCGTCCCCAATCTGAAGGACCGCTTTTGACGCAGCAGTTTACGATTTCCGTATCCCGACCGGATGGGACGCCCATCCCCGTCGTCGTTACCAAAAAGCGCGTCAAGAACTTCAACCTACGCGTCACATCGAGCGGTGAGGTCCACGCCAGTGCACCGCTCGGCGCCAGCCGCGAGCGTATCGAAGCGTTTGTGAAGCGCAACAGCGCCTGGATTATCAGTCGACTTGCCCAGCGCGAGCAACGTCAGGCGACGGCACGAGAGCCGCTCAGCCCCTCGTCCATCATTGCACTTTGGGGCAAGCCCATCACGGTACAAGATGCGCTCGATCGCAACTTTGCATCACCCGCACCGCGGCCCAAGCAGGCCACCTTCGCAAGTTTTATGGGTGCCGACAAATCGAACGAACGCCCACAGGCCAAGCGGCGCGCAACCCTCGACGGCCTAACGTCCGATGAGCTCCAGACCCGCATCGACCAGCTCTATGCATCCGAGGTCACCACGGCGCTGCGCGATATGGTGCGCGCGTACGAAATCGCAATGGGTGTCGCCGTTTCCCGCGTTTCCGTGCGCAGCATGAAAACGCGCTGGGGATCATGCACGCCCAAAACCGGCGCCATTCGCATCGCACGAGAACTTGCCGCCTACCCCGTCGAGTGCCTTGACATGGTTGTCGCCCACGAGCTCGTCCACCTGCTCGAGCCGAGCCACAACCAGCGGTTCCACGTCCTGCTCGACACATACTGCCCCAACAATAGAGCTCTGTCGCAGCGGCTCAAGCAGCCGCCCCTCAACAAGCTCTAGCGTCGACTAGCGCACGCGCTCGATCTCGACGCCGCAGCTTGCCAGGGGAAGACCGACGGGAGCCCAAGGCTTATCGAGCTTAACACGCACGCCAAGCAGCAAGGGGTAACGACGCAGCAGCATCTGGGCCACACCCTCGGCTGCCGCCTCGATGAGTTTAAACGTATGCTCGCGCAGATAGCCATCGACATCGTGGCACACCGAGCCGTAGTCAATCGAAGCGTCCAGGTTATCGTGCTCCCCCGCTGCACGCAGGTCGGCATAGAGCACCAAGGACACGATGAACTTCTGGCCCAGCGCGTTCTCTTCGGGATACACGCCGTGGTTGGCAAAGACCTCGAGACCGTCGATAGTAATGCGGTCAGCATGGCGCAGATCGTCATAGCTCACGTGGGGAACCGCCGTTGCGGTGGATATTTCGCCCCTTCCACGGCGGGCGAGCTCGGCGCCTTCAGTCTTGGTTGCATTCTCGGGCAGTTTCTTGTTGCTCATCGCGATCGTCTCCTTCGTTTAGAACCCCGACCGCGTAAACTAACTACACGCGAATCGACAGGTTCTTTTTATCATCGCTCCAGTTGCAAGCATTGCGCGCGGGGCATGCAAAGCAGGCGCGCGACGCTTTGTCGGCTGCATAGAGCAGGCGCTCGAGCGGTTGGCTGTTCACGCGCAGCTTTCGATGGCCCAGAATGGCCGTCTTAATGGCTGCGGCATCGGCCGGCTCAAACGCTACGTCATCGGGCATACCGCCGAGAATCGCATCAGCGACGCGTTCGCTTGCAACATCATGGGATATACCCGATTCATACTGTTCATCTTTGCCGATATCGTGAAGAAGTGCCGTGGCGTAGATGACCTCGCGGTCAAATTCGAGCTGTTCCTCGAGATTCTTGATCCACATAATGCGAGCGACATCCAGCAGGTGGTCAATACCGTGGCGGCAGAAGATGCGCCCCGATTCCAACTGTGCAATGCTGCCCAGGTGCCGCCGGAACAGACCGTTGGCACAGATGTAATCAATGCGAGGCATGGCACCAAAAGGCGCCAGGCCCGAAGCCATAAAACCGCGACGCGGCGTTCCCTCGTCAGTATTCGATGTAAAGTCGTTGACGACTCTCATAGTTAGCGTCCCAGCATCCTAAAGAATCGCTCCTCGAGCGCCGGATCGGCCTCAAAGACGCCGCGACGAGCGAGCGTCACGGTCTTGGTGCCAGGCTTTTGCACGCCGCGCATGGTCATGCACATATGCTCAGCTTCCATGAGCACAATCGCTCCCTGGGGAGCGAGATACTCCATGAGGGCATCGGCAACTTGTGCGCACAACTGCTCCTGCAGCTGCAGACGACGGGCGTAGACCTCTACCGTGCGGGCAAGCTTAGAAAGCCCTGCGACACGGCCGTTGGGGATATAGCCAATGGCAGCCTTGCCGTAAAACGGCAGCAGATGATGCTCGCACAGCGAGTAAAACGTGATGTCGCGCTCGATAACCAAATCGTTCGAAGCGACGGCAAAGGTTTTGGACAGGTGCTCCTCGGCACTCTGGTCCATACCACCGGCGATCTCACCATACATACGGGCAACGCGCGCCGGGGTCTCCAGCAGGCCCTCACGAGTTGGGTCCTCGCCTATGCCCTCAAGCAACAGCTTAATGGCGGCCTCGACTTTTTCCTGATCGACCATCTGGGCCTCACTTTTCCGATTTTGCGTTCGCGCTATGGTACCACGCCCTTTGGCATCGGCCACAAGCTACATAGTATGGGTCGAATAGACCGGATCGTCCCGCCAAAGCTCCACAGCGTCGCAAAGCGCAACGCCCTCGCGCACAGCACGGGCGCGCGTGGCGTTCATATCAATCACGCGCTGATTGCTCGAGCCCCTAAAACGCAATGAGATATCGTACAGATCCTGAACAAACGGGCCATCCACCAACATATCGAGGCAGGCAAGGATACGGTCCGTCGCCTCGGTATGGTGACGACCACCCGGCATAAGCTCCTCGAGCACGTCGCCGGTAAAGCACCAAATGGTCTTGCCCGACCCCGCGGGATAGGCCGCACGCACGCGTTCGATAAAGTCAACAAGCCCCGCCTGATTCTCGGGCTCCATAGGCTCGCCGCCCAGAATCGTCAGGCCATCGATAAAGGGATGGTCGAGGCTCTCGATAATCTTGTCCTCGACGGCACGATCGAACGGCTCGCCCGCAGCAAAGTCCCACGCGACAGAGTTAAAGCAGTTCTTGCACCCACGACGGCACCCACTCACAAACAGAGAAGTACGAACGCCTTCCCCATCGGCAATGTCGAAATACTTAATGTTCGCGTAGTTCATAGGTAACTCTCCTGGGAGGCCGGGACATATCATCCCGTCCTCAAACATTCTCGGCCTTCGGCCTGCGAAACTGCGGGCGGGACGATATGTCCCGGCCTCATGCAAAGGGTAACTCAATGAACGAAACGAACATCGAGCATAGGGTTCGAGGTCCAATAAAAACTGGGTTGCGGCTCAACCGCCATCGCAAGTAAATCGCAGCTGCAACTCGAATCATTTCCGCTAAGAACTTCGAGGAGTGAGCAGACCGCGAACTGCATCTCCGCTACGTCAACTTGGCCGCCCCGTAGCGAGGCCCCGGACCTTTGCTCGATATGAGTTCCGCACGAACAGGAGGCGCCAGTGGCGCCTCCGTCGTGAGCCAGGACTGTCCGAAATAGCGAGTAAAGGTCCGGGGCCTCGCTACGGGGCGGCCTGGGATGGTTATTAGAGATGCAGTACGCGGTCGCGGATCTCCTCGGTTCGGCCCTGGTTCCAGAACTGGGTACCGATGTAGCCGCACGTGCGACGGGCAACATTCATCTTCTCCTGATCGCGGTTGCCGCAGTTAGGGCACTCCCACACCAGCTTGCCGTCATCCTCGACAATCTTGATCTCACCGTCGTAGCCGCACACCTGGCAGTAGTCGCTCTTGGTGTTGAGCTCGGCGTACATGATGTTGTCGTAGATGTACTGCATCACGCGAATGACAGCCTTGAGGTTGTCCTGCATGTTGGGAACCTCGACGTAGGAGATGGCACCGCCCGGCGAAAGCTGCTGGAACATGCCCTCAAACTTGAGCTTATCGAAAGCATCAATCTCCTCGGACACATGGACGTGGTAGCTGTTGGTAATGTAGCCCTTGTCCGTCACACCCGGAATAATGCCAAAACGACGCTGCAGGCACTTGGCGAACTTGTAGGTCGTCGACTCAAGCGGGGTGCCGTACAGCGAGAAGTCGATATCGCTTTCGGCCTTCCACTCGGCGCATTTGTCGTTCATGTGCTGCATGACGGCCATGGCAAACGGCGTGCCTTCCTTCTCGGTGTGGCTGTGGCCCGTCATGTACTTGACGCACTCATACAGACCGGCATACCCCAGGCTGATGGTGGAATAGCCGCCCACGAGCAGTTTGTCGATCGTCTCGCCCTTCTTAAGGCGCGCCAGGGCGCCGTACTGCCACAGAATCGGTGCGGCATCCGAAAGCGTGCCCATCAGGCGCTCATGACGGCACAGCAGGGCACGATGGCACAGCTCAAGGCGCTCGTCGAAGATCTTCCAGAACTTGTCCATGTCCTGATGCGAGCTCAGTGCGACATCGGGCAGGTTGATGGTCACAACACCCTGGTTAAAGCGGCCATAGTACTTAGGTTTGGTCGGGTCATAGTTCAGCGCGTTGGCAACATTGTTAAAGCCGTTGCCCGAACGGTCGGGCGTCAGGAAGCTGCGGCAACCCATGCAGGTGTAGCAATCGCCATTGCCGGCGGTCTCACCCTTAGACAGCTTGAGCTCACGCATCTTTTTCTCGGAGATGTAGTCGGGCACCATGCGCTTGGCGGTGCACTTCGCAGCCAGCTGAGTCAGGTAGAAGTACGGGGAATCCTCGTAAACGTTATCGTCCTCGAGCACATAGATAAGCTTGGGGAACGCCGGAGTGATCCACACGCCAGCCTCGTTCTTAACGCCCTCATAGCGCTGACGAAGCGTCTCCTCCACAATCATGGCAAGGTCGTGCTTCTCCTGGGGCGTACGGGCCTCATTGAGATACATAAAGACCGTCACGAACGGCGCCTGGCCATTCGTGGTCATAAGGGTCACGACCTGATACTGAATCGTCTGGACGCCGCGACGGATCTCGTCACGCAGACGATCCTCAACGACCTCACGGACCTTCTCGGCAGACGCAGAGACGCCAAGCTCCTCGAGCTCGCGGGCAACCTCGCCGCGAATCTTCTGACGGCTCACCTCGACAAACGGAGCCAGGTGGGTCAGCGAAATCGACTGACCGCCATACTGGGAAGAGGCGACCTGCGCGATGATCTGCGTCGCGATATTGCAAGCAGTCGAAAAGCTGTGCGGCTTCTCGATCAGCGTGCCCGAGATAACGGTGCCGTTCTGGAGCATATCCTCCAGGTTCACCAGGTCACAGTTATGCATGTGCTGGGCGAAGTAGTCCGAATCGTGGAAGTGAATCAGGCCCTCGTTGTGGGCATCCACGATCTCCTGGGGCAGCAGCACGCGCTGCGTCAGGTCCTTGGAAATCTCGCCGGCCATGTAGTCGCGCTGAACGGAGTTGACAGTCGGGTTCTTGTTGGAGTTCTCCTGCTTGACCTCTTCGTTATTGCACTCAATCAGCGACAGAATCTTGTCATCGGTCGTGTTCTTTTGGCGCTTCAGGCTCTGAACATAGCGGTAGATGATGTAGTGGCGAGCGACCTCGTAGCAGTCGAGACGCATAATCTCGTCCTCGACCAGATCCTGGATCTCCTCGACCGATACGGTGTGGCCGGCCTTCTCACATGCCTCGGCGACGTTTTGTGCCGCATAGATCACCTGGCGGTCGGTAAGGCGAGAGCCTTCCTCGACCTCCAAGTTTGCGGCGCGGATCGCATTGACGATCTTATCGATGTCAAAGGTAACCTCGGTGCCGCTGCGCTTGATGATCTTCATCCTCTTGCCTCTTTCGCATCGTAGCCTCATTGCGCTTCAGAGCCAAACGATGCCCGGCAGGGCTTACCCTGTCTTGCGGCGCCGTCGCGCAATCTGTGTTTTCGATAACCATAGGCCCTCATGCGGACAATCCTCGCAGCCAATCAAGGGGCTCAAAGATCCATCCAAATAATGGGGCGAATAAGGTTCTCGTTCTCTGTCCGCCATCTATCATACGACAAAGAGGCATCTATATCCTGTATTCTTTTTTTAGGTCAAACACAACATATAGTGTTTCAGCAGGTCAAAGCAATTGGTCAATTTGCAGACGCATTATAAATGAAGGCCTCTTGGCAGACTGCTAAAACGTTATCAACCCAACTACCTGCACAGCAGTTTTGAAACCCCCTCAACCGTGCCGCCGCCAAATAGCACCAAAACCAAGCTGCTCGCGCCAAAAGAATCCAAAAGATTGTCCTTGACCAACATGTTGCGGTCATGATGGGCCAGGACACATGCAATCTGCCGGCACCCCTACGGGATACAAAGACCATCGCGTACGGACCTTGGATCAATATTTGATGACTTATTTGGCGGCGCGCTTGGTGGCAAAAAACAAAACAGCCCAGAGGACATAGCCTCTGAGCTGCGAACATTTGGTGGGCGTTAGAAGATTTGAACTTCTGACCTCTTCCGTGTCAGGGAAGCGCTCTCCCCCTGAGCTAAACGCCCAAATGGAGCGGACAACGGGGCTCGAACCCGCGACCCCAACCTTGGCAAGGTTGTGCTCTACCAACTGAGCCATGTCCGCTTACGAGGATTAATCTTACGTGATGCCCGCATCCTATGCAAGAACTTTTTTTGAAAAGTTTTGCGACGCCCTCGCGAACCTCGCGAAGACATCAGCCACCACGGAAGGCGCAGGCAAACGCAAACTCGCCGCAAGAGGCCCTTACATCTCACCGAGCATGATCCAGGCAGAGCTGTCCTGCGCGAGTCTGCCGTCTGCAAGCGCTGATGAGGTGAGCAGGACCCTGCCCGCCGGCAGCTCCACGGGTGCTGCACCGAAGTTCGTCACGCACGCCCAGCCGTTATCGCGGCGATAGGCGATGACGCCGCCCTCAGCGCCCTCGGCACCATCCGCAAGACCGGTGCGCCCGTCAAGATCGAGCCACGCAAGATCGTTGGCGCACCCGCGCAGCTTGCGCCGCAGCCAGAGGGCGTCACGATAGAGCGCAAGCATCGATGTCGGGTCCGTTTCTTCCCTATCGGCAGCATAATCGGAAAACCATGCAGGCTGCGGCAGATGGGGCGCCGCATCAGCGTCCGCCGGCGAAAACCCAAACGATCCGCCCTGCGCGGGATCGTCCGCCGCTACCCACGGCAGGGGCACACGACAGCCGTCGCGCCCCTTCTCGCGCTTCGGTCCGCGCGTATTGGTTGCACTGGGATCTTCGAGTGCAGTCCACGGGATATCAGCCACCTCAAAAAGACCGAGCTCCTCACCCTGATACACGTATGCCGAGCCCGGAAGCGCCAGTTCAAGCAAAAGAGCCGCCCGCGCGCGGCGCTCGCCGAGTTCACGGTCCTCGTCATAAGACGACCCGTCGCGTAAGAGCCAGTCGAGCGCAATCTGGTGGTAGCGCGTCGCCTTGATTTGCGGCAGGGCATAGCGCGTCGCCACGCGCGGCACGTCGTGGTTGGAGAGTACCCAGGTCGAGGCGGAATCGGATTCGATAGCTGCCTTCAAGCCCTCCTCGATTGCAGCGTGCATGTCATCATAGGTCCAAGTGGCCTTGGCAAACTCAAAGTTGAATGTCTGGCCAAGCTCGCTGGGACGCGCATAGAGATACTGGCGCTCAGGCAGCACCCACGCCTCGGCAACGGCGCTGCGCGGCGGATTATAGCGGTCGAACACGCGGCGCCACTCGCGATAGATCTCGTGGACCTCGTTGCGGTCCCACAGCGGATGGGCGCCGTCGTCAACCATGTCATCGCCCTCGGCGAGATGCCACCGGTCGAGGTCATCGCGGTCGAGATCCTTGGCGAGACCGTGCGCCACATCGATGCGAAAGCCATCGACGCCTCGATCGCTCCAAAACGCCAGGACGTCGCAAAAGAACGCGTGAACCTCGGGGCATGACCAGTCAAAGTCCGGCTGCTCGGGCGTAAACATGTGCAGATACCATTGACCGTCCGCAACACGCGTCCAGGCGGGGCCGCCAAAGTTGGCATTCCAATTGGTGGGAGGCAGCTCGCCATGCTCGCCGCGACCATCGCGGAAGATATAACGGGCGCGCTCGGGCGATCCGGGGCCGGCGGCAAGAGCGGCTTTGAACCAGGGGTGCTGGTTGGATGAATGGTTGGGCACGATATCGACGATGACCTTGATGCCGCGCGCGTGAGCCGCAGCGATCATGTCATCGAAATCGTCAAGCGAGCCGAGACGTGGGTCGACATCGCAGTAGTCCGCCACATCATAGCCGCCATCGACAAGAGGCGAAGGGTAAAACGGGCTCAGCCAGATGGCCTCGATGCCCAGCCGCTCAAGATAGTCCATCTGCTGGGTAATGCCCGCGATATCGCCCAGACCCGAACCGGTCGAATCCTTAAACGAACGCGGGTAGATCTGATAGATCGCGGCATCGGACATCCATGAGCGCGAAGAGGACTTTTCTGCAGCCATGGGGTGAGCCTCCCTTGCAACGAGGTTTTGCGAGATGCCCACGATGATACGCCCAAAGCTGTCATTCGAGGCAAACAACGCCACAGCCACACCCCAAAACGCTCGCTCCCTCTCGGGCTCGAGCCTCCTGGGACGAATCGATCGATTAGTGAAAAGAACGGAAGACTCACTCCCCCGGCCACAACAGCGAGCGGGCTCCGGGTGCCCCAGGTTGCCGCGAAAGAGGAGGGAAGCGTACTTTATGTACGCGACCGACGATTGAGGGGGCAAGATGGGGTGCCCGGGGCTCGCGCAGCGTCAACAAAAAACGCGGTTCGTTAGAACCGCGTAAGATAGTTGGAGCGGACAACGGGGCTCGAACCCGCGACCCCAACCTTGGCAAGGTTGTGCTCTACCAACTGAGCCATGTCCGCATATGTAAAACAAAACGGGCGCCGGAGCGCCCGGATGTTGCCTGGAGGCGAAGCCCGGATTCGAACCGGGGGTAAAGGCTTTGCAGGCCTCTGCCTTACCACTTGGCCACTTCGCCGAAAAAGGACCGCCTAAACGGTCCGGAAATGCAATGGAGCGGACAACGGGGCTCGAACCCGCGACCCCAACCTTGGCAAGGTTGTGCTCTACCAACTGAGCCATGTCCGCTTGCGGGTTATTAATTTACGCGAGTTATCCAAAAGACGCAAGTACTTTTTTCAAAAAAGTTGCCGGCCGCGTGTTCTTGGTGGCTAAACGCGCTAAAGCGATTGGCTAGGCACGCGATTCCAGTGCTCCGCTAAATAGCTTCACCATCTGCACGCGCGTGCCGGTGCCGTCTGTGCGACGAGCAACCTCCACGTTATCGACAAGCATACGCATAAGCTTGATACCACGGCCGCGTTCCTCAGATGCGACCGGTTCGCTCGCTCCATCGATAGAATAGCCGGCACCCCGATCAAGCACCTCAACCACGACGCGATCGCCATAGGCCTGAACCGTCAGGACGCACCCGATACCGCCCGCATGGTCATAGGCATTACCCAGCGCCTCCCCCGACGCCAACGCGACATCGTAGCGCTCGTCGCGGCGCAACGGAAGCGATTCAAGGAGTTCGGCGATGCGATGTCGATAGTATGGAAGATTCTCGATACCCTGTCGGACCTCGACGCTCTTGCTCCATCGTGGCAACTCTCCCACCGGAATAGCGGGAATCGACTCACGCGCCGGACCCGCAACATGAAGGATGTCGACAAGTCGGGCAATCTCCAAAAAGCGAATGACCTCATCGGAGGCGTTAACGAGCGAAAGCAGGCCCTCTCGCCTCATGAGCTCTCTGGCACGTGTAAGCAAAAACGCCAAACCCGTCGAGTCGATAAAGCCCACGGCCTGGCAATTGATGACAACGCGACGCACGCCCCGGTCGATCAGATTATCCAACCGTGGACGCAGCACGGACACCGAGGCGATGTCGACATCACCCGGTGGCGTCAAAACCGCTATGTCATTCCACTCATTCATACGACCATGGTTCCCCAAAAGAGCTCGCTCGATGCATACATATCTGCAGCTGCGCAGATTTTGCCCGTCAAGTATCGCGGTCTACGATCGACCCCGTAAAAACTCAAGGGAAACCAGCGCAATGTCATCGTCCAGCGCCGACTCGGTAAAGCGGTCAAGCTCTCCCAAGACCTTACCGCAGATTCCCGATACACCCTCACCCGAGACAGAGAGCAAAAGGTCACGAAGGCGCTGCTCGCCAAAGAAAGCACCCGAGCGATCACGTGCTTCGATTGCTCCGTCGGTATACATGAATAGCATGTCACCAGGAGCGAACGTAAACACGCCTGTCTCGTACACCATGCTCTCAAAGGCACCGATCACGCCCGATTGGCACCCAAGGAGCTCCACTTCTCCCCCTCGGGTTTCTCCGCCGCCAAGCGGCGTCGACGACGGTCTAATGACCATAGTGGGAGGATGTCCCGCAGAGCAGTAGGTAGCGCGACCCGCTTTAAGATCAATCTTGGCGATAAACGCCGTCACGAACGTCTCGACCCTCGAAAAGCCCATGAGCATGCTATTGAGCGAGCGGGCCATACGGGCGGGCCCAGCACCCTCCCAGGCATAGGCCGTCAGCGCCGTCTTGACGAGCGCTGACATCGACGCCGCCTCGATTCCTTTGCCGGATACATCGCCCAAAATCATAACGGCGCAATCGTCGGGAAGACGGACAAGAGTATAGAAGTCGCCGCCAACCAACGCCGAATTCGTTGCCGAAAGGTATACCGAATCGGTCGCGATACCCGGAACGTCACCAAGCGAATTTCTCATGCCAATCTGGAGGGTCTGAGCGATATGGCGCTCCTCGCGCTTTTGAGATTCGCCCTCGTAGATCAGTTCAAAGTCATGCGCCAAGTGCACCAAGTAGTCATATTCAAGGTCATCAATCGGCTCTTGACTACCGTCACGAAGCAGAAGCGCGCGCGTCGTCGGGCCTTTCGCAACAGAAGCAGGAACGATCGCGTCGTTGCTGTGTTTGCTATCACCCTCAGAGCGCGGGCGCCCCGCCTCGATGCCGGTGTCGACGTAGAGACCCTGGCAAGGCAGACCATGCGCCCTAAGCCAGCCTCCCATAGGCATCGATTCGTCAACGCGAGTTATACGGACGTGTTTAAGATCCTCGGCACTCGTGCCGCCCAAAACAGACGCCTCAAAGCCATCAGAGCCAACCCCCAAACGTGCCGCTGGCGCCGTCGTGGAAAAGAAAAGTTTCTCGGGATCGTCCGGCAAAGCAACGCGACTGCCGCCTTCAAAATCTATGACATAGGAGCCCAGACTGGCGTCATACTCAACAGGGCAAAAATGACAGTTGAGCATATTGCAAATCTCGGACGATATAGCCTGGGTAGCCGCGGCGGAATCGTCTAGAAAGGTAAACAACTCATCACGTAAGACATTGAGCGAGCGGCCAAGCTCGGCCGTGCGACGAGAGCGAAGGCTCGATGCCATGCCGACCAGCTGGATAGACAGGTAATCGCAAATGACCTCGAGTACATTAACGTCATAGGCGAGCGGTGCCTGAGGGCGCTTCCAACCAACTTCCAGCACGCCAAGGATCTGCGTACCGTAAAAAACGGGAAGACAGATCTCGCTGCGGTACGGAGGCATATCCTGCACGCGCAACAGGTGCTTAGAACGATTGTCCAGGTCCATGAACATACCGGAGGCAGCCCTATCACCCTCAAGGTCCTGTTGAATCGACAAGCGACAGGCACGCGACTCGCGAAGAACATACGTCGGAATGCCAGCGCCATACGGCAAAAACTCGGGCAGGTAGCTGTCGTGCAGCTCCTTGGAGACACCGCGAAGCTTAAAACCGCCGCTCTCAGAAAAATAGATAGCGGCACCCGAAGCATCGAGCGTTCCTACAAGCTGGTTCAAAACGATATCTAACAAACTGGGCAGCTCATCGGAGACCACCGTGCTCATAATGACCGACAATGTACCCGAGAGACGCTTATTCGCCACTCTAAGCTCCGAAAGCGCACGCTTGAGCTGACGGTCGTGCGAATACTGTTCTTCGATGCTATGGAGTGCCACCAGAACGCGCGGCGCACGGCGGCCAAAGATTCGAGGCGGCGTAACCGAGCCGGCACAAACCAGGACGGGAATAAACGATCCGTCACTTAACTTGAGCATCAACTCGCTCTTTGTTCCATTGGTCTCAAAAGGAAGCCGATGCTCTGTCGCGCGTTCAAAAGCCGACGAGTACAAGAGGTCTTTAACGTCCCCGTTGATCACATCGGAACGCTCCTCGCACATCAAGTCGAGCAAGCGATTATTTACATGCAAAATGGTTCCGTCGAGCTCGCAGATAATGACAGCATCGCTCGTGATCTCGACCAATTGGGCAACGTCCGCCCACTCATTGCGCTCAAGCGTTTCCATCGTGAACCTCACCGTCTATCGGTAACAAAAAAGCCTCCGAAGAGGCTTCTCAAATGCGATGGTGTCGGAGGCGGGACTTGAACCCGCATGACCAAAAAGCGGTCACTAGCACCTCAAGCTAGCGCGTCTGCCAATTCCGCCACTCCGACATGCTATGTTGTTGATTCGCGGTTCGCTTTGTTGAACCCGCGCGTTCAACGAGGAAGATAATAACCTATGATTCGAGAACTGTGCAAGCACTTTTTTGAAAAAAGTTTACGAATTTGTAAATGCGCAGGTAGACTGACCTGTTCGGGCAGGAATGAGGTTGCTTTCCAACGCGTCCTCGGGCATGCGGCATTATTTTGATCCGCGCTTCGCGCTACAAAATAATGCCGCCCCCTGCGGAATGCGTTGGAAAGCAACCTCATTCCTGCCCTAGGGGCACGTACTCCAGGCACCGTTCTCAAACATGTTTTGAGGGCTGATGCAAATTTAGTGGCTCTGCTTTGCCGAGCCCTTATATGGGGAGGCCGGAGCCAAGGCTCCGGCCTCACACAATTCCCTATCAGATTAAGCGAGCGATCAGGGAATCGCACTCCCCTTGCCGAGTTAACGTAGGGCCCGCCCTGGTGTTACTTTTCAGAACACTCCGCAGGACGCAAGAAACCCCCGCCGCACGAAGTGCGCAGCGGGGGTTTCTTGCATGTCCGAGGACGTTCTGAAAAGTAACAACAGGGCGGGCCCGGACGAGAACAAACAACTACAGGTCGATGTGCGATTCCTTGATCGGGAACGGCTCCGCGAAGTGACAGGCGCAGCAGTGGCCCGGGGCAACTTCCTTAAACTCAGGAAGCTTCTCGGAACAGATGCCCTGCGCGATCGGGCAGCGCGTGTGGAAACGGCAACCGGTCGGCGGATCCAGCGGTGACGGCGGATCACCGGCAAGGATGATGCGCTTACGGGTCTTCTGGATATCCGGATCGGGAACCGGCACGGCAGACAGCAGCGACTGCGTGTACGGATGGTGAGGCTCGCTATAGAGCGTCTTCCAGTCCGAAACCTCGACCATCTTACCCAGATACATAACGGCAACGCGATCGGAGATGTGCTGTACGACGGACAGGTCGTGTGCGATAAACAGATACGCGGTACCGAACTTGTCCTGCAGTTCCTTGAGCAGGTTCAGAACCTGGGCCTGAATGGACACATCCAGAGCGGATACCGGCTCGTCACAGATAATCAGCTTGGGCTTCAGCGCAAAAGCGCGGGCAATACCGACACGCTGACGCTGGCCGCCCGAGAACTCATGCGGATAGCGGTTGATGTGCTCGGGGTTCAGTCCAACGACGTCGAGAAGCTCACGGACGCGCTCAATGCGCTCCTCCTTGGTGCCCACGCCGTGAATGGTCATGGGCTCGGAGACAATCTCACCGATGGTCATACGAGGGTTGAGCGAAGCATAAGGATCCTGGAAGATAAACTGCATCTCACGACGCATGTCCTTGATCTCATGCTTGCTCATCTCGGCAACATCTTTGCCCTGGAAGAACACCTTGCCGGCGGTCGGCTTGGTCAGACGCATGATAGTGCGGCCCGTGGTGGATTTACCGCAACCAGACTCGCCAACCAGACCAAAGGTCTCGCCAGGATAAATCTCAAAAGAGATGTCGTTTACAGCAGAGACGACGCGCTTGGAAAAACGCTTGGCGAACATGCCGGACTCTGCGGGAAACTCCTTGGAGAGGTGCTCGACCTTCAGCAGTGGAGTGCGCTCGTTATTGTCTGCCATTTACGCCTCGCCTCCCTTCTTGGAATCCTTGCGCGTACGGGACGTCTCAGGAGCGTTCTTGAGGAACTCGGGGTCACTGGAATAGTGGCACGCAGAATAGTGACCGGACTCGGTGACAACGCGCTCAGGGCGCTGCTTGCGGCACTTGTCCGTCGCGTAGGGGCAACGAGGAGAGAAGACGCAGCCCTCAGGCAGGTTCATGAGCGAAGGCGGGTTGCCGTGAATCGGCGTCAGCGGCTTCTTCTCATCGATGGCCTGCTCCGGGATGGAGCGGATAAGGCCCCAGGTGTAGGGGTGGCGGCTCTCGTAGAAGATTTCCTCGGCAGTACCGAACTCGACGGGACGGCCGGCGTACATAACCATGATCTTGTCGGCCATATCAGCGACAACACCCAGGTCATGGGTAATCATGATGATGGCGTTGCCGTTCTTCTCCTGCATTTCCTGCATAAGCTCAATAATCTGAGCCTGGATGGTAACGTCCAGGGCAGTCGTGGGCTCATCGGCAATCAGAATATCGGGATCGCAGGCAAGAGCCATGGCAATCATGACGCGCTGACGCATACCGCCAGAGAACTGGTGCGGATACTCATTGACGCGCTTCTCGGGTTCAGGAATGCCAACGAGGTCCAAAAGCTCGGTGGCGCGCTTGAGCGCCTCCTGCTTGGAGTAACCGCGATGCAGACGAAGGCCCTCGCCCACCTGCTTGCCGATCTTATAGACCGGGTTCAAGGAGGTCATAGGATCCTGGAAAATCATCGCGATATCGTTACCGCGAATGTGCTGCATCTCTTCCTCGGTCATCTCAAGGATAGAACGACCGCGATAGCGAACGTCGCCGCCCTCAATCTTTCCCGGAGGCATCGAGATAAGACCCATGATGGTCATGGCGGTCACGGACTTGCCAGAGCCGGACTCGCCGACGACGCCCAGGGTCTCGCCGCGATCGAGCGTGTAGGAGACACCGTCGACAGCGCGAACAATGCCATCCTCGGTGTGGAAATACATCTTAAGGTCATCGACCTCGAGCAGATGCTGGCCCTCGGGAACCGGCTGGTCCTTCAGGTCCACATAGTTCTTGTTCTTCTTCATCCTTATGCGTCCTTCATCTTGACGTCGAGGGCGTCGCGCAGACCGTCACCCAGCAGGGTGAAGGCGAGCACCGTCGAGAGAATTGCCAGACCGGGCATGATCATCATCCAGGGAGCGGTCAGAAGATACTGCTGACCGTCCTGAATCATGGAGCCCCACGAAGGCGTAGGCGGAATAACGCCCATGCCGAGGAAGGACAGAGCGGACTCGGTCAGAATGGCGCCACCAATGTTCATGGTCGCGTAGACCACGATGGAGGCGACGGAGTTCGGGAAGATGTGACGCACGACGATACGAGCATCGGATGCACCCATCGCGCGCGCAGCATCAACATAGTCATTTTCCTTGACCGTCAGGATCGCGGATCGGAAGACGCGCGCAATCGAAGGCCAGCCGAGAATACCGATGGCGATAAAGACGTTCTGAAGGCCACGGCCGATAACGGCGATCATGGCGACAACGAACAGCACGTACGGGAAGGCCAGGAAGATATCCGCGCAGCGCATGATGATCGTATCCCAGATGCCGCCGTAGAAACCGGCCAGGGCGCCCATGACCAGACCGATCAACGTGGAGATGGCGGTGGCCATAATGCCGACGGACAGCGAAACGCGTGCACCGTAGATAACACGGACGAGAATGTCGCGACCGAGGGCATCGGTGCCAAACGGGTGCTCGGCACACGGAGCCAGCAGCGATGTCTCGGCCATGGTGGTCGAATCGGAAGCCGTCGGCGAACCGAGCCAGGGCTTAGCCCACAGATCTGCGGTCAGAGCAACCACAACGACGATGATGATCCAGCAGACACCGATAACGGCGAGCTTGTTCTTACGAAGACGCTTAAAAGCGTCGCCCCACAGCGTGCGGGACTTGGCGGGAGCAGATGCAACCTTGGTGGCGGTAGCCTGCTCCTGAGACTGAGAATCAGTTTCCTGCATGAGACGTACCTCCCTTAGGCCTTATCCGACGGACCGCCAAGGCGGATGCGCGGGTCGAGGAATGCGTAGCTGATGTCGACGAGCAGGTTGATCACCATGACGACGACGACGATGAGCGTAACGCCGCCCATAACGATGGGCCAGTCACGCATGCTAATGGCGCGATAGACCTCATAGCCGATACCGGGCCAGTTAAAGACCGTCTCGGTCAGGATGGCGCCCGAAAGCATGCCGCCAAAGTCGACACCAATATAGGTAACGACGGGGATGAGTGCATTCTTAAGCGCATGCTTAATGATGATCGCACGATTGGAGAGACCCTTGGCCTTTGCCGTACGGATGTAATCCTGGTTCATGACGTCAAGCAGCTGCGAGCGCATGATGCGCGCAGCATAAGCGGTCGAAACCGAAGCCAGCGTAATGGTCGGAAGCACATAGTGCATCCAATCCTGATACTGAGAGCTGGAACCGCCGGCACCCGAGATCGGCATGGAGATTGCACCGCCCGTGGCGTCCTTGAGGATGACGCCAAAGAACAGCTGCAGCAACATACCGAGCCAGAAGGCCGGGACCGCAACGAGGATCGACGTGGTGAGCGTTACCAAAATATCCCAGAAGGAATAACGCTTTACCGCCGAAATGATACCCGCACCGATACCCATAATTGCCTCGAGCACGATGGCGCACGCGGCAAGTTTGACCGTATACGGATACTTCTGGGCAAAGATATCCGTAACCGGCAGCTTGCGCTGATACGAATTGCCCAGATCGCCATGAAGCAGACCGTTCATGTAATACAAGTAACGGTCCACGAGCGACGTTTGAACGGGGTCGCCGTTCTCGTCAAGGATCGCGTTGCCGTCCTCGTCCGTCTGGACCAGGTGATAGCGGACGCGAAGCTGAAGCTCCACCTCGGGGGACAGAGCCTTGTCTCCACCGATCAGCTTGATCGGATCTCCCGGCACGATATTCTGGAGGGCGAACAGAATCAGCGTAACGCCCAAAAACACCGGGATGAACTGAAGCACACGTTTAACGATGTACTTACCCATACCACTCCCCTATCTAGGGATTAACCTAAATGGGATGCCGATCGCCAGACCGGCATCCCAAAATTACCATCAGCCAGTTTACCCCAGGTTAGGGAGAACTGTATGTTTCCCATGAGGTCTACGTAAATACTTGACCCTCACGGAAGCTGCAAACTCTTAGGCGAGCTCAGCGGTACCCAGATCGGCGTGCTTCTGCGGATCGACATAGAGGTGCTTGATGCGATCGGAGCCGGCGACAGTGTGCGTGTAGAACATAATCGGGATGACCGGGCAGTCGGCAGCGACCATTGCGTCGGCCTCCTGCATCTTGGCGACGCGCTCCTCATCGTCAACAATAGTACGAGCCTCGTCGACCTTGGCGTCGAACTCGGGGTTGCTGTAACCAGAGCGGTTGTCGCCACCGAGGGAGTCGGAGTGGAACAGCGGATACAGGAAGTTGTCCATGATCGGGTAGTCGGCAATCCAACCCAGACGACCGAACTGATAGTTAAAGTTCTGATACTGCTCGAGCAGGGCAGACCACTCGGGGGTATCGGAGACAGCGGTAACACCAACCTTGGCGAGGTCGCCGATGATGGACTCCATGATCTCCTTGTGACCGCCGTCCTGGTTGTAGGAAAGGGTCACGCTAATGCCACGATCGCCGTTAGCGCCAGCGGGAGCAACCTTGTCGAGGTACTCGTTAGCCTTGTCGACATCGTAGGCGCAGAACTCCCATGCGCCCTCCTTGTAGCCATCGATGCCCGGAGGAACAATGCCGTCGGCAGGGGTACGGGTACCCTTGAAGATGGTCTTGCAGATGGCCTCACGGTTGATGGCCAGGGAGATACCCCTACGCAGGTCGGCGTTGTTGAACGGCTCGGCCGTGGTGTTGCAGGTCAGATAGTACGTGGAAGGCTCGGCGCCGAGCAGCATGCGCTCGCCGTCTCCCATGGTGTAGCCGTCCTTGGACACGCCGCGATCCTTCTTGGCGGCATCAATCTGAGCGACGGGAACGTCGCAGACATCGAGGTTACCCGCCTGGAACTCCTTGTAAGCGGTCTCCATGTCCTTGATGACCTGGAAGTGGATGCCATCGATCTTGGCCTTGTCGCCATAGTAATCGTCGAACTTCTTGACGTTGATCTCCTGACCATCCTCCCACTTGCCGTCCATCATGAACGGGCCGTTACCGACCGGGGCAAGGTAGAAGCTCTTGACATCGGACTCGGCGCACTCGGGAACCGGGGCCAGAGCCGGGTGAGAGGCGACGAAGGGGAAGTCGGCGTAAGCGGAAGCCAGCTTGACGACGAGGGTCTCATCGTCGGGGCAGGTAACACCGCTGAGCTCGGTAGCGTTACCGGCAAGCAGATCGTCATAGCCCTCGACCATGGAGAGGTGATAGGAGACCTCGGAAGGGCCGTACTCGGTAGCGACAGCCGACTTGGTGTTGACCAGACGCTCCCAACCGAGCTTGAAGGACTTGGAGGTAACGTCGTCACCGTTGTGGAACTTGGCCTTCTTGATCTTGAAGGTAAACTCGGTGGCGTCGTCGTTGGACTCAAAGGACTCGCAAGCCAGCGGAACGATCTCGCCCTTCTCGGCGTCGTAAGAGGTCAGAGCATCAAAGAGCTGGTACTCGACCTGAGTGCCCTGGTCCTCCTGGACATTGTAGGGGTCGATGCAGACCGGGTTGTTGATGTAGAAGTTCAGCTTCGAACCGGACTCAGAACCGGAAGCGTCGCCGCCCTTCTTGCCGCATGCGGCAAGAAAAGCCATGGAGCTCGCAGCAAGGGTACCGCCGACAAAGGCGCGACGACCCATAACGGGCTGGTGGAACATAGAATCAGCCATGCCATCCTCCTTATGAGATAGGACAAAGAAATGTTCAGTCGGACACATGTCGAGACAATCCGATCCGAACCATCAAAACGCCGCCCGTTGCTATGGCTGGTTATGCACAACGAACCAACGTTTCTCAATACAGTAGCGCATTTTATGCACGATTTGGGGCTAATTCCGGTCAACGGTCGAGAATTTCTTTAGTTGGGCGAAGTATGTGGGGATATTTTGGCTCTGTTACAAATATGTAAACAAAAAGGGTCCCGCACTTGCGGAACCCTTTTCAAGTATTTATGTGGCTCGTGCTTAGTAGCCGACGATACCCTGCGGGAAGAAGAACATGCACAGGACGACACACACGGCAAAAACGACGGCCATAATTACCGTCAGGCGATCGAGGTTCTGCTCCATGACGCCCGTGGCAGAGCTGGAGTTATACAGCGAGCTAGCGATCATATCCGAAACGCCGGTGCCCTTACCAGAGTGCATCAGGACGAGAATCGTCAGCGCCACGGCAGAGACAGCGCAAACGACAAACAGAAGAATCTGAAACGGACCCATAGATAAGCTCCTTAATAGAACAATTCAAACTCCAGTACTGTACCACAACCCCCAGCACTCCCCCATCAGCCATTTGGTGACGAGGTAGAAATAGCGCAAAAAAAGAGGGTTGTCCGGTTGTGGACAACCCCCTTACTAGAAAACGGTATTTGTTTTCTCTTAGGCCTCGGTGGCGAGCACGCGACCCGTCATCTCGGCGGAAGGCTCAATACCAGCCATGGTGAGCATGGTCGGAGCGATATCGGAAAGACGACCGTCCTCGATACCGGTGAGCTGTGCCTTCTCATCAACGATGATGAACGGCACACGGTTGGTGGTGTGAGCCGTAAACGGATGCTTGGAACCGTCAGAAGCAACGTCAAACATGTGATCGGCGTTGCCGTGGTCGGCGGTAATCAGCGCAAAGCCGCCCTTGGCGAGAATCGCCGGGACAACCTTGGACAGGGCATCGTCAACAGCCTCGACGGCCTTAACGGCGGCGTCGAAGACACCGGTGTGACCAACCATGTCGCAGTTCGCGAAGTTCACGATGTAGAAATCAGCGCGATCCTCGTTGATGGCGGCGACAAGCTTCTCGGTAACCTCGGGAGCGCTCATCTCAGGCTGCAGATCGTAGGTAGCGACCTTGGGGGAAGCGACGAGCACGCGCTCCTCGCCCTCCTTGGGCTCCTCGATGCCGCCGTTGAGGAAGAACGTCACGTGGGCGTACTTCTCGGTCTCGGCGGTGTGCAGCTGCTTCAGGCCATTGGCGGCGATAACGTCGGCCAGGACGTTCTCGGGGAACGTCTTGGGGAAGGCGACCTCGACGTCAAACGTAGGATCGTACTCGGTCATCGTCACAAAGTGCGAAAGCTTGATCTGCTCGCGCTCAAAGCCGTCGAACTCCTTGTCCGTGAACACGCGGGTCATCTGACGGGCGCGGTCGGGACGGAAGTTGAAGAAGATGGCCGCGTCGCCCTCGTGGATGCCCTCGTTGTGGGCAGCGAAGGGCTCGACGAACTCGTCGCCACGCGGATCCTTCTCGTAGTAGGCCTTGATACCGGCAACGGGGTCGACATCGGCATCGGACGCATTGACCATGACGTCGTAGGCACGCTGGATGCGCTCCCAACGGTTGTCGCGGTCCATGGCCCAATAGCGGCCAGAAACGGTGGCGACGCGAGCGTCGCAACCGGTCTCCTCGGAAATCTTAGCCAGGAAGGCGCAGAACTCGCTCATGTAGCCGGCACCGGACTGCGGGTCAACGTCACGGCCATCCATGAAGGCGTGGACGCGAACGGTCTTGACACCGTGCTCGGCAGCCATCTTGACCAGAGCCTCGACGTGGTTCATGTGAGAATGAACACCGCCAGGGCTCATAAGGCCCATGAGGTGGAGAGTCTTGCCGTCAGCCTTGACGTCGTCCATAGCCTTGACGAAGACCTCGTTCTTGGCGATAGAACCGTCCTTGATGGCGTTGTTGATGCGCGAAAGCTCCTGGAACACGATGCGGCCGGCACCGATATTGAGGTGGCCTACCTCGGAGTTGCCCATCTGGCCGTCGGGAAGGCCCACGTCCTCGCCCGAAGCGCCGAGCGTGGTGTGGGGGTACTTCTCGTAGAGGCTATCAAGGAAGGGCGTCTTGGCAGCGGCGACGGCGTTCTCACCATCGGCTGGAGCAAGGCCGCAGCCATCCATGATAATCAGGAGTGCAGGAAGATGACGCTGTGCCATATGTCCTACTCGCCTGCCTTGACGACCATAGAGGCGAAGTCGGCAGCCTTGAGCGAAGCGCCGCCCACGAGGGCGCCGTCAACGTCGGGCTTGGCGACAAGCTCGGCGATGTTGCCAGGCTTGGCAGAGCCACCATAGAGAACGCGGATGCCGTTAGCGAGCTCCTCGCCGAACATCTCCTTGAGGGTCTCACGGATAGCGCCGCAGACCTCCTGAGCGTCCTCGGCGGTAGCGGTCTTGCCGGTGCCAATGGCCCAGATGGGCTCGTAGGCGACGACGACCTGCTTGGGGCAGGTGATCTCAAGACCAGCAAGGCCAGCCTTGACCTGGTTCACGACGTGCTCGACATAGGTGCCAGCCTCGCGGACCTCGAGGGACTCGCCGCAGCAGAAGACGGGAACAAGACCGGCGGCAACGAGGGCCTTGGCCTTCTTGTTCTGATCCTCGTCGGTCTCGTGGAAGTAATCACGACGCTCGGAGTGACCGATGATGCAGTAGGTGCAGCCAGCGGACTTGAGCATGTCGCAAGAAGACTCACCGGTGAAGGCACCCTTGGCCTCCCAGTACACGTTCTGTGCACCGAGGGCGATGGGGGCAGCCTGAATACGGTCATGAACCGTGGTGATGTCGATGGTCGGAGGGCAGACGAGCACCTCGACGCCAGCCGGAACCTCGGGCAGAGCCTGGGCCAGCTCGTCGGCGAGCTTGGCAGCCTCGGCGACGTCGTTGTTCATCTTCCAGTTACCAGCGATAAGAAGGGTGCGATTAGGCATCGAGAAGCGCCTCCACTCCGGGCAGGGCCTTACCCTCGACGAGCTCCATGGAAGCGCCACCGCCGGTGGAGATCCAGCTCATCTTGTCGGCCAGGTTAAACTTATTGACGGCTGCGACGGAATCGCCACCACCGATGATCGAGGTGCAATCAGCCTCGGCAACAGCCTCGGCGATAGCCTGGGTGCCATGAGCGAAGTTGTCGAACTCGAAGACGCCCATGGGGCCGTTCCAGAACACGGTCTTGGCGCCCTTGACGGCCTCGGCGTAGAGCTCCTCGGTCTTGGGGCCGATGTCCATACCCTCACGGTCGTCGGGGATAGCGTCGGAAGCGACAACCTCGGGGACAGCGTCCTCGCCAAAGTGATCGGCAACGCGGTTGTCGATGGGGAGCAGGATCTTGACACCCTTCTCCTCGGCCTTCTTGAGCATCTCGCCGGCGCGCTCGACCCAGTCCTCTTCCTTGAGGGACTGACCGACGGACAGGCCCTGAGCCAGGAAGAAGGTGTAGGCCATGCCGCCACCGATGATCAGGGTGTCAGCGGAGTCGATGAGGTGATCGAGAACGCCGATCTTGGAAGAAACCTTGGAACCGCCGACGATAGCGACGAAGGGGCGCTCGGGCTCGGCGAAGATGCCGGTCAGCGTGTCGACCTCCTTCTCGAGCAGGAAGCCAGCGACTGCAGGCAGGTAAGCGGCGGGGCCCACGACGGAACCCTGGGCGCGGTGAGCGGTGCCGAAGGCATCGAGAACGAAGACGTCACCATAGGAAGCGAGCTTCTTGGCGATCTCGGGATCGTTCTTCTTCTCACGCTTGTCGAAACGGACGTTCTCGAGAACGAGGACCTTGCCCGGCTCGACGGCGGCGACAGCCTCAGCAGCCTTCTCGCCGTAGGTGTCGGCGACAAAGGCAACGTCGAGACCAGAGAGCTCAGCGAGCTTCTTAGCGACAGGCTCAAGGGAGAGCTCAGGCTGGAAGCCGGTACCCTCGGGACGGCCGAGGTGGCTCATGAGGATGACGCGAGCGTTGTGCTCAACGAGGTAGTTGATGGTGGGCAGGGCAGCCTTGATACGGGTGGTGTCGCCAACGACGCCATCCTTGATAGGCACGTTGAAGTCAACGCGGACGAGAACGCGCTTGCCGTCGACATCGATGTCGCGGACGGTCTTCTTGGTAAAGGCCATGTTTGCTTCTACCTTTCGTACGTGTCTGCCTCCCATTACGGCAGACGATTTCCTATAAAAAGGGCGCGACCCTAGGGTGTAAGCCCTATGAGGCCGCGCCCTTCTTTAGACGCTCAACGAGCTATTCGCTAAAAGCTAAATTAAGCAACGAACTTCTCGAAGTACTTGATGGTGCGGACCATCTGAGAGGTGTAGGAGTTCTCGTTGTCGTACCAAGAGGTGACCTGAACGAGGGTCTGGCCGTTGCCGAGATCAGAGCACATGGTCTGAGTGGCGTCGAAGATGGAGCCGTGGGTCTCGCCGACGATGTCGCGGGAGACGATCTGGTCCTCGTTGTAAGCGAAGGTATCGGGGATGGTCTCGGCGTAGGCCTTCATGGCAGCGTTGACCTCGTCGACGGTGACCTTCTTGTCAACGACGGCGTAGAGGTTGGTCAGCGAGCCGGTCGGCGTCGGGACGCGCTGGGCGGCACCGATGAGCTTGCCGTTGAGCTCGGGGAGAACCAGGCCGATGGCCTTGGCAGCGCCCGTGGTGTTCGGGACGATGTTCTCGGAGCAGGCGCGGGAGCGACGGAAGTTGCCCTTGCGCTGCGGGCCGTCGAGCGGCATCTGGTCGCCGGTGAAGGCGTGGATGGTGGTCATGATGCCGGAGACGATGGGAGCGAAGTCGTTCAGACCCTTGGCCATCGGGGCGAGGCAGTTGGTGGTGCAGGAAGCAGCGGAGATGATGTTGTCCTCAGCGGTCAGCGTCTCATGGTTGACGTTGTACACGATGGTGGGCAGATCGCTGCCGGCCGGAGCGGAGATGACGACCTTCTTGGCGCCAGCGTTGATGTGGGCCTGAGCCTTAGCCTTGCTGGTGTAGAAGCCGGTGCACTCGAGAACGACGTCGACGTCGAGGTCGCCCCAAGGCAGGTTGTTGGCGTCGGCCTCCTTGTAGATCTTGATCTCCTTGCCGTCAACGGTGATGGAATCCTCGCCAGCGACGACCTCGTGATCGCGAGCATAGTTGCCCTGCGTGGAGTCGTACTTCAGCAGGTAAGCGAGCATATCGGGAGAGGTGAGGTCGTTGATAGCGACGATCTCGGAGCCCTCATGACCGAACATCTGGCGGAAGGCCAGACGACCGATGCGACCGAAGCCGTTAATAGCAACCTTTACTGCCATTGTGTCTCCTTTCGTAAGGCCCCCGCAAGCTACAGCGCCTGCCGTTGAGGCCCACAAACTAACCACTCGCCTAATATACCTTTTTTTTGGCTTGAATTTCACGAGAATGCTCGAAATTGAAAATCAAATTTGCGTTAAAACGCTTTAACGTATAAAACAGCAGTTAAACCACCATAAAAGCTATTGCGTTAAACTACCCGCTTGCTTCAATGAGCTTTTCAAGGCGCAAAACACGGTGATACAAGGCCGACTTCGACAAAGGAGGGTCGGCCATTTCCCCCAAATCTCGCAGTGAGAGATCGGGGTAACGCTCGCGTAAGTCACAAAAAACTGCCAGAGCGTCCGGCAGCGTTTCGCGCAAACCGCGCCGATCAAGCTCATCGATGAGCGCAAGCTGATGTTGGGCGGCACCGGCACTTCTGGTCTGGTTGGCAAGCTCTGCGTTCACGCGACGATTCACGTCGTTCTTCACCAGCTTAACCGCGCGGGCCTCTTCAATCTCGGCAACGCTGCGCTTGGCGCCAATCAGCTGTAACAGACGTTTAATCTCCTCGGCACTCTTGATGTACACGGCATACGAGCCGCGACGCGCATTGACGCGGGCGTGAACTCCAATCTGCTCCAGAAGGTCGCAAAGTCCCTTTGCATACTCCTCGCCCTGAACCGCGATCTCCAAATGAAAATCGCCACGCGGGTCGGCAACAAAGCCTCCGGCAATCAGCGCACCGCGAATATAGGCGAGCCTGCAGCAAGGACGGGCGACGATGTGGCGCGGCACACCCGCGACGAGCCCTCCCCTACGGTCGAGAATGCCCAGCAGCACCAGAGCCTTATCCAAATCGGGCTGATCGGGCAAGGTGATGAGATAGTTTCGTACCTTGTGCAGGACCGACTTACGAACCGTGAATTCGGTCTTGAGCTTAAGGATACGATGCGTCAGCGCAATCATCGTGCGCGCCACAGCACCCGTCTCGGTCGCGACCGTCAAGCGGTACCGTCCCGAGCCCGCCAGCGAAAGCGTGCCGCTCACACGCGTTAGCGCAGCAAGCGTCGACAAATCGCAGTATTCGCATTCTGGTTCGCAGCGCGCAAGCTCGTCACGCACCTCAGCGGTAAACGACATGTAAACCTATGCCTTCGTGTTGGCACGCGACAGGTCACGGTGGGAGATGCTCACATGATACTGAGCACCCTCCAGGTAGCGGGCCGTGGCCTCGGCAATGGCGACGCTACGGTGCTGTCCGCCTGTGCAGCCGATAGCAATGGAAAGCTGCGGCTTGCCCTCTGCGATATAACCCGGCATGACCGTATCGAGCAGCTGGGTCCAGGCCTTCCAGAACTCCTGGGTCTTGGGGTGGTCCAAGACAAAATCGGAGACCTTCTTATCGAGACCGGTCATGGTGCGCATCTCGGGATCGTAGAAAGGATTGGGCAAGAAGCGAACATCGATCATGATATCCGCCTCGATGGGCATGCCATGCTTAAAGCCAAACGAGAACACGTGGACATCCATAAGCTGCTGGTCGGACAGCTCGGAAAAAGCCATGCGCAGCTTGTTGCGCAAGGCAGAAGTGCGCAAGCGGCTCGTGTCGATAATCATATCGGCTCGATCGCGAACGCCCTGCAGCTGCAGACGTTCACGCTGAATAGCGTCGGCCGTGGTCTCCCCCGGCTTTGCAATGGGATGGCGACGACGGTTTTCGCTATACCGGCGAATCAGCACCTCGTCAGACGCCTCGAGAAACACAATGTCGCAGCTCATCTCGCGCTCTTCCAGTGCGGCAACAGCATCGAGCAGTTCATCGAACAAGCCCTGGCTACGCAGGTCGCAGGTAACGGCAAGGTGCCTGCCCACGCCCGTATTGATGCCAACGAGCTCAGCAAGCTGGGCAATCAGGCGTGGGGGCAGGTTGTCGATACAAAAATAGCCCATGTCCTCAAACACATGCATGGCTTGCGTTCGGCCCGAGCCGGACATTCCGGTGATGATAACGATATCGGGGATACGCTCCGAGCGCTCCGCCGCATCCATGGCATCTCCCTTTTGCATGTGTGCCTCCTAAAATAAGCGCGGGACCCGGCCAGCGGATCCCGCGCGATCAATTGCCTTTATTGAGTATACCGCCCCAAGCGGATACAAGGCCCGTCTTACGCCTCAAGCGCAGCCTTGAACCAACTTGTAATACTCGTGGGGTGCGTGATAGCGGTGCCGACGACAACGGCCCACGCGCCGGCGTCGATTGCAGCGCGAGCCTCCTCGGGCGTATGCACGCGACCCTCGCAAATGATGGGAAGGCCGGGAAATTCCTCGGTCGCCTGACGCAGGAGCGGCAGGTCGGGGCCATCGGCCATGGTGCAGTCGATGGCGGCGACACCGTGAGAGAGTGTGGTGGATACCAGGTCGAAGCCCATATCAACCGCACGGCGAATGTCCTCGATGGTGGCACAATCCGCCATCAGGAGCACACCCTCCTCGTGCAGCGGGCGGAAGGTGTCCTCGACCGACTTGCCATCGGGACGCGGACGATCGGTGGCGTCGATCGCCACGATATCGGCACCCGCAGCAACGCAGGCACGAGCGTGACGCAGCGTCGGCGTGATGTAAACGCCCTCGTGCCCGTCCTTCCACAGACCGATGACGGGAACCTCACAGCGACCCTTAATGGCGGCAATGTCGGCAAGGCCCTGGCAGCGAATGGCGGCGGCGCCGCCAAGCTCGCAAGCGCGAGACATTTGAGCCATGGTCTCGGGCGTACGAAGCGGCTCGCCCATATACGCCTGAACGCTCACGACGAGCTTGCCCTTCAGGGACTGGATCAAAGGATCAACGGTCATGTTCGACTCAACCTTTCTCAAAACAGCCTTCTGAGACACCGCACCTTGACGTTCAAACCGTCGCTCGCGTACCGAAGTACGCTTCGCTCCTCTTTCACGTCAATCTGCGGCACCTCAGAAGGCGCACTTGGTAGTTATGTTTACTTCAACGATGCAAGAAGGTGTTCGGCGGCACCGATGAGCGGCGCGTCGCCCTCCAGAGAGCCGATAAGAATCGGCGTGTCCTGAAGCGGGTCGAGCGCCTGGCTGGCATAGCCCTCGTGCACCGAGTCCTTCCACGTCTGTGAACGCCAATCGGGGCCTTGGTGAATCACGCCGCCCGAAAGCACGATGACCTCAGGGTCCAGGATGTTAGCGAGCGAGCCCAGGCTGGCGCCCAGCGCAAAGCCGGCGTCATGAATGACCTCGGTCGCCTTTGCGTCGCCTGCGCGGCACAGGTCGTTCACGTCACGGCCGACCGAAGGACGGCTGGGGTCGACGCGGCCAAAACGCTCATCGTACATGCGCCCGATTGATGTTCCGGAAGCAACCGACTCCAGATGGCCGGAACGCCCGCAGGCGCAGGGAATGCCGGCGGCAGCCGGGCACTCGATGTGGCCCATATGGCCGGCAGCACCATGGAAGCCCTGCATCACGCGGCCGTTCTCGACATATGCGCCGCCGATGCCCGTACCGATGCCCAAACACAAGACGGAGAACTTGCCCTTGCCGACGCCCCAGTGGGCCTCGCCCAGAGCATGAGCCTGCACGTCGCCTACAACGGCAACGGGAAGGCCGAGGTCCTCGCGCAGACGCGGCCCCAACTGAACACCGGACCAGCCGGGCATAATCTCATTGGCATACGCGATGGCGCCCGTCTTGGGGTCGACGACACCGGCAGCGCCGATGCCAACTCCGAGGACCTCGACATCGGGATTTGCCTCAAGAGCTGCCTTGATAGACGCCTCGATGCGCTGGAAGACTGCTTCGCCACCCTCCTGGGCCTCGGTGGGAACCTCAGCCTCAAAAACGGGATGGGGCACACCGCCGTCAGCCGGATACTCCATGATGGCAGTCGCGATCTTAGTTCCGCCGATATCGACAGAGCAGACGTACTTGTTCTCCATGTCGTTCTCCTTCGGAGACAAAAACAACTACAGGAAATGCGCCGTCAGGCTAGCCGTCACAGCGCGGTAAAGGTTTTCCAGGTGCCCGAGATCGCCGAGAAACCGTGCGGCCATTGACCTAATGGGTCATGGCCGCACGGTTGAACGGCGAGGTCGGGTGCCTGGGAAAGCTTTAAAGGAGACCGTTGTCCTGGAGGACCTTGCGAATCGCCTCGACGTTCTCACCGGTCATGGCCTTCACCGGGCGCGGCATGGTCGGGCTGTCGAAGATGCCCATGAGGTTCATAGCGGTCTTGAAGGCACCGACGCCACCGGCATAGCCCTGGACGCCCGAGGTGACATCCCAGATGTGCGAAATCTCATTGAGGCGATCCTGCTCGGCCTTGACGGTAGCCCAGTCACCAGCCTGAGCGGCCTTCCACTGACGAACGTAGCCCTCGGGCTCAACGTTGGCGAGACCCGGGACAGAGCCGTCGGCGCCACCGAGGTAAGCGCCGTCGACAACAACCTCGTGACCGGTGAGGATGCTCATC
This sequence comes from uncultured Collinsella sp., assembly GCA_900540975.1. Taxonomy (GTDB): domain Bacteria; phylum Actinomycetota; class Coriobacteriia; order Coriobacteriales; family Coriobacteriaceae; genus Collinsella. The sequence goes on from UQHY01000002.1 coordinate 139,952, forward strand.
GGATGGCCGTTCTTTTCGTTCTCCTGAACGAGGTAGCGGAACGAGATGTCATCACCCGAGGAATCCTTGACGCCAGCAAGGACGCCCTCGGCGCCGAGCTTGGCAAGAAGCTTCCAGGGAAGCTTGGTGTGGACGCACACGGGGATGTCGTAGGCGAAGATGGGCAGGTCGAGTTCCTCGTGAAGGATGCGGAAGTGCTCCTCGACCTCGGTCATGCCCTGCAGGGCATAGAACGGGCAGGTGGCGACGAGCGCATCGGCGCCCAGCTCCTGAGCGACCTTGCCGTGCTCGATCATGCGCTCGGTCTCGGTGTCGATGATGCCGACCAGAACGGGAACGCGGTGGTCGACGATACGGACGGCCTCTGCGACAATCTGGCGACGGCGCTCGTCGGTGGAGAAGACGACCTCGCCCGAGGAGCCCAGGAAGAACAGGCCATCGACGCCGGCATCGATCATGCGGTTGATGCTGCGCTCAAAGGAGGCAACGTCGAGCTGGTGGTCTTCGGTATCGGGAACAACGACGGGAGGGATAACGCCGGTGAATTTCTGAGTTGCCACAAGAATCTCCTTAGTTGTCTGGCGGGCAGCCCTATGCCGCCCACTCTTGTTGGCGGTGTCCAGGCCGTCTAGGCCAAAGAACACGAATAGAACGTTTGGTTAAAGAAGTCGACGACTTCGTTTTCGAACGCATTGATGCGCTCGTGAGCGTATTTGGCATAGATGATATGCCTCCGGTCACACTCAAGACCGTTGAATACGGCAAACTGACCCTTGGGATCACTCACGGTATCCATGAGCGATGTGCCCATGAGCACCGAGCCACGAACCCGAGGCGACAGCGTCTCGAGACCGCTGGGAAGCGGATTGGCAAGCGCCGTGCAGGCAAGGCCCCGCTCGTCCAGAGCAGAAACCGCCAGCGCGACACCGCCGCCAAGGCCCTCGCCCCATGCAAAGATGCGGTCGGGATCCATGCCATCAAGGTTGCGCGCAACCTTCGCCAACGCGCAGCCCCAACGGACACGCTCGACAAAAGCAGGCGAGGTAATCCCCTGCTGCAGATCGTTGGATCCAATAGTCTCATCGTCCAGCGCGAGGACGGCATACCCCATGGCGACAAATCTCGTCATGTGATGCCAGCCGCGCACGGGTCGGTCGATGTCGTGAAACATCAGGCATAGTGGCACAAGCTCGGATGCCCGGTCACGACCAACAGGCTCAATCAAACGGCCGTGCACGACATACCCGCCGAGCTCAAAGGAAACCTCGGAGTAGCGCGCGCACGGATTTGCGAAATCAATCGCCGTAACGGTCAGCCCGCAAACCTCAAGGTCCGAAGCGGCTGTCTCCAACTCGGAAACATCCGCAGAAGCATCGCCGCGCCAATCCCGGAAATCAGAGAGCCTTGACGAAACCGTCCCAGCAATTCCCGCAAGCTCGGGGACAATCAGCTCATCGATATTGCTCTCGCACTTAGACATGAGCCTCCCCTCCCTTGCAGAAAAACGGAATGATCAGATCGTCAAAATCCTGAATCTCCTCGTGACCGAAGCCTTCAAAGAACTCATGACGCTTTTCGCAGGTCAGGTTGTTGTAGACTGCAAACTGCGTCGCCGGAGGGCAGACGATATCGGCTGTGCCCGTGCCAAACAGCACGGGGCATTTGACCATGGGGGCAAAGTTCTTGGAATCGAAGTACGCCAGCTTGGCATAGGCTTCGTCGATACGAGTCGAGTCCTCGTCAAACCAGCGAGACCAATAGCGCAGGCCCTCGTAGGCGATGTCGTCGGCATCCAAATCCCAGACCAGGCGGAAATCCGACAGGAAGGGATAGAGGATGGCGGCGCGATTGATAAGCTCGCTGTTAAGCGCACAGGTCGCTATACCCAAACCGCCGCCCTGCGACGCGCCGTTCACAAACACACGGGCAAGATCGATGCCCTCGAGCTCGCGAACAATACGGCACAGAATGCGAATATCTTGGTGCAAGCGGACATAGTAGAGGTTGGCCGGGTCACCGTCGATACCGGCGACGATATGGCCCGCGACCGTTGTGCCCTCAAATCCGCCAATGTCCTCGGACGGACCTCCTTGACCAGGACAATCGAGAGCAATGAGCGTCATGCCCATGCCCGCAAACGATGCCTGCTCAAACCAGCTGCGACTCGCACCTGGATATCCATGGAACTGAAGTACCAATGGCATGGGCTCGTCCGAGACAGGTTTAAGGTACTTGGCGTGCAGGCGAGCGCCACACATGCCGGTATACCAGAGATCGAAAAGCTGGCAGGTCACGGCATCGGTGACCGATGCCGCCTCGATCGCATAGTCAAGCCCGACGGCGTCAGCCTCGGCCATGCGATCCTTCCAAAAGAGATCGAAATCTGATGGACGGGGCATGGCGCCTCGATATTCACCAAATTGCTGTTGTAGCTCCTGAGCACTTGGCATGGCTCGTGAACCCAACCTTTCGAAATCGCAACGGAGGTGCGCCCGGCAAGGGAACCGGGCGCACGGGAGGGAAAGCGAGGCTACTCGCCGAGCTTGGGATGCAGCAGCGACGGCGCAGCGCCGAGCAGCATCTTGGTGTAGGGGTCCTGAGGGTGCTGGAAGACCTCCTTGGCCTCGCCCTGCTCGACGATCTTGCCGCCATTCATAACGATGATGTCGTCAGAGATATAGCGGACCGTCTGGATGTCATGGCTAATGAACACCATGGCCAGGCCGAGCTCCTTCTTAAGGTCGGTCAGCAGGTTCAGAATCTGCGCGCGGACCGAAACGTCCAGAGCCGAGGTGGGCTCGTCGGCGATGATGGCATCGGGGTTCAGCGACAGGGCACGGGCAATTGCCACGCGCTGGCGCTGGCCGCCCGAAAGCTGGCCGGGAAGAACCTCGGCGGCGGAGCTGGGCAGGCCGGTGAGCTCCAAGAGCTCCTTGACGCGCTTCTCCTGCTCGGCCTCGGTACCCAGGTTGTGGACGCGCATGGGGTCGAGCAGTTGCTCGCGAACGACCATGCGGGGATTGAGCGCCGTGGCCGGGTTCTGGAACACGACCGAGATGACGCGACCCATGTGGCGACGGTCCTCGGCGGTACGTTTGGTAACGTCCTTGCCCTTAAAGTAGACCTTGCCGCTCGTGGGGGCCTGCAGGCCGCACATGACGTTAGCCGTGGTGGACTTTCCGCAACCAGACTCGCCGACGATGCCGATGGTCTGTCCGGGCATGAGCTTAATCGTTACACCCTGGACGGCGTGAACCAGGTTGGGGTGCAGAATCGAGCCGGTACGGGTCCTAAAGGTGACGTGGACGTCATCAAGGAAGATGATCGGCTCGACGCCGTTGACTGCGGTCTCGCTCATCTACATCACCTCCGCGTGAGGGGTCAAACCATTTGCCTTGAGCACCTCGTCGGGGAGCTCGGAATAGAAGTGCTCGGTGCCGGGCACGCGCTTGAAGACCGGACGGGTGTCCAGGCCAATGCGCGGATGACTCGAGCGGGGTGCGAAGCGATCGCCCTTGGGGAAATCGCGCGGGCTCGGAACGGCGCCGGGCACCTGGTGCAGGCGGCCCGAACCGCTCTCGATGGACAGGACGGAACCCAGAAGACCGCGAGTGTACTCGTGGATCGGGTTGGTGAGCAGCTCCTTGGTGGGCGCCTGCTCGATAACCTGGCCGGCGTACATAACCGTGATGTTATGGGCGACCTCGGCGACCAGTGCCAGGTCGTGCGAAACGAAGATCATGGCAAAGCCGAGCTTGGCCTGAAGGTCGTTAAGCAGCTTGATGACCTGCTTCTGGACGGTAACGTCCAGAGCGGTCGTGGGCTCGTCGCAGATGACCAGCTTGGGGTCGCGGGTAAGGGCCATAGCGATCAGAACGCGCTGACGCTGACCACCGGAAAGCTCATGCGGATAGCTCTCGAGCGTGCGCTTGGGGTCGAGGCCCACGAGCTCCAGGAGCTCCTCGGCGCTACGGGTGCCGCCGCGCTTGGTGAGCTGCTTCATCTGGGCGGAAATGAGCATGGAGGGGTTGAGCGAGGACAGGGCGTCCTGATAGACCATGGCGATATCGGTACCGCGCAGGCCGAACCACTCCTTCTTGCTCATCTTGAGCAGATCGCGGCCCTCCCAGAGAACCTCACCAGAAAGGTGCTCGTCATCGTCGGTCAGGCCCATGATGGCCAGCGTGGTGATGGACTTACCGCAGCCGGACTCGCCTACCAGGCCCATGGTCTGGCCGGGACGGACGTCAAAGTTGACGTGGTCGACGACGTTGATGTCACCGTGGTGCTCAAACTGAATGCAGAAGTCACGGACCGAGAGAATCGGCTCGACAGACTCGTCGGGCACATGGCGGTCGTTACGCTTGAGCTCGACATCGCGCAGGGCGCCAAGGCGAGCGGAGAGGGACTGAGCCTGCTCCTTGTAGGCACGAACGGGGTCGGAGACCAGCAGATCGGCCTCGCGACGCTTGGAGGAATCGGTCGGATCCAGGGCGGCGGAGGGAGCAGCGGCCATGGCGTCGGTAATACCCTCGGAGAGGATGTTGAGCGCCAGGCAGGTGATCATGATGGCCAGGCCCGGGAACAGTGCCTGCCACCAACGGCCGGCGAGCACGCCACCGCGAGCGTCGGCGAGGATGTTACCCCAGGTAGCGGTGGGCTCCTGAATACCAGCGCCGATGAAGGTCAGCGAGGCCTCGAAGATGATGGCGTCGGCGACCAGGGTAACGGTGAAGACCATGATCGGGGCGATGCAGTTACGCAGAACATGCTTGATCAAAATCCACGGAGCCTTGGCGCCGGACACGATGACCGCGCGGACATAGTCCTCGCCGTACTCGGACACGATGTTGGCGCGCACGATACGGGCAATCTGCGGAGTGTACATAAAGCCGATGGCGAAGATGATCGACGGCACTGAATTGCCCAGGATGGAGACGAAGACGGCAGCGAGGGCGATGCCCGGGATGGACATGATGATGTCCAGGATGCGCATGATCGCCTCGGAAACGGACTTGCGCGAAACCGCCGCGAGGGCGCCCACGACCGAGCCGCAGACCAGAGCCATGGCAGTAGCACCGAAGCCGATGATCAGCGAGTAACGGCCACCGTAAAGCATACGCGACAGGATGTCGCGGCCCTTATCGTCGGTACCGAAGATAAATCCATTGCCGGGAGCCTGGCGAGCAGTGAAAATCTCGACCGGGCTATAGGGGGCAAGAAGGGGCGCCAGAATCGCGGTCAGGGCGACCAACACCAGCACGACGGCGGCAATCTTAGAAGACAGCGTCATCTTCTTCCAGCCACCGAGCTTGAGCCCCTTGGAGGCAGCCTTCTCGAGCTGCTCGGTTTGCTTCTCTCGAATCTTTACCATAATCTACACCGTCCTGATGCGCGGGTTGATGAGCAGGTAGAGCATGTCAACCACGATGTTGATGATGATGAAGGCAAGAGCAACGACGATGACGACGCCCTGAACCAGGTTCGCCTCGTTGCCCTGAACGCCCTGCAGAATCGCAGTACCCATGCCGGGGAGGTTGAAGATGACCTCGATGACGACAGCACCGCCCATGAGGTAGCCGATCTTAAGACCGAGGGTGGTGACCGGGGTGATCAGTGCGTTGCGCAAAACGTTGATGCCGACGACGACCTTCTCGGGAACGCCGGCGCCGCGAGCCATACGGACATAGTCCTTATCGAGCTCCTCGACCATGGCCGTACGCACGATACGAGTCATCTGGCCCGTCAGCGGGAATGCCAGAGCGATAGCGGGCATGATCATACGTCCCAGATAGCCAGCCGGGTTGGTGGTGAAGTGAGGCAGAGCACCGGACGCCGGGAGCACCTTAAGGTAGGAAGAGAACAGCAGGATCAACAGAACGGCAAGCCAGAACGACGGGGTTGCCAAGCCGGCGATGGAGAAGACGCGGATCACTTGGTCCGGCCATTTATCGCGATACAGTGCCGCGATGACGCCGAGCAAAAACGAGACGACCGCGCCGATGGCAAGACCGATAAAGGTCAGCTGCATCGTGACGGGCAGGGCCGTGGAGATGCGCTTGGCAACGGAGTTGCGAGCAGCACCATAGGTGCCCATGTCACCATGGATCAAATCGCCCATGTAGCGCACGTAGCGCACGGGCCAGGGGTCGTCCAGACCATACTTCTCATGGTACTCGGCAACCGCCTCGGGCGAGGCACCGTCACCCAACGCCGTATAGGCGGGGTCGGTCTTGGAGAACGACATAAGGAAGAACACCAGGACGGTGACGCCCAATGCCATGATCGGCAGCGCCACGAGACGCCTTCCAATCAAACGTAGAAAGTTGTTCACGTTCTCTCCCCTTTCTTTTGTCGGTAGGACCAACTGGTATATGAGTATGGATACTCATTACAAGACCCGAGCGACATCGAGGCCGCCCGGGTCTTTGTTTCAACTATGAGGACGTTGCCTTACGACCGACGCCCCACATATGACTCAAGCGAGTCTTAGGCCTTGACGGTCGCGACGCCCCTGAAGGACATGCTCGTCGTGCCGATGCCCTTGAAGCCATCGAGGGCCTCGCCGTTGGGCGCGGTGGACGGATCGTCCCAGGAAGCGGAGACGGTCTTGACGTGGACAACGGGGTACAGAACGGCGTTGTCAGCGATGATATCGAAGCACTCGTTCCACTTCTTCTGCTGCTCGTCGCCCTCGGCGGCAAGAGCCTCGTCCATGAGACCGTGGAGCTTCTGCCACTCAGCGGACTCCTTCCACGGGCAACGGGTCTGCATCCAGACGTTGTCGCCGTACCACCAGTTGAGCAGCAGGTCGGGGTCGGCGCCGAAGCAGGAAGGATCGCCAGGGGCAAGGAGGATATCGTAGGCCTCGCCGCCGTCGATGGCAGCGTAGGTGGCCGGCGAGGTATCGGTCTGGATGGTCACATCGAAGCCGAGAGCGTCGAGGTCGTTCTTGACCTGGGCGGCCATGCCCTTGATCTGCTCGTTGTCGGTGGTGCGCAGGGTGATGGCGCCCGGGGTGATGCCGGACTCCTCGATGAGCTTCTTGGCCTTCTTGGCGTCGGTCTTGTACACCGTGGAAGCCTCATGATAGTTGGTGAAGCTCTTGGGCAGGTAGCAGCTGGCAGCGGTGGCAAGGCCGGCGAAGGTGTTGGTGATCATCTTCTCGGTGTCGAGCGCGTACATGACGGCCTGACGGACCTTGACGTTGTTCCAAGGCTCCTTGGCGACGTTGAACATGATGAAGCGGGTGCCGAAGCCCTGGACGTTGTCGATCTTGCAGCCAGCGCTCTCGAGCTGGTCGACGGCATCAGCGGTGACGAGCTCCATAACGAGCGTGGAGCCCTCCTGCTGAGCGGTAACGCGAGCGGTGGGGTCGGTCAGGATGCTGTACTGGATCTTCTTATCCTCGGCAGCATACTCACCGTTGTACTCGGGGTTGGGAACCAGGGTGATCTCGGTATCGGAGATAGAGTCGTACATCCAGGGGCCGGAGCCGATCGGCTGCTTAGCGCGATCCTCCTCGGCCTGGGTAGCCGGGGTAACGCGGATGATGGCCAGACGATCCTTGAGCAGGGAGAAGTTGGGGACCTTGGTCTTGACCGTTACAGTGCTGGCGTCCTTGGCCTCGATGGACTCGAAGGGCTGGAAGAACGGAGCATAGGTAGCGGAAGCGGCGCAAGCGGTGTAGGAGGCAACGACGTCGTCAGCAGTGACCTCGGTGCCATCGGAGAACTTGGCGCCCTTGCGGATGGTGACCTCGAAGGTAGTGTCGTCCACGGACTTGGGATCGTCGGTGGCGAGCTCGTTGAAGGTGCTGTAGTCGTGGTAATCGATGCCATAGAGGCCCTCGATGACGTGCCAGTTAGCACCCAGGCCCACAGCGGAGCCGGTGCTGGCGGGGTCGAAGCTGGACGGAGCGTAAGCGGAACCAGCGGTGATCACGCCGCCGCCACGGTTGGCGGAATCGGTGGAACCGGAAGCGGAACCCTCGTCGTTGGAGCTGCCACCGCAGCCGGTGAGACCAAGCCCTGCGACAGCAGCGACGCTGCCGGTGAGGCCGAGGAACGAACGCCTGGACATACCCTTGTTGATGATGGCCATGTCTTCTCCTATCAATAGAGAATCTTACCCGGGAGCACCTAGACTTGCCCCCGCGCAACTTGCGGACGATATATACCTTACCTACCGACGGACCCAACTGAGGTGCCGCGCTCGGCGACCGATACATACATACGCTTGAACGGTATTTACTACCGTTCACCGAATTCATTGACAAACGATTCGCCAGACAGTATGTATCGACGAGGTGAGATATCAGTCTTCGTCAACCCGCAGGATAGCAGGGTTATTCACCATGGCCAGTCAAACGTTTTAGCGTTAATAAAACCCGAAATCGACAGGTAATCGCCGCGAAATAAATGATTGCAAATCGGCCAATCATATATATCAGTTATTTAGAAGCACGTTTAGATTTCGGAACGGTTGACCGACGTCTGGGCGCGCTCGGCATTCCATGCAACAAGTGCCTCGTGGACCGCTTTGGCGACATCGGCCGGAACGCCTCGAACTTCTGCAATCTCCTGCTCGCTTGCCGCGCGCAAACGCTTCATCGAGCCAAAATGTCGCATAATGGCACGTTTTCTGGTGGGTCCCACGCCCGGAACGTCGTCAAGCACCGAAACCGTCATAGCCTTATCGCGCAACTCGCGATGGAACGTAATCGCAAATCGGTGGGATTCATCGCGAACCTGCTTGATCAGATAAAGCGAAGCGGAGCCGGTCGGCAGCACGACGGGAGTCTCGTCCCACGGCACGAAAACTTCCTCATCGGCCTTTGCCAGGCCACAAACTGGTATATCGAGGCCAAGCGCCTCAAGTTGCTTAATTGCAGCGGTCAATTGCGGCTTGCCGCCATCGACAACGAGCAAATCGGGGCGCGAGCCAAAGCGCTCGTCCGCCATGCGCTCGGGAGCATAGCGACGCCCCAGAACCTCGGACATCGATACGAAGTCGTTCGCCTCGTCCAATTCGGCCTGAATTTTAAAGCGACGATACTGGCCCTTGTCGGCACGACCGTTGGTAAATACCACCATCGAAGCGACGGTAAAGGTGCCGTGCAACGTCGAGATATCGAAGCACTCGATGCGCAACGGCGGTGCAGGCAGCGCAAGCGCGCTTTCGAGCTCCAGGAGCGCCTGATTGGTGCGATCGTCAGCATATCCCGTGCGCATCATGTAGCGCATGAGGGCATGGCGTGCATTTTTGGAAGCCATATCGAGCAGGCGGTGCTTTTCGCCGCGCTGCGGCCTATGGAGATGGCAAGAGCGTTCGCGCTTGCCCGCAAGCCACTCCCCCAACGCTTCGGCATCCTCAAGCTCGACAGAGAGATTGATCTCGGCTGGAATATCAGCCGTCTCGTCGTAATAGCGCTTAAGAAAGCCCGATTGGAGCTCTTCCTCGTCGACATCCAGGCCTTTATCGAGGATGAACTCACAAGTTCGAACCGTTCGGCCCTCGCGAACGACAAAGACACAGGCGGCAGAGATAGTCTCTTCACGATAGAAGCCGATGACGTCGATATCGACGCTTGATGGAAAAACGACCTGTTGGCGATCGTCCAGGCCCCTAATGACTTCCAGGCGACGCTTGACGCGCGCCGCACGCTCAAAATCGAGCGTCTCGGCTGCCTCCGTCATCTCGGACGTGAGCTCGTCGACGACATCCTTGCGATGGCCCGACAAGAAACGTTCGACACGCTTGACGTTCTTGGCATAGTCGGCAGGCGAAATCGCGCCGACGCATGCGCCCGGCCCGCGCCCGACATGGTAGTCAAAGCAGGGGCGCCCGTTTTGCGCGCAAATCATATTGACGATGTCTTCTTCGCCCTTATGAGATTCGACGATGCGGCGGCAGCGGCGCCATTCCGCACAGGATGCCGAGCAAATAGGAATAACCTTGCGTAGCGTATCGATGGTCTCACGCGCCGCACGGCTATCGGTATAGGGGCCAAAATAGCGCGTTCCCGGTCTATGACGCTCTCGCGTGTATTTAATAGCCGGAAACAAGTCGCTCTTGGTAATGGCGATAAAGGGATAGCTTTTATCGTCTTTGAGATCGACGTTAAAGTACGGATGGTACTGGCCAATCAGATTGCGCTCGAGCACCAATGCCTCGTGCTCGGTCTCCACCACGATATAGTCGAAGCTCGCCACCAGCTGCATCATGAGCGGAATCTTTTGACGCTCGTCCTGCAGCGTCACGTATTGACGCATACGGGCACGCAAGTTTTTTGCCTTGCCCACATAGATGACATCACCCTTGGCATCTTTCCAAAGGTAGCAGCCGGGTTGCGTGGGAACGCGCGAAACCTGCTCGGCAAGTGTTGGAATGTTGTCGTGACCTGCCACGCGTACCTACTTGCGACGAAGCAGCGCCGAGACCTCGGGCATCTTAAAGACGAAGGCAAGACCAAAAGTTACAGCGAGCGAGACGACGCCTGCGACACAAACGTAGCCCAGGGTAATGAGGATCGAGCTGCCAAGCGCTCCGACAAAGTGCTCAAGTGCCCACATGACGCCGGCGCCCGCGGCGGCGCCCAGGCCACCGAACAGTAGGCCGAAGAAACCGCCATGCAGGATAGACTTGACCTGAAGGCCATGCAGACGACGGCGCAGCCACCACAGTGAGCATCCGACCAAGACCACGTAGTCAACGACGTACGAAAGCGCAATTGCCGGCATACCGTAGCCCAGCACCACGCCAAACAGCAGCACCGAACCGGCCTGACCGATAGCGGAGTACAAGCAATAGCGGCTATAAGGTTTCATATCGAGCAGGGCCGAGAAGCTCTTCTGCATCAGCACGACCACGCCGTAGAGCGGCAGGGAAAGTGCCAGATAGATAAGGAACTCCGACACCAGCGCCACACCGGATTCATCGAACTTGCCGGCGCAGTAGATCATGTTGAGCGGACGGGCGAAGACGATCAGGTACATCGCAAACGGAATCAGGAAGAAGAGCATCTGGGCGACACCGCGCGAAATGCCCGTGCGGACGCTGTCGTAATCCTTCTCCTGTGCATCGTGGGAGAGTTCGGTATAGAGTGCCGTCGAAAGCGAGGCAGCGATCAGCGCATAGGGCAGCGTATACCACAGGCGCGCATATGCGATGACGGAAGGGCCGGTCTCGGGCTGCACCACCAGCGCGGCGGCATTGGTAATGGAAGTCGAGACAAACATGCACACCGTGGCGAGCAGCGTCGGGATACCAAGCGCAATCGTCTGTCGCAGCGCGGGGTCCTTAAAGTCGATATGGATATGAGGATGCACGCCATGCTTGCCAAGCGCGGGAATCTGGCAGGCCATCTGGACAAAGACGCCGAGGGTCGTACCAACTGCGATCAAGATAATACCGGCCTGCTCGCCAAATTGTGCAGACACGGGAGCAAAGCCCATAAAGCTGGCGATGACGATGACATTGTTGAGAACCGGGGCAAACGTCGACCAGAAGTAGTCGCGGTGTGCGTTGAGAACGCCCGAGAACACCGAGCCCAAGCCATAAAACAGAATTTGAATAGCAAAGAAGCGGAACATGAACGCAGCGGTATCCATGCTGCCGCCATCGCCCGAAAGGAACGACTGCGTCCAAATAAAGCCGGGAGCAAACACGGTGCCCAGCAGCGAGATACCGCCCAGCAGCAGAAGCAGAATACCGAGCAGGTTGCCGACATACTCGTTCGATGCCTCGCGACCCTGCTCGCGCCTCACACCCATATACACTGGCAAAAACGCCGTAACGAGCATGCCGCCCATCACGAGCTCGTAGAGCATGTTGGGCAGGTTGTTGGCAACCTGATAGGAGGACGAGAGCAGCGACATACCGATGGCGGCCGCCATGGCCCACGTGCGGATAAACCCGGTGACACGCGACACGATGGTCAGCACGGTCATAAGGCCAGCAGAACGACCAACCGTGGAGTAGTCCGACGAACCCATATCGTCTACGTCGTCCTGAGAGTCCTCATAAACCTCATCTTGTGGCGGCAAATCGTCCACGACGGCAAAGGAGCCGGTCATCGCAAAGGGATCGTCAACCAAAACGGCGTCATCAGCAGGTGCGGCGTCATCGCTGTTCGGCATGTTGCTACCGGATACGGCATCATCATCGAATATGGCATGGTCGCCAAACACCGTGTCAACTTCATTGGCGGCGACGGTTCGGGCAGAAAACGACAGAGGGTCCCAGTCGTCATCACCGTCGATGGCCACGCCCTCGACGGGATCGGTCGAACCAAGCGGCGACCATTCGTCATCCGAAAGAAGCGGTTCGCCATCATCATGAGCCGTGGGCTTGGCGGAACGAGCGGCAGGAGCGCTCTGCGGTGTGCTCTTTCCCTGGGCTGCCATCAAAAACACCGCCGTCTCATCGGGACGCGGCGCACGAGGAGCCTCGGAGGCGATCGGCATCACGCTGGCGCTCGATTGAGCGGCGGCCAAAAAGACAGCCGTCTCATCGGGACGAGCCGAAGAAAGAACCGTACGGGGAAGTGCCGTGCCGGCACCGGCGGCACGCAAGTACACGGCCGTCTCGCCCGGGTCAGCGGCAGCGGACCAGGCGTTTCGAATCTCGTTATCGAACGAAGCGGCCTCGGGCGCGGGCGTCTGAGGAGCCGACCCTTTTGCAAAGTGGGCTCCGCGCTTTGATTCTTCCTGCGGCATCGCTCAGTCCTCTCTCGTGATCGGGGCAACCGTCGCCCCGCAAAATGCAACTAAGTCATCGGGAGCAAGCTCAAGCTGATAGCCGCGCTTGCCACCCGAGATAAAAATGGTATCCCAAAGGATACATGTCTCATCAATCAGCGTCCGGAATCGTTTTTTCATACCGACCGGACTGCAACCGCCGCGGACATACCCCGTCGCGGCAAGCAAATCTTTGACATGCATCATGGTCAGCGACTTTTCGCCTGCGGCGCGCGCGGCGGCCTTGAGGTCGAGCTCGTCGGCAACGGGAATGCAGCACACGACATGGTCGTTGGACGGCGTCGTGCAGACCAGGGTCTTAAATCCCTGACCGGGCTCCTCGCCAAGCTGCTCGGAAATCGCGACGCCCAGCCCCGACGATTCGTCGCCATCGTCTTCGTACGTATGGAGAACATAGGAGATGCCGGCGCTTTCCAGCTCACGCATGGCGTTGGTCTTTGGCGTCTTCACGGCCTTCGGCATGGCATATCCTTTCCCTCATATAAGAACGCAATTTTTAAGTATATGTCCATTTGCGCGGCATACGCTATCTCGACAAAGAGAGCGCCACCGAATCGCAAGGAATCGGCGGCGCTCATGTTTCAAAAACACCTATGTATTAGGCATCGAGTTGCGCTTGACGCTCCTTATCGCGTTTGAGCAACGGCGCCAAGAACTTGCCGGTATAGCTCTGCGGGCATGCCGCAACCTGCTCTGGCGTACCCGAGACCACGACAGTTCCGCCACCGTTGCCACCCTCGGGACCCATATCGATCAGACGGTCGGCGACCTTGATGACATCGAGGTTGTGCTCGATCACCAACACCGTATTGCCCGCATCGACTAGACGCTGCAACACATCAAGTAACTGGCGAACGTCCTCAAAATGAAGACCGGTCGTAGGCTCGTCCAAAATATAGAACGTCTTACCCGTCTGACGGCGATGAAGCTCCTTGGCGAGCTTTACGCGCTGCGCCTCACCACCCGAGAGCGTCGTGGCGGGCTGGCCCAAGCTCACATAACCTAGGCCGACGTCATACAGGGTTTGAAGCTTTCGCTTGATCTGCGGAATATTCCCAAAGAAAGCCAGTGCCTCGGCCACGCTCATGTCAAGTACGTCCGAGATAGTCTTGCCACGATAGGTAACCTCGAGCGTCTCGCGGTTATAGCGCTTGCCGCCACAAGCCTCGCAGGGAACATAAATATCGGGAAGAAAGTGCATCTCAATCTTGATCTGGCCGTCGCCCTTGCACGCCTCGCAGCGTCCGCCGCTCACATTAAAGGAGAAGCGTCCCGGCGAGTAGCCACGCGCCTTCGACTCCGGCGTGCTCGCAAACAGCGCGCGCAGATCATCCCACAGGCCAATATAGGTCGCAGGGTTCGAACGCGGCGTGCGACCGATCGGCGACTGGTCAATGTCGATTACCTTATCGATGCACTCGATGCCCTCAATCTTCTTGTACGGACCCACGGGACGCGTCGAACGGTGGATGGCATTCGTAAGCGCGGGCGCAATCGTATCGGTGACCAGGGAGCTCTTGCCCGATCCCGAAACACCGGTAACGACTGTGAGCGTACCGAACTCAATCTTGGCGGTAACGTTTTTGAGGTTGTTGGCGCGGGCGCCCGTGATCTTAAGGCAGCCGCGGCCGAGCTTGCGGCGCTCGTCTGGCACGCGGATCATCCGCTTGCCGGTCAAATAAGCACCCGTCATGGAATCGGGGCACGCCATGATATCGGCAGGCGTTCCCGCGGCGACCACGTGCCCGCCGTTGACGCCCGCGCCTGGCCCCATATCGATCACATAGTCGGCAGCGCGAATCGTGTCCTCATCGTGTTCAACGACGATAACGGTGTTGCCGATATCGCGCAGGCGCTCGAGTGTCTTAATCAGCCGCTCGTTGTCGCGCTGGTGAAGACCAATCGAAGGCTCGTCCAGAATATAGAGAACGCCCATGAGGCCCGCACCGATCTGCGTAGCCAGGCGAATGCGCTGCGCCTCACCGCCGGAAAGCGTCGCCGAAGCACGATCGAGCGTCAGATAATCAAGGCCGACATCAACCAGAAAACGCAAGCGTTCCAGGATTTCCTTGACGATACGACCGCCGATGAATTGTTGACGCTCGGTGAGCTCAAGGTCCTCAAAAAACTCGAGCGACTCGCGGCACGACAGGCAGCAAACCTCATAAATGGACTTGCCGCCCACGGTGACGGCGAGCATCTCGGGGCGCAGGCGAGCACCATGGCAGCTCGAACACGGCTCCTCGCGAATGTACTTCTCCAGGCGCGCCTTAGTGTTCTCGTTGGTCGTCTCGGTATAGCGCTCGTACAGGATATTGCGCACGCCCGAAAACTTGGTGTCCCACTGGCTGCGACGACCGTCGAGCTTTTGATAGTCGACCGATATCTTCGTGTCGCCCATGCCATCCAAAAACGCACGACGCACCCGCGGGGGCAGGTCCTCCCATGGCGTATCGGCACTCACCTTAAAGTGTTTGCAGACCGCAGCAAAAATCTGCGGATAATAGTTGGAGTTGCCGAACAGGCTGCCAAAGACCCCATCGGCAATCGACTTCGACGGGTCCTCAATCAGCGCCTCGGCATCGACCGTTTTCTTAAAGCCCAGACCATCGCACTCGGGACACGCACCATAGGGCGCGTTGAACGAAAAGTCGCGGGGTTGTAGGTCGTCGATGGAATGCCCGTGCTCCGGGCACGCCAGAGCCAACGAATACTCCAGCAGCTCGCCCTCGGTTCCCTCGGGAGCATCGCGATCGGGCAGCATGTACACGTTCACATTGCCGTGTGCCAAGGCAGTCGCCTGTTCAACCGACTCGGCGATACGGCCCAGAGAGTTTTCCCGAATCACGATGCGGTCGACTACGACCTCGATATCGTGCTTGAACTTTTTGTCCAGATCGATGGGGTCGTCGAGCGAGCGTACTTCGCCGTCGACACGCACGCGGCTAAAGCCCTCAGCCCGAAGATCCTCGAACAATTTTGCGTACTCGCCTTTGCGCCCGCGCACCACCGGTGCCAGCACAAGCGCACGACGACCCTCTCCCGCTGCCAGGACCTTATCGGCGACCTGGTCGGTGGTCTGGCGCTCGATAACGCGACCGCACTCGGGACAGTGCGGCGTGCCCACGCGTGCAAAAAGCAAGCGAAGGTAGTCATAAATCTCAGTTACAGTACCCACCGTCGAGCGCGGATTCTTGGACGTCGTCTTCTGATCGATCGAGACGGCCGGCGAAAGGCCGTCGATCGAGTCTAGATCGGGCTTGTCCATCTGGCCTAAAAACTGGCGCGCATAACTCGACAGGCTCTCCACGTAGCGACGCTGACCCTCGGCATAGATCGTGTCAAACGCCAGCGAGCTCTTGCCCGAGCCCGAAAGACCGGTAATGACCACGAGCTCGTCGCGCGGGATGGAAACATCGATATTGCGCAGGTTGTGTTCGCGCGCACCACGGATAACGATAGAAGAATCAGACATGGAAGCTCCTTGCCTCCTATAACCTCAAATCACACTGTCGATGAGTTTAACGCACTCAACGCGCACAGATGTTCGTAATACAAGATTCGCAGACCTTTTGCTTTGCGTGTCGGGTGCTTTGTTTCTCGAAATGCCGTGGAAAGGTTAGAGTAATCTAAAACTGAACTTAATTTGCTGTAACAGAGGAACGTCCATGACCGAAGATATCCCCCTTGAAATCACTTCGAGTGGCATGGCCAATCTGCCCATATTCATCGCCGTCCTTATCGTGGCCGCCGTCGTCGTGCGCGTGTATTTTTCAATCAAACACAACGAAAAACCGCCCATTGCCCGCGTCTTTTGGTGCGCGATGCTCCTCATCCCGCTCGGCATGGTAGCTGCATGGATTACGAATCAATTGCTCGTAAATGAGGACTGTTCCCTATGGGTCCTTTCTTATTCGGCGCTCGGTGCTGCCGCCGTCATACTTCTTGTCGAGCCCTTGGTTTCGGGACTTATCGACCAAACCGATCTTGCGACGGGAACGGTTGCCTGTATTTGCCGCGACATCCTTGTCGTCGCCGCTGTTTCAGCGCTCTCGTTCGTTTCACTCGAAATTGCCTGCAACGAAACGTTCTATCGCATTCCCGCCAACTCATTCGGGTTTTCCGTTGGGCTGCTCGCGACGGTTCTGCTCTCCCTTTATTTGCTGGGACAGCGTCATGGAGGAGTCATGGCCCTCGTGCCCGTCGTCTGTTGTACCCTTGGCATTGCCGAGCACTTCGTCATAACGTTTAAAGGCGAGGCCATCCTGCCGAGCGACATTTTGGCATTGGGCACCGCAATGGAAGTAAGTGAGGGATATGAGTTCACCTTCACTGCAGGAATCGTAACCTCACTCGCCCTGCTGGAGATTTCCCTGGGGCTTCTTTCGCTTATCCGACCGCGAAAGCTCCGTACGCCCGCCCATGTCTTCCCCGCAATCGCCGCTAACCTCTGCGCTTTTCTGCTAGTGACCGTTGTGGGGCTCTTGGGCTTTTCCAACATCGACTTGGAGCAGTCGCTGGATTTTGGATTTGACCGTTGGCAGCCCATCACCACGTATGCGTCTCAGGGTTTTATCACTTCGTTCACCGAAATGGTCAACGAGTTGCCCATTGAAAAGCCCGAAGACTATACGCCCGATGAGGCGCAGAGCATCGAGCAGGAGCTCGCCGCCGCCTACGACAGCACGTATGGCTCGAGCGAGCAGCGCGCGGCGGCCGTTGCCCAGTTCAATGAAATCAAGCCGACGATTGTTGCCGTCATGAACGAGAGTTTTAGCGACCTTTCGTGCTTTGAGCAGCTCCAGGCGGCCGGGTACACCGGTCCCGCATTCTACAACTCGCTTCCCGACACACTTGTTCGCGGCACCATGCTCGCTTCGGTCACCGGTGGCGGAACGGCGAACTCCGAATTCGAATTTTTGACCGGAGCGACAACGGCCTTTGTCGGATTAGGCAAAATCCCCTATCAGCTGTATCAGATGAATGGCGTCAACAGCCTGGCAAAGGACCTTAAAGAGCTCGGGTATACCACTACCGCTATGCACCCGCAAAACCCCGTCAACTACCATCGAGATAAAATCTATCAGCAGCTGGGTTTTGGAGACTTTCTTTCAATCGGCGATTTCGAAGGTGCGCCCTATTACCATGCCGGCGTATGCGACTACGCCACCTACGACAAGATACTCGACCTGCTCAGAACCGACGAAGCCCCGCAGTTCATCTTTGACGTCACGATGCAAAATCACGGCGGCTACGACTATGGCACCGTTCCCGCCGAAGAGCTGACAAACTATTGGGTCGAGGGAGCCAGCGAGGGCGCCAATAGCGCGCTCAATACCTATCTCACCTGCATCAATGCATCCGACCGGGACCTCGAGTACTTTATCAACGAGCTCCGCAATATCGGCAGACCGGTTGTTCTTGTCTTTTTTGGCGACCATCAGCCGAGCGCCGCAACGACTCTCAACGACGAGCTGTACCCTCAGGAAGATACGGCAAGCCACGCTTTCCGTATCTATCAGTCGACCTATTTCGTCTGGGCTAACTATGAAATCGCCGGCAATACCGAGCTCAACGTCTACGACACCGTCGGGGCAAACGAGATTGCAGCTATTACCCTTAATAAGATCGGCGCCCCGCTCACTGACTATCAAAAGGCCCTGCTTGCAACAAGGTCAGATGTGCCCACCATCAATGTCGCCGGCTATCTTGGTGCCGACGGGCTGCGCTACGACTTGGAATCTGAAGACAGCCCATACGCCTCGACGATCGACAAGCTGCAGCGCATGCAATACCTCGAGTTCGCCAGCAAAGTTCAGTAAGCCCGCCCATTCGCTTGGACCCATCGTATTGCAAGCACGCTCGGCCCAAATGCATCGCAAATGACTCCCGCTCGCAAACGAGGGTACAATGACGCTCGTGTCACATCGCGGGGCCCCGGCCCCAACATATACAAAGGAGTCATACATGGGTTGCGAGCACGCACAAGCAGCCGGCGGACAATCAACGCCGTCGCAATTTGAAGAGAATACGCTGTCGGAGGTCAAGCGCGTTATCGCTGTGCTTTCCGGCAAGGGAGGCGTCGGCAAGTCGTTTGTGACGGGCGCCATCGCAACCGAGCTCGCCCGCCGCGGCAACAAGGTTGGCATTCTCGACGCCGACATCACCGGCCCCTCCATCCCCAAAATGTTCGGCATGAGCGGACGCCATGTCCATGCCCTCGGCAACCTCATGCTGCCCGAGATCTCCGAGCACGGCGTCAAGGTCATGAGCTCCAACCTGTTGCTCCAAAACGAAACCGATCCCGTCCTTTGGCGTGGCCCGGTTATCGCGGGCGCCATCAGGCAATTCTGGAGCGAGACCTCGTGGGGCCCCATCGACTACCTGCTGGTCGATATGCCTCCGGGAACGGGTGACGTCGCGCTCACCGTTTTCCAATCGCTGCCCGTCGATGGCATCGTCATCGTCACGAGCCCGCAAGACTTGGTCTCGATGATCGTCGCCAAGGCAGTCAACATGGCCGAGAAGATGAACGTCCCTATTCTGGGCATTGTCGAGAACATGAGCTATATCGAGTGCCCCGACTGCGGCAAGAAGATCGAGGTCTTTGGTAAGAGCAAGCTCCCCGAAGTCGCCGAGCGCTACAACCTCGACATCTTGGGTCAGCTTCCCATCAATCCGTCACTCGCCGAGGCCTGCGATAAGGGTGAAGTCGAGACCGCACTGCCCGATGACATGCTGCCCAAGGCCGTCTCCGCCGTTGAGGCCATCGCCCCGCACAAGACAGACGAGGCCTAAGTGAACGCAAGCGCCTTCTATGACGTCTTGGTGATCGGCGGCGGGGCCTCGGGGCTCCCCCCCCCCCCTTCGGCCGAAGGGAGC
>UQHY01000003.1:0-79265 GCA_900540975.1 uncultured Collinsella sp.
GCCCCGCTCAGGCCCGTGGCGTTTGGCCTTCCCCGCCTCAAGGCGCGTGGGCCACTCGAGCGGCTGCAACGCATCGAAACTGTGCACACCCGTGCCGCCCATGGCCCACGGAGCCACGTCGATGCCCTCCGCCACGGCCAGGCCGCCGGTGCCTTGGGGTCCCATGAGCCCCTTGTGGCCGGTAAAGCACACCACGTCGAGCCCCATGGCCTGCATATCGATATGCGCCGTGCCGGCAGACTGCGAGGCATCGACAATCACAAGCGCGCCGGCCGCATGGGCCATGGCGGCCACGCGCGCAATGTCGACCTCATTGCCGGTCACATTGGAGGCGTGCGTCACCACCACAGCACGCGTGGCCGGCGTAACCAACCGCCCGAGCTCGTCATAGTCGAGCACGCCGTTCGCGTCGCAGCCCGCATGCTCAACGGTAACACCCTGCTCTGCCGCCAGGCGGTTGAGCGGACGTAGCACCGAGTTGTGCTCGAGCACCGTCGTGACCACGCGGTCGCCGGGGCGCACCACGCCGTTGATGGCGGTGTTGAGCGCCGCCGTAGAGTTGGGCGTAAAGCACACATGGTCCGCCCTCGGGCAACCTAAAAGGCGCGCGAGCTTGGCACGGCAAGCGTGAATCGTACGAGCGGCATCGAGGGCACCCGACGTGGCGCCGCGTCCGGCATTGCCGAGCGAGCACATCGCCTGCGTCACGGCATCGATGACCGTCTGCGGTTTGTGCATGGTCGTCGCCGCGTTATCCAGGTAAATCATCGCACGACCTCCCACATATCAATCACGGTATAGCCCTCGGTGGGAACGCCCGCCGCGGCGAGTTCGCCGCGCAGCAGCTCCTCATCGGCAGGCAACGCCTTCCACGCCAAACCGCAGCCAGCAGCGACCTCCCCGGGCACGGGAATCGTTCGCCCGGGAAGGCCGCGCTCGATGCACAGGGACTCGCAGCCCATGGCGGCCGCCGTGGTGGGAAACGTGATGACAAGCGCCGGGCGCTTCTCCCTCATGGCAACTCCAACCAATACGCTACGGGCGCACGACGCGCACGGCCTGCTCCATCTTCTCCACGATCACGTACATATTCGTGACCTCGCCCACCGCAAGCTGGTCTTTAATGCCATAGTGGTCGAGGCAGGTACCGCAGGTGAGAATCTCGACGCCCTGCTCGGCCAGGCCCTTCAGGTCATCGAGCACCGGCGAGCCCTCGACGGTGAGCTTGGCGCCGCCGTTATAGAACAGCATGGTCGCGGGCAGCTGCTCCTGCTGCGTCACGGCAAAGATGAAGGCCTTCATGAGCTTGTGGCCCAGCTCGTCGTCGCCGCGGCCCATGCAGTCGGTGTAGACGGAAATGACGAGCTTGCCCTTGCCGGCGCTGGCGTCGCAGAAGGCAGCGCCATCCTGCTCGGGATCGGCCACGGCAACGGCGCCAGAGGTCGCCACGGTCACGTGCCACTCGGCGTCAGAAACCTTCTCGACCGAGGCCGTGCAGCCCTTCTCCTGCGCCATCTTGGAGATGTTCTTGACGGCGGTCTCGTTGTCGACCGCGGTCACGACGGCGCCCTCGCCATTGAGCTGCTTGAGGGCCTTGAGCGTCTTGACGACGGGCAGCGGGCAGGCATCGCCCATGGCATTGACTTCAATCTTGGTAGACATAGTTTTTCCTTTCGAATAAATCGTTTTAAAGCGGTACATAGCTCAATAAACGTGTCGTTAACGGACAACGTGGACGGCAGGACCACCTGGCACCGGCTCGCGCACTCGGCCGACGACGGCGGCGATACGTCCTTCGGCATCCAGGCGACGCGTAAGCTCATCCACATCGGCAGCAGGTGCCGCGATAAGCAAGCCACCCGAGGTCTGCGGATCGTACAGCGCATCCAGCATGCCCGGCTCCAGGTCATCGTCGGCAGCTACACGCGGGCCAAAGAAGTCCTGGTTGCGGTAGGAGCCCGCGGGGACAATGCCCAAACGCGCCATGTCAAGCACTTGATCAAAGAGCGGCACCGCCCCCGACGCAAGCTCAATCTGCACGCCCGAGCCCTCGGCCATCTCGCATGCGTGCCCGATCAGACCAAAGCCCGTAATGTCGGTGCAGCCGTGAAGCTCAAGTCCCTCGGCCAGACGAATCGGAGCCTCGTTGAGGGTGCGCATCGAGTCAAACATGGCTGCGGCCTCGTCCTGCTCGATGAGCTCGCCCTTAATGGCCGTAGTGATGATGCCCGAGCCGATCGCCTTGGTCAGCAGCAGGACATCGCCCACGCGCGCACCGCTGTTGGCGAGCATGTGGTCGAGTGGTACAAAACCGCTCACGGACAGACCGTACTTGGGCTCGTCGTCGTTGATGGTGTGGCCGCCCGCGATGGAGCAACCCGCCTCGACGCACTTGTCGGCGCCGCCCGCCAGAATCTGACCGGCAACCTCAACGCCCAGACAGCTCGGGATGCACAGCAAGTTCATGGCATGGCTCGGCCGCCCGCCCATGGCGTAGATGTCCGACAGTGAGTTTGCCGCGGCAATCTGGCCAAACAGAAACGGGTCGTCGACCATCGGCGGGAAGAAGTCGATGGACTGCACGAGGCCCAAGTTATCGCCAACGCGAAAGACGCTCGCATCGTCGGAGGTATCGAACCCCACGAGCAGGTTGTCGTTATGCACATTGGGCAAGTCGCCCAGGACCTGGGCGAGGGCTCCGGGAGCCAACTTAGCGGCTCAACCGCTCGCGGCCGTCATAGACGTGAGCTTAATCTGATCGTCAGCCATCGATACCTCCTCTCATCGGTCAATCATTTTCTCCCAGTATACGCATGAATGCGAGCCGACGGCGGATGCATTAATTGAGCGCCTGTGCGCGAATCGCCGCGCCGATCGCTCCGGCAAAGCGAGCCTGGGGCGAGGTGGTCACCGGCGACCCCAGTAGCTCGCCCAACCGCTCCACCACGAAGGCGTTCTCGCACAGGCCACCGGTCAGGTAGTACGGGGCGCCCGCGGCCTGCCCGGCCATGGTCGCCACGCGCGAGACCACGCTGTCGATCACGCCACGCGCAATGTTCTCGCGCGGCTCGCCACGACCGATCAGGCTGATGACCTCGCTTTCGGCAAACACCGTGCACATGCTGGAAATCTTGGTAGGCTCGCCGGAACGTGCCGGATCGGCCATCTGCTGCTGGGAAATACCTAGGCGGTCGGCCATGATCTCCAAAAAGCGCCCCGTGCCGGCGGCGCACTTGTCGTTCATGGCAAACTTGGCCACTCGGCCACTTTTAAGCTGAATGACCTTGTTGTCCTGACCGCCCACGTCGATCACGGTGCCGTGATCGCCAAACAGGCGCACGGCACCGGTACCGTGGCAGGTAATCTCGGTCACGACCTTGTGCGCATAGGGCACGGCGACACGACCGTAGCCGGTCGCGACCACGCGCACGTCGTCGGCCGTCACGTCGTAGCCGGCCGCTGCCAGCGCCTCGCGCAGCCGCTCGGAAGCATCGACCGAGGAAAACCCGGTTGGCTGCACGCACGTCCACGCCACCGAACCCTCCCCGTCGACCACGGCAGTCTTAGCCGCCGTAGACCCGATATCGATCCCGATCCCTATCATGGCTCTCTCCCAATCTAAACATCAAAGGTAGCGGCGCGTTCAGGCGCCTTAGCTCTAGGTTTCTCAGGTGCCGGAGATTGCCCCGAAAGAGGAGCGCAGCGTACTTTGGGTACGCAAGCGACGGTTTGAGGGGCAAGATCCGGTGTCTGAGGAAGCTAGAGGGTTTCGATGAAGGCGGCGATGCGCGTCTCGATCTGACCCATGTCGCCATTGCTGTAATCGGTCTCAATCTTCATGTACGGAATGCCCGCACCCTCGACAGCCTCCTGCATGCGCGCGCTCTCAACGTTGAAGGTGTGGCAGGCCTGCAGCACGCTCTCTACCACGCCATCGACATGGTACTTCTCGCACATAGCCAGCGTGTTTCCCATGCGGCCTTCGTTAGGCGTCATGACCGAGCAGTTGATGTCCAGGTAGCGGTCGGCGATGGCGCGCAGGATGTCGGGAGCATCCGGGTCGATCATCATGGCCGCCGTGCGCTCGCCCGAGCAGTCGTCCATGCACACGACCACACCACCGTTGGACTCGATGGTGCGGCCGATCTTGTTGATCACGCCGCCCACCGGGCAGCCAGTGATCAGAATGCGCTTGGCATCCGCCGCAATCGGGCGCTCGCCAGCCTCGTAGGACTCACGCAGCTTGGCGACCTTTTGCTCCAGCTGCTGCGTATAGGCCTCGATATCAAAGCTGAACGTACCGGCGAACATGGTGCTCATCAGGTCGACGCCGCTCATGGCCGCCGGCTGGTTGGCCTGCAGCGCGAACATCTCGAGCTGGGCCGCACGCAAGCGATTGCGACGACGGACAGCGGCGCGCAGGTCGTCATCGGTGATCGTAATACCGTAGAAGTTCTCGAGCTCTTCCTTGAGCAGGCGGCACTCCTCGTACCAGCCCTCGCGCTCATAGGCACGATCGCGACCCTGCGGCAGGTGCAGAATGTACGTGCGCTTGAGCTCGTTGAGTAACTCGTACATCTTCTTCTTGCCGTCGCAGGTGGTCTCACCGATGATCATGTCGCTAAAGTACGTAAACGGGCACTTTTGCGAGTAGGCAAAGCCGTAGGTCGACTTGATGAGCGGGCAGAGGTTTGCCGGCAGCACCTTCTCGGCCTCGGGAATCACCTCATCGGACGTACCGCACAGAGCGACACTTGCGGCCCCCGCGGCATCGATAATCTCGAGTGGCGTATAGCTGCACAGGAAGCCGACCAGGCGATTACCCGCCTGCTTGTAATCCTTGACGCGAATAAACGCCGCCTTGCGCTGCTCGTTGAACTCCTCAAACGTGGACGGCAACGGCTGCTCAATATTTTCCGACATATAACTCCTTAACGAACCTTTTAACCAACCAAGGAAACGGCTTTCCCAGGTGCCCGAGGTTGCCGTGAAAGATGAGCGCCGCATACTTTGGTAGCAAGCGACGGTTTGAACGGCAAGATCGGGTGTCCGGGAAAGCCGCCGGGACGGATAGCCCTAAATGGTTTCCAAGAAGGCCTCAATCCTGGTTTGTAGCTGGCCTGCATCCTCGCCGGCGTAGTCGGTCGTGATGTGCATAAACGGAATGCCGGCCTCCTCGGCGGCCTTCTCCACGGCAAACGACTCCATCTCGTAGAGCGTGCAGAACTGCAGGGCCACGTCGACGATGCCGTCGGCATGCAGGTCCTTGGCCATCTGGACAATGTCCTTCATACGCTGGTCGTTGGGCGTAAAGACGGCGCAGTTGATCTTAAAGTAGCGCTCGGCGATGGCATCAAGCATCTCGTCGACCGTCTCACCGGACTCGTCGACCAGATCCTTGTAGTAGCGCGAACCCGTGCAGGACTCCTCGCCCACCACGACGCCGCCGGCCTTCTCGATGAGGTTGAACAGCTTCCAGTTGGGCACGGCCATGGGCGTGCCGGTGTACAGGATGCGCTTGGTCCCCTTGGGCGCCACGCCCTCGCCGGCCTCGACACGCTGCTCGCACTCAGCCGCCATATCGTTAATGGCTCCGGTCAGACGCGGCGTGTCGTCCATAAAGGCGGCCTGAACGGTCAGCAGGCTGTCGAGACCGCTGATGGGCGCCGGGTCGGCAGCGCGCGTGGCAGCGAGGCGCTGCAGGGCACGGCGCTTCTCATTTACGGCGTGGATGGCGGCCTTCAGGCGCTCGGGCGTAATCGTGACGCCGCACTCTTCCTCGATCTTGGCGGCGAGCTTCTTGACCTCGGCCTTCCAGGTCACGAGCGTCGACTTGTCGTGTACGTTGGGGATATCCATGACGTACATGTTCTTTTGCGTGGCAAAGAACTCGTAGGCCTTCTTCTTGCCATCGCAGGTGTTCTCGCCGACTACCAAGTCGCTCGACTCGATGTAGGGGCAGACCTCGCCCAGCTTAAAGCCGGCAAAGCTCTTGATAAGCGGACAGGTGTTGCGCGGCAGATGCTCCTCGACCTTGTCGGTCGCCCAGTCGGCACCCGAGCACAGGCCCACGGGAATGCCGTCGCAGGCGAGCACAATCTCCTCGGGCACGTAGACGCAGAACGAGCCCACGATCTTGGTGGCCTCGCCGGCCTCCTTCTTGTCGAGCATCTCCTTAATACGGCCGCTGTGGATGTTGGTGGCGACAAAATCCAGGTAGGACGTGGACTTGGGGCGATTATTCTGTGTCAGGAACATATCGCCGTACATCTGGCCCACGGCGCCCAGCAGCATGTCGTGGTCGGCAAGATTCATGCCGAGACTCTCCCACATCGGATGGAAATCGAATTCTTCAGCCATGACGGTTCCCCTCTCGAACCAAAAACGGATAACGGCGGTATCGATGCACGACGGACGGCGATTGCCCGGCCGTGCTCAAACCCGGAATTTTAGGGAACCTGCCTTGCGGACGGTTATTTAGTTGTGCGTCGTCTCTCCCGGAGCCGTGAACATACCTGCTCATATGCGGCTCCGAGCCATATACAGGGCGCGCGCGGCAACGCGGCGAATATATGTCGTCTGCGGCATGTGCGCACCCTCCTTTACAAGTTAAGGTCAACTATATCAACGGTTGTCGTCCAGACGAACACCGCCGACATGCGTACGACAGCGTCGTGTGCCGTCGTTTAATAAATAATTATCTGTGTTGATAAGAGTTTGTCATCCATCATTCGGCGAACGGCAAGACAAAGCCGCCGAGGCTTATATCCCCGACGGCATTACCCGGCGCTATCGACAAACCAAATGGATCTTACTCGCATCGAAGTGCATGCGTAGCGTCTCGCCTGCTTGCGGCAGCTCGTCGACAGGCACGCCCACCTTGTTGACCTTCCACTGCAGACGCGTGGGCGCATCAGCACGCGGCACGTCCAGCAGCACCAGCCGCTCAAAGCGCGAATCGCTCACACGGGCCACGTGCAAATCGTAGCTGTTGCGACCGCGCTCCGCGCGATTGTCAACATGGAAGTAGCTCGCACGAATACCGAGGTACGTCACGTTATCGGGAACCTCATGGCCCACGTTAAAGGTCATGCCCCAGTCCAGGGCTTCAACTTCCTGAGACCCGATCTTGCGCGCCCGACTTGTGTTCTTGCAGCCCGTCAGGCGCAGCGCCGCCAGCGTTTGCGGACGACGGACCACATCATCGACGGAGCCGATCTCCTCGACATGTCCGTTATGCATCACGCAAATGCGCTCGCACAGGCGGCATGCCTCGTCAATATCGTGGCTCACGTAGAGCACGGTGCGGTTGCATACATCGAACAGGTCGAGCATGTTCTGTTCGAGGGCGCTCTTAAGATAGGAATCGAGTGCGCTCATGGGCTCGTCGAACATAAAGATGCCCGGGTGAGCCGCCACCATACGGGCAAGCGCCACACGTTGCTGCTGACCGCCCGAGAGGCGCGCGGGATAGCGGTCGGCAAAATCGGCTAGGCCAAAGATGCCCAGGTAGCGCTCGGCAAGTTTTTTACGCGCCGCGGCGTCGCCCGCGTCCTTTACGCCGGCACATACGTTATCGGCCACCGTCATGTTGGGAAACAGCTGATAGTTTTGGAACAGCAGGGCGCATTTGCGCTCCTGGGGCGACAGGTTGATGCCCGCCGCCGAGTCAAAAAAGGTCACGCCGTTGACGACGATCTTGCCCTCGTCGGGCGTCTCCACACCGGCAATGCAGCGCAGCGTGCAACTCTTGCCGCAACCCGAGGCACCCAGCAGCGCCACACGCTCCTCGCCGGCCTCAAGCTGCATGTCGAGCATAAACCCGGGGTAGTGCTTTTTGATATCCAGAACGAGCGACATGGCCTATCGACCTCCCTGCGGCGCCGTATCATCGCGCATGAGCTCGGCCAGCGCCTCGCGATCGATACGCAAGGCATCGCCGCCCGCCGGGTCGAGCGAATCGCCCTGTCCGGCGAGATCTTTGGCCTGTTTGCGCTCCGCACGGGAGAGACCACGCTCGCGATACTTTTGCGAATGAGCGGTGTACATGTTGATGAACAGGATGACTAGGAAGCTGAACGCTATTACGACCACGACCCAAAAGAGGGCCACCGACGTATTGCCGCCCATCCACTCAAAGTAGATGGCGATGGGGATGGTCTGCGTAATACCGGCGTAGTTGCCCGCAAAGAACAGGGTGCAGCCGAACTCGCCCATCGCGCGGGCAAAGGCGAGCACCGTGCCGGCGGCAATCGAGGGCCAGCCAAGCGGCATCATAAGCTTGGTGAAGATGCGACGCTCGGACCAGCCCAGCGTGCGCGCCGCATCGAGCATCTGCGTGTCGAGGCTCTCGAAGGCTCCGAGCGCCGTGCGGTAGACCAGCGGAAACGACACAACGACGGCCGAAATGACCGCCGCGGGCCAGGTAAAGACGATCGAGATGCCGTGCGCGATGAGCCACCGGCCCACCCCAGTCGAGTGGCCAAACAGCATGAGGAGCAAAAAGCCGCAGACCGTGGGCGGCAGCACCATAGGAATCGTAAAGACCGAGTCGAGCAGGCCCTTGATGCGACTCGAGGTACCCATAGTCTTCCACGCGGCGAACAGGCCCAGCGCAAAGGAGATCAGCAGGGCAAGGCCGCTCGTTTTAATGGACACCCAAAACGGGCGATAGTCGATGTCGCCCAAAAAGGAGGCCAGAAAGGTCAATGGCCCCCGCTCATCCCGCAATGCGACAGACGATGCTTCTACCATTTGAGCGCTATCAAGCCAACGCGCGCCGCCCTTGGCATCACCCGAGGCTGACGCAATCACCACATAGCGGTCCCCATCCGCACCTCGTTCGTCAAAGCCATAGGTATACCCGCCGGCATCAAACGTTGTTTCCGCCGTGACATACCAAGGAAGATCCACGTCCCCCAGCTGCGCACCTCCCATGCAGTTTGCGCTGTCGAGTTCACAGACGAGGGCTTTGAGACCCGATACGCACTCGTTGTCCTGCGGATCCAATCCAAACTTCTCGACCGCCTTGGGCGATATCCACACCACAACGCGATCGACAGCAGGCGCCACCACAAGGTCCACGTCCTCGTCAACGGGAAACCGGTAGCCCTCAGGCTGGCCCTCCATGGCACGAGCGGTCCCCTTGGCCAACCGCTCAAAACCCTCGATCCCATAGGAAAGCCCATGAGCGGTCGCAGCAACCTGGGCCCCGTCCTCAGCGTCCCCAGCAAACGCAAATCCCGGCACCCAGCAAAGCGCGAAGATCAAAGCACAGGCGACAAGCATGCGGAATCTATTAAGCACGAAAAGCTCCAAGCGAATACAAGGACGGAGTGAAACACAAAACGATGGAATTATCGCGCCAAGCCGCACTACGCGGAAAGCTCAAAGCCGTACTTAGCCCAAATCTTCTGAGCCTTCTTGTTGGTCAGACAGAAGTCGATGAACGCCTTGGCCTCGTCGGCGTGCTCGGAGCTCTCGGCAACGGCACCCGGGTACACGATGGGTTTGTGCGAATCCTCGGGGCACACGAAGGCCTCCTCGATGCCGTCGTAACGGAAGATGTCAGAGCTGTAGACAAAACCGGCCACGCAGTCGCCTGTGGACACATAGGCGGCGGCGGTGCCCACCTTATCGGCCAGTGCGACCTTGTCGGCGATCTCGGGAGCATACTCGCCGTCGTCGCCCTCGGTGCCGGTATAGAGGCCCACGGAGGCCAGAGCCTGGTTGGCGTACTTTCCGGCGGGAACGGTCTTGGCGTCGCCAATGGCGATCTTGCCGTCCAGATTCGCGACGTCGGCGACGGCCTCGACCTTGGTGTCGGAGCCCTCGGCGCGAATAATCACGAGGTCGTTGACGAACATGTCCTCACGCGTGTCGGTGTCGACGAGCTCAGCGGTCTCGGCGTCGTCCATGGTGCCCTTGGAAGCGGTGATGAGCACGTCGACCGTGGCGCCGGCACGCATCTGCTCGACGAGGTCACCGGACGCCTTAAACTGCGTGTCGGCAAAGGTGGTGCCGGTCTGGTCGGTGTAGAGCTCCTGGACCTCGGGAAGGGCCTTCTCGAGGGAGTTGGCAGCGAAGACCTGCAGCTCGACAGCCTTCTTCTTAGAGGAAGACCTGGCGGAGCCGACATCGGAACCAGCGGGCTCGGACGTCTTGTTGCCCGAACAGCCAGCAAGGCCAAGGCCGGCGGCAGCGGCAGCAGAAAGCGAGACAAAACCGCGGCGTGAAACCATATCGAACATATTCAACCCTTTCGAACGTTTTACCCGGGTACCCCACCGCGGGCTTTAATCTGCAATCAGATTATACTTATGCGCGAATAATGATAGTGAGAAATTATTCTCGCCAGAGAATATAGTTTCGAGTTAGCGTGCACCTCGGCGTCGCTTCGGCGGAAAACAAAGGCGGAGCAGCCGTTTAGGTCGCCCCGCCGCAGGTAAACCGCTTAGTTGGTATGTCCGCCGCCCGCTGTCATCTGAGCCGCGTGCTCCAGCTGGTCTGCTATGGCCTCCCAGCTTTCGCGGGCGGCCTTCGTAGAACCGGGAAAGTTTACGACAAGTGTATGACCTCGTTGCATGCACACGGCGCGCGAGAGCATAGCGCAGCGCGTCTTAGTCATCGAGTACGCGCGAATCGCCTCGGCAATACCCGGCACATCGCGGTCGCAGACGGCACGCGTCGCCTCGGGTGTCACGTCGCGCATCGAAAGCCCCGTGCCGCCGCAGGTGAGCACGACATTGGCGTGGCACTCATCGGCGGCTTCCACAATGGCATCACCGATCTCGCTGACGTCGTCGCGTACGACCACGTGTGAGGAGACCGTCCAGCCCTGTGCCTCGATAAGTTCCTCGAGTGCGGCTCCAGCCTCGTCCTGGGCAAGATCGCGCGTATCCGAGCACGTCACAATCGAAATCTTCAGCTCCATAACATTCCTCCTATAGCACCGTGCCCTCAGGCAGGTCGACACGCACGACATCCACCACGTCGCCCGCCTTGAGCTCGCACGGACCTTCGTCAATACGCAGCAGGCAGTTGGCCCGCTGCATTGTGCCGAGCAGCGCCGAATTCTGCGTCTTGGCCTCGGTCACCAACAACTCACCGGTCTCGGGGTCGCGCAAAACCGTGGCGCGATCGAAGAAGCGGCGATGCTGTCGCTTTTTCACGCCGTGTGTGAGCGTCGCCTGTTGCACGGGACGCGCACCCTCGGCAAAGCCGCGCATCTTGCGGATCGCCGGGCGGGCGAGCATCTCAAAGCCCACATACGCCGCGGCCGGGTTGCCCGAAAGCCCCAGGTAGGGCTTACCCCCGAGCAAGCCAAACGTGATGGCCTTGCCGGGGCGCATCGAGATGCGGTCAAACAGTACCTCGCCCTCGCGCCGGACGAGCGCCGTCACGAAATCGTAATCGCCCGCCGAGGCGCCACCGCTCGTAATGACAAAATCGCACTCTCGCGTGGCGCGATGTACCAGCTCGGCAATCGCCTGCTCATCATCGGGCGCGATGCCGTAGAACACGGGCTCGGCGCCGGCATCGAGTGCCTCGGCCATCAGCGCCGAGGAGTTGGAATCGCGAATCTGACCACGCGCCGGCACCTTACTCGGTGCGACCAGTTCCGTGCCCAGCGAGATGATGCCCACACGCGGGGCAGCGTGCATCTTCACGCTCGCGTATCCGGCGCTCGCCAGCAGACCCGCGCCGGCCGGAGCCACAACCTCGCCAGCGCGCATCACGACGTCGCCGGCATGGGCTTCCTCAGCAGCCGAGCGAACGTTCTCCCCTACCTTGGCCGGCGCCGAGAAGCGAACGTGCGAGCCCTCGTTGCCATCGCCGTCGAGCACATCGACGATCTCGTATTTCACCACGGCGTCGGCACCTTCGGGCACCGGCGCGCCTGTCATAATGCGGACCGCCTCGCCCGCGCCGATAGCGCCCTCAAACACATGGCCCGCGGCCTCGTGTCCGATAACGTCGAGCGTCACCGGCGCCTCGCCAGATGCCTGCGCCAAGTCCGCCGAGCGCACGGCATATCCGTCCATAGCGCTGTTGGCAAACGGCGAGATGTCGATATCGGCCACCGCGTCCTCGGCCAAGGGAAGACCGGCGGCCTGCCACACGGAAATCTCAACGAGATCGGTCGGAGCAACGTGCGACAGGACAATCGACTGTGCGTCATCCAGCGGAATGAGTTTCTCTGCCATATGCACCTCTTAATGTCACGGCGCACAACAGGGGCGCCGATTCTTTATGCTTGTCTCAGTATAATCCCCCGACGCACGACCGCGACTCGGCCTGTACCCGCAAATACACCTGTCGGTTGTAGGCCGCGAAACAGAATGGAAACCAACCCACCGGCTCGTCGCGTTTACCGCGTTTTATAATGCTTGCGTTGCAACCTAAAAGAGGAACGTATGGCTCATAACGACAAAACCGAAAGCGCAAACGAAACGCAGGATCATTCCCAGCCGCTCGACGATGGCGGCTTTTTCTCCCTGAACGACGTCATCACGGCAGGCAGGCATCAACTTACCCGCTCCGAGCATCTCTTGGCTGCCGACACGCGCCGCAACGCCCGCAACCTACTCGCGAGCGCCAAGTTGCTCGCGCTCGTCGTCATTGTCTCGCTCGCCATGGGCGTTGCCGCTTGGGCGTTTTTGGCCTCGCTGAATATCGCCACCGACTATCGCGAGCACCATGCGTGGATTTACGCACTGCTTCCCGTTGTGGGCGTTGCCACCGCATGGGTGTACAAAAACCACGGTCTTGCCGCCAAACGCGGTAACAACCTGGTCATTGACTCCGCTCTGGGCACACGCCTCATCCATATGCGCATGGCCGTCCTCACCTTCGTCTGCTCCACACTCACGCACCTAACGGGTGGATCGGCCGGTCGCGAGGGAGCCGCGGTTCAGATTGGCGGCACCATCGCCAGCAACATCTCGAGCCTCGCCCACCTCAAAAAGCATGACCACCACGACCTCATGCTCGCCGGCATCTCGTCGGCCTTTGGCGCCGTATTCGGCTCGCCCCTTGCCGGGGCTTTCTTTGGCATGGAGATGTGCTTTATCGGCAAGATCGACTACACCGCGGGCATCTACTGCCTGGTCGCCTCGTTTACCGGCTACTTTACATCACTCGCCCTGGGTACCGAGTACGAGGCGAATGTTATCGCCAGCGTTCCCAACATGACACCACGGACGGTTGTCATCGTTGTTATCAGCGCCATTATCTTCGGTCTGACGGCACGCCTCTTTGCCTGGTCAGTTCGAACCGTCAAGAGCCTGTACGGTCGCTTTATCACCAATTACCTCGTTCGCGCACTCATAGGCGCACTCGTGGTTTTGGCCGCCTATGCCCTTCTCGACGCCTGGGACTACGCCGGCCTTTCCACGTGGCTTTCCGGCGCCGGATTTGCCGGCAACACCACCCTGGCAGACGCAGCCATCAAGTTGGTCGTCACAGCGCTTACCCTGGGTGCGGGCTTCCAAGGCGGCGAGGTCACGCCCCTGTTTGGCATCGGTGCGGCGCTCGGCGGCTGGATCGGTTGCCTCGTCGGAATCGACCCCAGTTTTCTGGCGGCTCTCGGCATGCTCGGCGTGTTCTGTGCCGGCCTCAACGTGCCCATCACCACCTGCATGATGGCCATCGACCTGTTCCACGGCACGGCAGCCGGGTTCTTTGTCATCGTGGCCTTTATCAGCTACCTAACTGCCGGACACCGCGGCGTGTACCCCGCCCAGCGCATCATCTCGCCCAAGCGCCGTTCGCTTATTGTGGATGAGGGCGGTACGGTAGCGGATGCTATCGAGCGCCACAACGACCTGATAGAGTAGACGTAAGTATTCGACGTGCAGCCACAATCGGGGGCAATTCGACCTGAGCGCGACCGCACCGTCACGTCATACGCCGGGAGTCGCCCCATGCACGCAACTGATTTTGGCCGCACGCTCATCATCGCCAACCCAGCCGCCCAGTCGGGTGCGGCGCACGAAGTTGCCGAGCGCCTGCAACGCTTTTTGGACATGACTGCACGCGCATCCCAGTTTGACTTGGTGCTAACCGAGCGCATGGGACACGCCAAGGAGCTGGCCGCACAGGCCCAGGGCTATCGCACCGTTATCGCCCTTGGCGGCGACGGCGTGATTCACGAGGTCGTCAACGGGCTTATGACGCAAGAGGAGGACACCCGCCCCGCTCTTGCCATCCTACCCGTGGGCTCTGGCAACGATTTTGCCCAAACGCTCGGCATCGACGATTTCTCCGGTAAGGATTTTGGCGCGCTGCTCACCTGCGAGCTGCAGCGTCAGGACATCGGGCGCATTCGCTCGTGGAGCCCTGCGAGCGGCAGCGGCGAGGCTACCGTTGAGTACTACGACCAGACGCTCTCGGTCGGCATCGATGCCGCCATCGGCCTGGGCACCACCGAGCTGCGCAAAAAGACGGGCCTCGCCAGCGCTCCGCTCTACACCCTATCGGGACTTGAGCAGTTTGGCCTGCGCTATCGCAACTACCCCATGACCATCAGCTTTGATGGCGCGCCCGCCGAGCGCGTGCGGGCGATCATCATGGCAATTCAGCTGGGTCCTACCTATGGCTCGGGCTATCGCATCTGCCCCGATGCCGACCCCTGTGACGGTGCACTCGACGTCTGCTACGCCTGTGGCCCCGTCCCTCGCGCGGTTGCCCTGCCTATGTTCCTTTCGGCCAAGGACGGTCACCATACCAAGTTGCCGCCGGTTCGTATGCGCCGCTGCCGCCATGCCGAGCTCACTTTTGAGGAGCCCGACTACCCCATCCAGGCCGACGGCGAGCCCGTTGTCGCCTCGCGCATCGAGGTCGACATCCTTGCCGGCGTCCTCCACGTCTGGCATCCCACCCGCTAACCCCACCTAAGTTGCGGTGAAATAGGGACTGTTTATGCATCTAAAGCCGCAAAACAGTCCCTATTTCACCGCAACTTATGAGGAGGCTATTCGTCGCTGCACGGCTTGCGACGGTTGGCCTTTTTAATGGCGTTGAAGTGCTTGTCATTGAGCCTGCGCTGGCGAGATCGCAGAGACACCTTGGTCTTTACGCGTCGGCGCGGTGGACGCCCGCGACGCTCAAGCTCAGCGCGCAGCTTACGCAGACAGCTCGCGCGATTCTGAAACTGGCTGCGGCTCTCACGCGCCGTCACGACAATCCCCGAAGGGATATGTTTCATGCGTACCGCCGAGTCCGTCGTGTTCACGCCCTGTCCGCCCGGACCCGTCGCGCGAAACACCTGCACCTCGCAATCGCGCGCCAACTCCTCGACCGACATCTCGGCATAGCGCGCATACTCGCGCCATTCCATCTTGTTCCCATCCATATCAGCACCTCCCCTCATACAAAAAATGTGACAAAGGGACAGTCCCTTTGTCACATCGCATACCAATCGCTTGTGTTGCGCGCTTAGGCGAAGGTGATCTCGCCGTTCTCGCAGTCCATATCGGCGATACGGGCCAGGCTCTCAACGCGGAAGCCGCGCTTACGGAGCTTATCGCCGCCGCCCTGGAAGCCCTTCTCAACGGCGATGCCAATCCCGGCAACTTCGGCGCCCGCAGCCTCGCAGATCTTAATAAGGCCCTCAAGCGCGCAGCCGTTGGCCAGGAAGTCGTCGATAATCAGGACCTTATCGCCCTCGGACAGGAAGCGCTTGCCCACGATAACCGGGTACTCCTTCTGCTTGGTAAAGGAATAGATGGTCGTGGCATACTGCTCGCCGTCAAGGTTGATGGACTGGGCCTTCTTGGCAAAGACCACCGGCACGCCGCCAAAATGCTGAGCTGCGATGCAGGCCATACCAATGCCCGAAGCCTCGATCGTCAGGATCTTGTTGATCTCGACACCCTCGAACAGACGGGCCCACTCGGCGCCCATGTGGTCGAACAGTTCAACGTCGCACTGGTGGTTGAGGAAGGCATCAACCTTAAGGACGTTACCGGCCTTTACGATGCCGTCATGGCGAATACGATCCTCAAGCTCCTGCATGGCGCAACCCCTTCTCGCGGCAACGATACCGCGCGATTAATAAACGTTGTTCGATAGTCTACCACGGACCGACCCCCGCCCGCCCCACAAGCCACATCGCACCATAAAGCTGCAAGACCAGTAGATAGGCCCGATTCGTGGCAAGCCTGCCACCACAAGCTAATGGCGGGCGCGCATCCTCACCAAACGCACCATGGCGAGCGCAAAGCCCACGGCGGCCACAACCATAAGCACGTAGAACACCGAGCGAAAGCCGAATAGGAATACATCCGGACGGCCTGCAACAAAACTGGTCACGGCCTCGCCCATCGCCACGCTCATCTGCCCATAGAGGATATGCGAACCTGCCGTAATACCCAGCGCCATGCCCGCATAGCGCGCCAAGCTGCCCAAGCTACCTGCAAAGCCAAGTGCCTCGCGCGGAGCCGAGCCCATGTACAGCGAGTTATTGGGGCTCTGGAAAATCGACGTGCCGCACGACATAAATGCGACGCAGCACACGATCACAGGGATGGAAGAGTGCTCGTCGAGCGTGCTTACCGCAAAGAGACCGCACACGTACACGCCCAGGCCAACCGCCGTAGGACCCTCGCAGCCAACACGGTCCGAAACCGTTCCCGAAAGCGGTCCGATAAAAGCATTCACCATCGGCAACGCCAAAAAGAGCAATCCGGAAATGTCGGAACCAAAGCCGTGGGCGTCCTGAAAATAGAACGGCAGGATAAACTCGGATGCGCCAATACCAACGAACACGATGAGCATGCAGGCAAGGTTGATGGTGAAGGCCGAATTTGCAAAGCAGCGACGGGCGGCCTCGGCAAGGGGCATGGGACGTTCGCCGGCCTCTGGCCTAACATGCGGCAGCGTGTAGAGTCCCACGATAAACGAGATCACGCCAATGGGCAGGTTGATGAGGAAGATGCTCTCCCAGGGAAAGCTTGCCACCAGCATGCCGCCGAGCACGGGGCCACACATCATGCCGAGGGCCACGAAGGTCGCGAGAATACCCATGGCACGGCCTCGTTCGCGCGCCGGAAACGACTCGGTGATGATACCCATGTTGTTAGCCATGGCCGCCGCGCAACCGACGCCCTGAACAATGCGCGCTAGGATAAGAACCTCAAGCGAGGCCGAAAGGCCGCACAGCAGCGAACCGACCGAAAAGACGATGACGCCCAGCTGGAACACATTCACCTTGCCACGCACGTCGCCCAGACGGCCAAACGGCAACATAGCCACGCATGTCGCAAGCAGATACACCGAGCTTACCAGCTGAATGCGATCGAGGCCCACGCCCAGCTCCTTTTGCATCACGGGCAGCGCCACGGTCACGACGGTCGAATCCAGACACACCATAAACGTCATGATGAGCACGGTAAACAGAATCGCCCACTTGTTCTTGCCATGGGTGTCGCCCTCTAGGGCAATGTGCTCGCGGCGCAGCTGCTCTGCAGTTTTCTCCATATCCATCCTTTCGAGTGGCCCAACGCAAAAAAACGGGGCCCCAATCGCCTGCAAACAGCCGCAATTGGGGTCCCGCCTACGGAATCGGAACGAAAGGTCACCGAAGCTTTCTGCCAGCATCGGCGCCTTGCACGAACGCTAGCCTAGCACTGCTCGAGCGCCTGCTCAAGGTCGGCAATCAGATCGGCCGTGTCCTCGAGGCCGCACGACAGGCGCACCATGTCGGCGGAGATGCCACAGGCGATGAGCTCCTCATCGTTCATCTGGCGATGCGTGGCGTTAGCAGGATGCAGGCAGCAAGTGCGGGCGTCGGCCACGTGTGTGGCGATCTGGGCGAGCTTGAGACTCTTCATAAAGGTCTCGGCCGCCGCGCGACCACCGTTAAAGCCAAAGCTCACGACGCCGCAGGTACCGTTGGGCATGTACTTCTGAGCCAGGTCATAGTACTTGTCGCCCTCCAAACCCGGATAGCTAACGAAGCGCACCTTGGGATGGCTCTGCAGGAACTTGGCAACGGCCAGGCCATTCTCGCAATGACGCGGCATGCGCACATGCAGGCTCTCGAGCGAGCTGTTCAAGAAGAACGCCGCCTGCGGGTTCTGCATGGGGCCGAGGTCGCGCATGAGCTGAGCGGTTGCCTTGGTAATGAAGGCGCCCTCGCGACCGAACTTCTCGGCATACGTCACGCCGTGGTAGCTCTCGTCGGGCGTGGTGAGACCCGGGAACTTGTCCGCATGGGCCATCCAGTCAAACTGGCCGTGGTCGACGATCACGCCGCCCAGGTAGGCAGCATGTCCATCCATGTACTTGGTGGTGGAGTGCGTAACGATGTCGGCGCCCCACTCAAAGGGACGGCACATAACGGGCGTCGGGAAGGTGTTGTCGACCATCAGCGGCACGCCGTGGTCATGCGCGGCCTTGGCAAAGCGCTCAATATCGAGCACGGCAAGGGCGGGGTTGGCGATCGTCTCGCCAAAGACGAGCTTGGTATTGGGCTCAAACGCTGCCTCGAGCTCTTCATCGGTGCAGTCGGGGGCAACGAACGTGCAGGTCAGACCCATGCGCTCCATGGTATGGGCGAGCAGGTTGTAGGTACCGCCGTAGATGGCAGAGCTCGCGACCACGTGATCGCCGGCACCGGCCACGTTAAAGATCGCGAGGAAGTTCGCAGCCATGCCCGAACTCGTGAGCATCGCGGCAGTGCCGCCCTCCATCTCGCAGATCTTGGCGGCAACCAAATCGCACGTGGGGTTCTGCAGACGGCTATAGAAGTAGCCCGACTCCTCCAGGTCAAACAGCTTGCCCATGTGCTCGGACGTGTCGTACTTCCACGTGGTGGACTGGTAGATGGGCACCTGACGCGGCTCCGCGTCGCCCGGGCGATAGCCGCCCTGAACACATGTGGTACCGATAGTCTGCTCGCTCATATCTAGCTCCCTTGCCTGGGTTTTAGTTTTATTCGGTTCACGATACCGCTACCCTGCACCCCTCTCAACCCATCCCCAAGGTAGGTTATGTGACTAATTGATCAGGGGTATTTATCTCAAGCCTTGGGCATTTGCTCGATAGATAAAATGAGGCATCCATGAAGCTCTCGATGATTACACGCACCGTCACGGGTACCATAGGCGAGTACACCGTGACCAAGGAGACAACGATGAAGCAAATCGATACGACCCAACTCGACATCACCGCCTGTCAGGCTCAAGCTGCCGAGTACCACGCCCGTGGCTTTAACTGCGCCCAGGCCGTCGCCTGCACGCTCGCTCCCGCCGTCGGGCTCGACCCCCAGGTCGCCTTTACCCTCACCGAGGGCTTTGGCGCCGGCATGGGAGGCATGACCGAAACCTGCGGCGCTATCTCGGGCGCCGTGGCCATCATGGGCTTTGTAATGAGCGACGGCATGGAAAACCCCAAGACCAAGGGCCAGACCTACAAGCTTTCGCGCGAAATCGCCAAGCGTTTTGGCGAGAAGAATACGACGACCGTCTGCGGCACGCTCAAGGGCATCGGATCGGATAAGGGTCCGCTCCGCAGCTGCCCCGGCTGCATCGATGATGCCGTCGAGATCGCATGCGATGTGCTAAAGCAGCTTGCCGAGTAAACAGCTGCGACATAAAACGGCGGCCGGCGCGCTTGGGATCTATCCAAAGCGCGCCGGCCGCCGTCGTTAGAACTCGGCAAATTCGGGAGCGCCGACCTCGATTTCCTCGCGCCCAGCCATAAGCTCGCGCATCTTAGCGCAAAACGGCTCCTGCTCCCCCGCTTTAAACACCAAATGAATCGTCACGGCATCCGTGTAATCGGTATCCGAAACCTTGGCACCCGAATCCTGCGCCAGGCGAAGCACCTGCTCGTATTGCGGATAGGCCACATGAACATCAACGGGCACAACACTTGTCATCTCGACGATCTGTCCGGCCTCCTGAGCCGCGGCCACCGCCGCCTGCGTCGCCGCAGTGTAGGCACGCACCAAGCCACCCGGGCCCAGCAACGTTCCGCCAAAATAGCGCGTCACCACGCAGCATACGTTTTTGAGCTCTGCGCCGCGCAACACCTCGAGTGTCGGCATACCACTCGTGCGGCTCGGCTCACCGTCATCGCTCTGGCGCTCGCGTCCATCGACCAAAATCCACGCGGGAACATTGTGTCGAGCGTCGTAATGACGCTTGTGAACCATCTCGATAAAGGCATTCGCCTCATCCTCGGACTCAATATGGACCAGCTGGGCAATAAACCGGCTCTTGCGGTCCACAAACTCGCCCGAAACCTCAATATTTGATTGCAGAGTTAAATAGCTGTCCAACAAAGCCCCTCAACAACAAGCAAAGCAACAAACAGCCTCAATAATACGGCAAAGGCCGTACCGATAACCTCGGTAAATAGAACGGAAACGCCAATGATACCGTCACCAACAGCGAGAACCCGTCAGCGCGAGCAAGGTGCCTTGAAAGACAAGGGCATTGACCTTATGGTCATGCCCGAAGGCTTGAAAGGCAGATTGCCGCGCTGACGGGTTCGCAGCGTCAACATAGTTGCCAAGTGGGCTTGTAAGCCGGGTTCTGTCGTGAACGGTCATTTATCTTGTCTGCACGTTACCGTGCAGCTCCACGCACGCTACCCGAACGCGGACCGGGCCGGCCCATAGCGTTCCTATTCGCGCTTGCTCCGGATGGGGCTTGCCAAGCCGCCGTGTTGCCACGACGCTGGTGGTCTCTTACACCACCGTTTCAGCTTTTCCCTTTACGCCTTGCGGCGCAGGTGGGAGTCTTCTTTTCTGCGGCGCTTTCCGTCGGATCACTCCGCCCGGCCGTTAGCCGGCATCCCGCCCTCTGGAGCCCGGACTTTCCTCACGCGTGCTGCAAGCAGCACATCGCGCGACCGTCTGGCCCACTCAGCAGTGCAAGAGTGTAGCACACCGTTGCCGCAGGCAATGGCACAACACGAGCGTTCGACACGATAAACCAAGAACCATATCATGCAGTACAATAGAATCGTCGATGGGCAACGTCGTCAGTCGAGACACGACCGCGCTCCGCACCCCTCCGTCTACTCGGTGCGTTCCCGCCTCCTCCCCGAGGCGGGATGTCGGCATTTTTATGCACCAACAATCCAATAGCCCGTGGACAGCACGGCAGCATTGCGCATTTCGGCGCCAAATGCAAAAAGGGACCCGTCCATTGCGGACGGATCCCTTAAAACAAGTGATCGTCAAACCGATTTACTCGGCGTCGGTCTCCTCGTCCTTCTTCTCGGAAGGCAGCGGGGTAACCTCGATCTCGACGCCCAGAGTCTCAGCAGCGGACTTCATGGACAGGGAGATACGACGACGGTCGAGGTCGATCTCCATGACCTTGACCTGAACCTTGTCGCCTACGTGGGTGACCTGAGAAGGCTGATCGACGTGCTTGTTGGCCATCTCGGAGATGTGCACCAGACCCTCGATGCCCTCGCCCAGGTCGACGAAAGCGCCGAACGGGACAAGCTTGGTCACAGTGCCCTCGACGATAGCGCCGACGGGGTACTTCTTGACCAGTGCACGCCACGGATCCTCGGTGGTCTGCTTGAGACCAAGGGAGATGCGCTCGCGGTTGAGATCGACGTCGAGAACCTCGACCTCGACCTCCTGGCCGACCTTGACAACCTCGGAAGGATGGTTGACGTGGTTCCAAGAGAGCTCGGAGATGTGGATGAGGCCGTCGATACCGCCGAGGTCGACGAAAGCGCCGAAGTCGACGATGGAGGAAACGGTACCCTGGAGACGCATGCCAGACTTGAGCTTGGACAGGATCTCGGAGCGCTCGGCCTTACGGGACTCCTCGAGCACGACGCGACGGGAGAGGACGACGTTGTTGCGGTTGCGGTCCATCTCGATGACGCGGGCCTCGATGCGGGTGCCCATGTAAGAGGTGAGGTCCTTGACGCGACGGAGGTCGACGAGAGAAGCGGGCAGGAAGCCACGCAGGCCGATGTCGAGGATCAGGCCGCCCTTGACAACCTCGATAACCTCGCCCTCGACGTTCTCGCCGGAGTTGAACTTCTCCTCGATGCGGTTCCAAGCACGCTCGTACTCGGCACGCTTCTTGGACAGGACCAGACGACCGTCCTTGTCCTCCTTCTGGAGAACCAGAGCCTCGATGGGATCACCGAGTGCAACGATGTCTGCAGGGTTAGCGTCCTTACGGATGGACAGCTCGCGGACCGGGATAACGCCCTCGGACTTGAATCCGATGTCAACGAGCACCTCGTCATGCTCGATCTTAACGACAGTGCCGTTAACGAGATCGCCCTCATCAAAGTCGGTAATCGTACCGTCGATGAGGTTGTTCATCTCCTCCTCGTTGACATCGTCAAGAGAGAAAATGGACGAGTTCTGAATCTCACTCAAAGGTGGACCCCTTTCGAACTACGGGGCCCCGATTGCTAGGACCTACAGAAGGGTGCGACAAGCACACAACGTTTAGGAACACTCGGGAGCCGACAGATACTAATGTGACGCTTATGCAATCACGTTCGTATAGGTTACGGGGAAATCATTTCGATTTCAAGCGTGAACTGCGATTTTTTACTCGTATGGAGACTTTTTCGCAATCTTGTGGACGACCGTCTCCATAAGTTGACGATAGGCAGTTAGGCATACGGCTTTGGGGTAAAGTATCCGGAGCAACGATTCTGGAACGATTTATCGAGAAAGGTGCCCGCGTGCTCAAAGCAGTCGTTTTCGATATGGACGAGACGCTTCTCAGCATCAACCTCAACGCGTTCATCCTTCGCTATTTTAAGGATGTCTCGTCGATGCTCGCGGATATCGGACGCCGCAGCCGCGGTGGCACGATGGCGCGCCTCGGCACCATCCTGGTCGATCTCAACGCCAATCGCCGAAGCGGCACGGATAACC
Source organism: uncultured Collinsella sp. (assembly GCA_900540975.1). GTDB lineage: Bacteria > Actinomycetota > Coriobacteriia > Coriobacteriales > Coriobacteriaceae > Collinsella. The sequence continues at coordinate 22,880 of UQHY01000003.1, forward strand.
GCACCAATCTTGAGTTTTACCGCACCGAGGTTGAGCGCCGATGCGGCATCTGCCTCTCCGATCCGATCATCTACGAGGCGTTTACCTACTACGACCGCGAAGTTCTTCCATACAAGAACGACGATGTCATCAACGCTCACGCCATGCCGGGCGCACACGCCGCTCTCCAGGCCGTACAGGACGCAGGACTGCGCTGCGCGCTCTTTACCAACCCCAGCTTTCCCCAGGGGGCCATCGAGTGCCGCATGGGTTGGGGCGACCTGGCCGACGCCCCCTTTGAGCTCGTCACGCACATGGGAAACACCACCCGCTGCAAGCCCGATGCCACCTACTATCTCGAGCAGCTTCAGGTGATGGGACTCGACCCACACGAGGTCCTTATGGTGGGCAACGATCCCAAGCGCGACTTCCCTAGCCCCGCCTGCGGCATTCAAACTGCCTATGTTGGCCAGGGAAAACCCGGCCGAGCCACCTGGCACGGAACCATGGAAGACTTCGCCCGCGATTTCAACGCCGTAGTAGAAGCCTTCTACGAACACCAAGTAGCCGACGAACTGTCATAGGACCCCTCCCACCAAACAAAATAGCGCCGCAGGTTGAGCATAAGTCAGCGAAAACGCCCCTAAGCGAGCAATGTGCCTTGAAAGAGGAGGGCATAGGCCTTCTGGCCATGCCCGACGATTGAAAGGCAGATTGCCGCTTAGGGGCGTTTGCAGCGTCGACTGGTTACGCGGTTTGGTAAAACCGCGTAACTAACAGACTCGAGTCTTGCCGATCATGATGTTGAGGATCTCGACATCGGTATCTTTCATACCCACACGGCCCACGTAGCCCATGCTGGCGATTGTCTGCTCGACGGTATCCTGGATCAGGCCCTCGCCGGCGCGGAAGCCACGACCCTGCATGGCCATATCGTGACCTAGAATCGCCGCATCAACGGCAGCGGAAATCTTGGCGGCACAGCTTGCCTTGGCGCCATCGCACACGATGCCGCCCACGTTACCGAGTGTGTTCGAAACCGTCGCGCCAATCTGCTCGCGCGTGCCACCACACAGCCAGGTAATCGCGGCACCGGCGCCACACGCGGCGCAAATAGCACCGCAAAACGCCGAGAGCGCACCAATATAGCTCTTGATATGCACAGCGATAAGATCGGACAGCATCACGGCGCGCACCAGGCGATCGTGGTCGCAGCGCAGGTACTCGGCATACTCCATAACGGGCAGTGCGCAGGTAATGCCCTGGTTGCCCGAGCCGCACACAATGGCGACCGGCAGCGCACAGCCGTTCATGCGGGCGTCGGACCCGGCGGCCGCACGGGCGCGGGCACGGCAGGCGACGTCATCGGCACGAGCGCCCAGCAGCGTACGGCCCACCTCGGCACCCCAAGCGTGCGCCAAGCCCTCTGCGCTAATGGCGCCGTTCAGCTCGATCTGACGCTCAACGGCAGCGCGAGCACCCTCAACATCGCCGTCCTCGATAAAGTCAATGATGGACTCGATCGACATGGGCGTGTCGGCGCTATCTGCCGCACGCTCGGCCACCACGCGTTCTGCGCAGGCGGCACACTCCCCCGCCGACTTGCCGCATACCGGAATACCGTCGAGCGTATGGCACGTGACATTGGTGTGGTGGTCGGTAATCTCGACGACCGCGGTATGGCCCCCGGCTGTGGCAGTCACCTTGATGTAGAGGTTGGGCACACCCTCGACAAGCGACACATCGCAGTAACCGGCATCGGCGAGGAGCTCGGCCACGCGAGCACGGTCCTCGTCGTTAACGCTCTCGAGCACCTCGAGCGCGCTCTTGGCGTCGCCGCCCACGGCACCCAGCACGGCCGCCGCTTCAATACCGTGCATACCGCCCGAGTTGGGCACGGTCACGCTCTTAACGTTCTTGATGATGTTGCCCGAGCAGGCGACATCCATATGATCGGGTTCGCAACCGAGCGTCTGGCTCGCCAGCGCCGCTGCATAGGCAACGGCAATAGGCTCGGTGCAGCCGAGCGCACAGACAAGCTCGCGGTTCAAAACATCGCAAAACGCGGTATCACGAAGGGAATCGGCAGGCATAGGTATCTCCTACTTGTATAACGGGCTGGACTCTCAAGAATAGTTAGCTCTTTTATTTGATAACAATGCATCAAAAACCGCAACCATGGTTCCGACGGACGGCGTTCAAGCGCAATCTGACGGCATTCATTCATGCGAAGCCGGTCTTGTCGCATGCTAAAGCGTTTGACCAAAAAACGCCCGAGCGTTTACGCAAAAGTCGCGCTATCATGCAGTCGAACGCGGTAAAACCTTTAGCAATTCCGCCGCACGGACCAGAGAGGAACCACTCATGAAGATTGGTATCGGCAACGACCATGCCGCCGTCGAGCTCAAGAACATCATCTCCGAGCACCTGAAGGAGCGCGGCTGCGAGGTCGTGAACTTTGGCACCGACACCTCCGAGAGCTTTGACTACCCCATCGCCGGATACAAGGTGGGTAAGGCCGTTGCCAACGGCCACGTCGACCTGGGCATCCTCATCTGTGGCACCGGTGTCGGAATTAGCCTGGCTGCCAACAAGGTCGAGGGCGTACGCGCCGTCGTGTGCTCCGAACCCTTCAGCGCTAAGCTCTCGCGCATGCACAACAATACCAACGTGCTCGCCTTTGGCGCCCGCGTCGTGGGCTCCGAGCTCGCCAAGATGATCGTCGACGAGTGGCTCGACGCCGAGTTTGAGGGCGGCCGCCACGAGCGTCGCGTTAACCTCCTCAACGAGATCGACCACACGCGCGGCCTCAAGGTCGTCGACGAGGCCTAAAGACCTACAAAGCCATACGCTAACGCCAGCCCCCGCCCGGAAGAAACATCCGGACGGGGGCTCTTTAGTAGATTTCTAAGCGGTTACCAAAAATCTACTGGAATAAAAAGGGCGCCGCGGATGGAATTCCGCGGCGCCAAAGCCACACGCTAACAGCTTTAAGGAGTCAAAGCTGGTTTAGCCAAAGAAGCGCTTGATCTCGATCTCGGCGTTCTCCAGGCAATCGGAGCCGTGGATTACGTTAGCGTTGACATCGACAGCGAAGTCGCCGCGAATGGTGCCGGGAGCAGCATCAAGCGGGTTGGTAGCACCCATAAGGGTGCGCATCTTGGAGACAGCGGAGAGACCGGAAACGACCATCTTAACGACCGGGCCGCTCGTCATAAAGTCACAGAGACCACCAAAGAAGGGCTTGTCGGCCAGATGGGCGTAGTGCTCCTCGACGGTAGCGCGCTCGAGCGTGGTCATCTCCATGCGCTCGATGACAAGGCCGCTACGCTCAATGCGAGCGACGATCTCGCCGATCTTACGATCGCGCACAGCGTCGGGCTTAATCATGATGAAGGTCTTCTCGATAGCCATAAGGTAGCCTTTCAAGTAGGTTCGCGCGTGCCCAAGTCCCATTCCGGCACCCGCCCGGACTGCATCGTAACAGAGTTTTAGCTGCAGTTAAACAAAAAGCTGTTTATTGAAACGCTGCAATTTATTAAAGCGCTCCATATGTGTCACTTCTGTTTCGAAGCCCGATTAGAGTACCATCCGACCGCCCATCAACCGCACCGAACAGAGCAGGCGGTCGGTTGCCGCCCGCGAACGTATCCCCTTCACAACCTGCCCAAAGGTCCTACAGAAGTTCTCGACAAGGCCCTCCCCCATAGCAACAAAATACGGGCGCCCGCAACAGCAGACGCCCGTAAACAAAAACAATTTATCAATACATGGCCAAAACGGCTTCAGCCAAACCCCTACTTTACCCCGTGGCCCATTTCGACGACCTTGGTCAGCGATCCAAACACGCCTTTGTCGGCCTCAAGCTGTGCCTCGGCACGCTGCAGCTGCACGGCAACGGCGGCAGGGGCGGTGCCGCCCTCGGTCGTGCGCGCGGCGACAATCGACGGGATGTCGAGCGCCTCGGTAATGTCGTGCTCAAAGAGCGGGCTCGCCTCCTGGAACACCTCAAACGGCAGGTCCTCAAGGTTGCAGCCGCGCTTCTCACACATCAGGACCAAATGGCCCACCACGGCATGTGCCTCGCGGAACGGCAGGCCACGCTTGGCCAGGTAATCGGCAACATCGGTGGCGGCAAGGTGCCCCACACCGCACTCGCGCGCCATGGCATCCTCGTTGACGGTCCAGGTCGAAATCATACCGGCCATAACGGACAGGCACTGCATGAGCGTATGGGCGGTATCGAGGGCGCCCTCCTTGTCCTCCTGCAAGTCCTTGTTATAAGCAAGCGGCAGGCCCTTCATGGTCACGAGCAGCTGCACCAGGTTGCCATAGACTCGGCCGCTCTTGCCGCGGATAAGCTCGGCAAAGTCGGGATTCTTCTTCTGCGGCATGATGGACGAGCCGGTGGAGTAGGAGTCGGAAAGCGTGATAAAGCCAAATTCGGAGCTCGACCACAGCACGATCTCCTCGGAAAGACGCGACAGGTGCATGGCCATGACGGAGCCGGCGTAATGCAGATCGAGCAGGAAATCACGGTCGGAAACCGCATCGAGCGAGTTGGGAATCACACCCGCAAAGCCAAGTTCGGCAGCCGTCATCTGACGATCGAGCGGATAGCTCGTACCGGCAAGAGCGGCAGCACCCAACGGGCAGTTGTCGGCGGCATCAAAGGCGGCCTTCAGGCGTGTAAAGTCGCGCGCGAACATCCAGGAATACGCCAGCAGATGATGCGACAGCAGCACGGGCTGAGCGTGCTGCATGTGCGTATAGCCCGGCAGAATCACCTTGTCGTACTTCTTGGCCGCATCCACCAGCACATGGCGCAGTTCAAGATTGGCCTCCATGAGCTCCTTGGCCAGCGCCTTGACGCCCAGGCGCGTATCGGTCGCAACCTGGTCGTTGCGCGAACGCCCGGTATGCAGGCGCTTGCCGGCCTCGCCGATGCGGCGCGTCAGCTCGCTCTCGATGGACATATGAATGTCCTCGTCGTTGATGTCGAAGGTGAAGTTGCCGGCATCGATATCCTGTTCGATTCCGGTCAGGCCCTCGGCAATCGCCTGCTCGTCCTCGGCGCTGATAATGCCCTGGGCCGCCAGCATCTTGGCATGTGCCTTAGATCCGGCGATATCCTGCTTATAGAGATGTTTGTCGACCGGCAGCGACGCGCCAAACTCCTGCGTGACCTCGGCCACGCCCGCCTCAAAACGACCGCCCCAAAGAGCCATGGAACCGTCCCCTTTCATCAAATACCAAAACAAGCGCCCAAAGCAATGCGCCCTGTCACTAAAGCGATTTTTCAACCGCTAGTTTTACACACTCCCTGCCGTGCGCTGGGCCATGTAGCTAATTTGCAAAGAAGTGACGCACCATGCACTTGGCGCCCAACGTCTCCCTCCGGATGTTGCCCTGCGAATCATCGATCCAGGCCTTCAGGCTCATAGGGACGTCCTCGACCTTTGCAGCATCGAACTCGGGCACGAGGGCAAGTAAAGCATGCGCGATAGCATGGAACATAATGGATACTCCTCATATATATATAGGCGCAGAGCCGCCAAATTGATAGAAGGAGCCCCGCCGGATAACCCCGGCGGGGCTCGGACTCAGCCGCAGACGCGGCATCAAATACGCGGGCGGAACGTAGGGGCCACCGATGTTAAGAAGTGTCAGCAAGCATAACGAAAGGTAGGGACCCCGTGCGCCCGTTATGTATCACGCGGATGGGCCGCGCGAATACCAAGGAAAGGGAGGCTTAAGCCTGGGCGGCAGCAGAGCTGGGACCCTGGACCTTAGCCCACGTCTTGAGCGACAGCGTATCGATCTCGATAAAGCCGGCGCTGCCCTTCTCGTCAAACGTGGTGTCGCGGTCGTAGGTGGCCAGGCCGTAGTCGTAGAGGCTGAAGGGGCTCTTGCGGCCGACGACATGGCAGTTGCCCTTAAAGAACTTCAGACGGACGGTGCCGGTCACGAACTTCTGGGTGTCGGCCATAAAAGCGTCGAGCGCGTTTTTGAGCGGGCTGTACCACTGGCCGTTGTACACGGCGGTGGCCCAATCCTGCTCGAGCTTAATCTTAGTCTTGAGCAGGTCGCCCTCGACGCAAATGTCCTCGAGCGCCTTGTGGGCGGTAATGAGCGTCAGGGCGCCGGGAACCTCATAGCACTCGCGGCTCTTGAGGCCCACCAGACGATCCTCAACCAGGTCGAGACGGCCAAAGCCGTTGTCGCCCGAAATCTTGTTGAGGGCGATGACGATCTCGGAGAGTTTCATCTTCTTGCCGTCGACGGCGACGGGCTTGCCGACCTCAAACTCAATCTCGGTATACGTCGGGGTGTCGGGCGTGTCCTCGGGATTCTTGGTCATAACCCAGGCGTCGTCGAGCGGCTCATTCCAGGGGTCCTCCAGGTGGCCACACTCAATGGCACGACCCCACAGGTTGTCGTCGATGGAATAGGGGTTGTCGTTGGCACCCTCGGGAACCGGCACGTTGTGGGCGTGGGCATAGGCGACCTCGTCGGGACGGCACTTCAGATCCCACTCGCGAACGGGGGCGATAACCTTAAGCTCGGGGTCGAGGGCCTTGACCGCAGCCTCAAAACGAACCTGGTCGTTACCCTTGCCGGTGCAGCCGTGGGCGACGTAGGTCGCGCCAAACCCGTGAGCGACCTCGACAAGCTTCTTGGCGAGCAGCGGGCGAGACAGAGCGGAGAGCAGCGGGTACTTGTTCTCGTACATGGAATTTGCGGCGATGGCCTTAGTCAGGAACTCATCGGAGAACTCGTCGCGCAGGTCGAGCACCTGGCAATCGAGAACGCCCAGGTCGAGCGCCTTCTGCTTCTTGGCATCCAGGCCGGTCTCCTCCTGGCCCACGTTGCCGCAGACGCAAACGACATCGAGATTTTTCTCGTCCTGGAGCCATTTGACACATACGGATGTATCAAGACCACCGGAATATGCGAGAACGACTTTTTCCTTGCTCATGGCTGTTTCCTTTCGCCCTTGGTAGCTAGTTAGAACATCGGTCAGTTGCAAGTCATTTCAAGGTCATATACCGTGCAATATCAGGTTAAATAGCAAAAATCAGCACATACATGCCCTAGAAACATGCAGCAATGTCGTGCTAAAACCCAACGACCTCAAAATGACTCTGTTGAGGCAATTCGCCCCATGCGGACAGAGACGATTGTTATCGTCGTCGGGAAATTGCGCGCTGGCGTCGGATGGCATTGTCTGCAGTAGTGATGATCTTTACGAACTGCATCTGCCTCTCCTTTCACCTATCGCCGGGCGCAATTCTTATATCGTAAACGGTACCTTTTCCTCGGTAAACGGTTGTTTTTCCGTCTCCGTTTTCGATGGTCGCTATATTACGCTAAAGTGCCTGCTGTACAAGCGACAAATTCATATTTCTGAAAAGTTTTTTCATTACTTTGTGAATGAAGATGCAAACGCGCGCCAATCCTGCGAAAATACGCCTGACTACGAGTTGATGGTTATAACGTCTGAAACAATTTCGAAACGAAAGGCTCGCTTTTTATGCAAACTTACGAATCGGACGCCAATATCGGAAACATTAAGCTCATCGCCGTCGACATGGACAAGACACTGCTGACCGACGAGCGCGTGCTGCCGCAAGGCCTTGACGAACGCCTGGACAAGCTCGCCGAAGCCGGCATCGTATTCTGCCCCGCCAGCGGACGTCCCGCCCCCAAGCTCGAAGAGATGTTCGAGGGCATCAAGAACCGCCTCGCCTTTTGTCCCGACAACGGCGCATGCGTGATCTATCGTGGCAGCTATATCTATAAGAGCATTATCGACGTGGAGCTGTACCAGCAGGTCTTGAGCCGCGCCTCGGAGGATCCTCGCGCTGTCCCCGTCCTGTGCTGCTTCGACGAGTTCTACGTGCTTGCCCGCGACCATCAATACCACGACGAGATCAGCGTCTACTACAACACAATCAACTACGTCGACAGCTTTGAGGGCATTGATATCGAGTCCAACAAGATCTCGATCTTCTTCCCCGCCTACGATGCCGAGCCCGCATTCCGCGAGACCTATAGCCCCGAGTTCTCGGACAAGCTCTACGTCACCAACGCCGGGCGCGAGTGGATCGACTTCATGAACTTGGGCGTCGACAAGGGCGCCGGCGTCGCGCACCTGTGCGAGCACCTGGACATCGATATCGCCGACGCCGCCGCCGTGGGCGATACGTACAACGATATCCCCATGCTGGAGCGCGTCGGGCATAGCTTTATCGTGGACAATGCCGAGGAGCATATGAACGCGCATGCCAAGTGGCGTATTCCGAGCAACAACGACGGGGGCGTACTGACGCTCATCGACGCCATCTTGGCGGCTCGTTAACGTTGCTCGTCGGACCTGACCGGGCGAGGCGGGTAAGTTTTTCGTTCGGTCAGGTCCTGGGCTCGCTCGGAAAGCACATTAAGTGCTTTCCGGCTCGTGCGGAATCTACGAAAAACTTACCCGCCTCGCCCGGCCAGGTCCTGCGGCGACTTGCTTGCCGCCTAGATGGCGTCTTAGCGCCTAGATACTTGGCTGATTTTTTGGAATGAAGGGGGCTCCTTGTTGGCAAGGAGCCCCCTTCTGCTTTTGGTTACTTTGGGGTTGTGGGTGCTTCTTTATTTGGCATCGGCCCAGGTTATGCCGGTGCTGGCTTCGGCGATTAGGGGTACGCGGAGGTCTACTACGTGCTCCATGACGTCTTGAACCATGGCGGTCAGGCGTTCGACTTCTTCGACCGGGCACTCAAAGTCCAGTTCGTCGTGCACCTGCAGGATCATGTGGGCGGCAAAGTCCTCTTCTTCCAGACGGCGGCTCACGCGGGCCATCGCGATCTTGATGATGTCGGCGGCGGTGCCCTGCATGGGGTGGTTCATGGCCGTGCGCTCGCCAAAGCCGCGGAGTTGCGGATTTTTGGCCTTGAGCTCCGGAATGTGGCGACGGCGGCCGTACATGGTCTCGGCGTAACCTGTCTGCTTGGCACGCACCACCACGTTGTCGAGGAACGTGCGCACACCCGGATAGGCCTCATAGTAGCGGTCGATCATGTCGCGTGCCTCGGCCATCGAGATATGCAGCGACTGCGACAGACCGTAGGCCTGCTGGCCATACACAATGCCAAAGTTCACGGCCTTGGCGCGACTGCGCAAGTCGGGCGTTACCTCGGACACCGGCACGCCAAACACGCGTGCCGCCGTCTCGGCATGGAAGTCCTCGCCCTCGTTAAAGGCGCGCACCAGGTGCTCGTCACCTGAGAGATGTGCCAGCAGACGCAGCTCGATCTGCGAGTAGTCCACCGCCAAAAAGACGCTTCCCTCGCCTGCCGAAAACGCCGTCTTGACGGTACGGCCCAGCTCAGAGCGCGTCGGGATGTTCTGCAGGTTCGGGTCGCTCGAGGACAGACGCCCCGTTGCCGTGATGGTCTGGTTGTACGTGGTGTGCACGCGACCGTCACCGCGGCGCAGCGGGCCCAGCGTGTCCAGATAGGTGGACTTGATTTTGGACTTCTCACGCCAATCCAAGATCAGGCGCACGATTTCGTGGTCACGGGCAAGATCGCTCAGCACCTTGGCGTTGGTCGAATAGTAGCCGCGCTTGGTCTTTTTGAGGCCCTTGGTCGGAAGCCCCATAACGTCAAACAGCACGTGCGAGAGCTGCATAGGGCTACCGATGTTAAACGTCTCATCACCCGCCAGGTCGCGAATGCTGCGCTCGACCTCGGTAATCTGGGTCGCCAAGCCCTCGGACAGACTGTGCAGGCGGTCGGGGTCCACGAGCATGCCCGCGCGCTCCATCTTGGCAAGTACCGGAACGAGCGGCATCTCGATGCCATCGAACACGTTGGCGGCGTTCTCGCGTGCCATGCGGTCGCGCAGTGGTGCGACCAGTGCCAGCGTCAAGGCCGCCGTGCGAGCGGCGGGCGCAGGAGCATCCTCGCCAGCACCCTCCGCACCGCGCACCGCAGGCAGCGCCATCTGCAGATAGGTATCGGCCAGATACGCCTCGTCAAACTCGGAGCGGTCGGAATCCAACAGGTAGGCGGCAACCACGGTATCGAAGATGCGCGTGGAATCGACTGCCAGCGGATCCATGAGCTCGGGCTCGGAAGAGTCGATGGGCGAAAGCTCATGCAGCAGTGCTTTCATATCCGGGCTCGCCACGCGGCCCTCCATAAACAGGCGCGCAAGCACGCCGGCGATCACGCCATGGGCGAAGTTGAAGCCATCGACCGCGGCAGTGGTACCGCCTTCGCCCTCCTCAAGCGCAAGCAGCCCCTTGGACGTCGCCAGCCACAGCGTGCGCGTCAGGCCAAAAAGCGCGCCCTCCTCCTTGTCATCGTCCACCACGGCGGCAATCCACTCGCCTGCCTCGATCGCACGAGCGATCTCGTCGGCAGCAGCAGCGAGCGCCTCGGCATCGCCAGCGGCAGCACGCATAACGGGGGGAATCTCAAACGTGCTGACAGCGGCCGCAGACCCACCCTCGCCACCAATCAGTGACAAGAAACGGTTCTGCATGGCCGTAATGCCGAGTGCGCCCAGTGCCGCGGACAGTTCATCAGCAGAAAACGCCGGGAAGGACGTCGCGTCAAAGTCGAGCTCGACAGGCGCATCGGTGCGAATGGTCGCAACCTTGCGGCTCAGCAGCGCGTCGTCGATGTGCGCACGAAGGTTCTCGCCCATCTTGCCCTTGACCTCGTCAGCATGCGCGATGACCTCGTCCAAGCTGCCGTACTGTGCGATGAGCGCGCTCGCCTTTTTGGGGCCGATGCCCGGTACGCCGGGAATATTGTCCGACGTATCGCCCTTCAGACCGTAAAAATCGGGCACGAGCGCCGGCGTGATGCCGTGATACAGATCATCCACGCTCTCAGGTGTCATAATCGCTACGTCGGATAGGCCCTTGCGGGTCGAGACCACGTTGACGTGCTCGGTCACAAGCTGATACATGTCGCGGTCGCCGGTCACCAGCAGCATGTCGCAGCCTGCCTCCTCACCCAGGCGCGCCATGGTTCCCAGGATATCGTCGCCTTCCCAGCCCTCGGACTGCAGAATCGGCACGCTGAGCGCCGTGAGCAGCTCCTTGATCATCGGAAACTGCGCGTGCAGATCGGGATCCATGGGCGGACGCTGCGCCTTATACTGCGGCAGCATCTCCATGCGCACGCGCGGCTTGCCCTTGTCAAACGCCACGACCACACCGTCGGGGTTAAAGGCGTCGATCATCTTGAGAAACATGTTCAGAAAGCCAAAGATCGCGTTGGTGGGGCGACCGTCCGGCGCGTTCATGGTCGGCGGCACGGCGTGGAAGGCGCGATGCATGAGCGAGTTGCCGTCGATAACGGCAAAGGTGCGGCGCTTGTCAGACATATTGAATACCTCGCTTTGGGCTGGGCACGGTTTGCTCACTCCAGTTTACACGCTCCCCGCCCCGCGGCCACTGCACATCAAGCTCCCCTGCCGCCGCGAGCCCGCGCGTGATACGATGGCTCACGGTACATCAACCAGCACGATCGATCCGAAAGGAGCCTGCGTCATGGAGCGTCCCTGCGCATGGAAAAAGTACACGCCACAGCAAGTCGAGGAGCTCGAGGAGCTTTGCCGCGGCTATAAGCAGTTTTTGAGCGAGAACAAGACCGAGCGCCTGTGCGTCAAGGCCGGCATCAAGATGGCCGAGGAGGCGGGATACGTCGACCTGGAGACCGTGATCGCCGAAGCCCGCGAGCTCAAGGCAGGCGACAAGGTGTACGCCGCCAACCACGGCAAGGACCTTATGCTCGTCAACCTGGGCACCGCCCCGCTCGAGCAGGGCTTTAACATCCTGGGCGCCCACGTGGACTCGCCGCGCCTGGACCTTAAGCAGAATCCCGCCTTCGAGGCCGGCGACATGGCCTACCTCGACACGCACTACTACGGCGGCGTCAAGAGCTACCACTGGGTAGCCTCCCCGCTCGCACTCGTGGGCGTCATCTGCAAAAAGGACGGCACCACCGTCGACATCAACATCGGCGACAAGGCGGACGACCCGGTCTTTACCATCTCCGACCTGCTGATCCACCTCTCGAGCGAGCAGATGTCCAAGCCTGCCAAGGACGCCGTCGATGCCGAGATCCTCGACGTGATCGTGGGCGGCCGCCCCGTCAAGTTTGACGAGGACGACAAAGACGCCCCCAAGGAGCCCGTCAAGCAGATGTTCCTGGACATCCTCAAGGAGCAGTACGACGTCGAGGAGGAGGACTTCCTCTCCGCCGAGATCGAGGTCGTGCCCGCCGGCCCTGCCCGCGACATGGGTCTCGACCGCTCCATGATTCTGGGCTATGGCCACGACGACCGCGTCTGCGCCTACCCCTCCATGCTCGCCCAGATCAATGTGGCCAACGTGGAGCGCACGAGCATCACGCTCATCGTCGACAAGGAGGAGATCGGTTCCGTGGGTGCCACCGGTATGACGAGCCGCTTCTTCGAGAACACCGTCGCCGAGATCATGACGCTCGCCGGCGAGGATAGCCCGCTGGCCCTTCGCCGCGCACTCGCCCGCAGCCGCATGCTCTCCTCCGACGTGTCCGCCGGCTTCGACCCGGGCTACGCCGGCAAGTTCGAGACCAAGAACGCCGCCTTCATGGGTCGCGGCCTGTGCTTCAACAAGTACACGGGCAGCCGCGGCAAGGGCGGCTCCAACGACGCCGACGCCGAGTACGTGGCCCTCATCCGCGACATCATGGACGAGGCCGGTGTGGACTTCCAGACCTGCGAGCTCGGTCGCGTCAACGCGGGCGGCGGCGGCACCATCGCCTACATCATGGCCAAGTACGGCATGAACGTCATCGACTCCGGCGTTGCCGTCCTGTCCATGCACGCCCTGTGGGAGGTCGCCAACAAGGCCGACATCTACGAGGCCTACCGCGGCTACAAGGCTTTCCTCGAGCGCGCCTAACCAGCCCACCCGTAACTTGCGGTGGAATACGGATTGATTTGGTCTTTCAATAGCCCAAACAGGCCGTATTCCACCGCAACTTCCTTCTTTGGCAGAGGAGCGTCCATGCTGCAGGTCATCATTTCGCCCGCCAAGCAGATGCGCGCGGCCCAAGATGCTTTTGAAGTCCTGGGCATTCCACCTTTTGTGCACGAGGCGGCTCGCCTCCACCGCGCGCTGCTAGATATCGAACGAAATGAAGGTAGCGGCGGCCTGCAGGCGCTATGGAACGTGAGCGACAAACTGCTGGGGCCTTGTCTCAACACCCTGCATGAGTTCGGGCCCATCCTGAAAAACGACGATCTCGACAATCCCGAACTCGCCCGTCACCTCTCCCCTGCCGTCATGTCCTATCACGGCATTCAATACCAGAGCATGGCGCCCGAGGTGATGGATGCCGCACAACTCGACTGGCTGCAAAACCATCTCTGGATCCTCTCCGGATTGTACGGATGCGTGCGGCCTTTCCATGGCGTTGAGCCCTATCGGCTCGAAATGGGAGCCAAGCTCGCCGTCGACAACGCCCGTGACCTCTATGCGTTTTGGGGCGACAAACTTGCATGCGCCATTGCGCCGACCGGCTCCAACACCACGGTCGTCAACCTTGCCAGCGTGGAGTACGCCAAGGCCGTTCTACCCCATCTCGCAGGCGACGCCACAACCATCACTTGTCTCTTTGGCGAAGGTGTCCGCAACGGCAAGCCCATCCAGCGATCGACCGCCAGCAAAAAGGCGCGCGGCTCCATGGTGCGCTGGATGGCAGAAAACAAGCTCGAGGATGTAAGCGGGCTCACCGCGTTCGACGTTGGTTATCGTCACCTTCCCGAGCTTTCAAATAAAAACACTTTGGTCTTCCTGAACGAACAGACCTTGTAGAACCACCGCTACTTTTGAATGTGCTGCCTAGGCACGGCGTCTATTCCGCCAAGCCGTCGGCTTTGGCAATTTCATTTGTCGAACCGTCCTGATAGGCAATCTTGACGTGCTCGACCTCGGACACCGCAACACCCGTCGGAGGCTCCAGACGCCATTCCGTCAAGGCGATATCCATGGTCGTGGGCACATCCCCTTGATCTTTGAGCTCAACCAACAGCGTCTTAAGCGACGCATCGAAGGTCACGCGCTCGATTTCTTCACCTGGAATGGACCCACCACTCAGCTGCAACTGCACAAACTCATCGCGCGGGTACCAATAATCGCCCGGCGCGGCAACGGTATTGCCGCCCGTGACCTTCACTGTCATGATCGGCAGGCTATCGTCCGCCTCAAACGCCCAGGCAGCTCCCCCACGCCCGCCAAACGTCCAGATACAACAGGCGATCGCCATCACGACAAGGATCGCAAAACCAATTGCGACCAGCCCATGATGGGCACGGCCCTCCTCGGCCGACACATCCCACTGCGTCTCCCGATATAGATGCTTGTCTTCCATGTTCGCCTCCCCACGGGCATGCTCATCGCGTCAATCGTACCCATTCAGGCTATACTTGAGCCCACCACATAAACGGGGAGCTTGCAGGACAAAACGGTAGGCTGAGACTGGGCGCGCCCGCCCTGACCCGCAAACCTGATATGGGTAATGCCAACGAAGGGAGCCGTGCCAATGAGCACACAGACCGAGCCCAAGCTCGTCACGCAAATCGACTTCGCCCGCGCCGGGCAGATCACGCCGCAGATGAAGGAGGTTGCCGAGCGCGAGCATCGCGACCCCGAGTACATCCGCGAGCGCGTGGCAGACGGCCGCATCGCCATTCCCGCCAACATCGTGCATATCAAAAAGGGCATGCGCGCCTTTGGTGTCGGCGAGGGCCTGTCCACCAAGGTCAACGTCAACCTGGGCATCTCGGGCGACAAGGCCGATGCCGCCGAGGAGTGGAAGAAGGTCAAGATCGCCGAGGACTTTGGCGCCGACGCCATCATGGACCTCTCCAACTCGGGCAAGACGCGCCAGTTCCGCCAGCAGCTCATCGACGAGACGCCGCTTATGGTGGGCACCGTCCCCATGTATGACGCCATCGGCTACATGGAAAAGCCGCTGGTCAAGCTCACCAAGGACGATCTGCTCGAGGTCGTGCGCGCTCATGCCGAGGACGGCGTGGACTTTATGACCATCCACTGCGGCATCAACAAGTCGGTCATCAAAACCTTTAAGGAGACCGGCCGCCTCATGAACATCGTCAGTCGCGGCGGCTCGCTGCTGTTTGGCTGGATGGAAGTCACCGGTAACGAGAACCCCTTCTACGAGTTCTACGACGAGGTGCTCGAGATCTGTCACGAATACGACGTGACGATCTCGCTCGGCGACTCCTGCCGCCCGGGCTGCCTCTACGACTCCAACGACGCAACCGAGACCGCCGAGATGATCGAGCTGGGCAAGCTGTGCAAGCGCGCTTGGGCCGCCGGCGTCCAGGTTATGGTCGAAGGCCCGGGTCACATGGCGCTCGACGAGATCGCCGCCAACATGAAACTGCAGAAGCGCCTGTGCCACAACGCCCCGTTCTATGTGCTCGGGCCGCTGGTGACCGATATCGGCGTGGGCTACGACCACATCACCGCTGCCATCGGCGGCGCCATCTCCGCCAGCTCCGGTGCCGACTTCCTGTGCTACGTGACGCCGGCCGAGCACCTGTGCCTGCCCAACGCCCAGGACGTGCTCGATGGCCTCATGGCCACCAAGATCGCCGCGCACGCCGCCGACATCGCCAAGAAGGTGCCGCACGCCCGCGACATGGATGACAAGATGGGCCAGGCACGCCGTAAGCTCGACTGGGACGCCATGTGGAAGTGCGCGCTCGACCCGGTCACCGGCAAGAAGCGCTACGAGGAATCCCCCGCCGCCACCGAGGGCACTTGCACCATGTGTGGCAAGATGTGCGCCGTCCGCACCGTCAACAAGGTGTTCGAAGGCACGACGATCGACCTCGGTATTGAGGACTAACGCGTCACCGAAGCCACAATCGGTAACAAGGTGTTCGACAATTGTTGACGCGTGAACATTTGCTTACATTTGCGTAAAGATTGCATCGCCCGCCCGGGTTCGGAATACAGCCGGCCCGGGCAACTTTATAATGCAGACTTAAAGACCCATTTGAATCCGACCGAACAAGGGAGCGAACATGGATCGCAGTAAGGTACCCGCCGTTCTATCCATCGCAGGATCCGATTCCAGCGGTGGCGCCGGCATTCAGGCCGACATCAAGACCATCACGGCGCACCGCCTGTATGCCGAGACGGCCATCACAGCCATCACCGCACAGAACACCCTGGGCGTCACCGCTGTGCAGAACATCTCCCCGGATATTGTCGCGGCGCAGATCGATGCCGTTTTTGACGATATTCGACCCAGCGCCGTCAAGATCGGCATGGTTTCCTCTGCCGAGATTATCGAGGTTATCGCCGACCGCTTGAGCGCCTGGAACGCACAAAATATCGTCGTCGACCCCGTCATGGTCGCCACCTCGGGTGCTCGCCTCATTGCCGAGGATGCCGCTGAGGCACTCACCCGCCGCCTGTTCCCGCTGGCGACCGTTATCACGCCCAACATTCCCGAGGCCATGGCGCTGCTCGATTATGAGGTCGATTCCGAGCGCACGCAGCAAAATGCCGCCATGCTTCTCACCCGTCGCTTTGGCTGCGCGTCTCTCGTTAAGGGCGGGCATTTTGTCAACGAGGCCAACGATGTGCTAGCAGAGCCCGCGCCGCTCGATGACGAGGGCAACCATCTGGGCGATCCGCTCACCACGTGGTTCCGCCACAAGCGCATCGAGACCGGCAACGCGCACGGTACTGGCTGTACGCTTTCGTCCGCCATCGCCTGCGCGCTGGCCCAGGGCATGAATCTTGCCGATGCCGTCAACGCCGGCAAGGCCTACCTAACGGGTGCTCTGGCCGCCGGCTTTGACATGGGCAAAGGCTCCGGCCCCGTCAACCACATGTGGCAGTACTAAGCCCCATCCCAAACCGCCACAAAGGGGACAGGCACCTTTGTGGCGGTTCCCACAAACATCTCGATCTGTAACAGTTAGAGTCCATTTTTCGGCCCACCTGTTACAGATTGAGACATTCAAATTCCGCTGAGAAGAAAATCTCAATCCGTAACAGTAACTCGGCGAAATCGACCCTAGATGTTACAGATCGAGACAAACGACCGATATCGACCTAAATAATCTCAATCTGTAACATCTAGCCCGTTTTCGGCCTTACAGCTGCTACAGATCAAGACAAACCAACGAAACAAGCCACCGCAAGGGGAACTTTTGTACTGCTTTGGGCCGTACTACTCTCCGATCATCTCTTTGAGCTTGGCTGCCACGGCATGGCCGAGGCTCTCGTGGCTTTCCGGCATCATGTGCAGATAATCGATATCGCCCGGCTCGGCAAAATCGGCGGCATTCAAAAAGTCGCAGCCAAACTGTTCGGCAACATACGCATAGTATTCGGCAAAATGCTCCGAGGCCTCGACGGAGTGCTCGTCAAAGTCGGTCATATACACATCGGCGATCTGCGGCTTGATCTTGATAGGAGCCATCAGCAGAATGCGCGGACAAGGCGCAGCGTCGGTCCAGGGAAACGCGCGGACGGTGCGAATCAGCGCCATGGCACCGTCAGCGATATCGGCAGCCCCCACGCTAAAGACCGTCTTGCAGTCGTTGGTGCCCAGCATAATCACGATCGCATCCAGCGGCTTATGAGACTCGAGCAGCATCGGCAACGCGCGGATGCCGTTGAGATTGGTGTCCAGATGGCACATGTCGTCGCGCACCGTCGTGCGGCCGTTTAGGCCTTCCTCAATCACGTGCCAGCCCTCGCCCAGGTCGCGCTGGGCCACGCCGCACCAGCGCACATCGTGCGCATAGCGCACCGCGGTGCCGTCGCGCATGCCCGCCGGATCATAGCCATAGGTATTGCTGTCGCCAAAACACAGAACGTTTTTCATCGTAAGCCTTTCCTCTAGTAAAAAGCCGGCGGGAGCAGTCTCTCCTGCCGGATCGACCTATCTGTCAGCACATAACGATTACAGGTACTTGTGCCAATCGTCATCGTCCTCATCGTCCTCGGCGGCAGCCTGGGCTTGCTCGGCGGCGCGAGCAGCCGCAGCGCGAGTGGCAACCTGAGCATAGGACTCCTCGTTGCGCTCGGGAAAGTTTGCCAGCACGTGCTCGAACTTGGCAAAGTCTTCGTCCCAACGCGTAGAAGGCACGGCAAAGAAGACCTGCTTGACCTTGAAGTCGCCCGACGCAAGCTCCTTGCGGAAGAGCTCAGCCACGGCCTCGGCGTCAAAGCCGTTGTTGTCGCAGCCCCAAGCGCCCAGCACGAGCTTCTCGCGACCCAGCTCATCGCAGATGGCAAGCACAAAGCGGATGCGATCGCGCAGGGCATCCAGCAAGGCATCGTCACCCACGCGATACTCCTGGCGAGCGCGCTTGGCGTTGGGCGCGGCGGCAACGATCACGTCAGCATATGCATGTACGTGATTGCGGTCGAAGCGCACCGCAGGCACCACCAGCGCACGGTTGCGGTAAAGCTCGCAGTTGATGTTGCGGCGACGGTTCTCGCCGTACCATTTGCGCTGCTTATCGAGCACGTTGTACAGGTACGAATCGGCACAGAGCGTGGCCTCCTGGCCCAGATAGCCCTGGATGTAGCCACCGCCCGGGTTGGTGAACGAGGCAAAGGCAAGCACGGCCATGTCACAGAACTGCGCGTAGCCTCGGCCGTTATCCAGAATGGCCTGTGTGGCAGAGGCGTCGAGCACGGTGACCTCGGGCAGGACCGGAGTGGGCTTTTCGGCGGCAGGCGCGGACTCGGTCTCCGTGGCCTCCTCGGCGGGTGCAGGCTCGGCCGCAACCTCGGTCTCGGCGGATGCAACCTCAGCGGCCTCGACCTCGGGCTCCTCGGCGGCCTCAGACTCCTCGGCAACCTGTTCCTCGGCAGCGTCGGCCGCGTGGGCCTTGGCCTTCATCGCCGCGATAAATCCGGCAGGCATGCCATCGAACTCGCGCACGCCGGCAAGCGAGCGCTCGATATCCTTGGCGCACGCTTCGGACACAGTCGCCACGTGACGCTCGGCGGCCTTGGCACGGGCCTCGCGCTTGGGATTGGGCTGCCCTGCGCGATTGGGTCTGCGGTTACGGTTCCTGTTGTCGACGTCTGCCATAAGTGGTCACCTTTCTCGGTCTCTGCCGCTATCGGCTTTTCCATCCATGATACCCCGCCGTGTACAAAAAAGACGGCCCCGAAGGACCGCCTTCCGTATCGATTTACACGTGCGGCAAGCACCGCTGCAATTTGGCACTAGTCGCGACGACCAAGGATGTTCAGGATGCGCAGGAACACGTTGATGATGTCCACGAACAGGTTGGATGCCATGAGCACGGCGTTGGGCAGCGTGGGCGGCACCGTCGTGGCCACATAGGTGTCGTAGCCAATAAAGCCAGCGAACACCACGATCACGATCAGGTCGGTGATGGACTGCGAGACGCCCATAAACATCAGCACGATCTCGACCAGAATCGTAGCAAGCAGGATGCCAAAACCAATGCCGTACACACGCTGGAAGAACTTGGGGAAGGTCACGCCCAGCGCACCAAAGACAAAGGTGATGGCGGCCGTGGCGATAAAGGCAGTGTTGATGGTGGGCAGGTCGTAATTGGCAAGGCCAAACGACGCGGTCAGGCCAAAGGTACTCGCAAAGATTACGTAGCCCACAAGGGACAGACCCACAGACTGCTTGCCCGCGGCGGCCGACATCATGACCATGCCGACGATGGTCAAAATAAACGAGCCAAAGACCAGCGGCAAGGCGGCGCCGCTCATCATCATGCGGGCAAACGCCATGGTGCTCGTAAAGTAAGCACCGGCACCCATGGCGCAAAAGCCCAAAAAGATCAGGGCAGACATGGCAAGGTTGTACGCACGCGGCGACATCTCCTTGGCACGGCTTGCGCCGGTCTCAATGGGGCCGTTCTGATAACCCTGGATATCGTTCATAATATCGTCCTTTCAAAAGCGCCGCGACAGCGCCGTAGGTGACAAGATTCCTGCCATTGTACCCGAATGCCGCGCGCTCTTACCTGCGGCGCCCGCTCTCGAGCGTACGGTCGAATGCCCACACCCACCAACGCATCAGATGGGCCTGCGAGCCATCCGGTCGCTCGCGCGCCTGTTCTTCCAGATACAGTTCGGTCGCATGCCCACCAAAACGAACCTTATAGGTTGCCGTACGAATGCCGTGAACCGTTAGGCCAAAACCGGTGGATGAGACAATCTCGTCGATCGTAAAACAGCGACCGTCGACCCAGCAGACGGTAACCGGCACGACTTGTCCGCCCGCGAGGATGCGGGCCACGACGTCCACATACTGCTTGTGCACGCGTCGAGTTTTACCATCTGTCTGTCGATATTCCATGCCTCCTATTATCGAACGCATGTTTGCATATTGTAAAGCGAACAGGCTGTGGTTTTGGGATGTTGGGGCGCG
The DNA here is from genome assembly GCA_900540975.1 of uncultured Collinsella sp. Classification (GTDB taxonomy): domain Bacteria; phylum Actinomycetota; class Coriobacteriia; order Coriobacteriales; family Coriobacteriaceae; genus Collinsella. The sequence continues at coordinate 43,330 of UQHY01000003.1, forward strand.
CACGTGTCCTCATGGCGTGCTAGCAAAAAGAACACCCGCGGTCAACAGGGCAAATATTCAATGTTAGTGCCAAAAAATTCACTTCTCCCATCAGAACTCGGTAAAGAAACCCGCAGGAGGTGATACGATTTATCATGTTTTTGTAACGTGCCTGCAAACTTCGAGAAAGCCCATATATGGACGTAACGTTCTCAGCCTTCCTCGGCCAAATTGTGTCGAACCCAGTCCTTGCCGTCACCGTGATCCTCGCGCTCGGCGCTATCTTCGTCAACGGATGGACCGACGCGCCCAACGCCATCGCGACCTGTGTCACCACGCGCTGCATGCCCGCCCGCGCAGCCATTCTCATGAGCGCCGCATTCAACTTCCTCGGCGTGCTCATCATGACGCACTTTAACGCGAGCGTCGCCAACACCATCTCACATATCGTCGACTTTGGCGGAAACAGCACCATGGCGCTCGCGTGCCTCTGCGCGGCGCTGTTCTCCATCGTCGTCTACGGCGCCACGGCATCGCGTTTTGGCATCCCCACCTCGCAAAGCCACAGCCTTATCGCCGGCCTGACCGGTGCCGCAATCGCCCTCGGCGGCGCGAGCAGCGTCAACGTCCACGAGTGGATGAAGGTCATCTACGGCTTGGCGCTCTCCATCGCCCTGGGCTTTATCATGGGCTGGGTCCTGTGCAAGCTCGTCTCGATTCTTTTCGCCGCCGCCAACAGGCGACGTGCCAATGTCTTCTTTAAATATGCTCAGATCGCAAGTGCCGCGGCCATGAGCTTTATGCACGGCGCGCAAGATGGACAAAAGTTTATCGGCGTGCTCTTTTTAGGTGTCGCCTTTGCCAGCGGACAGACGAGCGTCGGCGACGCCGGCATCCCCATCTGGATCATGCTGCTGTGCTCGGCCACCATGGGCATCGGCACCAGCGTGGGCGGTGAGCGCATCATCAAGTCTGTCGGTCAGAGCATGGTCAAGCTCGAAAAGTACCAGGGCTTCTCCGCCGACCTGGCGGGCGCCGCAAACCTGCTGCTTGCCACGCTCACCGGCATCCCCGTGTCCTCCACGCACATCAAGACCTGCGCCATTATGGGTGTCGGTGCCGTCAAGCGCCTCTCGGCGATCAACTTCGGTGTCGTCAAGGACATGATGTTCACCTGGTTCTTCACCTTCCCCGCCTGCGGACTTATCAGCTTTGTCATGGCCAAGCTGTTCATGATGTTCATCTAGTCAAACCGAACGTCCATCCGGACCGCAATACCTCGCCCACCCGTCTTCGCCTCGAAAGGACCCACTCATGGCAAAGAAACCCGATTCGTTCTACTTTGACAACTACGTCGCCTGCGCCGACCTTGCTGTCCAGGCCGCAGAGTTGCTCATCAAGATTTTTGAGAACTTTGATCCCGCGCAGATCCACGGCATGCTCGAAGAGATGCATGCGATTGAGCATGCGGCCGACAAGAAGCACCATGAGCTCGAGGATGCCCTGCTCACTGCCTTTATCACCCCGCTTGAGCGCGAGGATCTGGACCTGATGAGCTGCTCGCTCGACACCGTGCTTGACCGTATCGAGGGCGTCGTGCAGCGCGTCTACTTCACCAACATCCAGAGCATCCACCCCGATGCCATTGTCATCGCCCACAAGGTGACCGACGCCTGCCGCGCCATGAAGGACCTTATGGTCGAGCTGCCTAATTACCGCAAGTCCAAGACCCTGCGCGAGCTGGTCATCCAGATCAACACCATAGAGTCCGAGGCCGATGAGCTCTACATCAACGCTATGCGCAACCTGCACGTCAATGGCAAGGACCCGCTCGAGGTCATCGCCTGGCGTGACGTCTATGCTTTCCTGGAGTACTGCGCCGACTGCTGCGAGAATGTGGCTGATGTCGTGGATTCGATTGTCATGAAGAACAGTTAATTGGGGGTACGTGTCCCGGCGGCGAAGGGCCGGCACCTGTTTGCTTTCTCACTCCGGCTGCATGGCAGAGTCGTTCGAAAGTAAACAGGTGCCGGCCCTTCGCCTTACATACCACCATTGGGAACTTTGGCTGATGGTTAGAATGCGATGGGGAGTCTGGCCGATACGGCCTTTTATACCCAATTGGATACTTTGGGGCTGCACTGAGCGTTTGGCTGAGCGTAGCTTTGGGTACCCTTTGGTTTGCTTTGGATTGATTCGCTGATTTTGGAGGGTTTGGTTATGGGGTATTTGGATCTGGCTCGGGGTCGGTATTCTTGTCGTGAATTTGAGGCTCGGGCTGTGGAGCAGGCTGTGGTGGATGCCATTGTTGAGGCTGGGCGTATTGCTCCTTCTGCTTGTAATAATCATCCAACCCGTGTGATGGTGTTGGATACACCCGAGCTTTTGGAGAAGGCGGCTGCTTGTCAGCCTCGGTTTGCTCGTGATGGGTCCATCTTTGGCGCTCCGCTCATCTTCCTCATTTGCAGCGTTACCGACGACGCTTGGGTTCGCCCCTATGACCAGATGAACTCCAGCGCTATCGACACCTCGATTGTTTGCGATCAAATGATGATGGAGGCCGAGGAGCAAGGCCTGGGAACGTGTTGGGTATGCCATTTTAAGCCCGAGCTAGCCCGAGAGCGGTTCAACCTACCCGAGGGCGTCTATCCCTATCACATGCTCGTCTGTGGCTATCCTGCCGACCACATCACCGATCCCGAGCATCGCGAGGCCCGTACCATTCCCCTCTCCGACTTCCTCCTCAAGTAGTAATTGGCACATGCCCTAAAACCTACCTTTTACCACGCGCCCTTCGCCGAGTTCTGCCCTATCACACGCAGAGCTCGGCGTTTTCGCGCCCAGGGCGCACGCGTTTCCCTATTGGAATACAGATGGAACAGCTTTCACGAATGCATGGCCGAGCCGTAGGCGACTAACACGGCAACCATCATTCCTCAATAAAAGCCGGCACGCGGTTAGTCCTGCGCATCTTGAAATCACCAATCTTGTGAGAGACATAGAGAATGCCGTCCATCCCATCTCGCGATGCATATGACAGGTGAACAGAACCGCAATCCGCTCCATCATCGTCGAGAAGATCAAACGAATTCGGATCGCTTGTTGCAGCCAAACGACCACTCATACAAGAGCCATCGGCATTACAGATTTGCCATTCCATATCTTCGCCCGCAAGAATCGCCATAGACGGCCTGATTGCATCACCGCTGGCATACATCCCGTCTATGCCAAACCCATTTTCAGCGCCATCAATAAACGACTGCTCGGACCTATACGTCGCAAACGATGCACATAGCGCCATTGCAAGACCAACTGCAAGAACAACAATTACAATCTTTACGTAGCTCTTGGCCATCATGCCATCCCTCTTTTCGCTTACCTAAGGAAATGCGGAAGAAGCTGTTCGTCGCGGTTTGTTTGCACACCTTTCTGCCCCGGTTCGGTTACTTAGGTTACTTGAGAGATCCTATATATTCTTGTTACCCATATACGTAATATGAATTTTGGACATATCGAAATTGGTCAATATTTGTGAGAGCTTTCGCCTTCAGTGAAACGTATTGGCTTGTCTCTCAAGCAAATTAAGCCCCTGACAGGCGTTCCGAAGAGCACGATATTCTTAATTTGATAAAAGGAAGGAAATAAGATATGTCCCAAAAATCTAATAAAAAGGAGCCCGCAGGTGCGAGCTCCTCTTAAGGACACGAGATTGTAGCTCTGGCGCTAGTCCAGGTCGTCGGCGGCAAAGTTGTCGATCGGGGCGAAGGGGTCAGCCACGGGGACAACCGAATCAGCGACAGGCAGCGGCTCGGCGGCGGGAACGGTCACTGCAGGAGAAGCCGCAGAACCGACCGGCGTGGAGGCCATAAGGTCGGACGGGAAGGAATTCTGCGCATCGTCCATGAAGTGCTGGATGAGCTTGAGGTACTCGGCTTTGAACTCCTCACGGGAAGCCTTCAGACGGTCGATCTCCTCGAGCTCGGCCTGCTTCTCGGTCAGGGCCTGACGGATGACCTCGCGGGCCTTGGCGTCGGCTTCGTTGCGGATGCGCTCAGCGTTCTCGTTGGCATCGTTGACGATGCCCTCGGCGGTCTGCTGGGCAGCAATCAGCGCAGCGGAGATCTGGCGCTCCTGAGCGGAGAAGTCGGGTGCGGGAGCGGCCACAGGAGCGGCGGGAACGGCCTGAGCGGCAGCGTCCTGAGCCTGGGCAAGCTGGGCCTGCGTGTCGGCAAGCTGCTGCTCGGTGGCAGTCAGACGACCCTTAAGATCGACAATCTTGGCAAGCATAGCGTCAACCTCGGAGGACAGCGTCTCCAAAAAGACGTCGACCTCGGCGGGATCATAGCCGCGCTTGGCCTCAGAGAAAGTCTGAGCCTGGATGTCAGCAGGGGTAATAGCCATAACAAGTTCTCCTTTATCATCGCCTTGGCGCCGGGCGCCCGACGTAAGTTACTGAGCCAGTACTATACGAGTATACCTATAAGAAGCTGCAGAATCAGCCTCTGCACCAACTGCAACGCAATAATCGCAACGACCGGCGAAAAATCAACGCCGCCCATCGGCGGAATAAACCGACGAAACAGGTTGAGCCACGGACCGCAGACGCTATCGAGCACCGCGGCGATATCCTGCAGCAGGCCGCCCTGCTTCATGGGAATCCACGTCATAAAGCAATAGACCACAATAAGTGTGGAGTAGAAGTTGAACAGCGTGTTGACCAGCTGGACAATGGTGTAGATGTTGATGAGAATCTCCTCGTCTTGGGTTTACTTAAGGTAGCCGTCGGCGCGCAGCTTCTTGAGGTCCGAATCCTTGACCTCGCAGCCGGCGGGCAGCACCATAAACACGCGATCGCCCACCTCTTTGACCGTAGCGCCCAGGCCGCAGGCAAAGCCATAGCTAAAGTCCAGGACACGCTTGGCGACCTCGGTGCGAACGCCAACAAAAATCAGCGCAACGGGCTGCTTGGTGCGCACGCGGCGGACAACGGTCTCGACATCGTCATAGCTCTCAGGGCGCAGGACATAGGCAGGCAGCTGCGGCGTGGCGTTAATGATGTTGTTTGCATAGGCCGAGGCGTCGCTCGGCGCAGAAGCGGGCGCAGGTGCCGCGGCACGAGCGCGGGCGCTCTCGGCATAACTCGACGGCGTGTCGTAAGCGCCGGGGCGATAGCCGCCTGCGGCACTATCCTGAGAACGCGACGGCGGATTGTACGTCGTTGCATGACGCGAGTCATCGCCGACCAGCTGGCCGGAGCGCGTATACACGGCGACCGACTCGGCCTCACCGCGGCGCGTTTGGCCCAGCAGGCCGTTACTCGGCTCGTCCTGGGTATAGAAGCCCTCGCCCGAGGTACCGCTGTAGCCGTTGTTCTGATAGCCATCATCGTAGCCGTCATCGTAGCCGTAGTCGTCATCCTGGTCATAGCTCTGGTCGTAACCCTGCTGGCCGCCCAGGTGCATCTTATTTTTAATCTCGTCAAGGAAGCCCATGGTTGTGTCCTCTCACGGTTTAGTGCAGGCGCTCTGTAAACCAGTGCGCACTTCAGAGCCCTATTTTACTGCAAACTCCGGGCTAAATACTACCCTGCCCAGGCGAACGAGCGTAGAGCCCTCCTCAAGGGCAGGCTCAAAGTCCTCGCTCATGCCGCAAGAAAGCTCGGGCAGCCTCAGATCGGGATGCGCCGCCTCCAACTCATCCCTCAGCTCTCGCAGCCCGGCAAAGGTGCGACGCGCCACATCCTTGTTCCCCCGAGGGGCCATAGTCATAAGGCCCTGCACACAAATTCCCTCAAGTTCCGCAAGCTCGCCGGCAGCGCCACGAATCTCATCGGGCGAAAAACCGCCCTTGGACTCCTCGCCGCTTACGTTAACCTCGATCAGCACCTGCTGGGGGGCGGCGAGCTCGCCAGCTTCGATCTTGCGAATGGCACGGCTCGAGATCGCCTGCGCCAAATGAAGCGACCCCACCGAATGAATCAGCTCGGCCGAGCCCAACACCGCGTTGATCTTGTTGGTCTGAAGGTTGCCAATCATGTCGAAGCGCACCTCGGGCAGCTCCGGATGATCCGCCAGACCTGCAAGTTTGCGGACGAGCTCTTGCGGGCGGTTCTCGGCAAAATGGCGATATCCCACCCGGATGGCCGCGATGGTCTCATCGACGCCGACGGTCTTGGACACGGCAATCAAACGCGCGGCATCACGGGGCCTCCCGGCGCGATCGAGCGCGGCATAGAAACGCTCGAGTATCTGCTCGCGGCGAGCGCGCATTACATTCAAATAGTTATCCATTGCCAATCGCCTCCGCTAACAGCACAACAAGTAGTCCCATGCTAACGCAAGAGCGCAGCCCCGCATCCGCAAGGCCGCGCTCCCTTAGGTATTTACAATCTCTCAACGAACGGGGCACCCTACTCCTCGTCGTCCTCGGCATCATCCTCGTCCTCAAGATGATCCAACAGGTAGCGAAGACCCTCGCTCACCTCGTTAGCGGGCACCTTGGCAACAAAGCGTGCATCCACGGCGGGCCTCATAATGACGCCCTCGCCCGAAGGCACGCGCATGCTCTCGAGCTCGTCCTCATCCGTACAGGCGATATCGCCGGCAGTCATACGCTGTCCGGTCAAAAGGAAGGTCAGACGGCAGGCGGCATCGATGGAAATCGAGGCAATGCGATCGAGGTAGCGCGAAACCATGATGGCACGGCGCAGGTCGTCATAGTTGCTGTCGTCGTCCATAAAATCGCCGGTGTCCATGCGGTTAAAGGTACGGAAGAACTTCTCGTACGCCGCATGTACCGGCTCATCCTCAACGGCCAGGTTGCAGATGATGGACATGTCGTTGGTGACGAGCGCGGACAGCGACGAGCCCAGCACCTGGTACACGGCCTCGGCCTCGGCCTCAACCGTGCCGACGAGCTCCTGAGGCAGCGAGATGTCGGCCTTGACCATGTGACGCGTGGCGCGGCAGATCTGGCGAACCTTATCGGTCATGCGCTGCAGGTTAAAGTCGACGTAGATAATCGTCTGCAGCAAACGGAAGTCGGAGGCGACCGGCGACTGCGTAGCGATCAGGTTGTAGCACACGGCCTCCAAGTTGGCGCAGCGAGCATCAATCGAAAGCGTGCGCTTCTTGGTCTTAGTGGCGAGCTTGCGGTCGTCGGTCACATAGGCCTTCACGGCGTCGTGAAGGGCAAGATCGACGGCCTCGTAGATGCTCAACATATCGTGACGGGCCTCGATGAGCTGACGGGAAAACAGTTTGCGCATGGTTCACTCCAATCAGTTGGGTGCGGTCATGCCGCCCGCACAGTGAATACGCACCGGACCAGGTCCGATCGGCTTGGGACTAGTCGCACCGATCAGCCAAAGCGGCCGGTGATATAGTCTTCCGTCCGCGAATCCACCGGGCTGGTGAAGATCGCGTCGGTTTGACCATACTCGATGAGCGTGGCGGGCTCACCGGCAACTTCTTGCAAGAAAAATGCGGTGTAGTCGCTAATGCGAGCGGCCTGCTGCATAGAGTGCGTGACGATGATGATCGTCATCTCGGGCGCCAGCTCGGCCATCAGATCCTCGACCTTAGATACGGACGTGGGGTCGATGGCGGAGCAGGGCTCGTCCATCAGAAGGACATCGGGCTGCACCGCAAGCACACGCGCGATGCACAGACGCTGCTGTTGACCGCCCGAGAGCGCCAAACCATCCTTGTTGAGCTGATTGGATACCTCTTTCCAGAGGTTGGCGCGCTTGAGCGATTCTTCCACGATGTCGTCGAGGTCGCTTTTGCTAGTCACGCCCTGCAGACGAGGGCCAAAAGCGACATTCTCGTAGATGGATTTGGGAAACGGGTTGGGCTGCTGAAAAATCATGCCCACACGGCGACGAAGATCGACCGGGTCGACGCCCTCGGCATAGATATCGTTGCCGTCGAGCGTCATGGTGCCCTCGACGCGAGTACCCTCGATAAGGTCGTTCATACGGTTGATGCAGCGTAAAAACGTCGATTTGCCGCAGCCCGAAGGACCGATAAACGAGGTGATGGCGTTTTTGGCGATGTTGAGGTCGAGCCCCGTCAGCGCATGAAAGTCACCGTACCAAAAGTTGAAATCCTTGGCCGTGATGGCCGCTTGCTCCGGCGTGGGAGCGGACTGATAGACGGACATGGGACTCCTTAACTAGCGGCGCTTGCGCGACAGATAACGCGCAAACAGGTTGAAGGCCAGAATAATCGCCATCAGCAATAGCGCGGTGCCGTAGGCTGCGTTCATGTTGATGCCGTCATTGGCAAGCAAATAGAGGTGAACGGTCATGGGGCGACCGGAATCGAGCGGCGATATGGGCAGGTTGATGGCCTGACCCATGGTGTAGAGCACCACCGCAGTCTCGCCGATGGCGCGGCCGATGGCAAGGACGATGCCGGTGGCAATGCGGCCAAAGGCCGAAGGAAGCACGATCTTGGAGACGACCTGCCACTTGGTGGCGCCCAGGCCATATGCGCCCCAACGGATATAGCGCGGAACGGCGCGGATTGCCTCCTCGGTGGTGCGCATGACGATAGGCAGCATCAGAAGTGCCAGTGCCAGGGCGGCCGAAACCATCGAAAGACCCAGGCCCATGGCCTCAACAAACAAGGCGTAACCAAAGAGGCCCATAACGATGGAAGGCACCGAGGCCAGAGCATCGGCAGCATAGCGGATGATGTCGACAATCTTGCCCTGCTTGGCGTATTCAGCCAGATAGACCGCAGCCAAGACGGCAACCGGCGTGCAGATGAGCATGGCGAGTGCCGTCACGTAGATAGTCGAGACGATCGTGGGCCAAATGCCGCCCTCGGCGTTTACGCCCTGCGGCCAGCCGAAGATAAAGTCGAGCGAGATATGCGGAAGACCGTTAATGACCACGTAGGCGATGATGGCGAGCAACACCAGGGTGGTGATATAGGCCGCGGCGCGAAACACGCCGAGCATAATCTTGTTGGACAGGTCCTTGTTGATGCGGCCCTTCTTGCCATGGGAAAGGGCACGCTTGATGAGCTCACGCGACGAGGTCGCATCGACCGTCGTGTCAACGGAATCGGACATAGCCTACCCCCTCTTCTTTGAAATCAGGCGAACGATACCCACCAGTGCAGCTGAGATGATAAACAGGACCACGCCCATGCCAAACAGAGCCGAGCGATGCAGGCCCGAGGAATAGCTCATGTCGAGTGCGATCTGGCTCGTGAGCGTCGAGATGGGGCTCGAGATGCTATCTGGAATGACCGGGGCGTTGCCCACGACCATCAGCACGGCCATGGTCTCACCGATGGCACGCCCCATACCCAAGACAATTGCATCGACAATGCCCAGCTTGGCTGCAGGCAGCACGACCTTGTAGATGGTCTGCCACTTGGTGGCACCCATGGCATAGGACGCCTCGCGAATGCCCATGGGGATGGAATTGAGGGCATCGATCGTGAGCGTGGTAATGGTGGGAACGATCATGATGGCAAGCACAAACCACGCCGTCAGCGCGCCAAAGCCAAGACCGCCGGTCAGCTGCGCGATAAACGGGCGGATGATGACCATGCCAAAGAAGCCGTAGATGATGGAGGGGATGCCCGCCAGCAGGTCGACGGCGGGGCTGATGAGCCTGCGCACGCGCTTGCTGGCGATCTCGACCAGATACACAGCCGTGCCCACACCCAGGGGCACACCCATGGCGAGCGCACCGACAGTCACCAGACCAGAACCCGCCAGCAGCGACATAATGCCGTAGTGGCCCTCAGAGGGTGCCCATGTAAAGCTAAAGAAGTCCGCCAGGCCGATGTCGGTAAAGACCGGCAGCGCCGAGTACGTGGTAAAGACAAAAATCAGGATGACGGTGACGACCGCCAAGAACGCGCAGGCAAAGAAGATCCACTGCAGCGCCTTCTCCTTAAGATAGGTGTTGCGCGACACCAACGCCAACTCACGCTTTTTGGGCACCCGGGTCTCCTGCTCAATCTGGGGGGTTTCCTGTGCTTCCACGCTACTCACTCCCCTTTCCGTCGTTGGTGACGGGAATAAAGCCCGCCTCGCGAATCTGCTTGTCCATCTTTTCGGACGTCACATAGTCGATGTAATCCTGCGCCTGCTGCGAAGGCGTCCCCTTCACAAAGAAGTAAAGGTCACGCGAGATGGGATAGCCGCCACTTGCGACCGTCTTCTCGGATGCCTCGACATGGTTGACCGAAACGGCCTTGACCGAGGTCGTGGCGTTGAGGCTCTCGACAAAACCCAGCGAGATGTAGCCAATGGCGCCACGCGAGCGAGACACGACATCGCGCACCTGGCCCGTGCCCGAAAGAACAGCCGAGCGGCGATCGAATGGCGTGCCGTCCATCACGATAGTGCGGAAGGCCTCGCGCGTACCGGACGCCTCGTCGCGGTTGATAACCTGAATCTTCAGGTCCTCTCCGCCGACTTCTTTCCAGTTGGTGATCTTGCCGGCGTAAATATCGCGGAGCTGCTCGGTCGAGAGATTATCGACCGGGTTGTCGTCGTTCACGATGACTGCAATGCCGTCGTGCGCGATAACGATAGGCGTCAGACCCAGGTCTTGCTCATCGGCGTTGAGGCCACGAGAGGAGCTGGCGATATCGGCGGTGCCGGCGCTAACAGCTTCGATGCCAGCAGATGAGCCAAGGCCGGAGACGAGCACGTCGGTGCCGGTCTCCTCTTTAAAGCCCTCGGCCGCGATCTCGGCAATGGGAAGGCACGTCGTAGAGCCGGCAACGGTGATGGAAGAGGTAGAAGATCCCGAGGAGCAGGCACACAGCGTGAGCGTGAGCACTGCTGCACTCAGGACCGATGCGATCTTTCTCATAGCATCACGCCGATTGCAGCATGGCGCCCACAGGTCCCGCCCTCGTTGCGATAGGAATAAAAGCGGTCGTTTTGACGCACGGTGGAAAGTTTGGTGTCCACAATGCCATTCACATCGACACCGGCATCCACCAGCGCCTCGCGAATGGCGGCGGAAAGATCGAGCATACGGGAAGCGGTAGCATCGATGCACGCGAACTCGGCGGCAAAGCGATCCATAAGTTCTTGGGACACCTCATACTCGTCACCCAGGATATGGGGCCCAATATAGGCAGAGATGTCCTCCGGCGTGCAGTCAGCCGCCTCGCAGAGTGCTTGGCTGGCCTTGGCGGAAATGCGCGCAATCGTGCCCTTCCAGCCAGAGTGCACCACGGCAAAGCCGTTGGGAGCCACCAGCACCACGGGAACACAATCGGCAAAGCAGAGCATCACGGGCACCTCATGGGCCGTACAGACGATGGCATCGCAGCCCTCTGCAATCTGTTCGCGAATGTTCTCGAGATCGTCGGCGCCGTTCGAGGTCACCGTCACGACATGGTCTCCGTGCACCTGATTGGGAACAAGCAGATTATGCTCGCACTCAGCGGCGCCCATGGCTTCGAGCGCTCGACGACGATTTTCTTGAACAGCAAAGGGGTCATCGCCTACATGCGAGCCCAGGTTGAGCGAGGAGTACGCATCTTCGGAAACGCCACCGGTGCGCTCGGTAAAGGCAAAGCGAACATCGAGCGTCGCGCCCTCTACCAACGTAACTCCATCATGGTCGACACGCGAAACGTTGTCCGCACGTGCTGCCATACTAAAGCCTCCTAATAACACAAGTATCGCGGCGACGCCGCAGCAGTCCGTGCCACACGGCTGCAATACTTCATCAAAAGGATACCCGCAGCGGTAGGGGCTAAACGTAAGGGGAACGTAAGGAGATTGGAGGCTTTCGTTTACAAAGGCAAAACACAACAAAAAGGGTGCGCCCAATCGGACGCACCCCATACAGGTCGCTGAGAAAAACGAACTAGAAGCTGCCGCGCTTGAGGAAGTCAGGAAGCTCAAACTGGTCGTTGCCAAAGTTGGGGAGCTCGGTACCACCGACGTTGCGAGTCGGGGCAGCCTGAGCCGGGCTCGTGGCAGGAGCGGTGCGCTGCGGCTCGGTAGAAGCAGCGGCCTTGCTCTGGGACTGCTGTGCAGCGAAGAGCTCGTCCTGACGGTTGACGTTGGAGTCGGAGAAGCCCGTAGCGATGACGGTAATACGCACCTGATCGCCCAGGGACTCGTCGACAACGGTACCGAAGATGATGTTGGCCTCGGGGTCGACGGCGTTGGCGACAACGTCGGCAGCGTCGCTGATCTCCTGAATACCCAGGTCCTTGGAACCGGCAATGGAAAGCAGGACACGCGTAGCGCCATCGATGGAGCTCTCGAGCAGCGGGCTGGAAATAGCCTGCTGGGCAGCGTCGACGGCACGGGTGTCCCCAGAAGCGGTACCGATACCCATCATGGCGGTACCGGCCTGCTTCATGATGGTCTTAACATCGGCGAAGTCCAGGTTGATGATACCGGGGACGGTGATGAGGTCGGTGATGCCCTGGGTGCCCTGGGAAAGGACGCCATCGGCGATTGCGAAGGCCTCAAGCATGGTGGTCTTCTTCTCGGCGATGTCGAGCAGCTTGTCGTTAGGGATAACGATCATGGTGTCGACGCAGTCGGAAAGCGTCTTAATGCCTTCTTCGGCGCTCTTCTTGCGCTTGCGGCCCTCAAACGTAAAGGGCTTGGTCACGACGGCGACGGTCAGCGCGCCGACCTCGTTCATCGCGATATCGGCAACGATGGGGGCAGCGCCGGTACCGGTGCCGCCGCCCTCGCCGCAGGTGATGAACACCATATCGGCGCCAGCGAGCGCCTCGGCGATGTCGTCGCGGGACTCATCGGCGGCCTTACGGCCGACCTCGGGGTTGGCGCCAGCGCCCAGGCCGCGGGTCAGGTCGGTGCCGATGTGCACCTTGATATCGGCATCAGAGATCGCGAGTGCCTGAGCATCGGTGTTGATGGCAACAAACTCGACGCCGCGGATACCCTCTTCGATCATTCGATTGACCGCGTTGGTACCGCCGCCGCCGACGCCGACCACCTTAATGACGGCAAGGTAGTTGTTGATCTCTGTCTCGTGCATGTCGGTCCTCCGAACAAAGGTTATTGCCATAGCATGGGTTGACCCCTGCGCACATTAACCTTCAAGTTGAAAGTAAATGCAAAGGTAAACCGTATTATGTTTGCACATTATGAACGTATCAGTCAAATAATTGACGGTGAAAACCAAACAAACCAGATAAACGGCGCGGTATGCCCCATCAACAAAGGCCAGAAGACGCTACGAGGTCGGTGCGTTCCTAAACGTATAGTTGCCAGGAGATCGAACGTTGATATACGTCACGCCCTCCACCTGCGAAAGCAGCTTGGTAACGATACGCTCCTTTTTGGCAATGTCATCCGAATCTCCGAGCGACACCTCGATACCGTTATCGAGATTCGCCGAGATGGCCTCGACCGAGGGCGTGGAAATATCCTTGACCTGGCCCAGGAACTCGCTCGAGAATCCGCGGACGTAATCCAGGCCGGCCTTGACCGCCTTGGAATTTACCGCTTGCCCCGAAACCGGCGCGACATCGGCCGAGACATCGGTCAGCAGCACGGCTCCGTAATGTTTGGCGAGCGCCAGGGCGGCATCGATGCCGTTTAGGGTGTTGGCACCCTCCCCCGTTGTGATGACATTGCCCTGGTCGTCAACATCGACCGAGGTAGACAGCGGTGCAATCCATGTGTCATCGTCCCCGATCGCCCATGCAAGATCGTCGGAGCTAATGTAGGCAATTGCGATAACCTTGCGTTCCGTCGGCGTGATGATGAGCGTATGGGGAAATTGACGCTGAACATCCACGCCCGAAACCCACGGATTTTGCTTGAGGCCCTCGGTGATCTGGTCGGGATTCACATTGAACAGCGACGTGTCCTCGGGCAGATCGATCAGCTGGATGGCATCGTGCTTGGTCACATGCTCGCTGCCCTGGATCTGAATATCGGTAGCGGCGAACAGGCCAGAGTTAATGACGACGACGGCAACGACTGCAAGCACTGCCAGAGCGGCAAGGATGCCGCCCACGATTTTGCCCTTGCCCTTAACGGCAGAAGCGGCACCCGCCGCATGATTTGCCAAGGCGCCGATCGATGACAGCGGATTAGAGCCCTTTTTGCCCGATTGCGGTTTTGCGGAGGCCGACACCGACGTCAGCATACGTGGCTTAGATGCACCCAGCGCGCGACCGGGACGCGTCACCTTTGCCCCCAACGAGGGCTTGGGCGACGCTATGGGGCGAGAAGGTATGGCGCCCATCGCCGGTTTGGGCGTCACCGAGGGACGTGCCACCGGACGAGCAACATTTTTGGCCGCGGGGCGTCCGCCAAGCTGCGAACCGGCAGTCGAACGCTTGGCAGGCCGCACGGACCCAGCAGGCTTAGAAGGCATAACGGACTTACGTTGAGGCTGAGACGGTGCGCCGGAACGCCCTCCGGCGCGGCGGAAGGTTGGTTTCGATGCTCTAGAAGCCGAGGAATTTAACTTCCGGTCTGAGCTCGATGCCATACGCCTCCCTCACCTTTCCGTGCACATGTCTGATAACCGCGGCCACGTCATCGGCCGAGGCGGTTCCGTTATTAACGATAAGATTAGCGTGTACGGGCGAAACTTCCGCGCCGCCAACCGAAAAACCCTTTAATCCACAATCCTCGATAAGCTTGCCCACGCTCGCATCGGGCGGGTTGCGAAATACCGACCCGCAGGATGCACAGCCCATGGGCTGTGTGCGCTTACGCCGCGTCAGGTACCGCTCCATACGTTCACGGATATCGGCCTTGGGCGCAGGTTTGAGCTTGAGCACGCACTCCAGAATGATCTCGTTACGCGGCAGGCTGCATTCACGGTAGCCCCAAGCGATCTCCGAGCCCGCGTAATGCTTGATGCCGGAGCTCGGGTCAAACGTAACGACATCTTCGACCAGCGAGCCAATCCACTCGGTTCGCGTGCCGGCATTCATGGACACGGCGCCGCCAACGGAGCCGGGAATACCGACCGCAAACTCAAGGCCCGAAAGGCTGCGCGACAGCGCGTCGTTGACTAGGCGAGCGAATATCACGCCCGCACCGACCGTCAGCGTACAACCGTCTTCGGCGACAACCGTACGCTGGAACTCGCGCCCCAACGAAATGACGGCGCCGCGATAGCCTGCATCGGCAACAAGCAGATTAGATCCCTTGCCGATAATGACCCACGGCACCTGCTCACGATCGAGCACCGCCACGGCGCGACGCAAGGCATGATAGCTGTGACACGTCACAAAGAGGTCCGCCTTGCCGCCGATACGATAGCTCGTATGGCGCGCGAGGCGTTCATCCTCAATTACGTCCGTATCGATCATGCCCGAAAGCGCCATGACGGCGTTAAACAGACCCATGGGGTTTAAGCGTCTTTCTTGGCAGTCAGATACTCGATGAACTCGGGGCCGACCGTCGTGACGTCGCCGGCGCCCATGGTAAGCAGCAAATCGCCCTCGCCAACCATCTTCTCGAGCTCCTCATTGAGCTCAAGACGGCTCGAGCAGTACACGACCTCCTTGCCGGGGTGCTTGGCGCGCACGGTATCGGCAAGCATCTTGGACGTGACGCCCGGGATGGGCATCTCGCCGGCAGAGAACACGTCAATCAACAGCAGCTTGTCAGCATTGGCGAATGCGTCGGCAAAGTCATCGCACAGAGCCTGCAGGCGCGAATAGCGGTGCGGCTGGAACACGACGTCGACATGTTTGTAGCCCAGCGAAGAGGCAGCAGCGAGCGTCGCCTTGATCTCGGTGGGATGATGGCCGTAATCGTCAACCACCGTGATGCCGTCGATATCGCCCACGTGGGTAAAGCGACGGCGGACGCCTTCAAAACTCGAAAGTGCCTTAGCGGCGGCGTCGATATCGAGGCCTAGGACATGGGCGACGGTCAAGACGGCCGTGGCGTTGAGCATGTTGTGACGACCGGGGTTGCTCTTAATCTCGACAGCGTGCTCGGTGCCGTCCTCAAAGCGAACGATAAAGTCGCTCTGGATGCCCTTGACATCCGGATGCACGCAGACGATGTCGTTGGTCTCGGCAAAGCCATAAGAAAGCACATGACGGCCCGTCGACTTGGCAAGCTCGACCAGATGCGGGTCCTCGCCACAGACGATGACCGTGCCGTCCTCGCCCACCAGACTCATAAACTTGGCGAAGGTGGCCTCGATCTCCTCGATACCCGAGTAATGATCGAGATGGTCGGCCTCGACGTTGGTCACGATGACCACATTGGGGTTAAGGAACAGGAAGGAGCTGTCGGACTCATCCGCCTCGGCGACAAAATAGTCGCCCGAGCCGTTTTTGCCGTTGGTATCGTAGCCCTCGACAATGCCACCGATCAGGAAGCTGGGGTCCAGACCCATGCGGTCGAGCATGGTGGCACACATCGAAGAGGTCGTGGTCTTGCCGTGAGTACCGGCGACGGCGACGGTGGTGTAGCCGTGGCCCAAAGCCGAAAGCATCTTGGCGCGAGGCCACACGGGAATACCCAGCTCGCGCGCACGGACGAGCTCGGGGTTGGACTCGGGAATAGCGGTAGAGACCACGACGACATCGGGCTTGACCTCGTCGATGGTGGCGGCCTCATGGCCCACATGCACCTTCACGCCGGCGCGGGTAAGTTGGCGAATATAGCGCGACGTCTTAAGGTCGGAGCCAGTAACGACATAGCCGCGCTCGTGAAGGACGAGGGCGATGCCGCTCATGCCGGCGCCACCGATACCGATAAAATGGGCGCTCTTGAAATCGGGCGCGGAGGTTGCAGTCTGGGAATCAGCCATGTGCTCGTGTACTCCTTGCGTAAACACTGCCTGTAACCCGTCTACTGTACCGCACCCACCGCATCCGCGCGAGGGCGACCCGCGATATCCCGTCTAACTAACGCAATCCTTCTACCGCGTCTGCCAAAAGGACGGCGGCGCGGTCCTGGGCTAAACCGCGAGCCGCCTGGCGCATGGCATCGCGCGCCTGCGCATCATCGATAAGATGCAGCAGCTCATCGGCAAACGCCCGGGTGTCGATATCGGCATCGGCGCAGAGCACGCCGGCACCGGCATCGACCAGATAGCGGGCATTAGTGGTCTGATGGTCGGCCGTCGCATGCGGATACGGCACCAGTACCGAAGGTGTGGCAAGGGCCGCGATTTCGGCAACGCTCGAAGCGCCCGAGCGCGAGAGGACCAAATCGGCCGCGGCCAGCATATCGCCCATATTGTCGATGTAGGGCTGGACGCGATACCGCTTCGCCTCCTCGGGCATCAGGGCAAGAGCACGCTCGGTGTCCTCGAAGCCATCGGCGCCCGTCGAATGCAAAACATAGAGATTATCGCGCGAGAGCAACTCGTTTTTAAGCGAAGCCACGCGCTCATTAAGATGTTGAGCACCAAGTGAGCCGCCAAAAACCAGCAGGAGTGTGGCGTCCTCAGGCACGGCGAGAGCCCTGCGACCGCGAACCCGATCCCCCTCGATCACAGAACGGCGCACGGGGTTGCCGGTCATGAGCACATGGTCAGGATCGCCCTCGCGCTCAAACACGGAACGTGCTGCCGGCACCGAGATGCAAACGCGGGCGGCATGCGAACTCATCATCTTGTTAGCAAGGCCCGGAACGGAGTTCTGTTCGTGCAGCAGATACGGAATGCCCGCGTCTTTGCACCAGCCCAGAAGCGGGACCTCGACATAGGCGCCAAAACCTATAGCGACATCGGGCTTGCAGGCTTTAGAAAAATGGCTGCCGAGCGTGCGCTTCGCCTTATAGACACGCCACAGCGAGCTCAACGCCGTCCAAGGGCGAGAGCGGTCGAAGCCCGTAACCGTAATCGGCACAAAATCGAACCCTGCCTCGGGAACCAGACGACCCTCGAGCTTATGCGACTGACCCACAAACACAACGTGGTGGCCACGGTCACGTAGCTCCTCGGCCAAGGCGAGTGCGGGGTTGATATGTCCCGCCGTGCCGCCGGCTGCGATAGCAACGGTCGTCTTATCGGTCATGGT
This sequence comes from uncultured Collinsella sp., assembly GCA_900540975.1. GTDB lineage: Bacteria > Actinomycetota > Coriobacteriia > Coriobacteriales > Coriobacteriaceae > Collinsella. Next base: position 61,296 of record UQHY01000003.1, read on the forward strand.
AGTCCCTTCGTACGCGCGGCCCCTGGTCGTCGGTGCGCAAGCGCGCCGACGGGTCCGAATTCAAGTCGATCCGATTATATCCGCCACCCGTATTGCGCGGCGTCGGTCGTTGCGGGCGACTCTGCGGCGCCGAGCGCGGACGGGCATCCGACTCCGAAGCAAAACCGTTCAAGACGGTAAAACCGCCACGCGACGAGCGCTCCCCACGCGTATGGGGAACACCGGCAGTGCTCTCGTCCATAACGGCAAAGCTATCGCGACGACGATCGTATTCATCGCGTCGAGCGCTCTCGTGCGAGACGCGTAAAATAAGCCCGGCGAGCATGAGCGACACGATAATCGACGAGCCGCCATAGCTGATAAACGGCAGCGGCTTACCCGTCATAGGAAACACGTTGAGAATACCCAGCGCGTTGATCAAAAACTGCACCGCGAGGATAACCGCAGAGCCCGAAGCCATGAGCGCCCCGCGACGATCGGCGGCCTGCTCGGCAATTCGAAACGCCGAGTAGATCAGCATCGCAAACACCAAGAAAAACAGCAGCGTCCCCAAAAAGCCAACCTCCTCGCCAATGATGGCCAGGATGTAGTCGTTGTGTGCCTCGGGCAAATACGAGTACTTCATGGTTGAGTTGCCGATACCGCGGCCGAACAGTCCGCCCGAAGCAAACGCCATAATGGCGAGCGTTGCCTGATACCCGTCTCCATATTCATCTGCCCAAGGGTTCAAGAGAACCTGAATGCGCACCATACGGTACGGCTCGACGACAAGAGCGATCACGATGATGACGGCGCCAGCAAGAATCGCACCGATAATGAATTTTGGGTCAAGACCGGCAAAAAGCGCCATGCACATGATCGTCAACAGAATAATCAGGATGGTGCCAAAGTCGGGCTGAATAAAAATCAAGACGAGCGATATGCCCAAATATAAGCCCATGCCCTTAAGGAACTCATTGATGTTACCGCCGGGCGAAAACACGCGATCGAGCATGATGGCAGAATAGGCAATGGCAAACGGCTTGAGAAACTCCGATGGCTGAAACTGAATGCCGGCAATGCTCAGCCAACGCGTAGCGCCACGGCTGCCGCTACCAAAGAGGAATACCGCAAGCAGCAAGATCATCATAGCGATAAGGGCAAGTTTAAGCGCCCCTTCGCCAAACCAGCTATCGGGTGCAACGCGCGCGATGAACTCGAGGGCAGCAACACCGACGACAGTGAACATAAACTGCCGGAACAAAAAGTAGGTCGCGGAATCGTTCTCGTGAAGCGCCTCGACTGAAGATGCCGAGTACACCATAAGCAGGCCAAAACAGACCAGCGAGAACAGGCAGGTCAAAAAGACCAGGCGGGGTCGCATGATACGTGCGGGGACGCCGGCGATATAACGTTCGCCGATGCCCTGCGTGCGACGACCGGCGCGCGGCGTGCTGCGCTGCGAGGAAGCACGGTCCGAGTCGGGCCTCCTCATATTCTGTCGGGGGCTCTCCTCTCTCACCGGCAACCCCTATTCCATTTGCGTATTGGACGCAGCGGCAAGCTGGGCCACATAGTCCTTAAACACGCGACCGCGCTCCTCGTAGCCCGAGAACTCATCGAACGAAGAGCAGGCGGGCGACAGTAAGATCACATCGCCGCGGCTCGAGAGCGAACGGGCAACGTCCACGGCATCGCGCAGGTCGTCGGCCTGGGCGATATCGACATCACCGTCGACATCCGCCTCGTCCATAGCGGCGGTAAAGCGCTCGCGCGCGTCGCCAAAGCAGACCACCGAGCGAACGTTATCCATCACAACGCGGGCAAAGGAATCGAGCGGCGTGCCCTTATCGTGACCGCCGAGCAGCAAGATCACATCGTCATCGGGAAACGCCGTCAGGGCCTTTTCGACCGCATCGGTGTTCGTTGCCTTGGAATCGTTGACATAGCGCACGCCATCGATCTCGCCACAGGGCTCAACGCGGTGCTCCAGCGGCTGGAACGAGACCAGGCCGCGACACACACCGTCAACATCGGCGCCGACCGTCAGGGCCGCCGTGGCAGCACACAGGGCATTGATTACATTGTGATGGCCCGAAATCTTAAGTTCGGACGTATCGATGAGCGGGGTCTCGACGCCCTTCAGGCGAATGACCATCTTGCCATCGCGAACAAATGCGGCGTCCTCGCCCGCAGGCTCGTCAAAAGCAACCTTGCAGATGCGACGGCCCGGAACATAGATGTACTCATCGAACTCGTGGATACCGGCATCCTCGACATCAACAATCACCAGGTCATCGTCGACCATATTCTCGAAGAGCTTAATCTTGGCGAGCGCATAGTTCTTATGGCTCTTATGCCAGCCCAGATGATCGGGGGTAATGTTGAGCAGCACCGCCACACGGGGGTGAAGCTCCTGGGTCGTTGCGATCTGATAGCTCGAAAGCTCCGCCACAAACCATTCGTTATGCGCACGGCCATCGATCTCGTTCACCGGAGGCTCGCCAATGTTGCCGACAGCAACGCTCGCCTCGCCCGCCGCCTTAAGCAGGTAATCGGTCAGCGACGTGGTTGTCGTCTTGCCGTTGGTGCCCGTAATGGCAATCCAATTTTGGGGAGACAGACGGTAGGCAAACTCGGGCTCACCCATAATCTGGGCAGCGTGATCACGGCCAGCCTTAAAGAATGCCGAGAACTCCGAGATGCCCGGACACGTCACGCATACATCAAACGCGCCCTCGACCTGCTCGGTTCCGTAGACAAACGATGCCCCGTGCGCCTCGAGCGAGCGCGTAGCATCGTTGGGCTCGGACGCGCCGCCACCGTAAACGGTAACGGCACTCACGCGCTCAGGATGCGCAAGCGCCCAGCGAGCGACATCAAGACCGGACTTGCCCTGGCCCAAAACGAGCAGGCTAAAGACATTAGCAAGAGGCATGAAAGACCACTATCCCAACTGGAAGAACAACGCGAGGCCCAGGGCTCCGAAGGCCGCGGCGACAATCCAAAAACGGATGACGACCTTGGTCTCGGCCCAGCCCTTCTTTTCGAAATGATGATGAATGGGCGCCATAAGGAAGACGCGCTTGTGCGTAAAGTGGAAATAGACAACCTGGATCATGACCGACAGGGTCTCGACGATAAACAGACCGCCGATGATGAGGGAAACGACTTCGGTGTTGGTCATGATGGAGGTGCAGGCAAAAGCGGCACCCAGGGCAAGCGAGCCGGTATCGCCCATAAAGATGCTCGCCGGATAGCAGTTGAACCACAAAAAGCCCAGGCAGGCGCCGGCGCACGCCGTGCAGAAGATGGACAGGTTCACATCGCCGTGCAAAAACGCCATGGCGGCCATGGCCAGCATGGCGATCATGGAGGTGCCGCCGGCAAGACCGTCCAAGCCGTCGGTGAGGTTTACGGCGTTGGAAAGGCCCGCGATCATCAGCCAGCAAAAGACAAGGTAGAGCCACGGAAAAGAGAGGCCGCAAATGGTGGTCGAGAGCACACCAAGGTCGATCGTCAGGCCACCGGGGAAACGAATCTCGGGGGCGACGCCGCACCAGTTGACAGCAAGCACGGTAAAGGTAACGCAGATGAGGGTAAGGCCAATCATCTTGGCGTGAGGCGTCAGGCCGAGCGAGCGGCCGTGCGTGACAGAAGTCAGGTCGTCGATGAGGCCAAGAACGCCGGTTGCCAGCGTGGCGAGCAGCACAAGCACGAGCTCGGTGGTGAGCTTTCCCATCAAAAGGCAGGTCAGCGAAACGGCAACCAGGATGATGACGCCACCCATGGTGGGCGTGCCCTGCTTAATCAGGTGACGCTTGGGGCCATCGGCGCGAACCTGCTGGCCGATGCCCTCGACCTTCAGGAGCTTAATCCACCACGGCATAAGCAGCATCGCGATGACGGCGGCGATGCCCAATCCCAAAAATGCCTGGTACGTAGGATACGAAGGATTGCCGAACATGGACTAGCACACACCTTCCACAAAGCGATCGAGCTCAACGAAGCGTGAGCCCTTGACCAGCACGACATCATGCTGCTCAAGAGCGCCGCCCATACGGTCGAGCACCTGCTGATAGTCGGAGAACACCTGAATGCGGTCCTCATCCATACCCATCATGCGCGCGGCCTCGGCCATACGCTGGGCAAGCTCACCGCCGACACATGCGAGCATATCGAGCTTCTTGGCCGCCGCATAGGCGCCCACCAGCTCATGCATGCGAGGAGCCTCGTCGCCCATCTCGCCCATCTCGCCCAGAACCGCCATGCGCGAACCCGTGCACGAAAGCGAACACAGCAGGTCGAGGCCGGCTGCCATCGATTCGGCACTGGCGTTATATGAGTCGTCGATGACGCAAGCGCCGCTCTTGGCGCGCTTGATTTCCTGGCGATGCCCGGTAATCGTAAGACCCCTAAAGGCGGCATCGATCTGCTCGGGCGTCACGCCAAGACGATAGGCAACCGCCGCGGCCTTGACGGCATTGGGAACGGACTGCGCGCCGGGAATGGCAAGCAGTGTGTCGATAGTCTCGCCCAAGCCAAAATCGAGCGTAAAGACCGGGCGTCCCTCGTCATCAATGCGAATGTCGCACGCACGGACCTCATCGTCGTCCGAGACGCCCGCAAGCATCACGTCGACGCCCGCAGGCGCGGCAAAGGTGTCGCGGATGAACGGAGTAAAGTCGTCCTCACCACCCAAAACCAGCAACGGGAGAAGGTCTCCGGCGGCGCACATGCCGCCAACAATCTCGGATTTGGCACGAGCGATATTCTCGCGACTGCCCAGAATACCGATATGGGAGGTGCCGATCTTGGTCACAATGGCAAGGTTGGGATTGGCGGACTGAGACATGCGCTCAATCTCGTGGAAATGGTTCATGCCCATCTCGAGCACCAGAACCTCGGTGTCGGCAGGGGCCGCCAGCACCGTGAGCGGCATACCGATAAGGTTGTTGTAGTTACCCTTGGTTGCCCAAACGCGATAGCGCTTGGCGAGCACCGCGGCGAGCACGTCCTTGGTCGTTGTCTTGCCGATAGAGCCGGTAATGCCAATTACCAGGCAGCCAAGCTCCAAACGATAAGCGTGAGCCAGGCGCAGCAAAAACTCCTCGGGGTCATCGGTATGCAGGATGGCACAGCCCTTCTCATGGGCCAGCGAAAGCAGTTCGGCATCGGGCTCGCGCGTCATCACTACGGCGCCGGCACCCGACTCGATGGCACGGGAAGCAAAGTCGTTGCCGTCGACCTTTTCACCCGGGAAGGCGACGAATATCGTGCCCTCCTCAACCTGGCGCGAGTCGATAACGCAACCGCGGCATACCCGATCGGCTTCTCCCGTCACGGTTCGGGCCCCTGTTGCGGCCGCGAGATTGTTGACGGCGATCTCTATCATTGCAGCTCCCCTGTAAACCTAATAATGCTATCGGCGTATTGTATCCCAGCGCCGCCTACGCGTGGTGCAGGGCGTGTGAACAACCCGGATTAGCCGACTGGCCATTTCATAGATAGTAACCCCCTACTTGGTGCGCGGGACACCCAACACGTCAAGCGCACTGGCCATAATGGACTGGAACGGCACTGCGGCGGCATCGGAGCCTGACGGGGTTCCGTCAAGGGTGATATAGCACAGGACCTTGGGCGACTGCGCCGGGGCAAACCCCATAAAAGACGACATGTAGTTCTCTTTGAGGTAGCCGCCGTTCTCATCGGCGCGCTCGGCCGTACCTGTCTTGCCCGCCACGTCATAGCCGTCCACCGCGCCGCCAACGCCCGTTCCCTCGGCAACGACCGTCTGCATACACGATGTCACCTGCGAGGCGGCCTCCTCGGAAATCGCGCGATCCCCCTCGCCCCAATCCTTTTCATCGCCCTTGCTCGACTTATAGAAGTGCGGAGTCATCATCACGCCGCCGTTCGCGATGCCGCCCACGGCACGTGCGACCTCAATCGGCGAGACGGACAGCGCCTGGCCAAAGCTCATAGCACCCAAGGTGGCACCATCGTACTGGTCGCGCTCCTTGACGATGCCCAGACTCTCACCCGGAAAATCGACACCGGAGCTATGACCGATACCCCACTTGTCCACATAGGTGGCAAAATCATCGGCACCGATCTTGCGCCCCACCAGGACAAAACCGACATTGGACGAACGGCGCATCATCTCGCGTACGTCCATTGTCATGGTGTAGTCACGCTTGTCGGCATCGGTAACGGTATCGTCGCCCACCTTGATACTCGCGGGAACCTCAAACGATGTGCTCGGGCGCACAACGCCCAAATCAAATCCGGCGCCCGCAACCAGCGTCTTAAAGACCGAGCCGGGCTCGTAGGCATCCGTCACCAGACGAAGGTTCATGTCCTCGGTCTTGGCGTTTTCCAAATTGGTCTGGTCGTAGGTCGGATACGAGCAGGCGGCCAGGATCTCTCCAGTCGTCGGGTCGGTCACCAGGGCCGACCCGTTTTTGGCCTTCGTCTTCTCGACCGCCTCGGCCAAGGCATCTTCCGCGGCGCGCTGAATGTTGACGTCGATCGTCGTCACGATATCCACGCCATCAATCGCGGCAACCTTTTTATAGGCACCGCCCGCGATGTAGCCGCCATCTCTTGCGCGCTCGCGCACAAGAGAGCCATTCGTTCCGGTCAGAAGCTCATCGTATTGTTTTTCGAGTCCAGTCAGGCCAGCGTTGTCCACGTTCACGACGCCCAGCACCTGAGAAGCCAGGTTTCCATACGGGTAAACCCGCTTCATCGCCTGCTCAAAGAGCACGCCGGGTAGATTCTTCTTTTCCAGGGCGGCAGCGTCATCCTCGTCGACCTGGCGCTTGATATACACCCAGGAACCATCAGACAGTACCAGCTTGCGACAGGTCTTTTTATCGATACCGGTGGCCTTGACCAGCGCCGAGACCGTCTTGTCGACGTCCTCGACAAGCTGAGGGTTCACGGCAACATTGCGGCATTCGACTGACGACGTCAGCACGTTGCCGTTGCGGTCGTAGATAGTGCCACGTTTGGCATAGAGCGTCTGTGAAAGCAGACGACGCGCGTCCGCGCGCTCGCGCAGCTTGTCAGCATTCACGATCTGGTATTCGGCAAGACGGAAGACGCCCGCGGCAAGGCCAACCCCGATACAGCCCATAACGACATCGCGGCGAGGCAGCGGCGTTCCCGTAACCCATTCAGACGACGACCCCTTGCGCGCGCCCGTATTGCGTACCCGAGGTCCGCCCGAGCCACGAAGACGCGACGCAGGGTCGTTGCCATAGGACGGCCCCGCGTTGTAAGATGGCCGACCCGTTCCTTGATAACCAGAACGTCCCCGCGAGGAGGGACGTCCAGACCCGTGGTCCCCGTCGGAACCGCGGCGATAGTCATTTGTCATACTCAGCTACCGTCTTATTTACTGAGCGGCCGCAGTCGAGCTAGCGCCCGCGGCTGCATCCTGCGAAAAGTCAAGCGTAACGCTCTCGCTGGGCTCCACCATGCCATAGGCGCCCGCAAGATCGCGAATACGTGTGTCGGCACCATAGACCGAATGCATGACCTCAAGGTTAGAACTCTCGTCGGTCGCCTTCTCGAGCGTGCTGGCAAGCTCTGCGTTGCCGTTGAGCACCTGGGCCGTGACACCGGCAAGTGCCACGCGGGCGACACCGATCGTCATGAAGACAGCCGCGATGATGCAAACCGTTTTAAGAACGCTCATGAAAACCGGGCTTACCGCCTGGTTTGCCTGACGGCCCGCGCCCGTGTAGACATCAAAACGCGGCGTGCGTTGCTCACGAGGGGCAACGGGCGCCTGCGGTGCCTCGCGGTAGGCGGGCATGGCGTTCATATCATAGGCGAGTGCTGCGTTTGAGGTGTTATAGCCCATGATATGCCGCCTCCCATCCCGAGTACGTTGGTAGTGTGTTTAAGCTTCGTTTATGGTGCGAGCGGGAGGTCCAATTTTGCGCGGTCGCGCCTACAGGCGCTGCGCCACGCGGATTTTGGCTGATCTCGCCCGAGGGTTGCGCGCAACCTCATCGGGTTGGGCAACCAAGGGTTTGCGGGTGATGACCTTGAGTATCGGCACGTTGCCACACACGCACACCGGAATCTCCGGCGGGCACGTGCACCCCTGGCTCATCTCCTTAAAGTGGTTCTTTACGATACGGTCCTCGAGCGAATGATACGAGATGACGCAGATGCGTCCGCCCGGGTTGAGCCACCTGGTGGCGGCATCAAGCCCCCTCTCGAGCACATCGAGCTCGTGGTTGACCTCGATGCGAATGGCCTGGAAGCTCTTCTTGGCCGGGTGCCCACCATGCCGACGAGCGGCAGCCGGAATGCCAGCCTTGATGATCTCGACAAATTGGCCTGTAGTTTCGATCGGTTCTTGCTCGCGACGGCGCACAATCTCGCGCGCAATCTGCGAGGCGAACTTCTCTTCGCCGTAGACGCGTAGAATCCGGGCGAGGTCGTGTTCGTTATAGGTGTTGATGACCTCAGCTGCGTTTAGGGTGTTGTTACCCGGATCCATCCGCATGTCCAATGGGGCATCTTCGTTATACGAAAAGCCCCTGCCAGGGATATCGAGTTGCGGTGACGAAACGCCCAAGTCAAACAGGAAGCCATCGACCCCGGGCACCTCGGCCGAGCAAAGCAGCTCGTCCAAGTCGCCGAAGTTGCCCTTCAGCAGCTGGTGTGGTACGCCGGGAACCTCGCGGTCCAGACGGGCGCCAGCGGCCTCGAGGGCCATGTCGTCCTGATCGACGCCGAGCAAAAGGCCGGTCTCCCCCACCTGCGCGGCCATCTTTACCGAATGGCCGGCACCGCCAAGGGTGCAGTCGCAGACGACGGAGCCGCTCTTTAGCTGCAGCGACTCAAGCACTTCGCCGAGCATGACAGGTTCATGCCGATATTCTTGTGTCAAGATCCCACGCTCCATCCGTTACTCGTGCCTTGCCCTTACGAGAAGAAGAGGTCCAGCAGGGCCTCGTCGTCATCGTCCTCATCGGCCGTAGCGCGGTCCCAAACCTCAAGGTGGTCGTAGTTGCCCACAACCGTGACCTCGCGGTCGAGGTTCGCCTGCTTGCGGAGAGACTCAGAAAGACCGATACGACCCGCGCTGTCCACATCCATCGACGTGGTGCGCTTGTTAATCGCCCTCATGAGCTTCTGGTCGTTGATGTCACGCGGGTTAAAACCCTCGTGGCCCTCACGACCCGCGAAGAGTCCTTCGACCCACTTATCGAAGGCCTCGGCAGAGAACACGTACAGAGCATCGACATCCAGGGCTTTGAACACGCGAACGTGCTCTCCAAGCTCCTCGCGAAGGGGTGCAGGCAGGGATAGACGGCCTTTTGCATCGAGATTGCGCTCGTATGCACCCGTCATTCCCATGTGCGCCCTCCCCTCGGTTACTCAGATGGTACGTACGCGGGGAACCACCCCGCCTGTCGACGTCATCAATAATATGGGGAACCGCCCCATTTTTCAACACCTTTCCCCACCCCTTCCCCCACCCCGCCCCACCACTCCACCCCCAATATGTTGTAAAACACCCCCGAGCATATGTTCGAAAACACAATATGTTGTGTTTGCAGCAAAGGTGGGATGCCACCTGTAGAACCACGCCCGCGAACCTCAACCTTCAAGTTGACCTTGAGGCGATTTTTACGTCCCTTTACACGCCGTTCACATCGCCCCCAAACTCCTCCCACCCACGGTACACACGGCCCACCACCGCGTCGGTGTCTGGCGAAAAATGGGACGGGCCCCAGATTGCCCATGCGCGCAAAAGTGCGTCTCGGCAATCTGGGGCCCATCCCCTTTAATATTTATAAATATGCAGGTCAGCGAGGTGCTAGCGATGTGCCAGCGGATGCGCCGCCAGATAGACCTCGGTCAGTTGCGTGCGGTCGACATGCGTGTAGACCTGCGTGGTCGAAATATCGGCATGGCCCAAAATCTCCTGCAGTACACGCAAGTCGGCACCGCCCGCGAGCATGTGGGTGGCAAAGGAGTGGCGCAGGGTGTGGGGGTGGAGCCCCACCAGCCCCACCTGGCGCCCGTACCGCTCGCATATCGCATGCACGGCCTGGCGCGACAGGCGACGTCCGTTCTTATTTAAAAAGACCGCCGAGGTCTCCGTCCCGTGAGCATGGGCGGCCAGGAGAGTGCGCCCGTCACCTATATAGTGTGTCAGGGCGCGAGCCGCGCTTCCCACCAACGGGGCCAGACGCTCCTTGGAGCCCTTACCGCGCACCAGGACAAACCCGTCATCGATATGGATATCGCCCACATCGAGCCCAACCAGCTCACTCACGCGCAAGCCGCAACCGTAAAGCACTTCCAAGATGGCATGATCGCGCAGCCCCATCTCGCCCTCGGGAAAGTCTTGATCGAGCAGTGCCGAGACATCCTCCACCGAAAGGTATTCCGGCAGGCGATCTGCCTTTTTGGGCAGGTGCAACGCCGCCGTCGGGTTTTGGGCCACGGCCCCATCGCGCACCAAAAAGGCATGCAGGCCCTTCACGGCAGCAAGCGCGCGCTCCACCGAGGCGTCGGAATAGCCTCCGTCGCGGCGATCGGCAACAAAGCTCTCCACGACCTGACGGCTCACATCTTCAAAAGACGCAATGTCAGCCCGCTCCAGATAGGCGCAGTACGTCGTCAGGTCACGACGGTAGGCCGCAATCGTATTGCGCGCCAAACCCCGCTCGACCGCAAGGTAATCGAGATACTCCCCCGCCACCACAGCAAGCGACGAGGGAGTAGCTTCGGTATGTCCCTGGTTCTCCGGCACCCTTAGTCCGTAGCGAGGTTCTTGGGCGTCACCTGCAGACGGTCGACACCCTCATGCTGGCCAATCGAGGCGCGCACGAACTCGCGGAACAGCGGCTGCGGGTTGGTCGGACGGCTCTTGAACTCGGGATGAGCCTGGGTGGCCACATACCACGGATGTACGTCGCGCGGCAGCTCGACCATCTCGACTAGACGCTCGTCGGGCGAAAGGCCCGAGATAACCAGACCGGCGTCCTCGAGCTGGTCACGGAAGGCGTTGTTGAACTCAAAACGGTGACGGTGACGCTCGTAGACGAGCTCCTCGCCATAGGCCTCGCGCGCGAGGGAATTGGCAGCAAGCTTGCACGGATAGGCACCCAGACGCATGGTGCCACCCTTCTCGGTCACGTCCTCCTGCGAGCTCATCAGGTCGATGACACTATACGGGCCATCAGGATCGAACTCGGAAGAGCTGGCGCCGGCAAGGCCGACCACGTTGCGGGCAAATTCGCACACGGCCACCTGCATACCCAGGCAAATGCCCAGATACGGAATCTTGTGCTCGCGGGCGAACTCGGCCGCGAGGATCTTGCCCTCCAGGGCGCGCTTGCCAAAGCCGCCAGGGACCAAGATGCCCGAGGCGTCACCCAGGACCTCGGAGACGTTCTGCTCGTCGAGGCTCTCGCCATCGACCAGCTGCACGTCAACGTGGCGATCGTAGAACACGCCCGCATGGTGCAGGGCCTCGATAACCGACAGGTAGGCATCGGGCAGCTGCGTATACTTGCCCACGACGGCGATCTTCACCTTGTCGGCGTGCTGGTTGGCATGGTTCTGCTTGCGCAGGAACTCGTTCCACTGACTCATGTCGCGCTCACGCGGGTCCAGACCCAGACGCTCGCAAATGCGCAGATCAAAGTCCTGCTCGGCGAGCAGCTGCGGAACATCGTAGATGCTCGCGCAGTCCTCGTTGGTAAAGACGCAGTCGGTGTCGACGTCGCAGAAGCTTGCGATCTTGCCGCGGATGGCATCGTCGATATGGTGATCGGAGCGCAGAACGATAATATCGGGCTGGATACCAAAGCTGCGGAGCTCCTTGACGGAGTGCTGCGTCGGCTTGGTCTTGACCTCGTGGGCGGCGGCGATATAGGGAACGAGCGACACGTGGATGTAGCAGACGTTCTCGGGGCCGGCCTCCTTGCGATACTGGCGGATGGCCTCGACAAACGGCTGCGACTCGATGTCACCGATGGTGCCGCCCAACTCAGTGATGACCACGTCGGAGCCGGTCTGCTCCTCAATACGACGGAACTTATCCTTAATGGCGTTCGTGACGTGCGGAATCACCTGCACGGTGCCGCCCAAAAAGTCACCGCGACGTTCACGGGCGATCAGGCTCTTATAGATGGCACCAGTCGTAAAGTTGGAATCGCGGGTCAGGTTCTCATCAATAAAGCGCTCGTAGTGGCCCAGGTCCAGATCGGACTCGTAGCCGTCCTCGGTCACAAAGACCTCGCCATGCTGGAACGGGCTCATGGTGCCGGGGTCGACGTTCAGATACGGGTCGGCCTTTTGCATCGTTACCTTGTAGCCGCGCGACTTGAGCAGACGGCCCAGCGAGGCCGCAGTAATACCCTTGCCCAGAGACGAAACCACGCCGCCGGTCACGAACACATGCTTGGTCATATTGAGTTACCTGCGCTTCCCGTAGAAGTTGTCCATACACATCTTACGGGTCTTCATTGTAATACTCGCGACGCGCGCCGCACACAATTTTTCTTACGCGCAATCGCATTTCTCCATCTCGAAACAAAACGCCGCCCAGTTGCCCAGGCGGCGTCGTTTCCACTATGAATGCGCGCCGTTATCGATCGGCGACTTCGTCCTTGATCAAGTCCTGCACGAGCATACCGGCACGGATGCCCTCTAGATACCATTCGCCACGCTCCGTAAGACAAATACCATTTGCGAGCTGGCCGCCGTCGTCGCTGTAGCGCGAGACGACCTCAATGATGTCTTCGGATTCCAAGCGTTCAATTGCCGCGCGGGCGCGATACGGAGACACCCCCACACGCTCGGCAAGCGTCTTTCGCGAAAAGCCATAAAATCCGCCGTTGTCTTCGGACTGCTGTGCAATCTCCATCAGCACCTGCACCTCGACACGCTTCATATCGTTGACACTCGCACGACCCTTGCCAGCCATAGCAGCCTCCTCAAACCGGGCACGGGCATCACTTGTACCGTGCGCGACCGGCACACCCCATGATGGCCGGCAACATCCATCATGCGGCATCCCCGCAAAAGGATGAAACAATTAGGGTTATTGTATACCGCCCAAATCGCTTATAGGCAGGTAAACGGGCTAATTTTAGGTTAAACGGTAGCTTTGTTGATAAAAGGGGCACACCGAATGTATATCCGATGCGCCCCTTTCAGACCAATTTATCCAGGCTTAGCGGTGGAAGAAGCCACGGCGCTCGAACTTGGGCTCGCAGCACACGTTGATGCCCAGCTTGCGCAGCACCGTCTCGTCCGTCGGCGAGATGATTACGCTAAAGAAGGCATCGCAGCCACGCAGCTGCTCCAGGCCCGAAAGGACGCGGGCCGCCGTCTCGCTCGTTGCCGAGGTGATCGAGAGCGCCATAAGCGTCTCGTCGGTGTGCAGGCGCGGGTTCTTGCTACCCAGGAAATGCGTCTTGAGCTTGCTGATAGGCTCGATCGCCTCATCGCTAATGACCTCGAGCTCAAGGTCAACGCCCGAGACATGCTTAAGTGCATTCATGATGAGCGAGCTCGCGGCGCCCAGGCGCGTAGAAGTCTTGCCGGTCACCACGGAGCCATCGGGCATGACCATGGCGCCTACGGGGCCACCCGTCAGCTGCTCCCTGGTAAGGGCGGCCGAGCGTGCCGGCGAGTAGTTCTTGTCGATACCGGCCTTCTTCATAATGATCTTGAGACGGTCGACTTGCTCATCGCCCACGCCGGTACGGCGCACATTTTCGACCGCGGTAAAGTAGCGGCGGACGATCTCCATCTTGGAAGCGTCGCGGCAGGCATCGTCATCGGTAATGGCAAAACCGACCATATTAACGCCCATGTCCGTGGGGCTCTGGTAGGGGCTCTTGCCCAGGATCTTTTCCATCAGAGCACGGACCACCGGGAAAGCCTCGACGTCACGGTTGTAGTTGACCGTGGTCTTGTTGTAGGCCTCCAAGTGGAAGGAGTCGATGATATTGGCATCGTCGAGATCGGCCGTGGCGGCCTCATAGGCGATGTTGACCGGATGCGTGAGGGGCAGATTCCAGACCGGGAAAGTCTCGAACTTGGCGTAGCCGGCGGCGGTGCCGTGCTTGTGCTCGTGATAGAGCTGAGACAGGCAGGTGGCGAGCTTGCCCGAGCCAGGGCCGGGAGCGGTGACCACAACGAGTGGACGAGTGGTCTCGACAAACTCGTTCTTGCCATAGCCGTCGTCGGACACGATCAGGTCGACGTCGTGCGGATAGCCCTCGATGGGATAGTGCAGCTTGGCAGGAATGCCGAGCGCGTTCAGGCGATTGCGGAACACATCGGCGGCGGGCTGGCCGGCGTACTGGGTGATAACCACGGCCGCGACAGCAAAACCGTTGCCGCGGAACAGGTCGACCAGGCGCAAAACGTCCTCGTCATAGGTAATGCCCAGGTCACCGCGAGCCTTGTTCTTCTCGATGTGGTTCGCGTTAATGGCGATGATGACCTCGACGTCGTCGGCAATGCTCTTAAGCATGCGAAACTTGCTGTCCGGCTCAAAACCCGGCAGCACGCGACTCGCGTGATAGTCATCAAACAGCTTGCCGCCAAACTCCAAATACAGCTTGCCGCCAAACTGCGAGATGCGCTCCTTAATATGAGCGGCCTGCAGCTCGATATACTTCGCGTTGTCGAAACCCTGGCGCATGTATGGCTCCCGTCCCGTTTCCATTTAATGTTCTAGGCGATTATAACGGAGCCCGCCCTCCCCGATACCCAGGCTACCAACAGGCACGAACCAAACATGCCCACCGCGACCACCGGGGACCCAAGTTAGCTACCCCAAACGCACCGCCCCACCAAGCCAAGTTGGTGCAGGGACCAAGTCACTCCGCACCAACATCGGCAGCGCCGCAGGTGGAGCATAAGTCAGCGAAAGCCCGTCAGAGCGAGCAAGGTGACGTGAAAGAGGAGGGCATAGGCCTTTTGGCCATGCCCGACGATTGAACGTCAGATTGCCGCTCTGGCGGGTTTGCAGCGTCGACCGGTTCCGCGGTTTGGTAAAACCGCGGAACAAAAAAGCGCCCCCTCCCGCGCACGGAACGGGAGGGGGCTAAAGGTAGGAGTCTACCGGTGGGTTGACCCCACCGGACAGACGATGACCAGGTGATCCTTTACAGGATCGTCAAGGTTTCCGTGGGGTACCCGTTGGGTACTTAGAGCAGCACGCAGGCGACGGTCAGGATGACGGCGCAGACGACGGAGAGAGCAACGATGAGCTTAAGGGCAAACTTGAGCCAGGTCGTCCACTCGATCTTGGCCAGGGCGAGACCGCCCATGATGGCGCCGGAGGTCGGGGTGAACAGGTTCACGACACCGATGGCGGCAGAGAAGATCATGACCATAACCTCAGGCGAGAAGCCAAGCTTAACAGCCAGCGGTCCCATGATGGGCATGGAGACGGTGGCCATACCGGAGGTCGAGGGGATCAGGAAGGACAGGCCGAAGTAGACCAGGAAGCTCATGGGAGCGAAGATCACGCCGGACAGGCCAGCCAGGGCATTGGCGGCAGCGTCGAGGACGAAGACGTCGAGGCCGGTGTTAGCCATGAGGACGGAGATACCACGAGCGAGGGCGATGACGAGAACAACGGACATCATGTCAGCAGCACCGGTGATGAAGGTGTTAACGATCTGCTTCTCGGACAGGCCACCGATGATACCGATCAGGACGGCCATGAGGAAAAACCAGGTGGAAGCCTCGTCGAAGTACCACTGGCCAATGGGCAGGCCGGTGATCAGGGCAGACCAGCCCTGGACGACGGCGTTACCGTCGGCGTCGTAGACAGCGCCAGCGTCGAAGAAGTTGGCGACGCCCTCGTTGAGGTCGGCCAGCGGGATGAAGCCGACGATCATGACGACGAAGGTGAAGGCGAAGGCGATCAGAACACCCTTCTGACGACCAGTGAGCTTGACCTCCTTGTGGACCTCGGAAGCAGCCTTGCCGTGAGCCTCTTCGGCGTCCTTGAGCTCCTGCATCGACAGGATGGTGGAACCCTTGTCAGCCTTGACCTTCTTGGCATAGTTCATCACGAAGACGATGGACATAGCGGTAGTGACAATCCACAGGACGGCACCGAGGCCGATGATGATGGACTGGTTGACCTCAATGCCAACGCCGGTCAGAGCGTCGACGGCAGCGCCGACGGCGAACGGGTTAACCGTGGAGCCCAGGCAGCCGCAGCCAGCGCCGAGCAGAACGGTAGCGGCGCCGACCATGGGGTCGAAGCCAGCGGCCATCATGGTAGCGGCGAGCAGGGCGTAGAAGGGAACGGTCTCCTCGCACATACCATAGGTAGTACCACCGAGGGAGAAGATGAGCATCAGCACGGGAATGAGCATGATCTCGTTGCCCTTAAGCTTCTGCACCAGAACGGCGATGCCGTTGTCCAGAGCGCCGGTCTCGGTCATCATGCCGAGAAAGCCGCCCAGGATCATAACGAAGAGGCAGACAGGCAGAGCGTCAGCGAAGCCCTTAATCGGGGCGGTGCAGAAATCGCTCAGACGGGCGGCAGTAACCGCGCCGCCGGACGTGCCGGAGACGATAACGGTAACAACTGCAACAATTGCCAGCAGAGCAAGAAGAATGGTGAACGATGAAGGCATACCGCGCTTTTTCTTAGCGGTCTCAGTCATAGTTCTCATCCCCCCTTCATAAATCATTTACTGATCTCGCCCGAAGCGGCTCTTCCGTGCCGTGCCCACCGCCCGACGCGAGATATTTACCAGACAAAGCCGCTCGGGGTGTGCAGCAATACACCCCGAGCGAGATGCTAGATGCTCTTACTTGAGCGTAGCGTACATGACAGCCTTGATGGTGTGCATGCGGTTCTCGGCCTCGTCGAAGACCTTGGAAGCGGGGCTCTCGAAGACCTCGTCGGTGACCTCCTGCTCGGTGATGCCGAACTGCTCGCACTTCTCGGCGCCAATCGTGGTGTTGGTGTCATGGAAGCTGGGCAGGCAGTGCAGGAAGATGGCGCCCGGGTTGGCCATAGCCATGACCTCGGAGGTAACGCGATACGGGGTGAGCTGAGCGATGCGCTCGGCCCAGACCTCGTCGGGCTCGCCCATAGAGACCCACACATCGGTGTAGATAACGTCGGCACCGGTGACGCCGTCCTTGACGTCAGTGGTCAGCTTGATGGTGCAGCCGTTAGCCTCGGCGATGGGCTTGCAGGCCTCGATGACGTCGTCAGCGGGCATGCACTCCTCGGGGCCGCAGGCCACGAAGTTCATGCCGAGCTTGGAGCAGACAACCATGAGGGAGCGAGCGACATTGTTCTTGCAGTCGCCCATGAAGACGAGGGTCTTGCCCTTGATGTCGTAGTTGAAGTTCTCCTGGACGGTCAGGATATCGGCGAGCATCTGGGTGGGGTGCCACTCGGTGGTCAGGCCGTTCCAGACAGGCACGCCGGACTTAGCAGCGAGCTCCTCGACGTCGTCCTGGGCAAAGCCACGGAACTCGATGCCGTCATACATGCGGCCGAGAACGCGGGCGGTGTCCTCGATGGACTCCTTCTTGCCCATCTGCGACGAACCGGGATCGAGGTAGGTGACGCCCATGCCCAGGTCCATGCCGCCGACCTCGAAGGCGCAGCGGGTACGAGTGGAGGTCTTCTGGAAGAGCAGGACGATGTTCTTGCCCTCGAGATAGCGGTGCGGAACGCCAGCGCGCTTCATGTCCTTGAAGTTCTTGGAAAGCTTGAGCAAGTACTCAATCTCCTCGGTGGAGAGGTCGAGGAGCTTGAGGAAGCTACGGCCGGAGAGGTTAACACCCATGGTTCGTTTCCTTTCGAAAAAAATGAATTACGTAAGTATTAGTGTTGCCCGTTTGACGGGCGAAACCGGTGCGGTTGTAGGGGGACCGCACCGGAAACGGAAAGACTTAGAGGTCCTCGCGCCAGAAGGGCATGCTCATGCAGCGCGGGCCGCCGCGGCC
>UQHY01000004.1:0-66037 GCA_900540975.1 uncultured Collinsella sp.
CGTAAGACCGTTTTGCCCCCCTGGTCTCCCAGCGCCGGGGCCAGCCATTCCGTCGGCTCGCGCATGCGCCGTCGCCTGCTCGACACGCCTGAATCCGGTGTGCTCGGCCGCGTTGCGCTCGCCAACCGTCTAACCCGCGCGGTGCTCGCCTTTACGGCGCTGTTCGCCATCCTTATCGGCAACCTCACCTATGTCCAGGTCATCAAGGCCAAGGACTATCAGGACATGCCGACCAACAACCACACCATCGCCCGCTCCAAGTACATCCAGCGTGGCTCCATCATCACGTCCGACGGCGTGACGCTGGCCGAGTCGCTGCAGCAGGAGGACGGCACCTACGTACGCTCCTACCCCAACGGTAACCTGGCAGCGCACGTGGTTGGCTACGTGAGCCAGCAGTATGGCACCACCGCCATCGAGAGCGTCATGAACGACACGCTCACCGGTTCTAAGGACTACTCCAGCTGGAACAACGCCATCGCGTCGCTCGCGGGCCAGACCCAGCCGGGCAACACCGCCAAGCTCACCATCGACTCGCGCATCCAGACGGCTGCCGAGCAGGCACTCAAGGGCTTTAAGGGCGCTGTAGTGGTCATCGACCCGCGTACCGGCGCGGTGCTCGCATGTGCCAGCTCGCCCACCTACGACAACACCAACATCGATGCCCTGCTGCAGACGGGCGGCGGCGAGGACGGCTCCATGTACAATCGCGCCATGGACGCGCTGTACACGCCGGGCTCAACGTTTAAGGTCGTTACGCTTTCCGCGGCACTCGAGACCGGTACCGCCAGCCTTACCAGCACCTACCAGGCGCCCGGCTCCATGGACATCGGCAACGCACCGGTCACCAACGATGCCAACGAGAGCTACGGCACCATCAGCCTGCAGCAGGCCTTCGCCGTGTCCTCCAACGTCGTCTTTGGCCAGGTGGCAAACGAAGTTGGCGCAAACACGCTCGTACAGTTTGCCAACGCCTTTGGCTACGGCCAAAAGCTCGGCCAGGACCTGACCTCCGCGGCCTCCATCATGGCCGACCCGTCGCTCATGACCGAGTGGGAGACCGCCTGGGCCGGCGCCGGCCAGCCTGTCGGCATGGACCACACGCCCGGCCCGCAGACCACCGTCATGCAAAACGCCGTGATTGCCGCCGCCATCGCCAACAGTGGCGTGGTCATGGACCCGTACTTTGTAGCCCAGGTACTTGCCCCGGACGGAACCGTGGTCAAGACCACGCAGTCCCGCTCGCTGGGGCAGGCCGTCAGCTCCGCCACGGCCGACCAGGTCAAGCAGGCCATGCTTGCCGTCGTCCAGTCCGGCACCGGCACCGATGCCCAGATCCCCGGCGTCAAGGTCGCCGGCAAGACCGGCTCGGCCGAGACCGGCGGCACCAACGTCAACTCGATGTTCATCGGCTTTGCACCTTACGATTCACCCACAGTCGCCATCTCGGTGGCCTTAGAGGATTACGACAAGCATGACGTCAAGGCCGCCAAGATTGCCGGCATCGTCCTGACCGCGGCGCTTGCCGCACAGGGAGCGTGATGCCCATGATCGAATCGGACACCCGAGGCGCGCCGCGGCCGAAGAGTTAGCGGCAACGCGCCACACGGCCCCAGCGGCCACATCGTAGGTACTACACACATCGTTGAGCGAATAGTTATGTTAGGAGCAGGAATGGAACAGAGGGTCCTCGGGGGAAGATACCTCCTCAAGGATAAGGTGGGAACAGGCGGCATGGCGACCGTCTACCGCGCACAGGACCAGGTCCTCGACCGCACGGTTGCCGTCAAGATCATGCTGCCGCAGTATGCCGGCGACGCCACCTTCGCTGCACGCTTTAAGCAGGAGGCCCAGGCAGCAGCAGGCCTGTCCTCCCCCTATATCGTGGGCGTCTACGATTGGGGCAAGGACGGCGACACCTATTACATCGTCATGGAGTACCTGCGCGGTACCGACCTTAAAAGCGGCATCAAGAGCCACGGTGCACTCGATCCCAAAAAGGTCGCACAGATCGGCTCGCAGATCAGCTCCGCGCTTTCGGTCGCCCATAAGCACGAGATCATCCACCGCGACATTAAGCCGCAAAATATCATGGTGCTGCCCGACGGCAACATCAAGGTAATGGACTTTGGTATCGCGCGCGCCAAGAACAGCCACCTCACGCAGGACAACAACGTGCTGGGCACCGCCCACTACGTAAGCCCCGAGCAGACCCGTGGTCAGGACCTCGGCCCCACCTCGGATATCTACTCGCTGGGCGTCGTCATGTACGAGTGCGCTACCGGCCGTGTGCCATTCGACGGCGACGACGCCATCTCGGTGGCACTCAAGCAGGTCAACGAGCTGCCTATCCCGCCGAGCCAGATCAACTCCGGCGTCGACGCCGACCTGGAGCGCATCATCCTCAAGTGCATGGAGAAGGACCCGGCCAACCGCTTCCAGACGGCCGATGAGCTGCGCCAGGTGCTCAATAGCTACCTGTCCGGTCGAGCCGTCAACGTCTCGGAGCCCACGCGCATTATCGGTGCCGCCGGCGACCTGGGCGCTACCAAGACCCGCGAGCTGTCTGACTCCACGCGCGCTATGGTTCGCCCCGTCTCGGGCGTGAGCGGCCAGACCAACCACCGCAGCGCCGTCTCGGGTTCCACCGGTTCCTACGAGGCCGAGAAGCCCAAGTCCAACAAAAACAAGATTATTGCCGCCGTGGTGGCTGCCATCGCCGTCATCGGTATCGTCGTGGCCTTTGCCACGGGCATGTTCAGCGGCGACCAGGTTACGGTCCCCGATGTGCTGGGCAAGAATCAGGAGACCGCCGTCGAGCTGATCCAGGAGGCCGGCCTGGAGGTCGGCACTGTCGACCAGAGCTACAACGATGACGTCGACGAGGGCAAGGTCGCCGAGCAGACCCCCAACGGCAACACCAAAAAGCCCAAGGGCACAAGGGTGAACCTAGTGATCTCCAAGGGCCCCAAGCCCTCCGAAAAGGTTGAGGTCCCGCTGCTCGTCGGTTTAACCAAGGACCAAGCCGAGGCCGCACTGGCAAGCGTGGGCCTGAAGGGCAGCGCCTCCGAGGAAGCCAATGAGGCCGAAGAGGGCCAGGTCTTTGAGCAGAGCACTGCTGCCGGCAAGGAGGTCGCGAAGGGCACGACCATCTCGTACAAGGTCTCGAGCGGCCCGGACACCACCTCGGTACCCGATCTGACCGACATGACCGAGGCCCAGGCACGCAATGCGCTCGACATGGCTGGCTTTGGCGTCGACGTCAGCTACCAGGAAAACGACTCGGTTACCGAGGGCACCGTGATTAGCTGGAACCCCAGCGGTAAGCAAAAGCCGGGTGCCACGATCACCGTCGTCATCGCCAAGAAGTCCGGTAAGGCCAGCGTCCCGGGCAACCTGTACGGCAAGAGTATCTCCGCCGCCGTCACCGCGCTCAACAACGCAGGGTTCTACAACATCGCATTCTGCGATGAGAACGGCAACCCTGTGAGCGGCAACGAGAACGCAACTGTCACGGGTGTCTCCCCCACCGGCAAGCAGTCCACCGACAGCACGATTACGCTGACGGTTTCGATTTCTGGCTCTGGCTCCGGGGACGATTCCGGTACAAGCAACTAGTCGGCTGCTTATTACCTGCGGCAGCGAACGCTGCAAACATATTCGCTCAGAAGCGCCCACTTGCTCCCCGGCAAGCGGGCGCTTTCTTTATCTAGGGCAGCGGAAAGGGCGGCTTCGATAGCAGGCCGGATTTGTTTTTTGAAATATGGACGAATTCCTCGCCAGGAGGGTAAAATGGTGCCGACGGCAGCCCAAGTTGTGGTGAGCTGGGCAGAGCCGTTGCTTAATGAAGTTGGGTCATCGTCTTAGCGACGGTGGCCTTTCTTTTTGGGCTTCGAACCCTGCTTGAGTGCCTTGGAAAGGCCGACAAGGGCCGTGAGGAGCGAGACCATAGCGGTCAGGAGCTTCACGAGCTCGGTGAAATCGGTCATGGGCATCACCTCCCATCAAATGGAGGGCTCTGCCCGGCACGAGGACTGCCGACAGCAAGGACGATTCTATCAGAGCGGCTGACTCCCGCCCGATATTACCATCCCACCGCGCCTGTGCAAAAAAGAGGGCCGCCAAACAGCGACCCTCCAGCGAAAGTGCACGTTATTTAGATGTGACGTTTATATCAAATTATCTAATTTGATAGTTGCAACGCCATGTTTCCACGGATCCAACCCCAGTAGCTTGAACCTGAGAAAAATATTCACCGTTAGAACCGGTGGCGCGAGTATTAACCCAAGTTGGCGCTAGAGTACTATAGGAATTAGGAAAAGATAGCGACTTGTAATCCCTATATACAATTCGATCTTTCACTTCTCGACCATTCAATAGTCCCGTAAAAGTCCAATATACATTCAAGACCCTTTCGCTGTTCGCACGGCGAGCAGCGGTGCCAGAAGCATATGAGAGATCATTAGATAGAGAAGCAACCGGCTGAACATCGTTTCTCATATTGCAGACAATCCCGTCCGCAAAGCCAGCAGTCGGAAAACACAAACAAACAAAAAGGAAGAAAGAACCTAGAATTGCTTTGAACTTCATGCTATGCATATAAGCCACCCACAATCGAATCAACGCGTTTGGTAGTTGCACTGAAATACTTTCATAAGCCCGTCACCCTTGCACGTGGGGCAAGTATAAACAAAACTTGTTCGACATGTATCCGGATAAATACGGCTGTAGCTATTCTTGAAAGTTAGTCGCTTATAAGTTGGATCCTTTAAGGGAATATTATGCGCAACGTTATTAAAACAATAGAACGAATAATACGTATCAAGGACGTCTTCTTGCATGGCACGCCTTGCTAAAGAGATTTCATCAAACAACGAAACTTCTGCGTAAGACGCGGTGATAGACACATCGTGATTTACTGTCAAACCAAAAGATGGAGTCACAGCCAAAAAAGCTGATAAAAGGACAGTTGATGCTGAAAATAACATTAACTTACGAATAACGGATTTTACTGCCATGACTCCTCCAATCCTATTGGATAAAACTGTTATTATATTAATATATTTTTATCAGCACTCGAAAGGAGCGACCGATGAGCGGTAGAAGAATCGTCTTGAATGTACTTATGGCAGCAGCACTGGTAACGCTCTTGGTCTTCTCCTACTCATACGTGAATCAGCCAAGATTTGGATATGCTTTATACGCTGTTTTTTCCGGCGAAACAACTTACAACACTTACAACACTATAGTCTTCATTGACGCGATCTTTTTCTATGTAGTCGGCCCCGTATCAAGCGAACTGATCGCTTTTGTTGTCAGCTACAACCTGAATCAACGAAGCCAAACTCACTCAGCGACTTCGGCCAAACAAGGAATCAATCTCTTCGCAATAAAGATAATTCTGCAAATTCTGACAGTGTTGCTTATCGCCCTGACCGCAACAAACATTTTGAAGTATGAGTACGGACTCGTCGCAAGCTGCCTCATGGCAATTGCCACAGGTATAGCGGTTTCGCATACGAATCCGGCAAAGAAGCAGCTCAACTAACAGGACCTATTTTGAATCCGAATCGTCCATGGAGCCGTCGATGCCGGTTTTGGTGTCGTCCGTATTGGAATCGTCATCCTTGGGGCTTATAGGACAAAATGCGTGTCTGCTTTAGGGGCATCGGCGCAGTTCGATGCCCCTAAAGCAGACACGCATTTTGTCCTATAAGCCCCGATCAATTCATACTCCTCATCCTCGCCGAATTGCGAGTATGGCAGAATCGGCACTGGATGGCAGTGCGCTAGGGTACCGACGACAGGCTTTCCAAAACTAGCGAGGCGTGTCTCCGCGAGCGTAATCGCCTCGGTCGACCGCGCGATCGACCTGCGGCGAGATGTCAACGTTACCACCATGGGCTCGACCTGCGGCGCGAACGCGATCATCGCCGGCATCGGGAACGGCGCCGGCATAGCGGTTGCGAATCTCCCTTGCGTAACCGTGACGCGCAAGAAGCTCATCGCGAACCGCCGGATCTTCGAGCAGGTCCTCATCGCACTTCGGTGCGATGAATTTGGGGAATGAATTGTAGGCGACGCCCTTACTCGCTTTCGCTTGTTCGACCCACGCCGAGTACGCCTTCTTAAGACGTTGAATGTAAATCTCACAGCGCTTCTCGTACGGCAACGCTCGCTCGGCTTCCAACATGTTCTTTTCGAACGCCGCTTCAAGTTGTTTGACCGCGAAACGTCCGTCGAGTCGAGTCAGATTGAAAGTGCACTTCGGATTGCCGGCCTCCTTGATATCGAGATCTGTCGCATAGACTCGATTGTTCTTGATGAAAATGTCTACGCCCCATGAGGCAAGTAGTTTTTTGAACTGCTCCATATTCTTTGGGTGACCTTCATTGATTGCAAGATGGATCAGCTCGCGCAGATTGTTTTTATAACTGTACTCACCGCGACCGATAATCTCCTTTTCTGTGTCGCGCGGCTGGCGATCACGAATCTTCGAATTTTTCTTTCCCTTTTCAAGTTGAGTAAGATTCCAAGCCTCGTCCATTTCACGGACCCACGCAGCGCGTTCGTACTTTCCGCGTCGCCCACCCGTCTCGCAACGTTTGCCGGTTAACAAATCGGTACGGTTAATCGCCATGTGCACTGCGTAGCGTTTTCCCGCCTTATCACTTTCCTCATGCAACGCGACAATCACTTGTTGATGCGGATAGTGCTTCGCAAGCCATTGCTCCGCGTAGGCCATACACGCATCTGGGGTCATCTTGCCTCCGTTGCAGCTGCACTCCTCGGGCAGAAACGCGAGAATCTGATGAAGCATCGTTATGTTCTTCGCGCCGGCACGCGCGGGCCTGTCGTGATGAAACATCTTCCGCGTCATAGCCATCTCGGAAAACCAGTACTTTCCGTTCGCGAGGTTCCAGCCGCCGCGGGCCAAAGCACGCTTTCCGTTGATGTACTTGCGCACGTTCTTCGCGTAGCGTTCGGATGAAATACCTTTCTGCTTAATAACGGTCATTGAGATCACCGCCGTCGGTGAAATAGCGCCGCTCGAGCTCTCTTATGAAGAGAGTGACTTTGCGGGCGTTCTGGTAAACCTTTTCAAGCGTACGAAAAACAGCTTTCTCGTTGGACGCGGGAAGCCCTTGGGCGTTCACAAAATACATCAGCTGATTGAGGTTCGTTCCCTCGCGATACAGCTCGTGATAGATTTTCGCGACTTGGCTTTTATCGAAATCGATCTTCTCGATTTTACCGGCAAGCATCACGCGGCGGGCATACGCACTGACGGTCGCACCGAGTATATCCGCCCGTTTGCGGATCGCCTCGTGCTCGCCATCGGTGACCTTAACGTAAATGACCTTCGAGCGCTTTTCGTCCGAATCACCTGAAACGGGTTGCAGCTTTTTGCTGCGGCCACCGTCATCATTTTTGGAAACTAGATTATCGAGTGATTCACTCCGATGGATCAAGTTATAACGAATGAGTTCGGCTTTCGTCATGCCTGCCTTTTCCGCCAAAGCGGAAAACGTTTCATATTCTTCAGAAGTGAGTGTCGCCTTAACGGTGTGTGGACGCTTGCAACTCATATGCCCCCCCAGGAAAGCAGAGCGAATCGGTGAGGCCACCGATTCAAAAACCGATATGAGATTGCTTTCCTTTTTAGGAGCGACTGACGTCGCGCCGTTTTTTTGAAGTGACGCCGTCGCTTCCCTTAGAAATGAAGGCGAACTTCATTTCTAACTTTATCGCCGTGAGAGGTGATAAACAAGATGTGTTGGCAGATAAAGGGGGCGAGTATGGCCCCATTTATCTAGCCCAACACCAATCTTGCAATCTCCGGAACGGTGATTGGGCGGAGCGTAGCGTAGACACGAAACGAGAGGCCTCGTTTCGAGCGAAAGGCTTCGCGGTGTCGTAGTGTCAGCGGAGACCGTGAGCGGAAGCGAATTTTTAACGCGAAGGATGCTGAGTGTTAGAAATTCGCTGTAGCGAGAGCGAAGCGGTACTGCGAATGCGAGGGATGCCGAGTTTTTGCATTACCGCGCAGTGGACTCCGGGCGAGGGCTGGAGCAAGTTGATGGAAGACCTTACCGATTTGCGGAAGGTTTTGCTCGAAGCATCTGGCACCGCCGGATTCTTTTGGAACAGCCTCTCGTTTGATTGCTTTCCTATCGTTTGCTCCCAGACTGGGCGTCTAAAAAAGGCGGCCGAACCGGCCGCCCACAAATAAATAAACATTTACCGAATGTAAGAGGAGAGGAACGATGTACATTACTCCCAGTGACCGGCGACGTCGACAACCCAATGCTGTCCCGTAGCCTGCTGTTCATAATGTCCCTGGTCCTCAGAGGTGGTATACGAATCATCTACAACGGATCCACCGATACCACCGTTTTCGCCATCGTTAATAATCCAAGCGTAGGCGGCATCGGATGAATCGAAGGGCCCTACCATAGTACCACCATGATTGACCCAGAAACGAGGATGACGCGTGTATACCACGTTCGGTACCCAGACCTGGCTGTAGTCGGTTTCCCAGTGGCCCTGCTCGGCAACCCATTTCTTCTGGCTACCGCTGTTGGAAGAGGAATTATTGCTGCCGGAACCCTGTGAATTGCCGGAATTCTGCTTCGTGTCGGAGGAGTTTCCCTTGCTGTCAGACTTCGACGAGTCGGAAGACTTGTTATCCTCTTTCTTGGAGTCATCGGACTTCTGGTCCTTGTCGTCGGATTCTTTCTTCTCCTCGGACTTGGTTCCAGAGGCTTGCGCCGCCTTTTCTTCGCTCGGCTTCTTTTTGTCTTTATTCTTTACCGCCGTAGCGGCCCTTTCCGTAGAGCCGCTCCCTTGCTTTGCAACGCTGGCACATCCAAGTTGAGGTGCCGAAAGGCACACCAGAAGCGCAACGATAATAGCCTTTGTTCTCACACCGATCTCCCTGCCTATGAAACCGGGCGTTGGACACCAGCCGATATCCAACGCCCGGCTCGCTTTTACATCTGCTCGCGGCGCTTCTTTTGATCGAGGAAGACGCCGGCTGCCACGAGGACGGTACCGCCGATGACGAACGTCTCGCCGATGAGTCCCGCGCGGTCACCGGTCTGGGCGAGGTTGCCGGGCTGGGCGGTATCCGTGCCGGCGAGGTGCTTCGGGGTGTATGCCGCCTGCTGCTTTGCCGCCTCCTTTGCCTCCTGTCGTGCGATCTCATCGGAAAGCTTCTGCTCCGCTGCGATGCGGTCGGACTTCGCCTGCTCGTAGGCGGCGAGTGCCGCATCATAGCCGGACTGGAGCCCGTCCACCGCGGCCTGCTTCTCGTCCAGGATGGCCTTGGCAGGAGCGACCTTGGCACGTGCCTCGACTGCTGCGGCGAAAAGCGCGTTGAGGGCGTCATCCGCGTTCACATCATGGCCGGAAGCGATCGCCGCGCCGGCATCGATGGAGTTCAGCTTCGACAGCTTGGCGTCTGCCTGCGCCTTTGCCTGCTCGGCGGCGGAGACCAGGGACTCGGCGGCGATGGCATCCGCCTTCGCGGCATCGAGCGCGGCCTTGGTGTCATTGACAGCCTTTACTGCATCCTGCTCGCGCTGCTGTGTCTCTGCGAGCTTTGCGGCAAGACCGGTGAGGATGTCGAGGTTCGACTGTGCGCCCACAAGATCGGTCTGGGAGCCGGTGAGCCTGTCGGCGGCAACGCCGGTGTCGGCCTTTGCGGCATCGACGGCACGCTGGGCATCCGCGAGGGCGCGTGCGGTGCCGTTCGCCTTTTGCTTGGCGGCTGCGAGGACTGCCGCCTTCTCGGCCTGGTCGGCTGCCGCCGCGTCATGGACGCTCTTTGCGGTATCGACCGCCTTCTTGGCGTCGGCGACGTCCTGGAAGAACTTCGCGAGGTCGGCGTTCGCATCGTCCACGCCCTGCTGCTTAGCAGCGGTGTCCGCCTTGGCGGAATCCAACTTAGACTGTGCGGTCATTACGGCTGCGTTGGCAGCATCAAAGGCGACCTGCTTCTGCTGGACGGTCGACTTTGCCGTATCGACTGCCGCGTTGGCGGCATCGAGGTCCGATTTCGCCGCATCAAGCTCGGTCTGGGCATCCGTGACGCCCTGCTGCTTGGCGGCGACATCAGCCTTGGTGGCATCGACGGCACGCTGGGCATCGGCAACACCCTGCTTTGCGGCATCGACACCTGCCTGTGCGGAATCCACCGCGGCCTGCTTCTGCTGGACGGTTGTGGCGGCGCCGGCGGCTGCCTGCTTCTTGGATGCGAGATCGGCCTTGG
Organism: uncultured Collinsella sp.; assembly: GCA_900540975.1. Lineage (GTDB taxonomy): Bacteria > Actinomycetota > Coriobacteriia > Coriobacteriales > Coriobacteriaceae > Collinsella. Next base: position 10,274 of record UQHY01000004.1, read on the forward strand.
CTACGTCGAGTGCGCTCTTGGCGTTCTTGAGGCCGTTGATATAGGAGGTCAGCTTCTGCTCGTACTCGTCGACGGACATGGGATTCATGTTCCAGCCTGAACCTGCCCAACCAAGGTTTGCGGTATCGAGGCTGTCGGTCTGCCAGCCGTTCAAGGTTCCCTTGCTGCAGACTGCCATGCCCATATAGCCGATTTCGGGGCTGATGACATGCAGGTAGTGACCGACGGTTGCGGGATATCCGGCAACCTTGAAGTGCTGGTTGACATAGGATTCAATCCCGCTATGCGTCTTGTAGAAATCTACGGCATCCTTACCGGTTAGACCGGTGACGCCATAGAGCTCCTGAACCGCCTGATCGAAGAAAGCCTTTTCTTGGTCAACCCACTGCGGTTTCGGATCGGTTCCATAATTCCATGCGAGGTTTTCGGTCGTATCGAACTGCATGGAATGTCCAAACTTGACATCGGAATAGTTTGCGTTGGCTATCGCCGCTGCAATGAGCTTATAGGTGACCTGGAGTTCGGAGAGACCGACGGACTTGCGATACTCGTTGATGGACTTCATGTACGGGATTGCCGCGAGCATATTGTCGAGACTGGTCGCATCGAGGCTGTTTCCGACCTCGGTGTAGTCCTTGTGTGTACAGTTCTGGATGATCTCGATGGCTGAATCGGCACCCATGGCCTTGAAGAAGCCGATGGCTCCCTGCTTGAGTTGTGCGTCGGCGGAGTCGAGTTTCGCCTGTGCCTCGTCGACCTTCTGCTGGGCGGCGGTCACGGCCGCGTCAGCGGTATCCTTTGCGGTCTTGGCGTTCGCGAGCTCTACGTCGGCGGCTGCCTTGGCGGACTCGGCGTCCTTGACAGCCTGCTTCGCGGCATCCAGCTTGGCGATGGCATCGGCGTTCGCCTGCTTGGCCGCATCGAGGTCGGAGTTCGCGGCATCGAGTGCGGACTGGGCGTCGTTCACGCCGGACGCGGCATCGACCGCGGCCTGCTGCTTCGCAGAGAGGGATGCCTGGGCATCATTTAGCTCGGTCTGTGCCGTTGCCGCGGCGGACTGCACCTGCTCGAGCTCGGACTCGCACTGGGACTGCACCGCTCGTGCGGCGGCGAGGGTTGCCTCTGCGTCCGCGACCTTCTGTTTTGCCGCATCGTACTCCGGACCGCTGGCGCCTGCCTCCGCTGCGGCGAGGTCTGCTTTCGCCTTCTCGTAGGCGGCGCTGGCGGCTGCGGCCTTCGCATCCGCCGCGTCCTTGTTCTGCTGGGCTGCGGCGAGGACGGCGTCGGCGGAATCCTTTGCAGACTGGGCCGCAACCAGCTTGGACTGGGCATCGGCAAGCGTCGCGTTGGCGTTGGCGAGGCCGGCCTGTGCCCTTTCCACGGCATCCTGGGCGTCGCGCACGGCCTGTTCGGCGGCACTGATTGCCTCCGGGGTGGCGCTTACGGCATCTGCCTTGGCCTTATCGAGGGCGTCCTTGGCATCCTGGGCCGCCTTGAGGGCGGACTGGTACGCTTCGTCCTTCTCGGACGCATCCGCCTTGGCGTCTGCGAGACCCGCCTTCGCCTGCTCGAGGTCCTTGCCGGCGGCATCGGCGGCGTCCTTGCCCTCTGCGACCTGACGGGCGTACTCGTCCATTGCCGCTCGGTCAGCTGCCGTACCGGCGTTGACTGCATAATCGTAGGATGCCTTGGCCTGGTCGCGGGCGGAAGCCGCCTCGTTGTAGGGACCGGCGGCCTCATCGTAGGCTGCCTTGGCGGCGTCCTCCTTCGCCTTCGCCTCGTTGACTGCCTTCTGCAGGTCCGCGATGGTCTGTGCGGCGGATTTCGCGCCGGTACCGGATGCCGCGCCGGCGTGGGCGGCGATCGGCGACATCACGGCGGGGTGCTGTGTGCCCCCGTCACCGGTCTGGGCGAATGCCGTGAACGGTGAGATGAGGCTCGATCCGGTCATGGCGGCCATGGTCGCCGCGGTGACGGTCAGACGCGCGATCCCCTTCGGAGTGTGAATCTTTTTGTTTGGCAGTGCGGCGAAGTGATCGCCACCGGCAGCGAAGTGCTTTCCCTGGGTCATTGTGCTGTTCCATTCCTTTTCCGTGCCCTATCCGACTGGGCATCAGAGCGCTTTCCAATAGAGATAATTATGCGCCTTAACTGGTATTGTTGTATATAGTCCGTTGGCTTTTATACAACAATCCATGACTCTTTTTGTCATGGATATCTCGCCGCTACAACGATCCTTTGGTCTACGCTGCAAAGAATTAAGATCAAAGTCTGGTTACTCTCAAGTACAATTTGCGAATCGCATCGGCATGGACAGGCCTTACTACGCCTCGATAGAGGTCGGACGAAGAAATGTCAGTCTTTCTAACCTCTGTAAAATTGCTAACGGATTCGACATGACAATCGCTGCACTCATGACTGGTGTGACTGAGAAAACGGATTAGTCCATCAATCAATCAATCAGCGAACGCAGTGAGCGAATCAATCGACGGCACAGCCGGCGGCAAGGACACGGTACGTGGCCGCGCAGCGAGCTTCGCGAGCGAAGAGGACGGCACCGCCGTCCCTATATCTTTATAGTATATTTCTCCATTAATTGGTTTCACCAAAATGGGTATAGCGCAAGCTTCTGAACAGGCATTTTTATCAAAAACTCAAAGCAGCCGAATCATCAAAATGGTGAAATTTTTTACCCAAATTGAGGAAGCGCTTCACCAAAATGGAACCGACTAACGGCTGTTGAAAACTTTTTATCCCCAAAATGGTGATTTCCTGTTTTCAGTGGAAAACTCGGTAAGTTAAATTATTTACTTACCAGATTTACAAACAAAAGCAGTTCTTAACCCTAAAACCAGAACAGGTCAGAAGCAAAATTAACTCCTGACCTGCGATTTTTCTGGTGCCCCCGGGCGGATTCGAACCGTCGACACCCGCTTTAGGAGAGCGGTGCTCTATCCCCTGAGCTACGGAGGCATGTTGTACTAGTGTAGCAGATTTACACCGTTGTAATGCAGCGTATAGCCACTCTTCGAAGTTGCGGTGGAACAGTCCTCTGGAAAGTGCGTCCCACTATCCAGGCAAATTCTGGGTCAGACTTTCCCAATGGGACCTCGCTGGGAAACTGTGTCCCAGAATTTCGGCTCGAAACGGGATACGGTTTCCCAAACGACCCCGTTCCGGAAACTACATCCCAGAATCGGCGCTCGAACTGGGATGCACTTTCCCGATCGAGCCCAATGGGAAACTGGGTCCCACTTTGAGGGAAGCGCTCTTTAACGACTAGTTGCCTTTGTGGAAGAGGCTTTTGATGACGGAGGGGATGCTCTTGGCGCCCTTGGCGGTCACATCGATAAAGTCGGGCGAACGCACGAGCTTATTCTCGTCGACGTACTTGCGGACCGCGCGAAGCGTCTCTTTGTCGTCACGCGTCGAAAACGTAAAGTGACCGTTGTCCTTGGTGAAGATGGCAAAACGCGTGATCTTCTTGGTGCCGCGCAAAACCTCGGCGGCAATATAGTCGACCTCGTCCCACGGGATTTGAATATAATCCTCGGGATTGCGCTCGTTATAGTACTCGAACGCCTTATTGCCCACCATCACGTTACCGTGGCTGGTAAGCCCCATCAGGCAGGTTGCCGGCGTTGCCAGATCGACCGTGCTGTTCTGAGATTGCGCCATACGCGCCTCGCCCTCCAATAAAAACAATCGGACCGCATCCAGTGTACCCACCGGGTGCGGTCCGTTTCAATGGCTCAAAAGCCCTTACCTAGCAACTCTCGGTCTTAAGCCGAAGCGTGCCTACATGAAGCCGCAGAAACGACCGATGATGCCGACGGCGAAGAGAGCCAGGATGATGACGATCGGGCTAACCTTCTTCTTGAGGAGCTTGCAGACCAGCAGGGTCAGGCACACGGCGGCAAGGCCGGGGATGAGCTGATCGAGGTTACCCTGGAGCGTGGTGACCTTCATCTGATCAAGGGCGGTAGCACCGACGGAGTTGTACATCGTCAGCGCTTCCTTGATACCCTCGGAACCGGAGGGCAGGCTAGCCCAGTCGATAAAGGCGCCAGCAGACTGCTTGACCGTGGAGACGATCGGGGTGAAGGAAATGGACACCCAGCGCTCGACCAGGGCGCCGATGATGAACATACCCAGGATGGAAGCGCCCTCGGTGACCTTGCCCATCAGACCGCCGGAGAGGTCCTTGGCGATAGAGGAGCCGACCTTGTAGCCAAACTCCTGTGTGTACCACAGGAAAGCGTAACGGATGATGTTCCACGCGAAGAAGAACAGCAGCGGACCGACGATGCTGCCGGACATGGCCAGGGAAGCGCCCAGAGCGCCCAGAATCGGGCGAAGGGTGAACCAGAAGACGGGGTCACCGACGCCGGCGAGCGGGCCCATCATACCGACCTTGACGCCCTGGATGGCGACGTCATCGATCGGAGCACCGTTGGCGCGCTCCTCCTCGAGGGCGAGGGTAACGCCAATGACGGGGGCGGAAACATAGGGGTGGGTGTTATAGAACTCCAGATGGCGCTTAAGAGCGGCAATCTGGTCATCCTTGCTGGTGTAGAGCTTCTTGATCGCAGGGATCATTGCGAAGCACCAGCCACCGTTCTGCATACGCTCGTAGTTCCACGAGCCCTGAAGGAACTGATGACGGAAGCAAACCTTCTTACGGTCAGCCTTGGTGAGCTGAATCTTGTTCTCTGCCATATGTATCACTCCCCTCCTACTCGTAATCGTTCAGAATGTCGCCGAGCGGGTCGCCGGAGCCACCGCCCATGCCGCCACCCTGCTTGGCCAGATCCTTAAGGCCAAGGTAGATGAGGGCAAGGGAGATGCCGATGAGGCCAAGGGCGATCAGCGTGAGCTGAGGGATGGCAGCAAGGACAAAGCCGAGGACGAAGAACGGCCAGGTCTCCTTGGTGGCCATCATGTTGATGACCATGGCGTAACCGACGGAAGCGACCATGCCGCCGCCGACAGCCATGCCGCCGGACAGCCAGTCGGGCATAGCGTTAAGCGCGTTGGTAACGGCCTCGGCCGGGATGACGCACAGAAGCACTGCCGGGATGGCGATACGAAGGCCCTGCATGAGGATGGCAGCATACTGCCAGCGCTCGATGCCGGAGAAGTCGCCCTTCTCGGCGCAACCGTCCATGGCGTGAGCGATGGCGGTAGCAATGGTACGGCAGATCATGGTCAGGAACAGACCAGCGACCGACAGCGGGACGGCGACGGCGATAGCGGTGGTAACGGCCTTACCCGAATCGGTGGCGCCACCGTTGAGGGCGAGCACCATGATGATCGAAGAAGCGACCGAGGCCAGAGCGGCGTCAGGCGCGACAGCGGCGCCGACGTTAGCCCAGCCAAGGGCCATCATCTGGAGCGAACCGCCCAGGAGGATACCCTCCTGAAGGTGACCGGTTACGAGACCGATAAGCGTGCATGCCACGAGCGGCTGATGGAACTGGAACTCATCCAGAATGCCTTCCATACCGGCAAGCAACGCGACAATCGCAACAAGCAGAATAGTGATTGCAGACATGTATCGGACCCTCCTTTACTATGCTTGAGCGGCCAGTTCGGCCTTAGCTTTCTTCAACATGGCGTCGAGATCCTCGGAGGAATCCGAAGGAACCTTGCGGACCTCGAACTTGACGCCCTTGGCCTTGAGGGCCTCGAGAGTCTTGACGTCGTCATCGCCCATAGCGACAGCGTTGGTGACGACGACCTTGCCCTTGGAGTGAGCCATGGAACCGATGTTGACTTCCTTGATGTCGACGCCGGCCTCGATGGCCTTGAGCAGATCCTGCGGGTTCTCGAAGAGCAGCATGGCCTTGGTGTCACCAAAGCGCGTGTCCTTGACGACCTCGGCCATCTTCTTGATGGGCACGACGTTGGCATGGACTCCCGGAGGGGCAGCCTGCTCAATCATGGTCTTGCGGAGCTCGTCGTGAGCAACGCCGTCGGAAACCACGATGATGCGGTTGGGGTTGATCTGCTTGGTCCACGTGGTGGCCACCTGACCATGAAGCAGACGGGTGTCGATACGGACGTGGGCAATCTTGATATGCCCGTCGCCGATGACCGTTCCCGGAGGGATGGCGCCTGCAGGAGCAGCGGCGGCCGCAGCCGGCTTCTTCTCCTCGGGCTCCAGAGACTCGGGCTTGACGCGCACGCCAGCCTTAGCCTCAGTCACGAGATGTTTTGCGATCGCATGTGCAGTGTTCTTTGCGTCAAAGCGCTGCGAATATGCCTCGATGAGCATAGGCAGGTTGACACCGGTGACGATAGCCCAGGAATCGTGGCCCTCGATGAGCCCGCTGATCTGGTTGAACGGCGTGCCGCCCCACAGATCAACGAGGAAGAGCACCTGCTCCTGGTCCTCGAAGGAAGCGACTGCTTCCTCGACCTTGGCACGGAAGTCGTCGGGGCCCATGCTCGGCTCGAGCGAGACCACGGCAACAGACGGCTGATCGCCAAAGACCATCGAGCCCGTCTGCTTGATTCCAGCTGCCAAGTCCCCGTGGCTAGCAAGAACAATACTTACCATCACATAACCTCCTTTTTGTCTACGTATTTCCTACACGACATGAAGGAAGTATACCTGTTTAGTTTGTGGAATTATAGCTAAATTCGCAAACGGTTGCATTATTTGTTTAAACGTCTATTTTTGTTACAAGTTGATTACGTTACTGCTTTTCGACTCATTACCCGCCAAAGCGTCGCCCATCAAGCCATGTACTTTACAGATACAAACAAGCTGTTCATTAATAACGATTTTAAGCAAGTGCGAATGTGCTTGTACTGCTGCTATTTTGTTTAAACAGACATAACTTGACTATTGGCGTAACTTATGCTTGCCGCAAGTAGTCGTTGTGGACGTTCTTAAACGACTAGTCAAACAAGAACGTCCCCAACGACTGGGGGCTAGACGATATGGAGAGGGTTGGCGGCGTCGACAGCATCGGGGACGTCGGAGAGGTCGTCAGGAGCAGCGTCTGCCGGATCCTCGTCGGGGGTCTCAATCTGCTTGATCATGACCTCTTGGCCCTGGAGCAGATAGGTATCGCCGCTACCGCAATGGGGACAGGTCTTACCATGCTCGACCGTCGCATAGTCGTGGCCGCACGCCTCGCAATGCGTCACGGCGTTGACAGGCTCCACGATAAGCTCCGCGCCCTCGGTGATAGGCTTTTTATCTGCCGCCCAGCGCCAAGCGTCGAGTAGTAGATCGGGAACGACGCCCGAGACCTCGCCCAGCAGTAACGTCACGCTCGAAACGTGGCGCACGCCATTGGCGCGCGCCACGTTCTCAACATCGCGAATGATGTGATAGACGATTCCCAATTCATGCAAGGTAGAAACCTTTCAACAACGGTTGATGCGATGTCAGCCAGACGTCAGTGAGCGACGCTCTGCGCCGCTCACTGACTTGTCAGGTTCTTTTACTTCTTCCCAAATTTAATCTTAATTGCACGCTTCAATGCGTACTTGCCGAGGCTGGGGAGCTTTTGCTCGTATTTGACCATCGTGGAGCACTCGGGGCGGTCGCGATCCAGATGGATGGCGTCAAACGCGCACTTGGTGGTGCACAGGCCGCAGCCGATGCACTTGTTGGGGTCGACGATCGAGGCGCCGCAGCCCAGACAGCGGGCGGTCTCGGCGCGTATCTGTTCTTCGGTAAAGGTCTCAACATACTCGCTAAACGGCGCAGCCTTCTCGCGCTCGCGGTCCACGTGGGCAACCTCGCGGCTCGCGTTGTCGTAGCTCTCGATCACGACATCGTCGCGGTCGAGCGCGGTGTAGCGGCGCTGGTTGCGGCCGATGGTGAGCGTGGATCCCGGCTGCACAAAGCGATGGATGGACACGGCGGCCTCGTGTCCGGCGGCGATGGCATCGATGGCAAAACTCGGACCGGTATAGACGTCACCACCCACAAAGATGTCGGGTTCGGCGGTCTGGTAGGTCTGGGGATCGGCAAGGGCACCCTGGCCACGGCCAAGCTCCACCTTGGAACCGGCCAGCAGGTCGCCCCACACGATGGACTGGCCGATGGACATGACCACGCGATCGGCATCGACGCGGCGCAGGTCGTTCTCGTCGTACTCGGGCGTAAAACGGCCCTCGTCATCGTAAACGCGCGTGCAGCGCTTAAAGGTGATACCGCACACACGACCGGCCTCGTCCAGGTGAATCTCCTTGGGGCCCCAACCGCAGCTAATGTGCGCGCCGTCCTCAATGGCCTCGCGACGCTCCTCCTCGCTGGCGGGCATCTGGGCCTCGCTCTCCAGGCAGAACATCTCAACGTGCTCGGAACCCAGGCGGCAGGCGTTGCGGGCAACGTCGATGGCCACGTTGCCGCCGCCCACCACGATGGTGCGGCCGGGCAGCGCGTCGATCTTGCCACTGTTGACCTCGCGAAGGAAGTCAACGGCTACGGTCACATCCTCGGCATCCTCGCCCGGAATGCCGGCAAGGCGGCCACCCTGGCAGCCGATGGCAACATAAAAGGCCGTAAAGCCCTGCGCGCGCAGCTCGTCGAGCGTCACGTCGCGACCGACTTCCACGCCATAGCGGAACTCGGCACCCATCAGGCGAATGACCTCGACTTCGGCCTCGATAACGTCCTTCTGCAGCTTAAAGCTGGGAATGCCATAGGTGAGCATGCCGCCCGGGCGCTCGTTCTTCTCGAACACGACGGGCTTGTAGCCCTTCTCGGCCAGGTAGAAAGCGCAGGACAGGCCGGCCGGACCGGTACCGATGATGGCAATCTTCTGGTCGAAGCCGCCGGCACGCGTCGGGGTCACCACAGGTGGGACATAGCGGGTCGCGGCATCCAGATCGCGCTGGGCGATAAACTTCTTGACCTCGTCGATAGCCACGGCGGCATCCACGCGACCACGGGTACAGGCATCCTCACAGCGGCGGTTGCACACGCGGCCGCAGATAGCGGGCAGCGGGTTCTCGCGCTTGATGAGCGCCAACGCCTCGTCATAGCGGCCCTGCGCCGCGAGCTTCAGATAGCCCTGAACGGCAACGTGCGCGGGGCAGGCCGTCTTGCAGGGCGCGGTGCCGGACTCGTGCGTCTCGATACGGTTATCGTTGCGGTAGTTGGGCGACCACTTGGTGTGGTCCCACTTGGTGGCATCGGGCAGCTCCTGGCGCGGATACTCGGGCACCTGTCCGCCGGCCTTTTTGCTGCAGAGCTTCTGGCCGAGCTTGGCGGCGCCGGCCGGGCACACCTCAACGCAGCGACCGCAGGCCACACACTTGTCCTTCTCGACCTTGGCGACATAGGCCGAGCGCGACAGGTTGGGTGTGTTGAACAGCTGCGATGTGCGCAGGGCGTAGCACACGTTGACGTTGCAGTTGCAGATGGCGAAGATCTTGTTCTCGCCGTCGATATTGGTGATCTGGTGCACAAAGCCGTTGTCCTCGGCCTGGCGCAAAATGTCGTAGACCTCCTCGCGCGTCACATAGTGGCCGCGGTCGGTCTCGACCACGTAGTCGGCCATATCGCCCACGGCAATGCACCAGTCGGCGGGGTCGTCGGCGCAACCCTCGCCCATCACGCGACGGCTCGCGCGGCAGCTGCAGGTGCTGGCGGCATACTTACCCTCGTATTTGTCGAGCCAATGCTCGATATGCTCAATAGGCACCGAGGTGCTCGCGGCGTCGATGGCCTTCTCGACTGGAATGACGTGCATGCCGATACCGGCGCCTCCGGGCGGCACCATCGGCGTGGCCTTGGACAGTGGTCCCTTGGACGCCTGCTCAAAGAACTTGGCGTAGACCGGGTGCTCTTCGAGCTGGCTCACGCGCATGTTGAGGAACTCGGCGGAACCCGGTACCAGCATGGGCAGCACCCACTGCTTGGCGCGCTCGGGATTTTCCCAGTTGTACTCGAGCAGACCCGTGTAGCTCATGTCGTCGAGCATCTTCTCGATCTGAGCCTCGGGCATGCCGGTGAGCTTGACCATCTCGGGCAGCGTGTAGGGACGGCGCATCTTCATCTTGCAGAGCACCTCGGCCTGCTCGTCGGTCGCGGCCTCGGCAAACGACCAGTACTCGTAGCCCAGCAGCTCGTCGCGATGCAGCAGTCGGTTGGTGCAATGCTCGCACAGCTTGACAATGGCCTCGCGCGGATGCTCCGGCAGCGGCGGCACGAACTCCGAACCGATATCGGGCTCGGTGTAGCTAATTCCCGGTCCGTTGAGAATCATGGTTGTCCCTTCTCTTGCCACAGCCCGGCGAGACCGCGGCGCCCCTCTTTTTTGCAGGCCGGGCATGCCCCCATGCCGTTCACCCGCCATTGTTGACATTGTGTCAAAAATAGTATTGACGAACCGTCAACAATATTCAAGACTGTTAGGCGAACGGTCAGGCAAAAGAGGATGAAAGGCGGCAAACGCATGAGCGATAACACAGTGAACATCTCTGTGGCCGACGCCGTCCCCACGCCCGACAGTGCGACAAAGCGCCTGACAGGTGACGAGCGCCGTCGCGAGATTCTCGCCGCCGTGCGCGCCGTGAGCTCCGAGCTGGGCGTGTCGCATCTTTCGGTATCGGCCGTGACCAAGCGTGCCGGCTGTACGCGCTCGTTGTTCTACCACTACTTCGCCGATATGGACGCCGCCGTCACTGCCGTCATGGACGAGGCAATCGACGGTTTTATCTCCGAGCTCGAGCAGTGGAACGCCAGCCGCACGGTCGGCGACATCGAAGGCGCACTCGACACCGTCGCCCCGCTCTTTAAGCACCTGGTCGTGAGCGGCCACGAGCTGCCGAGCACGCTCACCTCGAGCAGCGGCGCGCTCTACGGCGGCTTTTTGCACAACGTGGTCCAGCGCGTGGCGCAGTATATCTGCGACACCACCGTGGTGGACTTTGTCGCCCATCACGAGCTGCGCATCGACCATGTCTACGAGACGTTCTACACCCTCATCATGGGGTTGTTGATGTATATCCGCACGCACCCCGATGTGCCCGACGAGACGGTCAAGGAAATCATCGCCTCGACGCTCCACATCGAGGGCTATACCGCCAAGTATCCGGAGCGCAAGCCCCAGAACTGACGACATTTAGCCAAACTGCCCGCGATCAGAAGAGGGGCCGCGGGCGTGTGAAAGGAGAGCAGCATGCTGTTCGATGTTTGGGGTAGCGATACCCTTATCCACTGGGCCGGCTGGGCCATGGTCTTTATTGGTCTGATCGTGCTCAACGAGGTCGGCCGCCGCACCAAGCTGGGCGCGGCAATCATCTTTGGCGTGGCTCCGCTGGCCATGACCATCTACTGCGTCGCCATCGCCATCGGCGTTTCGCAAGGTGCCGAGTGGGCACTCACCAACCCCACCCATGTGTACCAGAACAGCTGGTTCCACTACGCCAAGGTATACGCGGCGCTGGCCGGTTGCTGGGGCTTCATTGCCATTAAGTACCAGTGGGGCAAGATCGGCAAGGCGCATTGGTTCCGCGCATGGCCGTTTGTGATCGTCGCCATCAACATCATGATCGCCGTCGTGTCCGACTTTGAGAGCGCCTATCACTTCTTTGTCCTGGGCCAGTCCACTTGGGTCACCTCCGAAGGTGCTACGCAGCTGGCCGGCTGGAACAACGTGTTCAACGGCATCGCCGGTCTCATCAACATCTTCTGCATGACCGGTTGGTGGAGCGTCTACGCCTCCGAGGATCAGACCGACATGCTGTGGCCCGACATGACCTGGGTCTACATCATCGCCTACGATATCTGGAACTTCTGCTACACCTACAACTGCCTGCCCACCCACTCCTGGTTCTGCGGCTTTGCGCTGCTGCTGGCGCCCACCGTCGCCGCCTTTATCTGGAACAAGGGTGGATGGATCCAGAACCGCGCCTTTACGCTGGCCATTTGGTGCATGTTTGCCCAGGTGTTCCCGTATTTCCAGGAGGAGTCCATCTTTGTGACCCACTCCACGCTGGACCCCGGTGCCGCCACCGCAGTCTCGATCGCCGCACTGGTCGCCAACGTCGCCGCGATCATCTACATCGCCTACCGCGCCAAGAAGCTCGGCCGCAATCCCTACAAGCAGGATGTCTTTGAGGGCACCAGCGATTGGGAAAAGGCTACCGCTCGCCGCGCCAAGGTTGATTACGCGCACGCCGAGTAACGCGCCTGACGCAAACATCGCTTGAGCACGAAGCAGCATAGCCGGCTCCGCGTAACTCAACGCATTGCAGAGCCCCCGGAATGTGATTCGTTCGCGTTCCGGGGGCTTTTTGCTGCCACGAGGATGCGGCTGAACGATGCGCTCGGGTTAAATCGGATCTTATATTTCGCATGCGCTTTATATGGCTCCATTTTTGGGTACAGTGTTGTCCCGATATTGAGCTTGGGGGATATATGAAAGATGAGACGATGGCCCAAGAGGATGCGGCCCAAGATGCAGAAGCATGCGCCGAGGCCCTGGAGAGCCTAGACCAGATCGCGCTAGACGAGCTCTCGTTTAGCGATTCGGCCGTCGACACGCAGGGCGAAGCGCGCGAAGGCACCGAGGACGAAGACGGCGACGCCAAAGACGCTCCTGACGAAACCGAAGCCGAAGCCGAAGAGGACGACAGCAAGGCCGACGACCAGCCCGAATCCGACACGAGCGAGGAAACCATCTTGCTCGACAACTTGCCGGCCGAAGATTCGCTGACCCGCGAGCTCCCTGGCTTAGGCTCTGCGCCTGCCGTGGACGAGACCATCGCCATGGGCGATATTCCCCTGCCGTCCGTTCCCTCGGCACGCGAGGCCGAGGTTCGCCATCGCAAAATGTCGCCCAAGCGCCGCAACCTGATGGTTGCCGGCGTTGTGGCCGTCGCGCTCGTCGCCGGCGGCGCAGGCTATGCTGCCTGGAACGGATATCAGCAAGAGCAGGCTGCCGCTGTCGCCGCCAGTGCGCACACGATGATGTCGGTGCAAATTGGCGTACATGCCGCGGGGCTCGACTGCTCCACCGGCTCAAAGATCCCCGTGCAGGTGAGTGGCCAGGACTCCGACGGCTCCTCTGTGAGCGAAACGCTCTACGTTGACGAGCACGGTCGCGGCATTAAGCTGCTGCCCGGCGATTACACGCTCTCCATTGCTGGATCCCCCATCGCGGAAGACGGCACCATCTACACCGTCCCGACCACCAAGGCGCAGGTCACCATTAAGAGCGATGGGCAGGATCTGCGCGCTCAAGCCACCTTTAAGCTCAAGGTACCTTCGGCCGACACGGTGACTGACGACCAGATCGATGCCGCCGCCAAGTATGCCGAGGAAGGGGGCGCAAGCTCTGCCGCCGCGGCAAAGATACTCCAGCAGGCGGCAATTACGCGCCGCGATGCCGCCGCCAACGCCGTAAGCGCAAGCGAGGCTCAGTCCGCCCGCGATGCCGACGCTCGGCACAAGGCGACGAACCTGTATCAGCTCGATATTCCGGTTGAGTGGTATGGCAAGGTCGCAACCTGGCAGAACGGCAACACGCTGTGCATTTATCTGGACGGCGACACCAACACACCGCTCGTGACGCTCGTCACGGTGCGCGATGGCGAGACCTTTACGCCCGACGACGGCGATACGGTTTTGGGCACGGTCAGCCTAGGCAACGGCTACACCGTCTACGCCAGCGGCCCTGTCTATCCGTACGTGATTCCGCAAACCGTTAATGGACACACACAGAACCCCGTGTCGACCTACCCCATGGATACGGCGATTGAGCTTGTCGAACTCACGACCGGCAACCGCTACACATACAGCCAGATCAAAAACGACCTGGTCGGTAAAGACGGCAAGGCCGACGCCGCGACCAAACTCGAGACCGACTACCTCGCCCAGATTCTCCTGCCAAGCATCAAAGCCCAGGACTAGCCGGCCCGAAGACAGCCGCCCAACACCCATATCCCTAACGCAGTTGCGGTGAAATAGGGATTGTTTTTGCTGGTCAAACCGCAAAACAGTCCCTATTTCACCGCAACTTATTGGTGGCCTTTTGGGTGGCACTCAGCGCCACGGGTCGGCTTCGAACATTGGCTCGCGCTCGGGGCGTCGGTCGCTGTAGGGATCGTAGCCGTCGTCGTCCTCGTTCTCGGCGCGAATGTAGGGATCGCGCGGCTTGGGCGCCGGTTTAGGCGAAGTCTTCGGTGCGGCGGGCGCGACGGGCGCCGCCTCAGCCGCCGGTGCGTTCGTCTTGTTCTCGTCTTTCATCTGCATAGCTCCTTGCCATGTGCTCACGTTCAACACCATCGATTGTCGCACGAAAAAGGGCGGCGGACCCAATCGGATCCGCCGCCCTTGGCGTTCGGCTCAAAAGGCAAATTTTGAGGCATGACCCAAAATCTACTGAGCGTCGGGGACCTCGTAGGTGGCCGCCGGCGTATTGTCGCACACGACGGTAAAGCCGCCGTCCTTGTCGACATCGACCGTCACCTGATCGCCCTCGCGCACCGTGCCGTCGATGATAGCGGCGGCGATGGCATCCACGACCTCGCGCTGCACCAGACGCTTGAGCGGACGGGCGCCAAAGACCGGGTCCAGGCCGCCCACGGCGAGCATCTGCTTGGCCGCCGGGGTGATGGCAAGCGTCATGCGCTCCTTGGCCAGACGCGCGCGGACGTCGGCGAGCTGGATGTCGACAATCTTCTCGATCTGCGCCATGCCGAGCGGATGGAACACCACGATATCGTCGATACGGTTGAGGAACTCGGGACGGAAGGTCTGAGCCATGGCCGCGTTGACCTGGTGGCGCATCTCCTCCTCGTCCTTGCCGGAAAGCTCGGCGATAGCCTTGGAGCCCACGTTAGACGTCATGATGATAATCGTGTTCTTAAAGGACACTTGGCGACCCTGACCGTCGGTCAAACGGCCGTCGTCGAGCACCTGCAGCAGCACATTAAAGACATCCGGATGGGCCTTCTCCATCTCGTCGAGCAAGATCACGGAGTAGGGGCGACGGCGTACGGCCTCGGTGAGCTGGCCGCCCTCGTCGTAGCCCACGTATCCCGGGGGCGCACCGATCAGACGCTGGACGCTGAACTTCTCCATGTACTCGGACATGTCGATACGCACGAGCGCGCGCTCGTCATCGAACAGGCACTCGGCAAGCGCCTTGGCGAGCTCGGTCTTGCCCACGCCGGTGGGGCCCAGGAAGAAGAAGCTGCCGATGGGCTTGTCCGGATCGGAGAGGCCCGCACGGCTGCGGCGCACAGCTGCGGCAACGGCGGAGACGGCCTCGTCCTGGCCGATGACGCGCTTATGCAGCTCGCCCTCCAGACCCTTCAGCTTGTCGAGCTCACCCTGCATCATCTTGGAGACGGGCACGCCGGTCCAGGCGCTCACGACCTCGGCGATCTCATCGGAGGTCACCTGCTCGTTCAGGCCCTCGCCGTCCTGCTGCTTTTGTGCCTCGAGCGCAGCCTCGGAATCCTGAATCTGCTGCTGCAGACCAGGAATCACGGAGTAGCGCAGCTCGGACGCACGGCCCAGGTCGCCGTTGCGCGTCGCGCGCTCCTCTTCGCTCCTGGCCTCGTCGAGCTGTCCCTTGAGCTCCTGCACGTGGTCGATGGCGTTCTTCTGGTTGAGCCAGCCGGCCTTTTGCACGTTGAGCTTTTCCTGGACCTCGGCGATCTCTTGGCGCAGGGCCTCCAGACGCTCCTTGGAGGCGTCATCGGTCTCCTTCATGAGTGCCTGCTCCTCGATCTGCAGCTGGGTGAGCTGACGCGTGGTGGCGTCAATCTCGACCGGCATGCTGTCGAGCTCCATGCGCAGGCGGCTTGCCGCCTCATCGACCAGGTCGATGGCCTTGTCGGGCAGGAAGCGGTCGGCGATATAGCGATCGGAGAGGTCGGCGGCGGCCACGAGTGCGCTATCGGTGATGTGCACGCCATGGAAGATCTCGTACTTCTCCTTGAGGCCACGCAGAATCGAGATAGTGTCCTCGACGGTGGGCTCGCTCACCATAACGGTCTGGAAACGACGGGCGAGCGCCGCGTCCTTCTCGATGTACTTGCGGTATTCGTCGAGCGTAGTCGCGCCGATCGCGTGCAGGTCGCCACGAGCGAGCGCAGGCTTGAGGATGTTGCCGGCGTCCATGGAGCCCTCGGTGGCACCCGCGCCCACGATGGTGTGGAGCTCATCGATGAACAGGATGACCTTACCTTCGGACTTCTGTACTTCCTTGAGCACGGCCTTCAAGCGGTCCTCGAACTCACCGCGGTACTTGGCGCCGGCGACCAGCGCGCTCATGTCGAGCTCGATGAGGTCGCGGTCGCGCAACGTACTCGGCACGTCGCCGGCCACGATACGCTGGGCGATGCCCTCGACGATAGCCGTTTTACCGACGCCCGGCTCACCGATGAGCACGGGGTTGTTCTTGGTGCGGCGGGACAGGACCTGAATGGTACGGCGGATCTCGTCGGTACGGCCGATGACCGGGTCGAGCTTACCGGCGCGGGCAAGATCGCAGATATTGCGTCCGTACTGCTCCAGCGCCTCAAACTGGGTCTTGTCCTCGGCAGACGTCACGCGGTCATCGCCGCGCAGTTCCTCGTAGACCTGCTCGATGCGCTCCTTGGTGACGCCGGCATCGCGCAGCACGCGACCCGCGTCGCCCTTGTCCTCGGCAAGCGCCATCAGCAGATGCTCGGTCACCACAAAGCTGTCGCCCATCTTGGTGGCCTTCTTCTCGGCCTTCTCGATGACGCGGACGAGTTCATTGGAAAGACCCATCTGCTGGCCCTCGCCCGAAACCTTGGGCGCGCGGTCGATGGCATCCTGTGTGGAGCGTGCAAGCTGAGCCGGGTCGGCACCGATGCGCTCGATGATCACGGAGATATTGCGCTCGCCGGCACCGAGCAGGGCGGACAGCAGGTGAATCGGCTCCACCGCGCCGGCCTGCGCGTCGGCAGCCGTGCTCATGGCGGTCTGCAGCGCCTCGCGCGACGTCATTGCTAGCTTATCGATTCTCATGGAATCACCTCTCTTGGGGCGGCCACCCTACGGGGCGGCTTCACGTTGTTCGAGAAGTATTGTTGCCAGCTTTGCGCGATCTTATACATAAATCTAAGTCTCTATATATAAGATTTTCTGAGTGATTGAGGGATAGGGGTAAAGATGTCGGCCCGCCGCCGCACAGGTGCGCTACCGTCTCAATCTGTAACATCTATCGACCGTTTCTGGCTCCAGATGTTACAGATCGAGACGAATTGTTCAGCGGCACCCGTTTGTCTCAATCTGTAACATCTAATCGGCAAATAGGGCTCTATCTGTTACAAATCGAGACGAACAGAAGACACCTGAATCGAAAATCTAAATCTGTAACACCAGGCCCACTTTTAGCGGCCAAGATGTTACAGATCGAGACAGACCGAAAACCACCACAAAGAGGACAGGCGCCTTTGTGGTGGTCGCGGTCTCTACTCCTTCGCCGAACCCGTACTTCCCGATTCGACGGTCCAGGGCATCTCATCCTCGAACAGCCATGTACGGGCAGACCCACTATCGCGTGCAGTCCGCGGGTCAGGCAAGCAGGTCTGTTTATAGGCATCTTGGATACACTGACCCATAAAATCGTTGAGCTCGGTCTGGTCGCCCTCCATGATATAGGCGACATCGCCGTCCATGATGTAGATGCCCGGACCCTCATTGCCCTCGTAGCCCGGATCGTACGAGACATCACATAACTTTGCGCCGTTTGCAGTGTCCAGCTCGATGGAAGAGTGGCATCCGCCAACCATGTCGTTCGCTTTTGCCCGATAGGACGCATATCCGTACCAACGCTTAAATGTTTTGCCCTTGAGTAGCTCGGACGCCCTATCGATCAGGCTTGTATCCGTGGTATAGCGCATGGCCCCAAGCTGAATACGCGGATAATTGCTAATACCCAGCACAGCCGGCTGCTCATCAAAATCAACGGTAATGGCCTCGGGCTTGTCGTCGCCGGTCAGAAGTTCGACAGATTGAGTCACAGGCTTGACCACCGGCTCCGTCACCGCAGCAGGTAGAAATGCCATACCGACAGCGCCCGCGCCAACCACAGCGATCGCAAGCGCCAAGACAATCAATCCAATACGGGCAGAACGGCTCACGGCAAAACACCCCACAATGCAAACCTTCGCCACCTGCACTAATGATACCGCCAGCTAACACTATTACCAAAAGAAGCCGCGCGCTCCTCACCACCACAAAGGGGACAGGCACCTTTGTGGTGGTTTTCGACGCTAACGGTCGACCATCTCGCGCCATGAGATTAAACTTGAATTGTTCTCTGAACATATCCATTTCTGCCTATCCTCAACAGCTCTTTGTCTCGAGGAGCGCATATGAAGCCGTCTCATTCCACCGGTCGCAACGTCATCGCCATTCTCGCCATACCCATCGTGATGCTCTTCCTTATCGTCATCACGCCCTTTTCTTTTGGTATCGCCTCGCCCTTCGATCTTTGCGGGATGATCGACGCCGGTTCGCGCGCCACCTCGCTCTCCTTTGTCTGCCGTGGCGTGTTCTACGAATATGCAATTCCCACCGGAAGTTGGCAGTCCAAGTTACCGTTGCTCGGCAAGGTCGACGGATGCTCCCCCTATTTCTGCCTTGAACCTCAGGCGCTAAACTATCTAATCGACGACCAGCCCCTCGACTCCATCACCCTCGCCTACGACTACGCACCAAACACCGATGAGCGCCACATGAACCAAGTCCTCGACAAGATGCTTGGACAGTGCGGGCTCACCGAGGAGGCCGGTCGAACCATCTATAGCAACCAGAAATTAAAGAGAACAGAACTCCGCCGTGTCGGAAAAATCAAAGGGCGAAACGGGGCCGCCTACTGGGATGCCTGGGCAACACGCGACAAGGGCGAATTCGGACACAGCACCTATATGGTCACTGTCTACACCAAAGACGGAATTAAGGACAATGTTGACGATTTCGCGTCATCCAAACTCGGCATCCCCAAAACAACCAAGCCCGCCAGCCCAGATAAAATCCTGTAGAGACGCTCATTAGAATGTCGTTCAGCGAGCACGGCAGCATCGAGCTCGCCCCCACCACCACAAAGGGGACAGGAGCCTTTGTGGTGATCTTCGGCCCCGGCGTTCACCATCTCAATCCATAACATCTAGCGGCCGTTTTTGGGTCCAGATGTTACGGATCGAGATGAATTGTTCAGCGGTGCCCGTTTATCTAGATCTGTAACAACTACTCGGCAAATAAGGGTCTACCTGTTACAGAACGAGACAAACCGCGGACCACCACAAAGGGGACAGGCACCTTTGTGGTGGTTTTCGACAAAAAGAAGCCGCCCCAATAAAAAGAGGCGGCATCAAGCAGGTCTATTTTTGGCGTCCCTCAAGACCCAACGAGAACGTCGCGGTAGCCCCGGACACACCTTTCCCTCGGGCGACCCTCGCGAAGCGCGTGAGCACGAGGGAAAGGTGTGTCCGGGGCGTACAGCAACGTTACTCGGCAGCGGCCTTGAACTTGTTGTAGTTGATCAGGCAACCGGCCTTGACGATGGCACGCTCCTCGGCAGTCATATCGGCAATATAGAGCTCAATCTGCTCGACCGCACCATCGGCACGCACCACGTAGGCGGCGATGTTCTTCAAATCGCCATCGAGCGCGATGCGGATACCCGGCACAAAGACGTAGTCGCACACCTCAAAGTTGGGCTCGGCCTCCATCTGGAAGGGCACCATGCCCCAGTTCATCACATTGGAGCGATAGCGCTTGGTGGCGTACTCGTGGACGATGTTTGCCAGACCGCCAATTACGCGCTGGCAGCTCGCAGCCTGCTCGCGGGCAGAACCGTCACCGGGCTTCTTGGCATAGAGCATAGAGCCGTACTCGGTCGCCTTGGCATCGGCCGCGACACCCGCGCCGGCCAGCGCCTCAAACACGCCCGCAAGCTCGACATCGAGCGCCGCCAGGTCGCCCGCGGCCTCGCCGGCCACGCGACGCTTCTCCACCGCGTCGACCTCCTTGGAACGACCCACGTAGGCCGGATCGCGGCGGCTGAGAGTAAACTCGGCCAGACCCAGCGGATTGGAACGGAAGGAGCTCGTCTCACCCGAGGGAATGAGCTCGTCGGTCGTGGTAACCGGGTCCATGATCTTGGAGCACACCTTGAGCAGGATATCGTCGCCGAGAGGCTCCATCGCGGGCCACGGCTTGATGTTGGGGCCCTCGACCAGTTCGTCGGCAGGCTCCGCCTTGCCAAAGCCCCAGTACACACGCTTTTTGTACGGCGCGTCGTCAAAGGTGTACTCGCAGGCCTCGTCCCAAGTCTCCTCGGGCAGGTCGGTCGCCGGCGTCAGGACGCCGCCGTTGGCAGCCGTCGCCGCAATGGAGCGGGCGTCCATCAGGGCCACGGCGCTCAGCTGGCCATTGCCCGGCTTGGAACCCTCGCGGTTGGGGAAGTTGCGCGTAGTGTGGCGGATGGACAGACCGTTGTTGGCAGGCGTGTCGCCGGCGCCAAAGCACGGGCCACAGAATGCCGTGCGCACAATCGCGCCGGCCTCCATAAGGTCGTAGATATAGCCACGGCGTGTAAGCTCGAGCGCCACGGGTTGGCTTGTGGGATAGACCGACAGCGAGAACTCGCCACAGCCGGTGTTAGCGCCCTTGAGCACGCGGGCAGCCTGGACCACGGAGTCGTAGTTGCCGCCCGAGCAGCCGGCGATAACGCCCTGCTGCACGTGCAGCTTTCCGTCGACGATCTTGTCGAGCAGGCTAAAGTGCGTCTTGCCCTCGCCGATCTTGGCGGCCTCGAGCTCCACCTCATGCAGGATGTCCTCGAGATTCTCGTTGAGTTCGTCGATCTCAAAGCCGTTGGAAGGATGGAACGGCAGCGCGATCATGGGCTTGATGCTCGACAGATTGACCTCGACGCAGCCGTCGTAGTAGGCGACATCGGCGGGCTTGAGCTCGCGGTAGTCGTCGCCGCGGCCGTGCATGGTCAAAAACGCGTGCGTGTCCTCGTCGGTGGCCCAAATGCTCGACAGGCAGGTGGTCTCGGTGGTCATGACGTCGACGCCGTTGCGGTAGTCGGTCGTCATGCTCGCGATGCCGGGGCCCACAAACTCCATGACCTTGTTCTTGACATAGCCCTTGGCAAAGACAGCGCGAATGATGGCGAGCGCCACGTCGTGCGGGCCGACGCCGGGACGCGGGGCGCCCGTGAGGTAGATGGCCACGACGCCGGGATAGGCGACATCGTAGGTGTCGCGCAGCAGCTGCTTTGCCAGCTCGCCGCCGCCCTCGCCCACGGCCATGGTACCCAGGGCGCCGTAGCGGGTGTGCGAGTCGGAGCCCAAGATCATCTTGCCGCAACCGGCGAAGTTCTCACGCATAAAGGAGTGGATGACGGCGATGTGCGGCGGGACGAAGATGCCGCCGTACTTCTTGGCAGCCGAGAGACCGAAGACGTGGTCGTCCTCGTTGATGGTGCCGCCCACGGCGCACAGCGAGTTATGGCAGTTGGTGAGCACGTAGGGCAGCGGGAACTGCTCCATGCCCGAGGCGCGCGCCGTCTGGATGATGCCAACGAAGGTAATGTCGTGGCTCGCCATGGCGTCGAAGCGAATCTTGAGCGCCTCGGGGTCGCCGGACGTATTGTGTGCCTGGAGGATCGAATACGCGATGGTGCCGCGCTTGGCATCCTCGGGTGCCTGCGTAATACCGCGCTCGGCAGCCTCGGCCACAGGCACAACCTCGCTGCCGCCGCACAGGTAGATGCCGTCCTCGTACAGCTTAACCATACTGTCTCCCACTCTGCCCGAAAGGCTCGGGCGCATAGCATACATTCGTTCAATATCGTGCCATAGAACGGTTGCGAGTGGGTTACGAATCTGCACGTTCACTTTATCTCGGTAAAGTAAAGGGCAAGCCCGGTGCGGTCCGGCAAATTTGGTGCAAGAGCGTCCCTTTCGACTAGTCATTTAAGAACGTCCCCAATGACTACCCATAACAACGCCGATGTTTTGGCGCGGACAGCGAAAGCCCACCAGAGCGAGCAAGGTGCCTTGAAACAAGGCGGCATTGATCTTCTGATCATGCCGCCGAAGTTGAAAGGCAGATTGCCGCTCTGGCGGGCTTGCAGCGTCGACCGGTCCGCCGTTCGTTAGAACGGCGGAACCAAAGGCGCAGCGTCGAGCCGTTACGCGGTTTGGCAAAACCGCGTAACTACAAATCTCCGCCGGCGCCCAAAAGCTTGCGCATGACTTGCTCGGGGTTGACTGAGCCGTCGCGCGGGGCCAGGGCGGTGATCTTCTTTTGCATCTTGTACTCGTGCAGTTCGTCCTCGAGCTGGCGCACGCGGGCACGGAGTTTTTCGTTCTCGTGCTCGCGTTCCTCGGCACGCTCCTTCATATCGAGGATGCGCACCACGCCGGCAAGGTTGATGCCTTCGTCGGTCAGCTGGTTGATGAGCTCCAGACGCTCGATATCGGCACGCGAATACAGACGCGTGTTGCCGCCCGAGCGCTGGGGGTTCACCAGGCCCTTGGACTCGTAGACGCGCAGAGTCTGCGGATGCATGCCGGTCAGCTCGGCCGCCACGCTGATCATGTACAGCGGTTTGTTCCTATTGTCCTCGGCCATGCTACCTGACCCCTTTCCGTCTCGCACATCTCCATCATAAGCCTGCGGCCAGCCCGTGGGCCACGCAACCGAACTAGAACGTCGCCTTGTAACGATTGACCTTCTCGCGATAGTCGCGCGTGTCGGCCTCGCGCAGCTTGGTCATGGCATCGCGCTCGTCATCAGACAGGTTCGTGGGAACCTGCACCTTGATCTCGACGAGCAGCGCACCGGTGCGGCCACGGTGCTTAACGTCGGGCGCGCCCATCTCCTTAAAGCGGAACTTCTTGCCCGTCTGGGTACCCGCGGGCACCTTCAGACGAACCGTCGCACCGCCGGGCGTCGGCACGTCCACCGTGCAGCCGAGCGCCGCCTCATAGACCGAGACCGGTACCTCCATGGTCACGTCGGCACCTTTACGCTTAAACAGCGGGTGCTCCTCCACGTGCGTGGTCACGACCAGGTCGCCGCGCTCGCCGCCGGCAACGCCATACTCGCCGCGACGCTTGTAGCGCAGTTTGCCGCCGTCGACCGCACCCGCGGGCACCGAGACCGTAATGGTCTGTT
Source organism: uncultured Collinsella sp. (assembly GCA_900540975.1). Lineage (GTDB taxonomy): Bacteria > Actinomycetota > Coriobacteriia > Coriobacteriales > Coriobacteriaceae > Collinsella. Next base: position 33,429 of record UQHY01000004.1, read on the forward strand.
GCTCGCCTGTCGAGGGAATGCGGTAGGTGACCTTGTGCGTCACGCCGCGAAACGCGTCCTCGGCCGTCACATCGACGGTCAGCGACAGGTCGCCGCCCTTGCGAGCGCGGCTGCGACCCGCACCCGCACCGGCAGCGCCCGCAGCCCCGGCGAAACCCGAGCCCCAATCGCTGCCCCAGGCGCCGTTGCCGCTAAAGATGCTGTCGAAGATGTCGCCCCAGCCGCTGGCGCCCGCACCGGCACCGTAGCCGCCGCCATACGCGCCGCCCGCGCCCGGCATGCCGCCAAACATGAGCATCTGGTCGTACTCTTTGCGCTTCTTCTCGTCCGAAAGCGTCTCGTAGGCCTCGCTGATCTCCTTAAACTTGGCCTCGTCGCCGCCGGCATCGGGGTGATATTTTTGCGCGAGCTTGCGAAACGCGCTCTTGATCTCTTTGTCGGAGGCGCTCTTGGATACGCCCAGGATGTCATAGAAGGTTTTGCCTGCAGCCATCGTAGCTCCTCTCCTGTTATATCCGCCGCCCCTGCGGACGGCGGCTCATGCTGTCATATGGCACTAGGCCAGAAAGGGCCCCGGGTGTTGCCCCGGGGCCCTTCTCAATTACTCCTCGGTGCTCTCGGCCGTGTCGGCCGTAGCATCCTCGGGTGCCGCTTCGGGCTCCGGTGCGGGGCGCTTCTCGCCGCCGTAGGTCACCGTCACCATCGCGGAACGCAGAATACGATCCGCCATGCGGTAGCCCTTCTGGTATACGTCGTTGACGGTCTCGTCATACTGCGATGCGTCCTCGACGCGACCCACAGCCTGGTGCTCGAGCGGATCGAACGCCTCGCCCTTGGGGTCGATGGGCTCAACGCCCTCGTGCGCAAACACATCGAGCAGCTTGGCATGTACCGCGTCAACGCCATCGACGAACTGCTTAAAGTCGTCGGAAAGCTCTTGGCTGCGGGCATGGTCGATCGCGCGCTCGATATCGTCGATCACCGGCAACAGCGCGGTGACGAGCTTCTCGGTCGCGCGCTCGCGCTCGGCGATGCGCTCGTTGGCGGTGCGGCGACGGAAGTTCTCCCAGTCGGCCTGCAGACGAGCGGTGCGCTCGGTAGCGTCCTTCGCCTTGTCCTCGGCGGCCTTCTGAGCCTCTGCCGCAGCATCGAGCTCATTGCGCACGTCGGCAAGCTCCTTTTGGGCCTGCTCGAACTTGAGCTTAAAGTCGTTGTCGGCGGCTTCCTCACCGGCGCGGATAGCGGCTTCCACCATCTCGTCCTCGGTCATCGTCGCCTCCTTGTTGGAATCCTCTACCTGGTTCTCGGCAGCCTCGGCGGCCGGGGCCTCATTGACCTCGGTATCGTCTGCGGCCTCTACGGGAATCTTCACGTCCTTCTCCTCAGAGTCAACGGGGGCGGCGCCGGCGGCAGCCGCCTCCGTGCGAGCTTTACGGGCGGACATGATTACTTGTCCTCGTCGTCCACAACCTCGTAGTCGGCGTCGACTACGTCATCGTCGGCAGGCTGGGCACCAGCGGCACCGTCGGTCTGCTGCTGAGCGTCGGCGTAGACAACCTGGGCCAGCTCGTAGGCCACGGACTGCAGGGACTCGCCGGCGGCCTTGATGGCCTCGACGTCAGAGCCCTCGAGCGCCTTCTTGGCGTCGGCGATAGCGGCCTCGGCCTTGGACTTCACGTCAGCGGAAACCTTGTCGCCCAGCTCGTTGAGGGTCTGCTCGGTGGAGTAGCACAGGCTGTCGGTCTGGTTGCGGACCTCGACCTCTTCCTTCTGCTTCTTGTCCTCCTCGGCATGAGCCTCGGCGTCCTTGACCATACGATCGACTTCGTCGTCGGACAGAGCGGTAGAGCCGGAAATGGTGATCTGCTGCTCCTTGCCGGTGCCCTTGTCCTTAGCGGAGACCTTGACGATGCCGTTGGCGTCGATGTCGAAGGTGACCTCGATCTGCGGCACGCCGCGGCGGGCAGCCGGGATACCGGTCAGCTGGAACTTACCGAGCGACTTGTTGTCGCGGGCAAGCTCGCGCTCGCCCTGGAGCACGTTGATCTCGACGCTGGTCTGGTTGTCGGCAGCGGTGGAGTAGACCTCGGTCTTGGAGGTCGGGATCGTGGTGTTGCGGTCGATCATCTTGGTCATGATGCCGCCCATGGTCTCGACGCCCAGCGACAGCGGGGTAACGTCGAGCAGCAGGATGCCCTCGACGTCGCCGGTGAGCACGCCGCCCTGGACGGCAGCGCCGTCGGCAACGACCTCATCGGGGTTCACGGACATGTTGGGCTGTTTGCCGGTCATGGTCTTGACGAGCTCCTGGACAGCGGGCATACGGGTGGAGCCGCCGACGAGGATGACCTCGGTCAGATCGGAGAGCTTGAGCTTGGCGTCGCGCAGGGCGTTGGTGACAGGCTGCTTGCAACGCTCGAGCAGGTCGCGGGTGATCTTCTCGAACTCGGCGCGGGTCAGCGTGTAGTTGAGGTGCAGCGGGCCGGACTGGTTCATGGTAATGAACGGCAGGTTAATGGTGGTCTGCTGGGCGGCGGAGAGCTCCTTCTTGGCGTTCTCGGCGGCCTCCTTCAGACGCTGCAGGGCCATGGGGTCCTGGCGCAGGTCGACACCGTTCTCCTGCTGGAACTTATCGGCCATCCAGTCGATGACGCGCTGATCCCAGTCGTCGCCGCCCAGGTGGTTGTCGCCCGAGGTGGACAGAACCTCAAACACGCCGTCGGCGAGGTCGAGGATGGAGACATCGAAGGTGCCGCCGCCCAGGTCGAAGACCAGGATGCGCTGGTCGGTGCCCTGCTTGTCCAGGCCATAGGCCAAAGCAGCAGCGGTCGGCTCGTTCACGATACGCTTGACGTTGAGGCCGGCGATCTTACCGGCGTCCTTGGTGGCCTGACGCTGGGCGTCGTTGAAGTAGGCCGGGACGGTGATGACGGCGTCGGTGACGGTCTCGCCCAGATACTTCTCGGCGTCGGCCTTCATCTTTGCGAGCGTCATGGCGCTCACCTGCTCGGCGGTGTAATCCTTGCCCTCGATGTCGACGACGGCGCGGCCACCCTGGCCCTCCTTGACCTCATACGGCACGGTCTTGATCTCGGAGGTGCACTCGGAGTACTTGCGGCCCATGAAGCGCTTGATGGAGAACACGGTGTTCTTGGGGTTGGTGACAGCCTGGTTCTTAGCGGCCTTACCCACGACGCGGTCGCCGTCGGCACGGAAGCCCACGACGGACGGGGTGGTGCGGTCGCCCTCGGCGTTCACGATAATGGTCGGAGAACCGCCCTCGAGAACGGCCATTGCGGAGTTAGTAGTACCAAGGTCGATACCAAGAATCTTACTCATTAGAAATTCCCTCTCTCTTTTGCGTTCGCGCCGCCTCGACGATCTGTCGCGCGGTGTTTCGGCTTGTCTTTCAGGATGTAGTGTATCCCCTTATGGGCCGGAATATACAAAATCTAAGTCAATTCATATAAGATTTCTTATTGCTGAGAGTTTAGGTTCACAAATGCGCAGGTAGACGCACTGATTGAGTTCTCGGCAAATCTATCGAGATCTATGTAGAGATGGCTGAGGTTTGGGCCCGAGGCCGCATGGGGTGGCTTGAGGCGACCCCGGGGGAAAGCGCGACCCGTTTCACGGCTAAATAACGGGATGCGCTTTCCAAAAGCTCGCTCAATAGCTCAATATTTCAAGTCACCTTTAGCTAACATTTGCGCAGCTCAACGGCCCCACCTGCACGTTTTTTAGTAAACCTTGGCATACTCGGCGAACGGTATGAAGATGCCGGCCAGAGGGTATTGCAAACGGTCGCTCCCGTGGTATGTTTTTGCCCGAATCAAACCGGCGCGCATCGTCTGTAGCGTCGGTCAACAGAGAGGAAACTACCATGGCTCATCCCGTAATTGATGCCGACGAGTGCATCGCTTGTGGCGTTTGCGTCGACACCTGCCCCGCTGGCGTTCTGGAGCTCCAGGACGTCGCCACCGTCGCTGACGAGGACTCCTGCGTCGCCTGTGGCGCTTGCCAGGACGCTTGCCCCGCTGGCGCGATCACCGAGATCGTCGAGGAGTAACAACTCCCCACTTGCACACTCAAAAGTACACCGTGCACAAAAAGGAGGCCTCCGCATCGCCGCGGAGGCCTCCTTTTGTTTGTATAGGCAGTTAATTGGGGACGGGGCTACCTTGGCAGTTGCGGTGGAATAGTTCCCGGTTCATTGCTTAGGTGCCGATTTTAGGAACTATTTCACCGCAACTTATTAAGACAGTATCGGGCTAGGACAAATCATCCTCATAGGGCATTAAATCGGCAAGATAGCCTTTCTCCTTGAGTATGGTCTCGATCTCGTCGAGGGTCTGCTCGTCTTCTGCCGCGATGCGATGGAAGTGATAGCCACTCGTCACCGTCAGCAGCGGGAAGCTCTTGCCGCTGGCAATACCCTCAAGATAGCGCTCAATATCGCGACGGTTGCGAATGTCCAGATCGGCTGTGATCTTGCCATACACGCGATGGTTGACGATTACATTGAGCACGGCACCACCCGCGTCGACGATGCTCGTGAGCTCGTCACCTGCCTGCTCCATGCCATGGTGCACCTTGACCAGGCGCGTGGGCACGGCGGGGCTGCTGGGGGCCTCCTGCAGCACGTAGCCGCGATTGGTCGCCACGATATCGTGCCCATCGGCGCGCAGCAGGGCGATGTCTTGCACGACAATCTGGCGGCTCACACCCACCTCACGAGCAAGCGCACTGCCCGAGACAGGGTCTTTGGCTCCCTCGAGCACGCCCATGATGGCACGGCGACGCTCGCGGGCGTCCATTATTTACCGTCCAGCAGACGAAGGTGCTTAAGCGAGAGGTCGAGAATCGGCGCAGAGTGCGTCAGCGCCCCCGAGCTGATAAAGTCAACGCCCAGGTCGGCGAGGGCGCGGATATTGCTGGCATCCACATTGCCCGAGCACTCGGTCTTGGCGCGACCGGCGATAAGCTCAATCGCGGCAGCCATGTCGTCGTGGGTCATGTTGTCGAGCATGATGATATCGGCACCGGCCTCAACTGCCTCGCGCACCATATCCAGGTTCTCGCACTCAATCTCGACCGTCGCGGTAAACGACGCATGGGCGCGCGCCATCTCAATCGCGCGTGCCACGCCACCGGCGGCGTCGATGTGGTTGTCCTTGAGCATGACAGCCGTCGACAGGTTATAGCGGTGGTTGCTGCCACCGCCGATCTCGACTGCAGCCTTCTCGAAGACACGCATGCCCGGCGTGGTCTTGCGCGTGTCGACGAGCACGGTCTTGGTTCCCTCGAGCGCCGCGGCCATCCGATGCGTGTAAGTAGCGATGCCGCTCATGCGCTGCAGGTAGTTGAGTGCCACGCGCTCGCCCGAAAGCAGCACGCGCGCATCGCCACGCACCTGGCCCACGTGGTCACCGGCGTGCACCTCGTCACCATCGGCAACATCAAACAGCACCGAACTCTGCGAATCCAGCAGCTCAAAGGTGCGAGCGAACACATCCAGGCCGGCGATGATGCCATCGGCTTTGGCGATGAGCTCCACCGTGGCGGGACGCGCCGTGGGGCACACGCTCGCCGTGCTCACGTCCTCAAAGGTAATGTCCTCGCGCAGAGCCTGCAGAATCAGATCATCGACGACGAGCTTCATGGTAATGGGATTCATGGTCTACTCCTCCACGGCCTGCGTGCCGGCGGCACGGGCCAAATCATCGATTGCCAGGGTATCGGCGCTCAGGGCGCGATGACGGCCATCGAGCGCGGGATCGCCCGCCTGCTCCACGGCCAGCGACTCGCCGGTACGCATATACCACGCGGCGCGACGACCCCAGACCAGTGCCTCGAGCAGGCTGTTTGATGCAAGGCGGTTCTTGCCGTGAACACCGTTGCAAGCCGTCTCGCCCGCGGCGTAGAGCTCGGGCATCGAGGTGCGGCCGTCCTTGTCGACCCACACGCCGCCCATAAAGTAGTGCTGCGTGGGCGTAACGGGGATGGGCTCGTCCAAGATGTCGCGGCCGTCCTCCAGGCAACGTGCGCGAATGTTGGCAAAGTGCCCGGTCACCACATCGCGCTCGACGGGGGCAAAGCTCAGCCACTCGTGCTCGGTGCCGTCCTGCTTCATCTGCTCGCGAATGGCGGCGGCGACCACATCGCGCGGCTGAAGCTCGTCGGTAAAGCGCTCGCCAGCGGCGTTGAGCAAAATCGCGCCCTCGCCGCGGCAGCTCTCGCTGATCAGGAAGGTGCGGCCCGGCTGCGGCGAGAACAGCCCCGTGGGGTGAATCTGCACGTAGTCCAGGTGCTCCATCTTAATGCCATGCTCCTGAGCAATGTAGCAGGCATCGCCCGTGAGCTGCGGGTAGTTGGTCGAATGGTCGTATACGCCTCCGATACCGCCCGTCGCCCACAGCGTGTGGCGGGCATGAATCTTAAACGGCTCGCTGGCATGCACGCCCTCGGCGGCGTTTGCCAGCTCGTCGGCGGGACGAACCGAGTTGTCCTCATCCACGGGAACGGCAACGACGCCGGTGCACACCGTAACGCCATCACGCTCGCCCGTCAGGATGTCGGTCATGGCCACGTGCTCCAAAATCTGCACGTTATCCAGCTTGCGAACGGCTTGGAGCAGCTTGGTCGTGATCTCCTTGCCCGTAATGTCGGCATGGAAGGCAATGCGCGGACGGCTGTGCGCGCCCTCGCGGGTAAAGTCGAGGCTGCCGTCGGCCTTGCGCTCAAAATCCACGCCCATGGCCAGCAGGTCGTTGATGACCGAGCGGCTCGAGCGGATCATAATGTCGACGCTCTCGCGACGGTTCTCATAGTGGCCGGCGTGCATGGTGTCCTCAAAGAAGGCATCGTAGTCCGAGCCCTCGGGCAGCACGCAGATTCCGCCCTGCGCGAGCATCGAATCGCACTCGTCGACAGCGCCCTTGGAGAGCATGATCACTCGCGTGCTTGTCGGCAGATTGAGGGCCGCGTACAGACCCGCCACGCCGCAGCCGGCAATGACAACGTCGCATTCCATATCGGGGTATTGTTTGGTTTCCATAGGAATCCTCTCCCTTGTAATGTTGCATAAGGGACTGCCCCTCATGTCACATTGGCTTAGCGCGCCGCGTACTCGAGCATGCGGTCGAGCGTGAGCTTGGCCTGGTCGGCAGCCTCGTCCGACACGCCGATCTGCACCTCGCCCTCGCCCGTCTCCAGGCATCGCACGAGCTTTTCGAGCGTGATGAGATCCATGTTGACGCAGGTGGGCTGCACCGCGGGGAAGTAGAACTGTTTGCCGGTGCCCTCGCAGCGGCGCTCGAGCTCGTAGAGTACGCCGCGGACCGTCACGATGATGAACTCGCTCGCGTCCGACTCCTCGGCGTACTTGATGATGCCGGCGGTGGAGCCGATGTAGTCGGCCTCGGCAAGGACATCGGCCTTGCACTCGGGGTGCGCCAGCACGAGCGCGTTGGGGTGCGCTTCCTGCGCGTCAACGATCTGCTCGACGGTGATGATGTGGTGGCGCGGGCAGTAGCCCTTGTTGAGGATGACGTGCTTTTGCGGCACCTGCTCGGCAACAAAGCGGCCCAGGTTTTGATCGGGGATGAACAGGACGTGTTGCTGCGGCAGCTCGGACACGATCTTGACGGCGTTGGAACTGGTGACGCACACGTCGCTCCAGCTCTTGATCTCGACCGTCGAGTTGACGTAGCAGACCACGGCAAGGTCGTCGCCGTATTCGGCGCGCGCCTCATCGACCGTCTCGCGCTTGACCATGTGCGCCATGGGGCAATCCGCACCCGGCTCGGGCAGCAGCACGGTCTTGGTGGGGTTGAGCAGCTTGGCGCTCTCGCCCATAAACTCCACGCCGCACAGCACGATGGTCTGCTGCGGCAGGCTCTTGGCGAGCTTTGCCAGGTAGAAGCTGTCGCCGACGTAATCGGCAACGGCTTGGACCTCGGGCGCCACATAGTAGTGCGCCAAGATCACCGCGTCACGTTGGGTTTTTAGTTGCTGAATGGCCTCGACGAGCTCTGCGGGCACCAATGCCGCGCGCTCCGTTGCCGTCGTTGCCGATGCCAGGCCGGCCGCACTGTCGCGTGCAAGCTCCGATGCATCCATGTTCGCGCTCTGTGCCATCAAGGCCCCTCTCTTTTGGCGAATCTTGGGGCTTTAGTATGACACCTAGGTTTACAGCTGACAAGACAGCTGTAAACCTAGGTGTAAAGTTGAAATAAAGATTCGATCATGCGGCAGGCCCATTTTCGAACTGGCAAACTGAGGATAGCCGAGCTCTCGATAGCGTAGGAGGCATCTTTGGACGGCCGCCGCGCATGGTCGACGGCATGCCCGCCAGGCAATCGCTCGCCGGCGCCAATCCGCTACAGTGGAGCAGCCGCCGGGGTCAGCTGCTTGATATAGGCCCACATGCGCTGCTTGGCCGCTTTGTCGGTCAGCGCCGCCTCAAAGCCATCGAGCGCGAGCACGCGGCGGCCCTGCACATGGGCGATCAGACCGGGCTTGAGCATGGCGGTGTCGAAGTCATCAATCGCCACGAGCATGTCGGCGTAGGTTTCGCGCATGACATCGGCCGCGCTGTTATCGAGCAGCAGCACCGCCTCGGGGTCCAAGGCCTCAAGCGCCTCGCGGAACAGGTCGCACGGCAGGGCGTGGCCCACCGCCACAGCTCCGTCGCCTGCGCCGGCAACACTCGCCAGCACACAAAAATCTTCGGGCGCGTAACCGATTGCCCCGAGCGCCTTGCGCAATGCGGCACCATCCGCGCCGGCGGCAAGTTCGCCGCCCGAACGCTCGGCATCATCCAAATCGCCTTTGACCAGTACGATCGGCGAGCACGCGTTGCCCGCGATGCGCACGCCACGGGCCGCAAGCGATGCAAGCTCCTGCTCGGCCGCCTGGGCGATGGCTTCTTTTTTCTGGCTTTGTGACGTGGGCATGCGCTCTCCAATCGTTTGCGTGCCCACCATTATATAAAAGAGCCGCCCGTGAGTGGTTGCTTTGCGGGTCGTTGGGTATAAGCACGGTCGTACTGAGTTTTACGCGACCGAGCCGCGTCGCATCATGGAGGTCACCATGGCTGACATTAAGCAGATTACCCCCGAGAACTTCGATTCCGTCGTTAACGGCAACCTTCCCGTACTGGTTGATTTTTGGGCGCCCTGGTGCGGGCCCTGCCGATCGCTCTCGCCCATCGTGGACGAAGTGGCCGACGAGCTGGCCGGCAAACTTGCCGTCGCCAAATGCAACGTCGACGACAATCAGGACCTGGCCATGAAGTTTGGCGTCATGAGCATCCCCACGCTGGTTGTCTTTAAGAACGGCGAGGAAATCGACCGCTCCGTTGGCGCGCTGCCCAAGGCCAGGCTGCAGGCACTGCTTGAGAAGCACCTGTAATACGCCGGTCATGTGCTGCCGTCCATGAGCGGTTTTGCGCCGCTCACCGGAGAGCCGAGTGCTGCGCCCGCGACCACGGATAGTATGGTAATCACAAATAGCCCCCAGTGAACGGGTGCGGGTCAGACGGACTCGCACCCGTTTTCTTATGCGGCGATGCGCAAAGCGGGCGTAGTAGAATCTGAACCACTGAATAGACCCGTACAAAAGGAGACTTTCCATGCATGATGTCGGAATGAACATGAGCCAGCTTGCCATGAGCGTCAAGCAGGTCGACGACACGATCGAGCTCGCCCACGAGTGGAGCCATCAGCTGCTGCATGCAACCGAGAACTTTGATATGGAGCGCATTGGCGCCAAGCTCGAGGCCGCCATGGCGGCGCTCCACGAGGCCCACGACGCACTCGAGGGCTACGAGGAGGCCATCGAGGCTGACCATAACTCCGTTGGCTCCGTAAAGCTGGTGTAGCGTGACCGAGCACGAGCACACCTGCGATCACGGACACGAGCATCCGCACGGGCCGACCGGCGACGCGGGCTGCCGTTGCAGTGGCTCCGCCTCCGAGCTGGTCCGTTTTTCGGTCACCGCGCCAGACGACCTGCTGCGCCGCTTTGACGAGCAAATCGCGCGCCGCGGTGACGTGGCCAACCGCTCCGAAGCTGTACGCGACCTGATTCGCGCCTCGATTGCCAAGGAGCAGATGCGAACGCCCGACGAGCAGGTCATCGGATCGCTCACCATGATTTACGACCATCACACCGGCGATCTGACGCGCCGCCTGGACGAGGTGCAGCACGACTACACCGACGAGATTGTATCGACCATGCATGTGCACCTGGACCATCACAACTGCTTGGAGATTCTGGCGCTTAAGGGTCGCGGCGAGCGCGTCTACGAACTGGCAGACCGCCTGCTGGGCCTGCGCGGCGTTAAACACGGCGAGCTCACCTGCGCCGCCACCAAGCAGAGTCTGGGGCTGTAACGGCACACATTTCAATGAAGGAGGGTCGCATGCGACATGCGCATATCCATGTAACGGGCATTGTGCAGGGCGTCGGCATGCGACCGTTTGTGTATCGCGAGGCCATGGCGCACGGCATTTGCGGCTGGGTACTCAACGCGGGCGATGGCGTGCATATCGAGGCACACGCTCAAAGCGAGTCGCTCGACGAATTTATCGCCGCGCTTTCCGAGCATGCGCCTGCGGCGTCTCGCGTGGAGCATGTCGAGCTTATGGACCTAGCACCCGGCGACTGGGACGCCGCCAACGAGCAGGGCTTTCGCATTGTGGCGTCGCAGGATCAAACTGCCCACACGACGCTCATCTCGCCCGACATCGCCACGTGCGACGACTGCCTGCGTGAGCTGTTCGACCCCGCCGACCGACGCTTTCACTATCCCTTTATCAACTGCACCAATTGCGGACCGCGCTTTACCATCATTCGCTCGCTGCCCTATGACCGAGCGGCCACCTCGATGGATCGCTTTCCCATGTGCCCCACCTGCGCCGCGGAGTATGCCGACCCACTCGATCGGCGGTTTCACGCGCAGCCCGATGCCTGCTTTGATTGCGGACCGCATATTACGTGGCGTGAAGCCAATCGCGACGTTGTGCCAGCGGGTGTCGACGCAACACCAGCCGTCGGCTCCGCGCGCGAGGCCAGCGATGCCATCATCGAACGCTGCGTCGAGCTACTGGCAGGCGGCGGCATCGTCGCCATCAAGGGTCTCGGTGGGTTCCACCTAGCCTGCGACGCCGCCAACGAACAAGCGGTATGCGAGTTGCGCCGTCGCAAGCGTCGCAGCAACAAGCCGCTTGCCGTTATGGTGCGCGGCCTTGCCGACGCCGAGTGCCTGTGTCATATCGATGGCGTTGAGCGCGACCTGCTGGCCGGCAGCGTTCGTCCCATTGTGCTGCTGCGTCGCCGCGCAACCGGCAACGACGCCTACGGCTCCCCCGACGTCCCCGAGCTCGCGCCATCCGTCGCACACGACTTGCCCGAGCTCGGCGTCATGCTCCCCTACACCCCGCTTCAACATTTGCTGCTCGCCGCGGCTGCAGCGCACGGTATGCGAGCACTCGTCATGACCAGCGGAAACCTGAGCAAAGAGCCCATCGAGACCGACGACGCCCTTGCATGGGAGCATCTCGTTGCCGCCGGCATCGCCGACGCGCTGCTCGGCAACGACCGCGCGATTCTGTCGCGCTACGACGACTCCGTGGTACGCGTGGTCGACGGCGACGTCATGCCCGTGCGTCGCGCACGCGGATATGCGCCGCAGCCGCTGTCGTTGCCGGCGCTCGACGGCACCACGCCCTGCGTACTCGCCTGTGGGCCGCAGCAAAAAGCCACGGTCGCACTCACGCGCATGAACTCGGACGGCCATGTGGCCTGCTTTGTGTCGCAGCATATCGGCGATGTCGAAAACGGGGCGACCTTCGATGCTTGGAGCGCCGCGCGCTCACGTCTGGAAAATCTCTTTGACCTGGCGCCTGCCGCCCTGGCATGCGACATGCATCCCAGCTATCTGTCGAGCCAATGGGCGCGCGAACAGGCACGGGAGCACAATCTGCCGCTTATCGAAGTCCAGCACCATCATGCGCATATCGCGAGCGTAATGGCCGAGGCCATCGCCGCGGGCCAGCTTACAACCGACGCGCGCGTCCTTGGCATCGCCTTTGACGGCACCGGCGCCGGCACCGATGGGACCATTTGGGGCGGCGAGTTTCTTGTTGCCAGCCTTGGCGGCTTTGAGCGCGCCGCGCATTTGCGCACCTGGGCGCTCCCCGGTGGGGCGGCCTCCGTGCGCGACGCCCGCCGCAACGCCTTTGCCCTGCTCAGTGAGCTCGGCCTGCTTGAACACCCGGGGGCCGATCGGCTCTTGGGCAGCCTAGACGAGCAAACACGTAGCGTGACGGCAACGATGATCGAACGTGGCATCAACAGCCCGCGCACCAGCAGTATGGGTCGCTTGTTTGATGTCGCAGCCGCGATCCTGGGCATTTGCGGCCAAGCGACCTACGAGGGTGAACCCGCCATCGAGCTTGAGGCCGCCGCCTGGCGCGCGCTCGGCGGTAAGACCGTTCGTCTCGACGGCAATCATGCAGGCGTATTCACGTCTGCCGAAGACTCCCCCATCTTGGACCCCCAACCGCTCATCGAAGCTCTTCTGAATGGAATCGAGGCAGGCGCGCCGGCCGACAGGCTCGCCCTCGGGTTTCACATCGCCATTACGCACGCTACGACCCACATCGCAAGCGAGATCTGCGCCCGTGAAGGCCTCGACACCGTCGCGCTCTCGGGCGGCGTGTTCATGAACCGACTTTTGCTCCAGCTCCTCACCCGTGAGCTCAAAAGCGTGGGTCTCACTGTCTTGGTTCCCCACTCCGTGCCCGTCAACGACGGCTGCATCGCCTACGGTCAGGCCGCCATCGCTCGCGCTCTCCTCGCGCAGACAGCATCGCGATAGGCGTTTTTCCAGCCTGCGCGCCACCGTCTCACAGGTGTAACGCGTTTGCTCGTGACTCCCGCGAGCGCTACCATCAACTGATGGGTAATTAGGCGCCTATCCAGCGCAAAACGTATAAAGGGGAACATTATGTGCCTTGCCGTTCCCGGTAAAGTGGTCAAACGCGACGACGACCTTAAGGCGACCGTCGACATGATGGGCATCGAGCGCCCCGTTTCGCTGCGCCTCGTGCCGACGGCACAGGTAGGCGACTATATTCTCGTGCACGCCGGCTTTGGCATTCAGATTGTCGACGAGCAGGAGGCCCAAGAGACCCTCGAGCTCGTCAATACTATGACCGAGCTGGCCAAAGAGGACCAACTCGCCACCAACCCGGTCGAGGCATACTAGTGGCGGCGACGCAGCCGGCTCGCTCCGGTATCGACTTTTCGGTATTTCGCGATTCCAAGCTGGCCCGCGAGCTCATCGAACGCATCCGTGAACTCGTCGGCGACCGCACCATCAACCTTATGGAAGTCTGCGGTACGCATACCGTGAGCATTGGCCGCTATGGCTTTCGCTCCATTATGCCGACGGGACTCAAACTGCTGAGCGGCCCGGGGTGCCCCGTTTGCGTCACCGCCAACCGTGACATCGATCACGCAATCGCGCTTTCCAACATGGACGGCGCCATCATCACCACCTTTGGAGACATGATGCGCGTGCCCGGATCGTCCACCTCGCTTGCCGCGCAAAAGGCGGCGGGGCGCGACATCCGCATCGTTTACTCTCCGCTCGACGCACTCGACATTGCCGAGCAAAATCCCGAACGCCCGGTTATCTTTATGGGCGTCGGCTTTGAGACCACAACGCCCACCATTGCCGCCGCCATCCTGGAGGCCGACGCGCGCGGGCTCCAGAACTTCTCGGTCTACTGTGCTCACAAGACCACGCCGCCGGCTCTGCGCGCGATCTCCAACGACCCCGAGACGAACATCGACGGCTTTATCCTGCCTGGTCACGTCGCTACCATCACAGGCCTGGCACCCTTTGGGTTTTTGGTCGATGAGTTCGAGACCCCGGGCGTGGTCACCGGGTTTGAGCCGGTCGATATCTTGCAGGGCATCTGCATGCTGGTCCAGATGGTTGTCGAAGGCAGGCCGGCGATCGACAACGCCTACCGCCGCGGCGTCAATGCAGACGGCAATCCCGTAGCACGCCAGCTGGTCGAGCAGGTATTTGAGCCGTGCGACGCCACGTGGCGCGGGCTGGGACCGATTGCCAATTCGGGTCTTTCCATCCGACCCGAATTCGCGCGCTTTGATGCCGGCGTCCGCTTTGACGTGCCCATTGAACCGACGGTTGAGCCACGCGGATGCCGCTGCGGCGACGTGCTGCGCGGTGCCATCACGCCAAGCGACTGCCCGCTGTTCGGCCACGCATGTACGCCCGAACACCCCGTCGGCCCCTGCATGGTGAGCTCCGAAGGTAGCTGCGCAGCGTACTACCGCTACCGCGACTATTAGGTTCCGCCGTTCTAACGAATGGCGGACCGGTCGACGCTGCGCCTCACCCATATAATTCCACCCACGATTGGAGTTTTCGATATGTCCCGTACTGCCACCGATAGCACTGTCCTGCTGGGCCACGGCTCCGGCGGCCAGATGATGAAGCGCATTATCGATGAGGTCTTTCTGGATGCCTTTGGGTCGCCCGAGCTGCTTGCTGGCAACGATGCCGGTGTCGCCGCGTTGCCCGCAAGCGGGCGCGTCGCTATGTCGACCGACAGCTTTGTAGTCTCGCCGCAGTTCTTCCCCGGCGGCAATATCGGCCGCCTCGCCGTATGCGGAACCGTCAACGACGTCGCGACCTCGGGCGCTAACGTGCGCTACCTCTCATGCGGCTTTATCCTCGAAGAGGGCTATCCCATGGACAAGCTGCGCCAAATTGTGCAGACCATGGCCGAAACGGCGCACGAGGCGGGCGTGTCCATAATCACGGGCGACACTAAGGTGGTCGAGCGCGGCGGTGCCGACGGCGTCTACATCAATACCGCCGGCGTGGGCGAGGTTCCCGCAGGCGTGACGCTCAGCGGTGCCAACTGCCGGCCCGGCGACGCCATCCTGGTGTCGGGTACGCTAGGCGACCACGGCATCGCCATCATGAGCCAACGCGAGGGCTTGGCGTTTTCGAGCGACATCGAAAGCGACGCTGCGCCGCTCAATCACCTGATTGCCGACGTGCTCGCCGCCGCCCCCGACACCCGCTGCTTCCGCGACCCCACACGCGGCGGCCTAGCATCCACGCTCAACGAGTTTGCCCAGGCCAGCGGCGTTGCTATGGAGATCGACGAGGATGCCGTGCCCGTGCGCCCCGATGTGCAGGCGGCATGTGAGATGCTCGGCTACGATGTGCTGCAGGTAGCAAACGAGGGCAAGATGGTCGCCGTGGTGCCTGCTGAGCAGGCCGATGCCGCGCTGGCGGCCATGCGTGCCGCGCGCTACGGCGAAAACGCCGCGATTATCGGCCGCGTGCTGCCGTTTGGACCGGACGCTCGGCCCGTCGTGCGCGTACGCACCGGCTGGGGCTCGACCCGCATCCTCGACATGCTCGTGGGAGAGCAGCTGCCAAGGATTTGCTAGCGGCTGCTCTGCAAGCTGCCCAGCATCCGACCACAATCGGCCCGCCCATTTTCACTGGGACGTTGGCCCACTCAAACTGCGGGGAGATGGAAGGGCCCTCCTGCCGAGCTGATCGGCAGGAGGGCCCTTCGCTTTGCAAGACCATACTCCTTGCAGTATTTACCTGTCAGGCAGACGCTCGCTACGCCGCGCGACGCTTGGTGTAGAAAAACCAGCCGCCGACGGCCGCGATACCGACGATGCCCACGGCAACACCGGCGATGGCAAAGCCGTTCGAGCCCGCGTCCGCAGCCTTGTTGGCGGCGCCGGCGCTCAACGCGGCGGTCTTGCCGGACGTGCCCGACTTTTTGCCGCTCTTGTCTGTCTTGCCGGCGACGGAAGACTCCGTCGAATCCTTCTTGCCGGATTCGGCCTCGGCCTTGGAATCGCCAGCTGCCTTGGCGCCCTCGCTCGAGGAAGCACCGGCCATCTTGGCGGCCACAGGAGCCATTACGCCCGCAAAACCGGCGGTCCCGTTGCCGGCACCGCCGTCCGACCCGGCACCCGGCGTCAGGACGCCCGGCGCCACCGTGGGCTTCTGCGGGTCCTTGCTGCTCGAGCCCTTGCCCGCCGTCACGGCCGTCTTCCAGGCAATCGTCTCTCCCGAGGAGACACGATACGTCGTGAGCGCGCGGAGCGCCTGCTCGGTCGCCATGGCGTTGGCCGCGCCGCCCTTGCTGTGCGCATAGCCGTTGCCGCCGTCCACGCGGTACAGGTCCAGCGCGCAGACCACGTTGGTCACGGCATTTGCAAACCCGTTAACGGGGTTGGCCGGGTCACGGTCGAGCGAAAGCAGCGCGAGGATCACCTGGGCATTGGCCTCGGCAGAACCGAAATCACAGGTGCCCGCGCTCATCTTGCCCTTGAGGTAGGAGAGGCCGTTCTCGATGGCAGCATCGACCTTGGTGTCGCCCTCATAGGGCGCCACGGCCTGGATCGCCATGGCCGTCAGGTCCACGTCGCCCAGACGCGTACCCTCCACGGCGTCGTCGCTGCCGAGAAGCTCGCAGACGGCGTCCGCGAGGCTCGCGCGCGTCCAGGCAGAACCGGCGGGTACATCCGAGCCGCTCGCATTAAGCGCCATCAGCGCAAAGATCTTCTCGTTGGCGCGCGTCATATCGGTGCGGCTGCAGATGAGCTCGACCAGGTTGACGCCGTCATAGTCGGTGATGTCCTCGCCGATGGCGGAGAGGGCCAGCGCCACACGCTCGGTCTCAGTCAGAGCGCAGGTCGCACTCCCCCACTCGGCCTTGTGCTTGGCCAGCGAGGTGCGGTAGTTGTCGAGCAGCTTGGAATCGATCTTGCGGCCCGCCTTGGCAAAGTCGTAGATCTCCCACTCGTCGCCGTACTGGAAGGCGTCGGAGCTGCGGCGCACGTCGATGAACGCAGCGGCAGCATCGATGCCCGCCGAGGCGGACTCACTCGTGGCGGGGCTCGCGGCCACACCGGCCACGGTGATGGTAAGCGTCACGGGCTCGGCACCGGCGGTCGTGTCCACCGGCGTACCCGTCGCGACCACCGTGCCGGCCGAAAGCGCAGTCACCGTGTAGTCGCTCGAGGCCACGTACAGGCCGTCATCGGGAGCGCCGTCGACGTGCTTCCAGGCGCCCTTCTCGATGCGGTCGATGCCCACGATACCCGAGGCGTCCTTGCCGTCGAGCGTCTTGAACGTCCAGGTGAGGCCGGGCTCGGTCACGCTCCAGCCGTCCGCGTCGTTTTTACCGGTAAAGGTCAGGTCGAGCTTTTGCGCCGAGCCGGCCTTGAGGTAGAGGCTGTCCGTGCCGGCCGTCACGCTCGCAAGCGGATTTTGGTAAGCATAAGTCACGTCGCACGACGCGCTGATGACCTTGCCATCGGCGTCCGTGTCGGGCAGCGTCGCGGTAAACGTGGTGGTGCCAGCCTTGTACGCCGTGTAGCCGATCTCGCCCGCGGTGGCGTAGGCCGCCACGGCAGGATCGCTGCTCGTCACGGTAAAGTTGTCGCGGTTGGTGGCGTTGTCGGGCGCCACCACCGGGCGTGCGTGATCGGTCAAAAACGCGCCGCGCTCGGAGAGCGGGTTGCGGCCCTGCAGGTAGACGGTGGCGCCGTCCTCGTTATAGCCCATCGAGATGGACGTGGCGGCCACGGCTTCTGACATCAGCGTCACGCTCTTGGAGCCAGCGCCCGCAGATGCGACGTCGCGCGGGGTAACGGTGATCGTGGCACTGCCGGCATGCTTGAAGTAAAAGCAGGCCGAGTAGTCGTTGCTGTAGATGGTCGTAGGATCGCTCGAGGCAAAGTGGAAGCGGCTGAACGAAACGGGCACGTACTCGTCCTTATCGGCGTCGACGTAATGCACGCGCACCTCGAGGTTGCGCACCTCAGAGCCCTGGACGGTAGCCGCACCATCGGTCACGTCGCTCACGGTGCCGTCGGAGGCACGATACCACAGCTCAAAGTCATCGAACTGTTTGGCCTTGGCCTTGATCTTGATGGTGGCCACGGTCTGCTCGGAACCATTGGCCTTATGCTCGGTGGCGGTCACCGTGCCGGTGGCGTTGTCGTAGATGTAGAGCTCGCCCGTGGACTCGTTGATACCGATGTTTCCGCGGTTGGCATCGTCGGTGCCCCAGGTGACGGTGCTCGTGGCCGGCACGCCCTTAAGCGCAAAAACGCCAAGTTTGCGGTAGGCGTTCACAGCGTCGGGCGAAACCTCGAGCATATGGTCGGCAACCGCCTGGCTGGTGCCGTCGTTGGCCGTGAAGCTCACGGTGTAGGTGTCGTCGGGCGTGGTATCCTCGGGCGCCTGGTAGCTGTTGCCCGAGCCAAAGACCGGCGTGCCATTTTTATCGATACCCCAGCTGCTGCCGTTGGCGCCGCAGTTAGCGTTGATGAGGTCGGCGAAGGCGTCGGTGGCCATGTCGGCCGGGTCGACGGCATAGGCGTTGACGAGCGCCGAGGCGGGGGCGTCCATCTTGTTGGTGAGGAATGCGCCCCAGTAGGTGTTGACGAGCTGGCCCGCGTTGTAGGTCGCGAACAGCGCGCCCGCCGTGCCCTCGGAGGTCGACACGCAGTTGGACACGATGCCGCCGTCGAGCGT
The DNA here is from genome assembly GCA_900540975.1 of uncultured Collinsella sp. Taxonomy (GTDB): domain Bacteria; phylum Actinomycetota; class Coriobacteriia; order Coriobacteriales; family Coriobacteriaceae; genus Collinsella. Next base: position 52,054 of record UQHY01000004.1, read on the forward strand.
GCGCGCAAAGCCCGCAACGCCCTTGCCGGTCACGCTCGTGGAGCAGTTGAGCACGGCGCCCTGCACACTGTTGCCCAGGGGGCCGAACGCCTTGCCATCCGTCGCTTGCTTCAGTTTGCCGGCAAACGAGATGTTCTGCACCACGCCCGTGGAGGCAACGCCGCCCATGAGCGACTTCACGCCACCGCCGTTGGCGAAGGTGATGGTGTGGCCCTGGCCGTCGAGTGTGCCCGCAAGTATGCCCATGGGAGCAAAGAAGTACTCGTCATCGATGGTAATGTCGTTGTCGAGAACGTAATAGGCGTCGGCGTCGGCGTCGGCGGGCTTGAACTTGTTTTCGAGGTCGCTCTGCGAGCTCAGGTGCACTACGTTCTGCGGCTGAGCCACGGGCTCGGTGGGCTTGGGCTTCTCGAGCGCGGCAATAGCATCGGTGAGTGTCTTGGTTGCGGCGTTGACCTCGGCCTGCTTGGCGTCATCGTTGGCGTAGACGTCTTGAGCGCTCACAAGGGCCTCAGCGAGCTTCGACCAGCTCTCGGCCGTGTAGTCGTTCTCGATCTTGGCGTTGGCATCGTCAATCGCAGCCTTGAGGGCATCCTTGTTCACGACGACCGCAGCGCCGCCCGAGATCAGCACAGGCAAACCGCCCTGCGCAGACCAGGTAAAGCCGGTGGCAGGGGCATCGGTGTTGAGCTTATCGACCGAGGCCTGGGTCTTGAGGTCGTCGACAGAGATTTTGCTGCCAAAGGAAGAATCGACCTTGTAGCCGCACGCCTGATCGCCCGCAGTGAACAGATTGTTGGTCACGGTGCCAGACTGATACCAGGCAACGAGGCCGTAACCGCCAAAGGGCATGCCGCTGAGGCTGCCGGCGTAATACGAGTTGAGCACCGAACCGCCATCGAGCTTGCCTACAAGACCGGCAGCGTCAGCGAAAGTCCAATTGTCGTCAGAGGGGCTTGCCGTCGACCAGCACATTTGCACGGTACCCGAGCATGTGGTGGCGATAGGACCGTCGGTGCCAGAAATCGTCATCGAACCCGTCACGCCCAGATTCTGTACCGTACCAGCCACGCTCTTCGCCAGCGCCTTGCCGTTGAGCACGATGCTGTGGCCCTGGCCATCGAGCGTACCGGCCACGGTCTCGATCTGTTGGCCAGCCTCAAGGCTGATATTCGCCGCGAGCTTCACGACAGCCCCGGCCTCGATGATGGTGGGCAGCTCATCGGCAAAAGAGACCATCACGGTCTCGCCGGCCTTGGCGACGCGCGCGCCGCGTGCCTGCTGAGCATCGGCATCCTCGTCGTCGATGTCCGCCGCGGCAGCAAGGCTCTCATCGGCAGACGGAGCGGCCTCGGAGCTCGCCTCGTCCGCCGATGCCTCGGCGCCTTCAGCACCCGTCTGCTCGTCCGCAGTGAAACTCGACTCGTCGGCATTCTCGGCAGTATCCGCCTGCTGCGAGGCCTGGGCCTGCGCCTGCACAGCGACCTCTGCCACGCCCTCGGCAAATGCCGACGTACCCGGCATCGACCAGACGAGCAGCGCCGAGAAAGCAGCGGCTCCCAGGCGCTTGAGCATAATGTTGTTTCGCGTCACCCATTCTCCTTCTTTCGCGAACCTGCAATAGAGCCATGGCGAAGAAGGCGGGACAGGCGATACCCCGGCAGCACAAAGGCGCACGTCAGCCACCCTATCGGCAGCAAAACGCACGCTCAGCAGCACCCCTTGTAGACCGGAATCCAGCGGCAAACAGAGAGGCCCTCGGTTTCGAGAAGAGCGCGGGCAGGTAATCTGACTCGCGGGCGCGCCCGCATACAGTAACCGCCTTGCTCGGGATTCTCACCCGATTCCCCTTTATGCGCTCGCGCGCACCCGTGCTCCGGCTTCTATTTTTAATCGGAGGAAGTGTACGTTACCGCAGGTAAATCGGTCAATGCGCTACACAAAAAACCGCCATACCCGAGCCATATGGCTCCCGGATGACCACCTATAGGCAACCCATATCGCCACTAGGCCGCTAACGAACCAAGCCCGCCCGCAAGATTGAGCGGGCCGAATGTCCCCCGTGGGGCTGAGGGGGCCAAATGTACCTGTTAGAAGCCATTTAAGCGTTTTAACAGGGACTTTTGGCCCCCTCAGTCCCACGGGGGCTTTTTGGCCCGCTCATTTTGCTTTAGCTCAAGCAAACGGTCCCGCACGATTACTCGTACGGGACCGTTTTTAGTTAGGGCTGTCGTTTATGACCCGCTCCGGTTAATTCGCACGCTTGCGGATAAGCACGGCCCCCATAACGGCCAGAACTCCAGCCACCGTCAGAAGCGCCACGGTCACCACAGACGAATCACCGGTCTTGGCAAGCCCTCCCTTGGTCGCCTTCTTGGCGGTATCGGTCTTGACGTCCGTCTTCACATCCGTCTTCTGACCGGGCTTCTGCCCAGGCTCCTCCTGCGCAGCCTGCGTCACGGTCACCGTCGCTTCATCGGACGTGGAAACCAGCCCGGCAGCACTCGTCACCTCAACGCGATACACCTTTGAACCGACCTCGGTCGTCGCGGCGACGTACTCAGCCGCCGTCGCCCCGTCGATGGCAGAGAAGTTACCGTCCTCGCCCTTGACGAACCACTGGTAGGTAAGCTGGGCATCCGAGCCATCCACGCTGTTATCAACCGTCGCAGCAACGCTCAGCTTGGCCTCAGCGCCCTGAGCACACGTTACCGACTGCGGCTGAGCCGTGATGCTGGGAGCAACAAAAGCGGACGCGTACATAATCGGGGTCCGGGAGGTTCCATTCTCGGCGTCATAGTCGCTCGGCATAAACGCACTCGAGGTATCTCCCGCATTCACATAGGCGCGCATCTCATCGAGAAGCTTGGCCGCCTTGTTGTAGACCTGTTCGCTCACTGCGGCAAACGCCTTGTTGGCAAGGTCCGTGCGCTGATCGGCAGGGGTCGCCTGCATCAACCCGTCAACAACGTCCTGCTGGGCGATAACCTGCTTCTGAAGGACATCGAGGTAGGCGCGCACGTTCTCACCCATCGAGGCACGGTTGTTGTAGGCGAGCGTGTTGATGTCCATGAAGACGTAGTCGAGGTTCTTGCCGTCCTTTTCGACCAAAGCCTGCGCAACGTCGTCCTTGCGTCCTGTATAAGTGCCGTCCACCGTGTTCCACGCCGGGAAGTAGTCAGCCGGAACTTCCGTCAACAGCGCAGAGTAGCTGGGCAGGTACACGCTGAACTCGCAACGCGAAAGCGCTTCCCACTGAATCGTGGCGATATCACTGGAAAGGCCGGACCGAATCTGGAAGATATTGCCCTCGGTCGTCCTGTTGTTGCCGATGGCATACAGGGCACTTTTGAGATTGGCGTTGAGGCTGTCATCCTGCTCACCGCGGGCAGCGAGGGAACGCAACGCCGTGAACGTATCGGATTTGATGCCCGGCGTAAACGTCAGCTGCGGGTCGATGAGCGAGGTGACGCGACCCTGTTCATCAACGGTATAGTCCGTCTGAGGCGCAAGGGCAGCACCGAAGTAAGCACGTCCCTGGGCCAGGCGCGTATTCTGCGACGAACCCGAATTCTCCTTGCCATACGTCTTGAAGATGTTCGGCGTGCCGTCGTCATAGGTTACGAGAACGCCGTTGGACTCGGGCAGCGTCACGACATCGGCCGAGTGCAGGCACTGACTCGCATCGTCAAGATCGACCTTATACTGCAGGCCGCCGATGTTGGGATTAACGGACGCCACGTCGTCGCCCATCTTGACGGCAATCCACTGATGGCCCGAAAGCTGAGCGAAAATCCAGGTCTCGGTATTGTCGGCAATGACGATCTGGTTGCAGTCCTGAGAGCCATACTGATCGATGATGGCGCCGAGCTTCTCCACGCCGTCGCGCGCCGTGGACGAAACGCTCAACAGGTAGTCGGCCAGGTTATACTCGCCGATGCCCGTGTCGACACGAGGGTCGATAGCATCGATTCCGTCGTTGTAATCCGTTGTGAGCGTCGCGGAAACGGAGACGCCGCGCTCGTTGGTGCCGGCCTCGGAATACACGCGGGACGCTGCCTCGTCGTCCTGGGCATCCCACTCATCGGGATTGTCACGAACATAGGTGTAACGATACGAGCGACCCTGATAGGTGTACTCAAAGCCGGTCCCCGGCACAGAATCGTTCTCGAAAGAACGGAAGACAGGGTTGTCGATCGGCTGCTGCACGCCAAAGGTCTTGCAGTAGCGAGGTGAATAGTCCTCGGCGCGGCCGACATAGGCATCGCCCGTCGTTGTCTGGTTCTTACCGATGTAAACCTGCGTGCAGGCGAGCGCGGGCGCGGGCATGGCAAGCACAAGCGCCGCGACTATGCCCCCCCCTAAACGCCTTCTTAGCAAAAGCCGGTAACCTCATACGTTCTCCCCTCCACACGGAGCCCGAACTACCCACCAACAATATGCGTAATGAGAACACTTTAGCTGGGTAAATCGGATTGAATATGCAGTTATCAGCTTATCTTATGTGTTAAGGAAGTATGGACACGGCACTCGTAACAACCCGTGACCGGTCGTTTGCATCTGGCAGGCGGCATTCCCCGCAGGGTTGAACAGGCCGATAAGCCCCGTGCGCAAGATTGAGCGGGCCGAGTGTCCCCCGTGGGGCTGAGGGGGCCAAATGTACCTGTTAGAGGCCATTTAAGCGTTTTAACGGGGACTTTTGGCCCCCTCAGTCCCACGGGGGACATTTGGCCCGCTCATGCCCGACTGGAACGGCACGCGCTATCATGGGTGCCGTTTTGATGAGTCATCTTGATGGGAGCGTACCTATGGCAGCTTTTTCCCATGTGATCTTCGACCTGGACGGCACCATCCTCAACACGCTCGAGGACTTGGCAGCCGCCGGCAACCATACCTGCGAGACGCACGGCTGGCCCACGTTTGCCGTCGACGAGTACCGCTACAAGGTGGGAAACGGCATGCTCAAGCTGGTTGAGCGTTTTATGCCTGCCGAGTATGCGGGCGACGGCCGTATGTTTGAGCAGACGCTTGCCGAGTTTAGGGCTTACTACGGCGAGCACAAGGAGGACCACACCGCCCCCTATGCCGGCACGATTGAGATGCTCGACCGCCTGCGTGCCGCGGGCGTGCAGCTTGCCGTGCTCACCAACAAGGACCACGTCTCGGCGGCTCCGCTTATCGAGAAGTATTTTGGTTCCGAACGCTTTGCGCTGGTACAGGGCCGTGTCGATGCGTTTCCGTCCAAGCCCGAAGCACCCGTCACGCTGCATGTGATGGAGGAGCTGGGCGCCGATCCGGCAACCACGCTCTATGTGGGCGATTCCAATGTCGATATCCTGACCGGCCACAACGCCGGCCTTGAGAGCGCGGGCGTCAGCTGGGGCTTCCGCGGCCGCGCAGAGCTGGAGGCCGCCGGCGCCGACTACGTGGTGGATAGCCAGGTAGAGCTCGCGGCGCTGATTCTGGGCGAGTAACCGCTCATCCCTCCCACGGGCAGCTAATGTGGGACGGGACTCTTTTAGCTGCCCCCCGCACCAAAGAAGTGCCCCCAAGTGCCGCCCCAATGACTACCATGGCAACGCCGCAGGTAGAGGACGGACAGCGAAAACGCCCCTAAGCGAGCAAGGTGACGTGAAATGAAAGGGCGCTGACCTTCTGGTCGCGCCCTTGAAATTGAACGTCAGATTGCCGCTTAGGGGCGTTTGCAGCGTCGAGCAGTTACGCGGTTCGTAGAACCGCGTAACCCCCTAGCTCATCATCGCATTCATCATCTCGGTGGTTGCGGAATCGTCGGCAGACCACTCGTTATCCTCGTTGGCGGAATACTTGAAGGTGACCTTGGTGTCCTTGGTCTTAGCGGCCTTGGTCACGTCGACCATCACCTGACCGGCCATCTTGTACAGGTCGTCCTCGGAAGGCGTCGTATCGAGTGCGGCGACCTTCTCCTGATACTGGGTGGCGAAATCTTCGACGATTTTGTTCATGGACTTGCAGGTGATGGTGACCTCGGCAGTCGCAGTACCCTTGTCCTCGTCAACCGTCACATCGCCGATCTTGTAGTCAAAGCCCTCGAGATAGCTCTTGGCATACTCCTTGGGATCGATACCCAGCTGCTCAAACTCGTCGCCCGAAGCCTTTTCCAGACCGGAGAGGAAGTCATCTCCGCCGTTCTTGATCTCGTCAAACTGGCTCGTAAGGTCGTTGGTGATGAGCTCCTCCACCGAAGGCCCTCCGCAGCCGGAAAGCAAAACCACGCACGCGACCAGGGCAGCCATCAGGGGCGCAAGCAGCAGCTTCTTTTTCATGACAGTCCTCCAAACAAGCGGCACCGCGTTCCTCGCGCAGCGCACGTCGTAACAGTAAGTTCATATTAGCAGCTCCGTCCAAACCCCTACGTCGCAAAAGCGCGGACGGCTCAATTTGACGAACAAATGGCCCGTGAAGCAAGCCCCCCTGCAATAAAACGCACCTGCTTAGCCCATTAAAAAAGGGTGGCCGGACAACCCGACCACCCTTGTGCATCTTCTGGATGCCGCAGACTACTTGCGGACGACCTTAACGATGGCGTCACCGGCGGCGACGGCAGACTCGGCCTCGACGGTAAGCTCGACGTCGGCAAACTCGGCGGTGTTGGACACGGCCACGACGACGCAGTCCTTGTAACCGGCAGCAGCGATCTTGGTGCGGTCGATCTTGAGGATGGGCTGGCCGGCCTTCACGACGTCGTCAGCCTTGACGAAGCCCTCGAAGCCGTCGCCGTTCATGTTGACGGTATCGACGCCAACGTGCACCAGAACCTCGATGCCGCTATCGGACTGCAGGCCCACGGCGTGACCCATGGTGACGGTCACCTTGCCGTCGCAGGGAGCGTAGACCAGGTCGTCCTCGGGCCACACAGCGCAGCCCTTGCCCAGAACCTCGCCACCAAAGACGGGATCGGGCACGTCGGCCATCTTGATGACCTTGCCCTTGACGGGCGAGCACAGCACGTCGGCGCCGGCAGAAGCAGAGATAGAGGCCGGAGCAGCAGCTGCCGCGGGCTCAGCCTTCTTCTTGAACATATCAAACAGACCCATACGTTTTCTCCTCTTGATTAAGCGCAACGTTATGCGCATGCCTATGGTGATTATAGTGCCAAATGATCAAATTGCTAAGGTGAGGGCTCGAATCGCAAGCCCTTCCCGGTAGCGCTCGTGGGATGAGTATCTCCTTTGCATCGCGGGTCGATAAGCCGAGTATCGCCTGCAGGTTATGGAGCGCATGGAAGGGCTCTACCAGACCACGCTGGCCGAAACGCAGGAGCTGCTCGACCCCACGCAGCTTGACCACGCCGCCAAGCTCATCGCGAACGCCCGACAGGTCGACATCTACACGGGCTCGCACAACCTCTATCCAGCAGGAATGTTCCGCGACCGCCTGCTCTCCGCCGGCAAAAGCGCAACGTGCCACGACGGCGCTGAGGCCCAGGTGCGTACGGCGCTCGCCTCGGGTCCCGACCATGCGGCAATCGTCATCTCCTACGGCGGCCTTGCCCCCAACCTCAAGGACATCTTGCCGATTCTCAGCAGCCGGCATGTCCCGGTCATCGTCATCGGCACGCCTTATTGCGCTCGCATTCACCCTGGCTTTGCCGCCTACCTCACGGTGAGTGACCACGAGAGTATGACGCATCGCATCACGCAGTTCGCCAGCCACATCGCCGTGCAATACGTGCTCGATTCGCTCTACAGCAGCTACTTCGCCAAAGACTACGCCCGCTGCTCCGAATTCCTGGAGCGCTCGTTTCCCTACACCCGTCTGCCCGGGCTCAAGTAGCGACGAGCGTGGATTTTCAGACGCATATCTAACGAGCGTGGATAATCTCCCACTTTGAGCCCGCACACAGGCCAAAACCGGGAGATTATCCACGCTCGTGTTGAATGCTCCGTTTTCCTCTGCGCCCGAGGGACCACTCGACCACCTTGCACCAAAGCAATAACGACTTCTCGTCATTAGATTATTCAAATCGACTCTAATAACTATTTTCGCCATAAACTCGTTATTAGAATTGATATGATTGGCCTAATAACGAGTTTCCGGCACTAAAGATATGGAGGGCGCGATGCAAATCGAGGAGAACGGCCAGGGAACGCTCCGCAATAATCTATCGGGGAAATTGGCTTACTATTCGTTTTTTCCAACGCCCTTGCAATCATTGAGGCAGCTAAACCTCACCGAGGAAACCTATCGCACGCTTTCCGCATGCTCACGAAAGCTTGGAGAGCTTGAAGGCATGCTCTACTTTGTTCCCAACGCCGATATGTATCTGACAATGTACGTGCGCAAAGAAGCACTCCTTTCTTCGCAAATTGAGGGAACCCAGTGCACGTTTGACGACCTACTTAGTCCATCGCAAACACAACTCCATCATAAAGATGTCGCAGACGTCGTGAATTACGTCCGTGCTGTCGACCGCGGCGTAGAACTGCTCAAAAAGATGCCCTTGTGCACGAGACTTCTTAGGCAAGTTCATGCGGTCCTGCTGGACGGAGTGCGCGGAACGGAGAAGAATCCAGGCGAGCTGCGCTCCTCACAAAACTGGATTGGCCCCTCAGGCTGCACCATTGCAACCGCATCGTTTGTCCCTCCAAACATTGAAGATTTGAGTAACACGCTCCAGGACCTCGAACGCTTTATCAATGAGCCTCAAGTCGAAATGGATCCGATTGTGCGGGCGGCACTCGTCCATTACCAATTTGAAACTGCCCATCCATTCCTAGACGGAAACGGTCGCCTGGGCAGGCTTCTCATTACACTTATGCTCATCAATGATGGCGTTCTTCATTCTTGCTTGTTCTATCCATCGTTCCAGTTCAAGAAAAATCGAAGCGAGTACTACCGGCAACTCACATCCGTAAGGGAGAGAGGCACTTACGAGGAATGGATAGAGTTTTTCTGCAACAGTCTTCTCGAGAGTGCGAAGGACTCGGTAGGGTCTTTAAAAAACCTTGTTGACCTCCATAACCGTTCCACAGCAACCATTACCGAAAATCTCGGAAGGACTGCTGCAAACGGGCAAAGGCTGTTGGGCATTCTTGAAGAGCACCCCATCGTCGACACCGCATTCATCGCTGCCCAACTCGATATCGGCAGGAGTACCGCGAGCTCGCTAGTCAAATCATTTGAAGAATTGGGTATCCTCCGTCCGCTCGACGAGTCAAGACAGAGATACCGGCAGTACGGGTATGAAGAGTATCTTTCGATTCTCAGGGAAGACGCCGAGCCGATTAGATAGGCATCGCAACCCAGGCAAATTAAAGCGAGCGTGGATAATCTCCCACTTTGAGCCCGCACACAGGCCAAAACTGGGAGATTATCCACGTTCATTCCTGACTAGTCATTTATGAACGTCCCCAATGACTACCAATGACTACCACGGCAACGCCGATGTTTTGGCAACGCCAGCGAGCGGGTCGCATTTGTGACAAGGTGACGTGAAACGAAAGGGCGCTGACCTTCTGGTCGCGCCCTTGAAGTTGAACGTCAGATTGTCCAAATGCGGCCCGCGCAGCGTCGAGCTGTTACGGCGTTTGGTAAAACGCCGTAACTAACGAGCTCCGTACTGCTCGTAGTAGGCGTCGATGGCGGTCTTGAGCTCGTCATCGATGACGACCTTGCCGTCGATCTCGTGGTTGTAGAGGGTCTCGACGACCTCGGCCATGGAAACGATGCTCGCGACGGGGAAACCGTACTTTGCCTCGATCTCCTTCTGAGCGGTGGTCACACCGCCCTTGCCGACCTCCATGCGGTTGAGGGACACGATCAGGCCCTTGATCTCGACATCGGCAGCAGCCTTGACCTTAGGATAGGTCTCGTCGATGGACTTGCCGCTGGTGGTGACGTCCTCGACCATGACCACACGGTCGCCGTCCTTGGGCTCATAACCCAGCAGGTTGCCTTTATCGGCACCGTGGTCCTTGGCCTCCTTGCGGTCGCAGCAGTACTTGACCTCCTTGCCGTACAGCTCGTGGTAGGCAATTGCGGTCACGACGGCCAGCGGAATACCCTTGTAGGCCGGTCCAAACAGCACATCAAAGTCGTCGCCAAAGTTATCGTGGATGGCCTGGGCGTAATACTCGCCCAGCTTCTTGAGCTGATAGCCCGTCACGTAAGCGCCGGCGTTCATAAAGAACGGGGACTGACGGCCGCTCTTGAGCGTAAAGCTGCCGAACTTAAGGACGTCGGACTCGACCATAAACTTGATGAACTCTTGCTTGTAAGCCTCCATGCGGGCTCCTCTCGTAATCGCGTACGTGCCTTCCAGTTTAGCGCAGGCGAAGCGTAGATGCGGGCGTGCTTTGAGGCCACGGCATTCTGTAAAGGCTTTGTCAGGGGGAATGGTTTTCCGAACAATGGGGTTGACATGTCAAACCCCCTCATCAAGAATACGGGCGGATTAAAAAGGGGTACGAGATACCCAAAGCGCGCTGCGCTCAGCCTTTAGGAGGTGTGCCATGGAAGGCAGTCCTAGTCGAAAAACCTGCATGTCGCCCTCGGCACGCCGCGAGGACTCCGCACACGCATAAACGCCACCGGCAGATCGCCAAAACCACCGCAAAGGCGCGCTGCACCCTTTGTGGGCTCAAGAGCTTGACGTGAGCGACATCTAGGTTTTTTGAAGCAAATACGACACGTACGCTAACTCCCCTCAACAAGGAGGACCCTATGCTGATGCTCAAAACCGTCACGGTACTCGAAGCCATCTCCAAGCGCCGCCGCACGGCGCGCCCTGCCGCTCATACCGGCCTGTCCAAGAACACCATATTCGCCGCCACCCATAGTGCCGAGGACGCCCTCGTACTGCTTGACGCCACGGCAAACGGCCTCACCGTCGAGCAGGCAACTGAGCGCCTGAACGCCGTCGGCCCCAACATCATCGAGGCAACGACCAAAACGCTCGCCCGCCGCATCGCCGACGCGTTCATCGATCCCTTCGCCGGCATCCTCGCCGCGCTCGCACTGGTCTCGCTCTACATCGACGTGCTCGCCGTGCCCGAACCGCAGCGCGACCCCTCCACGGTCATCGTCATCGGCACCATGCTGCTGGTATCGGGCGGCATGAAGTTTATCCAGGAAGCCCGCAGCGGCAATGCGGCCGAGGCCCTCAAGGACCTGGTCTCCAACACTTGCACCGCCCTGCGCGACGGCGAGCGCATCGAGATCCCCTTCGACGAGCTCGTCCCCGGCGATGTAATCCGTCTCTCTGCCGGCGATATGGTGCCGGCAGATGCCCGCATCATCACCGCGCGCGACCTGTTTGTGATCGAGTCCGCACTCACCGGCGAGAGCGAGGCCGTCGAGAAGACCACCGCCGTCACCGTCGTCGAGGGCGCCGACGGCTCCGCACTGCCACTCTCTGCCTGCAAGAGCATCGTCTTTACCGGCACCTCCGTGCAAAACGGCGCCGCCATGGCGATTGTCGTTGCCGCCGGCTCGGACACCTACCTGGGCGGCATCGCCAAGATGCTCAACGGGCGCGGCGAAAAGAGCGCGTTTGACCGCGGCGTCTCGAGCGTCTCCATGTTGCTCGTACGCCTGATGCTCGTTATGGCGCCGGCCGTCTTTGCCATCAACGCCGCCACCAAGGGCAACGTCATCGACGCGCTGCTGTTCGCCACGAGCGTGGCCGTGGGCATCACGCCGCAGATGCTTCCCGTCATCGTGACCACGAGCCTATCGCAGGGCGCCAAGGACCTCGCCCGTCGCCAGGTTATCGTCAAGGAGCTGCCGGCGATTCAAAACCTCGGAGCGATGGACGTCCTGTGCTGCGACAAGACCGGCACCCTCACCGAAGACCGCATCGTGCTCGAGCGCTACCTCAACACCGATGGCAACGAGGACGCGCGCGTGCTGCGCCATGCGTTTTTGAACAGCTTCTTCCAGACCGGCCTCAAAAATCTTATCGACCTGGCCGTAATCGACCGTGCCGATGTGACGCCCTCGACCGTCGCACCCGATTCCATGCTGGGCCAGAGCCTGCGCGACCGCTACACCAAGGTCGACGAGGTTCCCTTCGATTTCTCGCGCCGTCGCCTGAGCGTAGTTGTCGCCGACGCCCAAGGCAAAACCCAGATGGTTACCAAGGGCGCTGCCGAGGAAATGCTCGAGATCTGCTCCTTTGTCGAGATCGATGGCATCGCTCAGCCGCTCACCGACGAGAAGCTCGCCCAGATTCGCAAGCAGATCGCCGGACTTAACGCCGAGGGCCTACGCGTAATTGCCGTGGCGCAGAAGACCAATCCGCGCTGCGTGGGCGAGTTTGGCATCGCCGACGAGTGCGACATGGTGCTGATGGGCTTTTTGGCCTTCCTCGATCCGCCCAAAGCAAGTGCCGCGGGCGCCGTCGCCACCCTCGAGGCCAAGGGCGTGGCGGTCAAGGTCCTAACCGGCGACAACGACCGCGTCGCCGCCACCGTCTGCGAGCAGATTGGTATCGATGCGAGCAACGTCTTGCTCGGCTCCGAGATCGATGCGCTCGATGACGCCGAACTTGCCGAGCGCGCCGAGAAAACCCACCTCTTCGCCAAGCTCTCGCCGCTGCAGAAGGCGCGCCTGGTACGTGTCATGCGCGAGATGCTCGGCCACACCGTGGGCTTTATGGGCGACGGCATCAACGACGCCGCCGCCATGCGTGCGAGCGATTGCGGCATCTCGGTCGATTCGGCCGTCGACATTGCCAAGGAATCCGCCGATATCATCTTGCTTCAGAAGGACCTGGGCGTGCTCGAGCGCGGCATCATCGAAGGCCGCCGCACCTACGGCAACCTGCTCAAGTACCTCAAGACCACGGTGAGCTCCAACTTTGGCAATGTGCTGTCCGTGACCGTCGCGAGCCTGTTCTTGCCGTTTTTGCCCATGAGCGCCCTGCAGCTGGTGCTGCTGTCGCTGGTCTACGAGATCGTGTGCATCGCGCTGCCGTGGGACACCGTCGATGACGCCTGGACTGCCCGCCCGCGTGCCTGGGACGCCGCGTCCATCAAGGGCTTTATGCTCGAGCTGGGCCCCGTGAGCTCGCTGTTTGACATCGTGACCTTCGCCGCGCTCTTCTTTGTCGTATGCCCCGCCGCCGTGGACGCAAGCTGGTCCGAGCTTGCCGCCGCGGGCGACGTCGCGGGTATGGCGACCTTTGCTGCGCTCTTCCAGAGCGGCTGGTTTGTCGAGTCCATGTGGTCGCAGACACTCGTGGTCCACATGCTGCGCTCCCCGCATCTGCCGAGCCCGCGCGACCACGCCGCGCCCGCACTGTGCGTTCTTACCGTGCTGGGCCTGGCGCTCGTCACATGGCTGCCGGCAAGCCCCATCGCCGATGCGCTCGGCCTCATGGCACTGCCCGCGAGCTTTTTCGCGCTGCTCGTCGGCATCGTCACCGCCTACATCGCGCTCACTCAGCTGGCAAAGCGCCGCTACATTGCACGCCACGGCGAGCTGCTGTAGCAAGCAGACGGAAAACACCCTGCCAGTTGCCGTTGCCACTACCACGGCTGCCAACGCCTCTGCCTCTGCCGTTGCCTCTGCCGCTGCCGCAATCTATCCCCTCAGCAATTGCGGTGAAATAGTTCCTGTTTAAAGCCGCGTGACTTTAATTTGGGGGTGCGGACGATTTCTTGGACCGCGCCTAGGCGTATCCAAGCTTCCTGCGGTACTCCATCGGGCTCAGCCACCCGAGGGACTTCTTGATCCGCTCCTCACGATAGTATACGAGGTAGGCCTCGAGCCTGCCCATGAACTCCCCGGCCGTCACGCCCTCCCAGTCCCTGTAGTGGAAGAACTCGTTCTTGAGGCGCCCGAAGAAGCCCTCGCAGGCCGAGTTGTCCGGGCTGCAGCCCTTCGCGGACATGCTCCTGACCAGGCCGTTCTCCTCGCAGATCCCGATCCACTCCGGCCAGCGGTAGTGGCCGCCCCGGTCCGAGTGGATCGGCCTGCGCCCGCCCCCCGCGCGCCCGGG
>UQHY01000005.1:0-65663 GCA_900540975.1 uncultured Collinsella sp.
CGGCAAGGAAGATCGCTAACAAGCTGTAACTGTGAAGGTGCTTTTGAGCGTTTACCCCATACGGCGGGTCCGAGCAGATTCGGGCCCGCCGTCTTTTTCTATCGTTACTCGGTAAAGGCGTTGCCGACGCTCCGGCCGCCAACATACGTCTCGACGAGGGTGAGCTCATGGTCGAACACGACAAAGTCGGCGTCGCGACCCGGCATGATGCTGCCGCACTTATCCTCGATGTGCGCGGAGCGTGCCGGCACCTCGGTCGCCATGCGAATGGCGATATCGGCGCTGGCGATGCCCCAGTCGACGATGTTCTTGACGCCCTGGGCAAGCGTGAGCACCGAGCCGGCAATGCTCTTGCCGTCGGCGAGCCAGCACAGGTTGTCCTTCATGATGACGTCCATGCCGCCGCTGGTGTAGCTGCCCTCGGGCATGCCGCCGCAGCCAAGGCAGTCGGTGATGAGCACCGTGTGCTGCCAGCCCTTGGCCTGCAGCAGCGCCTTGATGGCGGCAGGGTTTACGTGCTTGCCGTCGCAGATGATCTCGGCGTAGGTCTCGGGCGTGGACATGGCGGCGCCCACGACACCGGGCTCACGGTGATGCAGGCCGCGCTGGCCGTTATAGGTATGCGTAAAGCAGCTGGCGCCGGCGTTTATGGCGGCGATGCACTCATCGTAGGTGGCGTCGGAGTGGCCGATGCAGGTCACGACGCCCTTTGCGCTCAGAGCCGCGGCGTAGGCGGCGGCGCCGTCGCGCTCGGCCGCCATGGCGCTCTTGACGATGCGACCACCCGCAGCCTCCTGCCACTGATCGAAAACCTCCTCGGAGGGATCGATAAGATAAGCGGGGTTCTGCGCGCCCACGTGCTTCATGGTAAAGAAGGGGCCCTCCAGGTAGAGGCCCTGAATGCGTGCACCGCAGAAGTCGGGGCCGCGGCCCTCGTCGGCCTGGGCGATGGCGGCGCAGGCGTCCTTGATCTGCTCGACGCCATCGGTGAACGTCGTGGGCAGCCAGCTGGTGGTGCCGCGACGGGCGAGCTCGGTCGAGCTGATATCGATGCCCTCGGGATCGTTATCGGTAGTTGAGTGGTTGTAGAAACCATGGATGTGAGTATCGACCATGCCCGGCGCGATCCACGATCCCGTGTAGTCCTTAATCTCGCAAGAGGGCTCGTCGGCCTGCCAGGCGCCAAAGACGCCATCCTCGACCATAAGATAGCCGCCCAGTTGCGGACCTGCCGGCAAGAAGAACTTGTCAGCCTTAATTGCGTACGTGCTCATATGCACTCCTTGCTTCTAAAGCAGTTGACTGTAGTGATGCTTATACCCAGCTCACATAAAACAAAAAGCGCCCGCCCGCCGTTATGAGCGGACGGGCGCCCTTACAGGGGGACGCGATTAAGCGGTGAAGGGGTGAATCGTCACGCCCTTAACCACGCGGTTGACCGTGCCGGTGGGGCTCGGCGTATCGGGCGTGTTGCCCACGCGCACGGAGTTGAGCAAGCTGATAGTCTGGGCAAACATCACGAACGGCAGAGCAAGGTAGCCCTCGGGAAGCGCCTCGTAGCCCTTAAAGGTGAAGGACTCGCCCTCGTAGACGGTAGCGCCATCCTGCTGAACGGCAACGGTGTGCTGAGCAATATCGTCGCCACCGATCTCGTTGAGGATGTCGATGTCGTACTGGCGGGTGTAGGCGTCGTTGTTGACGAACACGAAGACGAGGGTCTTGTCGTCGACGAAGGACTTGGGTCCGTGACGATAGCCCATGGAAGTGTCGTAAGAAGTGGCAACCAGGCCGTGAGCGAGCTCGAGGATCTTGAGCTGGCTCTCCTGGGCAAGGCCACCGAAGGAGCCAGAACCCAAGTAGGTCACGCGGTTGAAGTCGCCAGCCAGGTAATCGGCGACCTCGGACTCGCGAGCGATAACCTCCTCGCCCATCTTGGCGATGGTCTCGACCCATTCAGCCTTCTGCTCGTCAGAGGCAGTGTCAAAAATAAGGGTGGAGAGCAAAGTCATGCAGGAATAAGAACCGGTCATGGCGAAGCCCTTGTCGTTGGCACGCGGAATGAGCAGCGTCAGCGCGTTGGGGTCATCGGCAGACTCGACGGCGAGCTTGCCCTCGGGAGCGCAGGTGATGTTGAGGAACTTGACGTTATGGACAAGCTCCTTGGCAACGGCGACGGCGGCAAGGCTCTCGGGGCTGTTGCCAGAACGGGCAAAGGAGACCACGAGCGTGGGATCCTCGGCGCGCAGGAAGTCACGCGGAGCGCTCACGATATCAGTCGTAGCGATGGGCTTAAAGTCATAGAGATCGGTGTTGCCAGCATGGCGCAGGTACGGAGCGCAGGTATCACCCACATAGTCGGACGTACCGGCACCGGTAAAGACAACAGACAGACGACCCTCGCCCATAGCGCGAGCCTCGGCCAGGAAGGCCTCGATGGCCTCCTTGTTCTCGCGATAGATGTTGAGCGTATCACGCCAAAGCTCGGGCTGCTGGGCAATCTCGGCCGTGGTGATCTGGGCGCCGAGCTCGGTGAGCTCCTCGACATTCTTCTTGAACATTTCTAATACCTCTTTATTTACTAAAGCGTCTGATATACAAAGACTCAACCTGAAAAGTCAAATCGAGTAGTAGTCATAGGCTGTTTTTCTTTCGTTGGCACTCGTATCCGATCACAAAGTATCTCGATAGTGAGAGATTCTGTACTTGAACTTGTCGGCACGAGCCACCGAAAGCGTGAACTCGACAACATCATTTTGGGTGTTGTGAGTAGTTCGGACTATGTCCAGAACTGGCGCACCCTCACCAATACCTAGAAGCCGAGCGTCACATGGACGTGCTATACCCGCAGAGAACTCCTCATCCGCCACTCGAATTTTCTGCTGATAATCCTGCTCAATAACATCGTAAAGGGGCTTTTGTTCGAGTAGAGGACGCTTGAGTGAAATAAAGAGCCTTGCTGGAAGATAGCTACGCTCAACCATCATAGGTATACCATCTGCCATTCGTAAACGTTTGAGTTTTAATACCTTTTCACCCAAATGAATCCCCATTTGCATCGAGAGCGTTTTATCTGCTTCCATTTCACAGAACTCTAAGATGGTTGTTTCTGGCAGCCGGCCCATCGCTTTCATCTGTTCAGTAAAACTGTACGATTGGGTAAGATTTGTTGCTTGAGCTAGTCGATCGGCAACAAACGTACCGCGACCTTGTTTTCGCACAATCCGACCAAGATACTCAAGTTCCTGAATTGCAAGCCGGACAGTCGACCGCGAAAGCCCGAAACGTTCGGCAAGCTCACGTTCGGACGGAATCAAATCACCTGGCTGATATTCATGATCAATTTTTTCGATCAGAATATCTACGAGCTGGTCATATAGCGGTTGTCTGTGCCTCGTGCACGTCATGATATTCTCCACGTAATGAGCAATTGACCAATACTTCAGCCTTCAGGTAACGCACCAACATGTCCAATAAATGGGCTAATAGCGACACTACATCTCATCGTCTTCATCAATGTCAGCACTCTCGAGTTTCTTGAGATCGACTCCCTCACGACCAACGACCCGTGCGCGTTCGGCAAGTTCATCAAGCGTTGGGTCTCCAAACGCACGCGTCATAACGAGCTCCACCAACATAGGTAGATTTGTTCCGGTGACAACGGTCACGTTATCGAGCTCAGTCGTCATTGGGATAGCTTGATTGAACGGAGTACCGCCAAGCAAATCAACAAACACCAATACGCCATCACAAGCTTGACGCATCTTGGCAATGCAGGTTCGCAAATCATCACCAAAAGTAACCGCCTCCGAGCCCGCAAAAGGAACTACCTCAAAATTAGGCTGTTCGCCGGCGACCATATCCACAGCGCTTTTCAAACCAGGTGCAAACTGACCGTGACCAGTTAGTACAAATCCAATCATTCTATCTACCTTTCTACCGTTCGCTTTCTCTAGCCATAGAACCCCTCAAAAGGGCTCTTACGACCACTGCATCATTAAAGTTTAGTGAGTATTTTGTTTTATCGTGGGAGGTCTGTGAGCGTCTCTAAGCTGCTTTTCAAGGTTGCGATATCTACGTGCTTCGCCCTTGTTCCCGCTGCTCTCATATTGATATGAAAGCAGCAGATAGAGCTTTCCGCGTAACCCAAGGTCGTTCGTATCCAGCATAGCTTCCATCTCATCGATCTTATCATGCCGACGGCAAAAGACTATGTCGTAGGTTAATTGACTGTCCGCCAAAATGCCCTTCGACACGATGGGGCGCATCTCTTCCAACATGGACGCCGCCCGCTTGCGGTCACCCATCTTGATATAGAAATTAAAGGCGCGAACCGCAAGCTGTCGACGTTGTTTGTCGCTGCACGGCATCTCCAGCAAGTGGTCAAGCATTCGATCTGCATATGCGTCCATATCAGCAGCTTCATAGATCGTGAAACGCAGGTAATACTGCTTATACGTAGACATTACTATGCGCGCAAGTTTGCGATCGAGCAGGTCTATGCAATCTTGGTATAAGCCCAAGTTAAACAATACCTGCAATTTCATATCGAAGTATTTTTTCGCTCCTTCGGTCACGGCGAAATAAGCCACGACAACACAAATGAACAGGACGATCCAAAATGGCATTGCACTATATTCCCTTCAAGGCAGCCTTAAGGAATTAATCGAACACGATGACTGCATAACCGCCTATGAACAGCGGTGTCCGACAAAACAAAAGAGGCGCACACTCCAGGGGATATGGCGATAAAGTCGCCTTGGAGGTGTGCGCCACGTCTCAATTGAGGCTCAAATGCCGTGACAATATGGGGTATTTAGCCCTTGCAAATGATACCGAATGCACCCAAGGCAATGGACAGAACCAAGACGATAAAGATGGCCTTCGTCGAGGTCATGCCCTTCTTACCGAGGAGCCAGTATACGAAGCCGACGAGTGCGGCAGGAACCAGCTTGGGGCAAATCATATTGCAGATGTTCTGCAAGTCAACGGTAACGCCGCCGATAACAGGCTTCGCCGCAATAACGATACCGACATTGGTTGCGACCAGGGCACCGACCATAAAGACACCCATTACGGAGGCCGCGTCGGTCAACGCGTTCAGGCGGTCGCTCATGGTGGTGACGAGCTTCATACCCTGCTCATAGGCCATGTGAGTCTGCTTGCAGCGGAACCAGTCAACAAGGATGTTAACGGCGACCCAGATGAAGATACCCAAGGGGTTGCCGTTCATGGCCATATTGGCAGCCAGAGCGCCGAAAATGGTCGGGAGCAGCGAACCGAAGATGGAATCGCCGATGGAAGCCAGCGGTCCCATGAGACCAGTCTTGAGACCGGCAACAGCCTCGAGGCCCTCAATGCCCTCCTCTTCCTCGATCGCCAAATCGATACCGGTGATGATCGTGTTGAGGAAGTTTGAGGTGTTGAAGAACGGTGCGCACTGGGCGCGGCAGGCTTCCTTTAGCTCCGGCGTGCCGTCACCGTACAGCTTGCGCAGCGTGGGCAGGATAATCCAGAGATAACCAGAGTGTTGCATGCGCTCGTAGTTCCAACCATCCTGGAAACCAAGCAGGTTACGACGGTTGATCTGCGCAAGGTCGTCCTTGGTAATCTTGTAGCCAGTGGTGCCATTGGCGAGTTTCTCATTAGAGCTCATCGTCGTCGTCTCCCTCCGCAGCGCCAGCAGCAGCGACGGGACGCTGGTTGTTCTTGTAGTACAGCAAAGACAGAGCAAAGCCAATAATAGCGATCGCCAGCATCGACATGTTATTGAACATACCGACCATATCCACGGCGCCCTTACCAAGCGCACCGTTCACAGCGACGATGTTGGCGTTGAGGTTCATGATGCTCGTGAAGGCCGTACCAAACAGGGCGGCGACTACAAAGCCGAGCAGCAGGTAGGCGACGTGCTTTTTGACCGGCAGGTAACGGAGCAGGATGGCGAAGCCAACGGCGGGCAAGGCACCGCCAGCAACAGACAGACCGTCACCCAGCCACTTCCAGTCGCCGTTAAGGGCGGTGGTGATGCCCTCGACCAAGCCCTGGCCAAATGCGAGAGCCAGGAAGACCGGAATCATGCGGGACAACATCCAGGAAACGGCACCGAGCAAGTAGTGTACGTTGTAGGCGCCCCAGTTCATCTTCTCGATATCGGCATCGCACATGTGACCGAAGAACGTGTTGGCGAAACGGCCGGCGATATCGGTGTAAACGAGAATGGCAGCGACAGGTACGCCGATGGCGGCAAGAGCCGTCTCGGGATTCATGCCCGCACCCACGGCAAAGGCAGTGGCGACCAGAGTGCCGGAGTTGGCATCGATACGAGAGGCGCCGCCAAAGGTACCAACGCCCAGGACGGTGAGCTGCATGCTGCCGCCGATAAACAGGCCAGTCTGCAGGTCACCCATAATCAAACCGGTAATCATACCGGAGAAGACGGCTGAGCCGGCACAGGTGTACCAGTTCAGCTCATCCATAATCTGATAACCCGCATACAGGGTTAACAGAAGAATCTGCCACCAAGCAATCATGGTAAACTCCTTATTTAAGGTGTAACAGTTTCTACAATACCAATACGCTTATATAAACCGTGCATCCCCCTTCACGGCCTAGCGTTAATTCGACTAGAGCGTGAGAGCCTCTGGGTTATCCTGCGGCGTCAGCTGAATGACAATAGGAAGATTATCGGCCTTGAGTTTGGCAAATGCGTCAAGGTCCCCCTGGTCGCAACTAATGTTGCGATTTAGCTTCTTGACCGGCTCCATTGTCGTCATATTACCGACGATGAGCTGCTCAAGCTTAACACCTTGTTCCAAAAGTCGAACGTAGACCTCAGGCTTTTTCGCAACAATGAAGAGACGTTGCGCATCATATTTGCCAGCAGTGATGTTGGCAGCGGCCTTGTCGACAGGAAGCACGGACAACTTCACAGTTGCCGGGCAAGCCATGCGAAGAACCTGCTTTTGGGTAGCATCTTGCGATACCTCGTCGTCAACTACCATGAAGCGGCTTACCTGACGGGCGTTAGACCAGAGGTTTGCCACCTGTCCGTGAATCAAGCGAAAGTCGATTCGTGCGCCTACAATCATTTCTACTCAACTCCTTCTTGTTCAAGTGTACGGATAACGGGCTCAGAGCGAAGGGAGATTTTCGCATCATACACGCCCTCTGTTTCGAACATAACGAGTTCATTGGTACCAGGGTGTAATAAACCGTGCGGAACATAGAGCGTCATGATGGGACCCTTATCCCAAAAACGTCCGACATTCGTTCCGTTTACGAATGCCACACCCTTTCCAAAACCCGTAGTGTCGATAAAGGTATCAGCCGGCTCAGATACATCAAACTTTGCGCGATAAAAGGAAGGTTGCCCCTCTACCCAGCCGGCGGAATAATCAAGATTATCGATGTTATCGAGTGGCAGACAACGCATCTCCCAACCGGTAACAAAGTGAAGATCAACGCAAACTCCTGTCCTAATGCCCTTATGCTGCGTATCAGCGAGCAATTTGTGACCATAATTGACGCGACCCATATCCTCGGTCAGAACATCCAGGCGGTTTTGTTCACAGGGAAGAACGCAGTGTATGTCTTCCCCAATGTGCTCCTGATACTGCGTCGCCACTTTGTCACCGTTCACAAACACCTGAGCGCGGTCGCGGGCGTCAATAACCCGAATACGCTCTTCATCTGCACGGTCACGCTCGACAGTCGTGGTATATAACGTATATCCATACGACTGACCCATCTCTTCCATGGGCATAGGATATTGGGCTTCAATCGGCTCCGAAAGAATATCGAGCACATTAAAGAGACTTACGCGCTCACTCACCGAAATATCGGGCATGGAAAACGCCTTTTTTGTTAACGGCTTGCTTTGCGCGATATCGGGATACAGCTCGTGAACTGTCCTTTGAATTGCGAAGTATTTCTCGGTCGGGTTGCCCTGTTCGTCCAATGGAGCATCGTAGTCATATGATGTCACCTGGTGCAGGTCATGCGTATGGCGTGCAGAACATCCGTTCATAAATCCAAAGTTGGTGCCTCCATGAAACATGTAGAGGTTTAAAGATCCTCCAAGCTCGAGCACCTCGCGAACGCAAGAGGCAAGATCTTCGGGATCGCGTCTGATGACGTTCTCCCCATAGCGATTGAACCAGCCGTCCCACAACTCCATGCACATAAGAGGCCATTGTTTTCCATGCTCCTTGTGAAAAGCAGAAAGAGCCTCAAAGTTCTCCTTTGCATGAGAACCAAAGTTGCCGGTGCACAACACATCATCGTCAATGAGCGTACCGGCACGAAGGCACCCACGCCACGGGCCATCGGAAGTACAAAGGGGCACGGAAACCCCACGCTCGACCATAAGGCGACGAATCGCGCGAAGATAGTCCTTATCCTCGCAATATGATCCATACTCGTTTTCAACCTGCATCATGATGATATTTCCGCCCTTGTCAATCTGACGCGAGACGAGTATCGGCATGAGATGGTCGTAGTAATGCGCAACGTGAGCAAGAAACTTGGGGTCGCTGCTACGCGGCCTCATATCATGTTCGCGCAGCAGCCATGCTGGCATGCCGCCAAATTCCCATTCTGCACAAATAAACGGAGAGGGCCGAACAATTGCATACAGACCGAGCGATGCTGCCTCATCAAGAAATGCCGCCAAATCGATTGATCCAGAAAAATCGAAGACGCCAGGCTTTGGCTCATGAAGATTCCACGGTACATACGTTTCGACCGTATTAAACCCAAGAGCCTTAAGGTTATAGAGCGAGTGGTGCCAGTCGCTCGGATGAACACGCATATAGTGAATCGCCCCCGACAAGATGGTGAACGGCTCATCATCAAGTAGGAATTGATTGGTGATCTTAAACGAATGCATGCTACTCCCGATCTTCGTGCTCTACGACGCCGATGCCGGTTCCTCGGCCCTCGGCTAAACGCCTTGCCTATTATGGACGCATTAACGCAATTATGTAGACAGAATCTGAAGTGGTCCGTAAACGGTAGCGAAATGACGATGAACGGCTTTAATAAAGAAAATTAAACTACATGTTAGACCACTGTTTAATTATAGATTCCTAACGATTCTATATTTGAAAGGTGGTATGTACCACCTATCCACTATTTCCTACTAGTTACGTTATGTTTAATCGCATTTCTTCAAATGCTTATCTACTTTGGATTCACCTACATGAGCAATAGAGATCTGTTGCCTTCCTATTTCCAAGCCTGAAAATATCCAGAATCGAACCTGACTTTCTTACGGCCGATTCGCCGCGTTCGACGACTCGTTAAAACAGCGGAGCATTCATGGAGTCGGGTCCGTCACTGGGTAGATTGCGAACTTCCATTTTCACACCAAGCGCTTGCCGCTCTCTGAGAGCGGCGATGTCCGCATCGCCTATGGCGACCGTGGGCGTTGCGGGACGCCTGCCCTCCCCCGCCCGCATATGGCCGATGCTGACCTTGGCGATCGACACGCCGCCCCCAACCAGCGCGAGTGCATCGGCGGCTGAGGCCACCATGATCAGAATCCATTGACGCGGCGTTGCGGTATGAATGATGTCGATAGTCCTTTTGCACCGAGAAAAACCGTGTCCACACGCCTTCTGGCGCCGCGGCCCTCGTCGGCCTGGGCGATGGCGGCGCAGGCGTCCTTGATCTGCTCGACGCCATCGGTGAACGTCGTGGGCAGCCAGCTGGTGGTGCCGCGACGGGCGAGCTCGGTCGAGCTGATATCGATGCCCTCGGGATCGTTATCGGTAGTTGAGTGGTTGTAGAAACCATGGATGTGAGTATCGACCATGCCCGGCGCGATCCACGATCCCGTGTAGTCCTTAATCTCGCAAGAGGGCTCGTCGGCCTGCCAGGCGCCAAAGACGCCATCCTCGACCATAAGATAGCCGCCCAGCTGCGGGCCCGCCGGCAAGAAGAACTTGTCAGCCTTAATTGCGTACGTGCTCATCTATGCTCCCGCACCCGCAGTGTGTTTTAGGGCGAATCAAAAACCACCTCATTGTTAATTCGAGCGATTGTTCGTTGCCTTCTACCGCTTGGCTCATTTTGCACCCGCCGCAAAACACGCCAAGCCGTTTATACCCAATACCGTTAGACAGCTCGGTTGTGGTAGACCTTGTACTTAAACTGGTCGGCGCGCGCAACCGAACGCGTATACTCGATAACCTCGTTGTTCATGTCATATGTGGTACGAATCAAATCCAGGACCGGTGCGCCTTCGGCAATCTCGAGTAGACGAGCGTCGGAATGGCGTGCGATACTCGCGTAGAATTCTTCCTCGGCCAGGCGAACTTTCTCGTGATAGCCCTGCTCAATCATGTCATATAGAGATTTGTTCTCGATCATGGGGCGCTTAAGCGCAAAGAATTTGCGGCTCGGCAAATACGTGCACTCAATCATCAGCGGCACACCATCGGCAATACGCAGGCGCTTGATCTTGTACAGACGCTCGCCCAGACGCGCGTTCATCTCTGCGGCAATATTCTTGTCAGCCTCGACCTCGGTAAACTCAAGAATCGTCGTCTTGGGCACACGGCCGATCGCCTTCATCTGCTCGGTAAAGCTATAGGTTTGCGTGAGGTTTGCCGTCTGCAGAGAGCGGTCGCTTATCATGGTTCCACGGCCACGCTGACGAACCACCAAGCCCAGGCGCTCAAGCTCCTGCAGGGCAAGGCGAACAGTCGTACGCGAGAGCCCGTAGCGCTCCGACAAGTCACGCTCGGACGGCAAATAGTCGCCGGGTCGAAGTTCGTGATCGATTTTATCGGTCAGCAAATCGACGAGCTGATCGTACAGAGGTTGTTTGCGCGCTCCCATTGCCATAATGATACCTGCCGGATAAATAACTCGAAATTGGTTGTAACCAGACACCACGTACTATATCAGTTTTAATGGAATAACAGCAGGTCAAACC
The DNA here is from genome assembly GCA_900540975.1 of uncultured Collinsella sp. Classification (GTDB taxonomy): domain Bacteria; phylum Actinomycetota; class Coriobacteriia; order Coriobacteriales; family Coriobacteriaceae; genus Collinsella. Next base: position 10,940 of record UQHY01000005.1, read on the forward strand.
GCACATTTCAATATTGTTTGCCAGTTGATAGCTTGTGCGCTGTAATACCAATCACACCGCTGCATCAAGTATCGATGTAGCAAAAAGGGCCACCCCCGCGGAGCGGGACGACACTTTGCAAGATACATACGTCTTTAAGTCTTAGAGAAGCTTCTTGAGCTCCCCGGCAACAGCTTGGGTCCGCGCCGATGATGACCTGGGTAGCACCCTTGCCAATCTTCATGACATCCAGAGCGCCAGCCTTCTTGCAGGCAGCCTCGTCGACCAGAGCGGAATCGCCGAGCTCGAAGCGCAGGCAGTAGCGCAGCAGTCAACGGTCTTGCCCTTCTCCTTGCCACCGACGGCAGCGAGAACGGCAGCGGCCACAGCGGCGAACTTGTCGTCGCCAGCAGCGGAGAGGGCGGAGGTCTCCTCGACATCCATATCCTCGCGACCAGGGGTCATGAGGTTGAATTTGGTGATGGCGAAGCGGAACATATGAATAAAACGTCCGAAAAGCTGAATATAATCCCTCTTTTTTCACCAATCTCTTCTTCAACGCAAAAAGCCCGCTAAAACGGTATCCGTTCTAGCGGGCTTATTCAGTTATTTCGGCTACGCACTCGGAAGCTCAGGCGAACCTTACGCAAACAGGCCGTAGATGCTGATGTTGGCCTTAGCGTAGAGGCCATTAGCATACTCGGTCCACTTGGAGCTGGCGCTCGAAGCCTGCGAGGAATACTGCTGGTAGGCAGTGTAATAGGCGGTCATGGCCTGCTTGTAGGTGGCGCTATCGGCCGTAAAGGCATCGTCGGCAAAGGCCTTGGCATAGGTGCTGTCGGCATCCTTCCAAGTGCCCTTTGAGCTATCCCACTCATCGCCGGCAAGGTTGATGATGTAGTCGGCGTAGTCCTTGCTCGCGGTCTCCTCGTTGCCGTCAGCAGGCTCGGTCGGGGCGGTCGGCATGCTTGCGGAGCTGTCGCCGACCTTCTTCTTGTAGAGCTTCTGCAGCGTCGCGGACTGACGGACGATCTGCTTGGCCTGGTCCTTGGACACGCCATACTGCTTGGCCATGGTCTTGTAGTCCGAAGTGCCGATGGAATCCTCGGCGTACTTCTTCATCTCCTTAGAAGAGACGGTGATGCCCTCGTCCTCGGCAGCGTCGAGCAGGATCTTGTTGCGCACGTAGGACAGGATGACGTCGGCAGAAGGAGCGGTGTAGTTGCCATCGCTATCCTTGACGGTATCAAGGCTGTACTGGCTCTCGATGGCCTCGCGCGCAGTGATGTCGCTCTTCTTGCCGTTGTAGCTATAGCTTGCCACGGTCGAATCGAGCTGATCCTCGGTCAGGGTCGACGAGCCGACACCCTTGCCGCCAAAGCCGCCATTGCCAATAAAGAAGCCAACCACGGCAGCGATCACGACGGCAACCACGAAGGCGGCAATCATCGTCTTCTTATGCTTGGATGCATGGTCGTCTTCACCGGAACCCAGGATATCGTCGTCCTCATCCTGGGCCTCGGGCATCAGATTCTCGTCAGCGGCATCCGCGGCAATCTGAGCCTCCAGTCGGGCGTCCTCCTCCTCGACCGTCGTGCCGGCGGCAATATGTTCGGCAGACGTACCGGCGACCAGATCGATCTTCTCGTCCTCATCACCGTCGGGGCCTTCGCCGCGCTCGATGATCTGGATGCCGTCGATCTCGTCCTTCTCGTCCTTCTTCTGAATCAGACCCATATCAGTTACTCCTTGTTAGGAAACATAGTCCTCAATAGAATACGCCCGACAGAGCGCCGGGCGTATTGATTCTCAGGTTATACGCAAACACTTAAGTACTATTTAGGCGTTTGCAGTGTGCATGCCTTAGGCCAGGTGAGCGATAACGGCATCGGCAAAGGCCTGCGTGCCCACAGCGCCCTCAACGGAGCCGGTCTGGGCACGACGCACGTCACCGGTAACCTGCTCGCCCTCGTCGAGCGTGGCAGATACGGCGGCGCGAATGCGATTGGCAGCGTCGTTCTCGCCCAGGTGATCGAGCATCATAGCCGCAGAGAGGATCTCGGCCGTGGGGTTGGCGATATCCTGGCCAGCGATATCGGGCGCGGAGCCGTGCGTTGCCTCAAAGATGGCGCAGTCGGCACCGATGTTGGAGCCGGGGGCCATGCCCAGACCGCCCACCAGGCCGGCGCACAGGTCGCTCACGATGTCGCCGTACAGGTTGGGCAGCACCAGGACATCGAAGTCGTTGGGGTTCTGGACCAGGCCCATGCAGGTGGCGTCGACAATCTTGTCGTTGAACTCGATGTCGGGATAGCTGGCGGCCACCTCACGCGCCACGCGCAGGAACAGGCCGTCGGTCGCCTTCATGATGTTGGCCTTATGCACGGCCGTCACCTTTTTACGGCCGCAGCGGCGGGCGTACTCAAAGGCGTACTCCACAATGCGGCGGCTCTTGGCGATAGAGATCGGCTTGATTGAGATAGCGGAATCAGCGGCGAATGTCTTCTGACCCGAGCGCTCGACCAGCTGAGAGAGCTCCTCGACCTCGGCAGCGCCCTCATCGAACTCGATGCCGGCGTAGAGGTCCTCGGTGTTCTCGCGCACGATGACCAGGTCGACATCGCGGAAGCGCGAGCCGTCGCCCGGCTGCGACAGGCAGGGGCGCACACAGGCGTACAGGTCGAAATGCTTGCGCAGGGCCACGTTAACGCTGCGGAAGCCCGTACCGACCGGCGTGGTGATGGGGCCCTTGATGGCAACCTTGGTCTCGGCGACCGCATCGAGCACGTGCTGGGGCAGCGGCGTGCCAAACTCGTCCATAACGCCGGCACCGGCCTCCTGGACGTTCCAATTGATCTGGACACCGGCGGCCTCGACCACGCGGCGCATGGCCTGCGTAATCTCGGGACCGATACCGTCACCGGGAATCAGGACTACATCGTGCGCCATAATCTGTTACTCCTCGTCTTCGGCGGCGTCAGATTTTTTAACGCTAGCACGCTTCTTCTTTTTGGAGAGATCAAGGTCAAAGCGTTTAACAAGCATTTCGCAAATCTCGCTCGAACGGGCCTTGAGATAGCTGCCCTTGCCGTTCTCGGCATCGAACTTAAGGCGCAGCGCAAGCTTCTCGGCGACCTCGGCGTCGATCTCGCCCTGGCCAAACTCGTACAGGCAACCGAGCATGTCGCGATACTCGAGGTCGCCGTGGTAGCACTGAATGGCCTCGTCCAGGATGGGCCAAGCCTCGCGCGAACGCTCGACGCTCGTGGCGCCCCACACGCACAGCAGGCGGAAGGCGGCATAGCGCAGCGTGGAAGAAATCTCGTCGAACAGTGCGGTCTCGGCGCCCTCAAAGGCATCGCCCAGCTGCTCGGGACAGGTGGTGGCAAGCGCCGTCAGGGCATCGAGGGCCTCCCAGCGGGTCTGAGCCTCGGGGCGGTCGAGCGCCTCGATCAGCGCGGGGACGCAGGGCACGACGCGCTGCGGATCGCGCTCGGCGAGCAGGTGCAGCACGCGGGCGGCAAACTGGCGGATGCGGCGCGTGGGGCAGCCGAGCTCCTGGACCAGACGGTCGACGGCATTCTCGTTCTCCTCTGCCAGCTGAAGCTGTGCCAGCTCCTCGTCGGTGAGCTGTTCGTCTTTGTTTTCTGCCATAGTTACCTCTTTTTACTATTTCTTAGCGTGCTTGCCAGCACCCTTGCTGTCATCGGTGACCGAGATGAGCTGTCGGTCGGCAGCGCCATTACGACGCGCACGGCGGCGTTCCTCGGCATCTCCCGCGTCGGCGGCGGCGCGGTGTGCCTTGTTGACGTTAAAGACCTCGTCGTGCTTGCGCCACGGACCGACGGACTCCCCAAAGCTCATCTTAAGACCGGCGATAAAGCCGCCGAGCCAGCCGATCGGCGCAAACTGCACCAGCGGGAACAGCGAGAACACCCAGGTCAGCAGGACGACTGCCGCAGCTCCCGCAAAGTTGGCAATCCAGTAGTCGCGCTTGGTGATGACGCGCTTTTCGCACGCCCACTGGCCGCACAAAAAGCCGATGTAGATCGCAAAGAGAAAGAGCACCAGCGCAAGCACCACGAACGTCAAGCTCATAGGCGCTGCTCCCCGTGATGGTGGCCGCAGCAGCACTCGTGGCCGTCGTCATGACCGTGGCCGCCGCAGCACTCGTGGTCCTCGCCATGGTGGTGGCCACAACCGCACTCGTGATCGTCGTCATGCTCGCCGCAACCGCAGCCTTCCTCGTGAGCACCATGCTCCTCGGGACGATACTGCGACCAGTCAAGACCGGCGGCGATGGCGTCGGCCTCCTCCTTGTAGAGCACCGTGATGGCCTGGGTGCCCAGCTTGGCGCCACCGATGGCATCGAGCATGTCGTAGAGCGTAAAGGCCACGTCGGCGCCGGGCAGCGCAAGCTCGCGGTCGTCGGCATAGGCGAGCGCCAAGCGCAGGTCCTTGATGAAGTGCTCGACCATAAAGCCGGGCTTGTAATCGCCGTCGAGCGCCTTGGGCGCCAGACTCTCCATGGCGCCGGACTTGCCGGTACCGCCCAGAATCATCTGACGGGTCTTCTCCAGATCGAGGCCGCTCAGCTCGGCAAACGCCAGCGCATCGGCCATGCCGACCATGCAGGCGCCCAGCGACACCTGGTTGGCGAGCTTGGCAGCCTGGCCCTTGCCGGCGCCGTCGAAGCAGCAGATGGTTGCCGCAAAGGTGGAAAGGATATCGCGGACCGGGGCAATGTCGTTCTCGGTAGCGCCCACGATAGCCGTGAGCGTACCGGCGATAGCGCCCGACTCGCCGCCGGTGACGGGGCAGTCAAACGCCATGCGACCAGAAACCTGGGCGGCCTCGGCAATGTCACGGGCAAGCTCGGGCGAGCTCGTGGTGAGGTCGATCAAGACCGCACCCGGCTTGGTGCACGCGAGCAGGCCGTCGCCCGCCAGGTAGAGTTCCTCGACCTCGGAGGGATAGCCCACCATGGTAAAGACGACATCGGCGTTCGCCGCGGCATCGGCCGGCGTATCTGCCCAGACGGCGCCGCGCTCGATAAGCGCCGCCGCCTTGGACTTGGTGCGGTTGTTGACCGTGACGGGATAGCCGGCGTCCAGAATGTGGCCGGCGATGGGGGCACCCATGATTCCGGTGCCAATGAATGCGACGGAGAGCTTGTTTGCCATGAAACCTTTCCTTTTGGGTTGGGTGTTGTTACCAGGTTGAATACTCGGTGCCAGCGTTTGGGCTGTGAGTCGAGGGCGATTACGGACGCAGCGCTTGCCTACTGACCGCGCACGCGGCGGGCGATACGGTCGGAAAGCGACGCCTTGTCGGCGCGGTTCTTACCCCAAAACGCGCAGCCCACCATGCCGGGGCCCACGTGCGAGCCGATGGTGGGACCCACGGAGCCGCGAATGATCGTGACGTCGGCGCAACCCTCCTCCTTGCGGATGGCGGCTTCGAGCCAGTCACCATCCTTTTCGGCATCGGCCGTCATGATGGCGATGGGCATGGTGCGATCGGGCACGTAGTTCTCGCGGAACGACTTGAGGATGGACTTGAGCGCCTTCTTGCGGCCGCGGTTGACGCCGATCAGCGACAGCGAGCCGGCCAGGTCGTAGGAGAGCTCGGGCTTGACGTCGAGCTTTGCCGTGAGCTGCGCCGCCGCGGGAGGAATGCGGCCGCCGGCAGCCAGTGCGTCGAAGCTCTCGAGCGTAAAGTAGCCGTGCACGTAGGTTTTTGCCTCGTTTGCCCAATCGACCAGCTGTTTGGCGGTCAGTCCCGCCGAACGCTGGCGCACGGCCTCGAGCGCCAAGAGCGCGCCGGTCGCGCAGGGCAGGGCGTTGTCGACCACGTAGAGCTCAAAGTTGGGATACTCGGCGCGCACGGCATCTGCCGCCTGGCACGCGGAGTTGTAGCTCGACGACAGCGCCGAGGTAAAGCACAGGTAGACCGTGGGCGTACCCTCTTTGGCGCACTCGGTAAAGAACTCGATATAGCGACCGAGCGACACGGCGGAGGTAGACACACGAGCGCCGGCGCGCATGCGGTCGTAGAACTCCTTAGGGCTCATGCTCGACCAGATATCGTCCGTGCGCTCCTCGCCATCGATGATAAAGGGGAAGCCCAAGATATCGACATCGAGGTTCGCGGCGACCTCGGGGCTAAAGTCGCAGCAGGTATCGACGACGATGCGGCAACGGTTCGAATGACCGGCGGATGCGGCCTTGTCCATCAAAGCGACTCCTTACGTAAAAAGGCGGCCACCCGCATGGGATGGCCGCCAACCGTTAACTCATGCAAGTTAACGTATTTTACTCGTCAAGTGTTTCGATGCGGGGCTTGATGATGCCATATCCACCATTCTTACGGTGATACACCACATTGATGAGACCGGTCGTCGCGTTCTCGAACACGTAGAAGTCGTGGCCCAGCAAATCGGTCTGCACCAGCGCCTGCTCCTCGGTCATCGGGGTGACATCGATGACCTTCTCGCGGACGAGCAGGTCGTCGTCCTCCTCGGGCAGCAGCAGGTCGGCCAGATCCTCAACGCGCTCGACCGGCGCGACATCCGCGGCACTGGCACCACCCTGGCGGTTGTCCACGACCTTGGTCTTGAACTTGCGCAGCTGGCGGGTGACCTTATCGGCGGAGAGGTCGATGGCAGCATACATATCTGCGCCGTGCTCGGCAACGCGAATCACCGAACCGCGGGCACGAGCCGTGACCTCGACGATTGCCGGGTTGGGGTTCGAGGGGTTCTTCTCATAACGAAGCACGACGTCGACTGTCATGGGCTCGATGTCGAAAACCTTGAGCGCCTCGCCGATTTTCTCATCCACATGCGCACGCAGAGCATCGGTTACCGTCGTCTTGCGTCCAGAAACCTTGATATCCATACGTGGCTCCAATCTGCCTCGGGGACTTACTGTACTGGCTATGTACCCATTGCCGTGCATTTAATCACGCGATTTCCCAAAGACCCGAATAACGACTGCTTGATACCGCATACCGAAGTCTCGCACTTTTCCGTGGCAAAGTGCGCTATAGGAAGGCGTCGGCAAAGCTAGTTTTTCTCCTGGAAATCAGCTTTTACCTGCCGTTTTTACCAAAATAGAAAAGCCGGGCTCCCCTATTAGGGAGACCCGGCTATGCGTGTTGAAACCGTGAAGAAGTGCCTCGTTCAATGTATGGCAGGCGCCACCCCTACCAATAACTAGCTATTGAGCTTGTTGATGTCATCGTCGGTGATGGTGCCCTCCTGGCTAGACGACGGGCTGTCGCCGTTGTTATCAGAGGCGTCGTCATCGGAGGACTCGGTCTCGTTGGACGTGGAGTCGGATGCCTGCACATTGGCCCCCGAAACGGTCTTGGCGGTAAGGTCATAGGGCATCTGTCCGTACCAGACGCAGTGGACTGCCTCGAGCGTGCCATCGACCGTGATGCCATCGAGGGCATCGCTCGCGGCACGGCACAGCTCATCGTTAGAGCTTAGGCCTGCGACGCCAAGCGTGGAGGGCGCCTCGAGCGTACCGACATAGGAGATCTGGCTCATCAGACGCGCGAGGTAGCCACCAGCCGTGGAATCACAGATCACGTAATCGACCTCGCCCGACTCGAGCGCCTCAAAGCACTCATTGATGTTGGAGAAGGTCTTTTGGTTGGCGGTGATGCTTTGCTTGGCGAGCGCCTCCTGCGAGGCCGAGGAGGTCTGAACGCCCAGGGTAGCGGTGTTAAGCGTTTCGGTGGAAACGCTCAGCGACTCGCCGTCACTGCTCTTGCCGAATACGGCGGCGGCATCGTACAGACAGGTGCCAAGCGAGCTGATGTCGCCGCCCGCAGACTTGATGTCGCCAATGAAGATGTCCGCCTTTTTATCGCTGAGCGCGGAATCGGCCGAGGACGCATCGACAAAGGCGACCTTGAGACCCATGCGGCATGCGAGGGCACGAGCGGCATCGACCGCATAGCCCGTGAGGTTTCCGTCGGCATCCTGCATGGCCTGCGGTGCATCGGAAGTATCGAGGGCGACCGTCAGGGTTCCCGGCGTGACCAGGGCATCGTCCGATACCGTGGGGGTAACGGTCTCACGCTCGATCTGGTCGATCGTGGGCGTCGTGAACGTGGACAGTGGATTGAACGCGCATCCGCTCAGGCCCAAAACGGCAATGACCGCCGCGGCCCCAGCACCTAACCGAGCCGCATGCATCAAGCTGCCCCTCACCATGTCCACTACCCTGCCTTCTGTGTCGTATACGATCCGTGCCCCGCACGGAATATCGGGTTGTTCCCACCAGCTGACCTGGTATTTGACCCCACACTTGCGCACCGGGGCGTTTGCTCGGGAGGCCGCAGCCACCTTCACGACTGGCCCGCTCGCCCGCGAGGCGGTATTGCCCCAAAGAAAGTAGAACGGACGGTGCGGCTTACATCTAGGACGCGCCATGATCGCGCCGCGCGCACGCGGTCGCTTACGTGGATCCCTTTGACCGCGTCTGTCTTGGACTAGGATGGGCATTTCGTCCGTCCGCAACCACAGCCTGGCAGGAACGTAGCGCATTATAGCTAAGTTCAAGCTATAGTTTAAGGTTAGGGACGTTATTCGCATCGCGAGCACAGATTTCGCAGGTCGGGGCGGGCTGCACGCGCTCTGATTGAGCCCGTAGCTCCCCATGGAGAGCCCCGACGCGCTCGTCTTGGGGCGCGTGGCCAAAAAATAGCAAATATGAGTACTGTTATCAAATTAGTGGCAGGAATTTTTGGCTCTGCAAACAGTTTTCACTCTCTATAACGTCAGATTGATGCCAGGGTATTCCACATTTGTTTAATATCTTTCTGATTTACGCCATCTTCTAGTCCCAAAATCCCTGATTTTGCTGTTACCGAATTTGTAGCAGTACTCATATTTGCTATATTTTGGCCAGAGCATGTATTCAACCCCCTGTTTCAGAGCATTGCTAGGCGGGTTTAAGCCCAAAACACGCCCGCAGCGTGTTAAATAGCGCCTCTTGTTTCTTTCTGCAAGCGTCAACACGGTTGCGATATCGCTTACCCATACGTTGGTGGATGCGTCATGCGAGCGCTTCCATCGCTTCCATGTCGCAGAGCATTTCGTTGTTGACCGTCGCGACCTCGATTCCCATGGACGCCAAACCCGTATTGCGTTTTTCATCGTGAATGCGCCCGCCGCGAGACGAATGGCCCTGCTCACCGTTGTATTCCAGGTCAAACCGAGCTGCTTCCTGATAGGCATCGCAAACCGCATACGGCATCCCCGAGATCGCCTGCGCACGGTCGTTGAACTCGATCTTGTGGTCGGTCTTAAAGGGACCGCAGGCAAATCCGCCATAAGAAAACGGAAGCGAAAACATGGCAAGCATGATGCATTCCATGGGTGAGCGCAGGTTTTCCGACAGAAAGGGGCACAGCCGCCGCAGCTGCTTGGCCGCGCTCCCCTTGCATGCCGCAAGGTAATCTGCCAGGCGATCGGGCGTCAGCACTGGCTCGACCTCAAAGTAGCCCACATCTGACGGCTGGTCCTTATCCTTTGCAAGCCTGTTCACGGTAGGCGAGCTGTAAGGGGGCAGATACTGCCCGCGATCGCTCAGCGAAATCTTGGAGCACAGCTCCTGGGCCAGGGCAAATGCCTGGATACAGCCGACTTCGCGCGCAACGGCGGCACAGAGGGCCTCGGGAGACAAGCTGTACACTCCCGGCTCCACCTCCAAAATCGAGGCGTCCGGCAGGTCTGTAGAACAAACGGACCAGCTTGCACCAGGCATGCGGCGACGCTGCTTCGCCGACCCCACCAGCAGGCACAAGTCTTCTTGGACCTCGCCACTCACGGCCCCGATCCGCACCAAATCGGGAAGATAAATGTCCTCGGCCGAGGGAGACGATGTATGCAGCACACGGCGCTCTTCATCGGGATCGAGGTCTCTCCAGCTGATGTAACCCATTTGTCGGCGCTCGGCGCGCATCATGCGCAGCGCCGAGGCACCGGTCAGGACTACGGAGGCCGCCAGTTGCTCGCTTGTCGGCTCGATGCGCCGCGCTATCTTCACTGCCACAAAACCACCCCCTACCAAACGCGTGCGATAGCGAGGCCATCGACTGCTGCGGCGCCGGCACGCTTGAGCTCCGCCGAGGCTGCTGCCATGGTCGCGCCCGTGGTAATGACATCATCGATGAGCAGCAGACGGCGGCCGCGCACATCCTCGACCGTCTCGTACATGCCCCGGGCATGCTCCCGGCGCTCATCGCGGCCGAGCTCTCGCTGGTCACCATGACCGTATTTGACCAGGGCGTCCAGCAACGGGACACCCGAAAGATCGCAAAACGAGCGCGCGATTGCTTCCATATGGTCGAATCCACGCCGCCGAAACGCTGCCGCAGTCGCGGGCACAAATACCACCGCGTCGGCGCCGGACAGCACACTGCCGTAGCGATCGGGGGCTGCCACCTGGGCATGCAAGGCGGTGTCGTAGAGTAGCTCCGCCAGATACGGTGCCAGACGGCGCTCGCCCGCATCCTTGTACGCCTTGATGATGCGCGGCAGCGGATGTGCGTAGACGGCACACGCCAGACAGCGATCGAGCGCCTCGGCCATTGCCGAAGACGCACCCTCGACCGAGCACTCGGTACACAGCAAATCCCCAAACGGGGCACCACATCGGATGCAGCTATGGCACGGGTCGATGAGCGCGAGCGATGCCAGACAATCCTGGCAGATCAGCGCACCGGAGCGCTCGCAGCCGGCGCATCGCGTGGGCGACAACACCTCGAGCGCCTCGTATGTCGCGCGCTCGGCAAGCGGTAGCAATTCGTCCGCAAACGGTAGGACACCTGCACCCCGCAAGCGAGTCAGCACGTTCAAATGTCTCTTCATGACACAACCCTCCCTACGCGAAGGCGAAGGGAGGGTTGCTGGTGTAGAGCCATGATACCCAGAGGTGCTGGGGTCAGACAGGTTGCATCCGTTTACGGGCGCTATTCGCCGGTAGGCGGTTGCGGTGCGGACGAGGTGTGGGTCGAGCCTTCGCCACCGTCCTGGCGCGGCTTGCGGGAGCGACGGCGGCGGCGACGCTTTTGACCCTGGTCGGTCGAGCCCTCGCCACCGCGATTCTCACGCGGTTCGCACTCCTCGCGAGCGCCGCCGTGCGAAGCCTTGGCGGCAGCTCCTCCGCCATCGCCGGGGCGACGGCGCGTGACCTTGACTTCGCCATCCGAAACCTGATCGGCCACAGAAGGAACCGAGGGCTTCTGCTGCGCGCCCGAGGAATGGCGACGACGCGGACGTGACGCGCGCTCCTCCTCGCCACGCGGCTTGCCAGCCTTGTCGGCAGGCGCGTCGGAACCCGAGCCACCCTTGGGAGCGGCACCGGCCTCGCGAGCGGCTGCGGCGCGGAAGGCGTCCTCGCGCTCCTCGCTCGACAGGTGACGGCGACGACGGCGCGTGGGGTTCATGCCACCGCCGCGGTTTTGCTGCTGGGGCTGCTGAGCCTCGCGCTCGCGGGAAGCGTTCTTACCCGCGGCCTCGCCATTGTCGACGGACGCCGCGCGCTTGCGGCGGCGACGGCCACCAGCTGCCTCCTCGGCCTCGGGTGCCTCGGCCTTGCCGCGGCCCTTTCCACGGCCACGGCCCTCGCCCTGGCCCTGAGCGGTGCGAGCATCGGATTCGGCATCGCGACGACGGCGCTTGGGCATCGATGTGCCGGCCAGACGATCGGCACTCGACAGGCCATCGCCCACGTCAACGCCGTTCTCGCGATCGAGTTCCATGAGCGCCAGGCGCATCTCGGGCGACTCGATGCGCTCGAGCACATCGCGCGTCACACAGTCGGGGCGGCAGTTGCAGCCCTGTTCGGCGGCCGTCTTTTTGCAGCCCTCCGAGCACGTCATATCGGCCAGGTTGACCTTAAAGACCTTGCCGTTCTCCAGGCGCAGCACCAGCTGCTCACGCGGCGTGTCATATTCCTGAATACGCGCCTTGCCAAGCGGCGTATCGATGAGCGTCTTCTTTTTGGGCGCGCGGCTCTTAAAGTCCTTGTACGCCTCGAACTCATAGCGCAGGCAGCACATCAGGCGGCCGCAAACGCCGCTGATCTTGGACGAGTTGAGCGGCAGGTCCTGCTCTTTTGCCATGCGAATCGAGACGGGCTCAAACTGTCCGCCAAAGCGCGTGCAGCAGAGCTCCTGTCCGCACTGGGCATAGCCGCCCACCAGGCGGGTCTCGTCGCGCACGCCAATCTGGCGCATGTCGACGCGAATGTGCAGCGTCGAGGACAGGTCCTTGACGAGCTGACGAAAATCGACGCGTTCCTCGGCCGCAAAGTAGAACACGGCCTTCTCGCCGCCAAACAGGTACTCGACGCCGACCGGCTTCATCTCGAGGTCGAGCTCTTTGACCAGACGGCGGAAATCGACCATCGCCTCGTCGCCCTGGATGGCCAGATCGTCGGCAAGCTGCAGGTCGATGTCGCTCGCCACGCGCAGCACGGGCTTGAGCGGCTGGCCGATCTCATCTTGCGGCACCTCGAAGGGATCGGCCGTGACCAGGCCGATCTCGGTTCCGCGCTCGGTGGAGCAAATGGCATAATCGGCCTCGAGGATATCCAGATCCTGCGGGTCGAACCACAGGTCGCGCGAGGCGTAGGTAAACTTAACGGGTACGACTAACGGCATTTCAGTGCCTTCCTGATATCGAACAGCATGACCTCGATGGCCAGCTGGGGAGTAACGTTTCTGGCGATGTTGCGCTCGGCGGTTGCGACCGCCTCGAGCGCCCGGGTGGCGCCCGCAACATTGGTCGCGGCGGCAAGCCGACCGATCGTGTCGCGCACATCCTCGTTCACGACGTCGGCCGCCTCATCCTGAAGCGTCAGCAGCACGTCGCGCATGAGCGTCCGCGCGCTCGCCAGCGCTTCCATGATACCCGAACGCTCGCGCGCGTTGAGTTCGCGCTTGTTGCGGTCCTCAAGCTGCTTCAATGCTCCACGCGACAGGTAGTCGGCGTTTTGCTCGAGCACCTTTTCCTGCGTGGACTTGACCTCGGCGAGCGGAGCCTTAACGGCGACGATGAGCGACTTGGCGCGACTGAGCACGTCGGCCTCGTCGGCGGCAATGAGTGAGTCGATGGCACGGACCATCTGACGGCGGGCGTCCTGGCGCTCGGCACTCTTAAGGAACTCGATGCCACGCGTGGGGCTTCCCGCCACGGCGACGGCCATGCGGCAACGCGCAGGGTCCTGACCGGTGGCGCGGCTCACGGCCTGCGCAGCCACAGTGGGCGAAACCAGCCGAAACGGTACGCACTGGCAGCGGCTCACGATGGTGGGCAGCATCACGTCGGCCGAGGTGCCCAACAGGATGAACATGACGCCCTCGGGCGGTTCCTCGAGCGTTTTGAGCAGCGCGTTGGCGGTGTTGGCGCGCAGTTGCTCGGCACGGTCGATGATGTAGACCTTTGCCTTGGCGCGGATGGGCGCCAGGGGCACGTCGTCGAGCAGCTCGCGGGTCTGGGCAATGAGGTAGCCCGTGGCGCTCTCAGGCGTGTAATAGTGCACGTCGGGGTGTGTGTGCCGCGCAACGCGCACGCAGCTGTCGCATGCGCCGCAGCCGTCCTGCTCGCACAGGAAGGCCTGGGCGAGCGCCCATGCGGCATCGAGCTTGCCGGCGCCGGGAGCGCCCAAAAACAGGTAGGCGTGCGATGCACGGCCGCTGGCGACGGCGTTGGTCAAAAAATCGCGCACGCGCTGTTGGGTGTCGAGCTTGGCCAGCAGGCTTGCCTGAGCGGGGGCCATGTTACTCGGCCTCCTGGGCAAGCGCGGCGACGACGGCGTCTTGCGGAATGTCGAGACCGTACGCGCGAACCTGCTCGACCGTCTTCCCGAAGACCTCCTCGATGGGCGCGGTGGCGTCGATAAGCTTTACGCGGTTTGGCTCCTCGGCAGCAATTGCGCAAAAGCCCTGGTAGACACGCTCCTGGAATGCCATGCCCTTTGCCTCCATGCGATCTGCCGCGCCACGGGCTGCCATGCGTAGCGCCGCCTGCTCGGGCGTGATGTGGTAGACGAGCGTGAGCGCCGGGTGCGTCCCCGCGACGGCCAGGTTGTTGGCATCGCGCACCATCTGGCGATCGAGGCCGTCGGCAAATGCCTGGTAGCAGGTCGTGGAATCGTAGAAGCGGTCGCACAGAACCACCTTGCCGGCCGCGAGGGCGGGAGCTATGACCTCGTGCACCAACTGGGCGCGCGCTGCCTCGTAGAGCAGCAACTCGCAGGTGTCGCCCATCGCCGTATTGGCGGGGTCGAGCAGCAGAGCGCGGATCTTTTCGCTGATGGCGGTGCCGCCCGGTTCGCGCAGGCTCACAACCTGGTGGCCAGCGAGCTCGAGCGCGCGGGCAAGCAGGCGCGTCTGCGTGGACTTACCGGCACCGTCGACGCCCTCGAGCGTGATAAAGCTATGTTGAGCGGGCTCAAAAGCCATGGGCGCAGCCCCTTCCTACAAGGCGCGTAAATGCAGATATATCAACCAAGCCATGATACCCCAGCGTCCGGCGCACCCCAATGACTAAAGGTGCCTTTCCAAAGTTGCGGTGGAAAAATGACTCACTGAAAGTCCTAGGGGGTCGTTGCGGTGAAATAGGGACTGATTGAAGCTCTGAGACCGCCAAACAGTCCCTATTTCACCGCAACTTATGATGGGGAATTTTGTGCGCTGGGTATAATCGTCGTATTGATTTGAAATGTGGCGAAAGGAGTGGCAATGTCTCGGTATTGCGCCTCGTGCGGCAAGCTTCTTGCAGATGATGCCAAGTTCTGCACCTCGTGCGGTGCACCCGTTGAGCAGACAACCGCGAGCAATGGCCAGCCCGCGTTCGAGCAGACCGGCTCCCTCGATACGCCGCAAGCTAAGCCGGACGACCCCCTCGCCTATCGCCCCGACCCCGCTGCCGGTCCCGCGGCGGTCGAAACGACGCAGCGCATACCCGTCGCGGGTACCCCGCCCCAACAGCAACCGGCATCTACGTACGCACCTGATTCACCGCAGGCCCCCGCCGCCAAAAAGAGCGGCACCAAGGTACTTATCGCCGTTATCGTTGTGCTGGTGGCAATCATCATCGCCCTGCTCATCTTCTTTGTGATCAAGCCGTTCGACAGCTCCGCCACGCAGACAACCGCCGAGGTTACCAAGCTGCACCACGATGTTGACGCTGATGACCTTAAGCCCCTCGGCGACCCCAATAGCCTTTACGACGATGACGATGATGACGACGAGGATGGCGGCGAAGCGACCCTCTCCGAGCAAAACCTCTACCGTCGCCTGAGCGAATACTACGATCTGCTCGAAGATCTCGATAACCAGGTCCGCGCCTGCGCACAGGCCTTCAATGGCAGCTATCTGGAAGAAGATCGCACCGCCCGTCAAAATCTCGCCGACGTCGCCGAGCGCACGGAGGACACCATCGAGCAGTACCACGATATCGTCGAGGACCTGGACGTCCCAATGAGCTCTAAGAACTACAGCTCCTGGAAAGACATCGTTGCCCTGTATGACGACCTGGACCACCGCATCGACGCGATCTGCGATGCCTGGGAGATCAGCCTAAAGTACGCAAAGCCCGCGGACCATAAGGACGAAATCGTGGCGCCGCTGGCAGGCGACAACGAGCCGGGAACCAACAGCAACAAGTACCGTCAGGACTTTGAGGACCGCTATCCCGGCGCCAAGCCCGTCGAGGTGAAGTAATCCCAACAACTGATCAAAACTTGCGGTGAAATAGGGATTGATTAGGCCTTTTGCCAGCAAAAACAGTCCCTATTTCACCGCAACTTAGAAGTGGGGCCGGGCGCGCATTTGCATTTGCGCGCCCGGCCCCACCGTGTCTATATGTGCTCGGATATGTGCTCGGTTACTTGTCGGCGGCCTTCTTGGTGGTCGTCTTTTTCGCGGCAGTCTTCCTGGCGGTCGTCTTCTTGGCAGCAGTCTTCTTTGTCGCCGTGGTCTTCTTCGCCGTGCTCGCCTTGGTCGCAGTCTTGCGGCCACGGGCGGGCTTCTTCTCCTTGGTCGGGCAATCCATGTTGACGCAGATACGCCACGGACCGCGCGCCGTGTTGACCACCACGATGGGGGCGCCGCACTCGGGGCAGGTCTCGCCCGTCGCCTCGAGCTTGCCGCGCGCCGGCAGCGGATAGCTCACGCCGCAGTCATCGTAGTTGGTGCAGCGGATAAAGCGCTTGCCGCTCTTCTCGCTCTTGTGTGCAATCAGATCACCATGGCGTCCGGCCTCGGCGCACACCTTGCACTCGCCCACCTTAAGGTCGGGCTCGTAGTTAGTGGGGCATGTGGGGTTCACGCAGATCTCGAAGGCCTTCTGGCGGAACGGCTGGCACTTAATGCGCGGTGCACCGCATTCGGGGCACACGGCCGCCTCGCCCTCGAGCGGGCTCACCTTGACGCCGCTCGGCACCGGATAGGTCACGTCGCAGTCGGGCCAGCCCATGCAGCCGATAAAGCTGCCGCGGGTCTTGGCGCTCGTCTTCATAACCAAGTCCTTGCCGCACTTGGGGCAGGCACCCACGCGCGCATCGGCCGTGACGGCGTCGCTGATGGCGTCTCCCAGCTCCTGCGTATGCTTGAGCAGCTCGTCGAGCACACCGGCCAGCAGCGCGCGCGAGTGCGTCACGACATGCTCTTCGGTGTCCTCGCCGCGCTCCACGCGAGTCATGTCGCCGTCGAGCTCACTGGTCATATCGGGGCTCGTGATGCGCGGGGCAAACTGCGACAGCGCGTCAATGATGGCAATGCCCAGCTGGCTTGGCTCAACGGGATCGTTTTTGAGATAGCGCACGGCGTACAGGCGCTCGATGATGCTCGCGCGCGTGGACTTGGTACCCAGGCCGCGCTTTTCCATCTCCTGCACGAGCTTGCCCTGGCTGTAGCGCGCGGGCGGCTCGGTCTGCTTGGCCTCGAGCTTAATGTCGAACACGTCGACCGTATCGCCCTGCTCCAGCGGCGGCATCTGCTCGTCGCGCTTAAGGCCGTACGGGTATGCCTCGCGGAAACCGGGGGTCACGAGCACATCGCCCGAAGCCACGAACGGCTCGCCGTTCACATCGAGCTCGAGCTTGGTGTTCTCAATGGTCGCAGGCCCCATGAGCGTCGCCAGGAAGCGGCGGGCGATGAGGTCGTAGAGCTTGCGCTGGCCGCCATCGAGCGCGGACGGGTCGCCCTCGCCCGTAGGATAGATAGGCGGGTGGTCGGTGGTCTCGACCTTGCCGCGCGTGGGCTTCATGGGACCGGCGAGCACCTTTTTGCATACGGGCGCCAGCGCCGGATTGATCTTTGCCAGGTCGCTCACCACTGCGCCCAGATCGAGCGTCGCAGGGTACACGGTGTTGTCGACACGCGGATAGCTGATGAGACCGGCCATGTAGAGGGACTCGGCGATGCGCATCGTACGCGCAGGCGAGATGCCCTCGGCCGCGGCGGCAGCCTGCAGCGAGGTGGTCGCAAACGGCGTGGGCGGCTGCTGCTTACGCGAGCGCTTGGTCACCGCGGCAACGGTCGCCGTCGTAGCGCCGTCAACGTGGCCGTACGCTGTCTCGGCAGTATCCTTGTCGGTAAAGCGTGCCGTCTTGTGCGCAATCTTAAAGCGGTCGTCCTCGGCAGCACCCTGCGCGGCGCCCATGCCACGGATCTGCCAATAGTCCTCGGGCACAAACGCCATGCGCTCGCGCTCGCGCTCGACCACCAGGGCAAGCGTCGGCGTCTGCACACGGCCGGCAGAGCGCACGTTACCAAAGCCGCCAAACTTGGCGAGCGTCAGGTAGCGCGTGAGCACCGCACCCCAAATGAGGTCGATGTGCTGGCGGCTCTCGCCGGCGTCGGCCAGATTCTGGTCGAGCGAGACGAGATTATCGAAGGCCTGCGTGATCTCGGCCTTGGTAAACGAAGAGTACTGGGCGCGGGCAACCGGCAAGTCCGGCGCCACCTCGCGCACCTTGTTGAGGGCGTCCGAACCGATTAGCTCGCCCTCGCGATCGAAGTCCGTGGCGATAATGACGCTGTCAGACTTTTTAGCGAGGTTCTTGAGCGAACGAATGAGTTCCTTCTCGGCCGGTAGCTTAATGACGGGCGCCCAGGTGAGGTAAGGCAGGCTCTCGAGTTTCCAGCCCTTGATTGAGATGCCATCGGCAAGAAACGGCTTGCGCTTGGTGTCGTAGGGCGGACGCGCCAGGCCATCGGGTATGTCGGCCGGCAGCATCTCGCCGTCCTCGGTGACCGAATACCAGCCCAGCTTTTTATCGAACAGCACGCTGTCGCAAAAATCGGGCGCTAGGATGTGACCGGCAAGGCCGATGGTCACGCACTCCTCGCCCTTCCACTCAAAACGGTAGATGGCGGTGTTGTACACCTTGTCCTTTTTGGGCTTGCCCGTGGACAGACGCTCGGCGATCTGACGCGCGGCGTCGTTTTTCTCGGCGATGATGAGCTTCAAAAGAGGCTCCTATCTCGTATCTCTGCGGCTACGCCCGCCCGTATGGCGGCCGACTTACGCCCTTGCTTGCTCAATCTGCCCGATGAGCCAATCGCACCAGGCATCCATGCCCTCGCCCTTGCGCGCGCTCACGGCAAACCGCGGCGCCTGCGGATTGAGGTCATCGAGTGTCTTAGTATACCTATCCATGTCAAAATCGAAAGCCGGAGCCACGTCAACCTTGTTGAGCAGCTGCGCGCCGGCGTGTTGGAAGATGCCCGGGTACTTGATGGGCTTGTCGTCGCCCTCGGGCACCGAGAGGATCATGATGGACAGGTTCTCGCCCAGGTCAAAGTCGACTGGGCAGACCAGGTTACCCACGTTTTCGATAAAGATGACGTCGATGTTTTCCAGACCCACAGCCTGGTCGAAGGCGTCAACGGCCTCCATGATCATGTTGCCCTCGAGATGGCACAGGCCGCCCGTGTTGATCTGGATGGCGGGCATGCCGGCTTCCTTCATGGTGATGGCGTCGACGTCCGAGGCGATATCGCCCTCGATGACGGCGCAGCGCAAGCCGGCCTTGTCGCGCAGGCGCTCGTTGGTGCCCAGAATCGTAGTGGTCTTGCCCGAGCCAGGGCTCGACAGCACATTGATCACATAGGTGCCTGTCTCTTTAAATCGCTGTCGCAGCTGATCTGCCAGGCGCTCATTGCGCGACAGGATCGGCGACGCGATATCAATCGTTTTCTCGGCCATATTCGGCACTCCTTACTTTGGCCCCTTTGTACCCCGTCCCCAGATGGCTGATGGGCTAATCGTCGGGGGTTTCGATTTCTATACTGGCGATGTCGAGCTCGCGGCCGTGCAGCAGACGCACGTTGGCGCCGCTGCACTGGGGACAACGGCAATGGAAGCGGTCGTGCTCAAAGACCTCACCGCAGTCCAGGCACTCGCTTTGTGGATGGACCTCCTCCACGGCAAGCTCGCAGCCGCGCGTGAGTGGGTCCTCGTCGCGGAACGTCTCCCACGCAAAGTCGAGCGCCTCGCGCACAACTTCGGTCATATCCCCGATACGTAGCGTAACCAAAACAGCGCGCGAGGCCCCCGCCCCACGCGCCGCGCGAATCACTGTATCGAGTATGCCGTTGACAATGCCAACCTCGTGCATACCGATTTACTCCTCGTCATCCTCATCGTCCGAGAACAGGTCCAGACGACTCACAAACAAGCCCTCCTTGCCCTCGCGCGCGGTAATGACCACTCGGGCGATGGCAAGCGAAATCTCATAGAGCGAGAGCAGGGCGCCATACATGAGTCCCAGCGTAACGGGCGAGCCGTCGGGCGTAATCACAGCCGAGCCCACAAGCAGGCCAACGTATACATAACGCCAGGCACCGCGGAAAGCAGCGTAGGACACGATGTGGAAGACGGACAGGTAGAAGATGATGAGCGGCAGCTCAAACGCCACACCGAAGCCGATCATAAAGAGCAGCTCCATGTTGACGTAGTTCTCCAGATCGGGCAGCGCCGTAGCGACGGCCGAGGTCTCGCCGATGAGCCACTCAAAGCCCGCAGGAATGATGATGAAATAGCAAAAGATGGCGCCCAGGAAAAACAGCACCGTCGAGGCGAGCACCGTGGGCACGACCCACTTGCGCTCGTTGGGGCGAAGCGCCGGCAGGAAAAACGCCAGAATCTGCCAGATGATCATGGGCGTGCACATGACCACGGCCATCTTGATGGCCAGCGAGAAGCGCAGGCCAAAGCCGCCGAGCGTGGTGGTGATGTAGAACTTACCGTCCGGCACAAAAGAGCGGATGGGGTCTTCCAAGATGTCGAGCACCACAGGCGTGGCGAAATACAGCACGATGGCGGCGGCAAACACCGACACGACCACGATGGTCAGGCGGCGACGGAGCTCTCCCAGGTGATCGAAGAGCGGCATGCGCGCAGGTCCGATAGGCATTACTCATCGCCTCCCTTCGGGGCGTCGGCGGCAGCGGCGTCGTCCTCGGCCTCGAGCTCGCGGGCGAGCTGGTCGACGACGGCCTTGCGCTTGCGGGGACGACGGGCGTAGAGATCAGCCGTCGTGGGCTCTGCCGGCTCGGGCTCCGGCTCAGCAGCAGGCTCGGCGCTCTCGGCCTCATCAGCAGCGCCTTCGCCCTCGATGGCACCCTCGCTCGCGGCCTTCTCGGCGGCAAGGCGGGCACGGCGCTCGGCAAAGGTCTCCTTCTTTGCGGGCGCAGCTGTCTCGACGGCATCCTCGTCCGCATCGGAATCGTCATCGACGGCAGCCTTCTTGGGCTTGACCGGAGCCGAAGCAGCCTCGCTTACCGGATCGATGATCTCGGACTGAACAACGGCCGTCATCTTTTCCTGCGTCTCGCGGAACTGACGAATGGCACGGCCGATCGTGCGGCCCATCTGTGGGAGCTTATCCGGGCCAAACAGCAAAAAGCCGAAGACCACGATGATCGCGAGCTCACCCTCTCCAATACCAAACACACATACCTCCAAGGCTCGATGTGAGTCGAGCCCGCACCGCGCCATTCGGCCGGAACTCGTCTATTCATTCGGTCAAGTATAGCGCCCGGACGCCAAAACGTCCGAGCGCATCACAAACATATGCCAAACGGCACGCCCTTTTGGGGGCAAAGATTATGCCGCCGTGATCGAAATCTCCTGGTCGACGCCCAGCAGCTGAACCACGCGCATCACCTGGGGCTGCACATTAGTGCAGCTAAAGCGCTTACCGTGGTCGACCGCGTGGTGCGCGGCGCCCACGAGCACGCCAATGCCCGTCGAATCGATGTAGCTCACCTGGGCAAAATCGAGCTCAACGGCCTCAGTGGGCTGCTCGAGCGCCAGGTCGATAGCATTGCGCAGGCTATCGGCGTTAGAGATATCGATCTCGCCGGTTACCTTAATGGTGTAGATCTCCGGCGTGGGGTTGGTGGAAATACCCAAATCCATGTATACGCTCCTTTACGTATCGAAAGTGCGGATAGTACTGGGCGCGGACTTGCGGGGCCCTAGGCGTTAGGCGCGCTCGGCACGAGCAAGCTCGGCAGCGACAAGCTTAACGGCCAGCACCAGCACGTCGAGCGCGGCCTCCAGGTCCTCGACCGTGGGATAGCTCGGCGCGATGCGGATGTTGGTGTCGCGCGGGTCCTTGCCATAGGGCCAGGTGGCACCGGCCGGCGTGAGCTTGACGCCCAGGTCGGCGCAAAGCGCAGCAACCTTCTGGGCCGAGCCCTCGGGACCATCAAAGCTCACAAAGTAGCCGCCGCGGGGGTGCGTCCAGGTGGCGCAGCCCGTGTCGCCCAATCCCTCGGTGAGCTTGCGCTCAACGGCCTCAAAGCGCGGGCGCAAGAACTCGGCATGCTTTTTCATGTGCTCCTTGACCGCCTCGATGGTGGGAAGGAAGCGCACGTGACGCAGCTGGTTGAGCTTGTCGGCGCTGATGAGGCCGGCCTTCAGGCGCTTGGAGAACTCGGCGATGACCGCGGGGCTCGCACCGATGAAGCCGATGCCGGCGCCCGGGAAGGTGATCTTGGACGTCGAGGCAAAGGCCACCACGCGGTCCTCGGTGCCCGCCACGCGAGCGAGGTCAAAGATGTTTGCGAGCTCGTCGGTCTCGTCGTACAGGTCGTGCACGCAGTAGGCGTTGTCCCAGAAGATGCGGAAATCGGGTGCGGCCGTGGGCATCTCGACCAGGCGGCGCACGGTGTCCTCGCTAAAGGTGATGCCCGTGGGGTTGGAATACTTGGGCACGCACCAGATGCCCTTGATGGAGTCGTCGGCGGCAACCAGGCGCTCGACCTCGTCCATGTCGGGGCCGTTGTCGGTCATCGCGACGGGAACGTTCTCGATACCCAGGTCGGCGGTGATGCCAAAGTGGCGGTCGTAGCCGGGAACAGGGCACAGGAATTTGACCTTCTTGCCGTCGTGCGCGGCCTCGTAAGCCTCCCAGGGCTCGCTGCCGCACGAGCCGCAGCGCCAGAACATGCCAGCGATATCGTGCTCGATCAGCAGGCTCGACGAACCCAGTACAAGCGTCTGCTCGGCGGGGCAACCCAGGAACTCCCCCGCTAGCTTGCGTGCCGAGGGAATGCCCTCAAAGCAGCCGTAGTTGGAGCAGTCGACGTTGCCGTCGTGCAGATCGGCATCGGCATTGAGGATATCGAGCATGGGTCGAGAGATGTCCACCTGGGAGGGCGACGGCTTGCCGCGGGCCATGTCGAGCGCCAGGCCCTTGGCCTTGACCTCGGCGACCTCGGCTTTGAGTGCCTCGATGGCGGCATCGAGTTCGGTGGTTTCCATCTTCTGGTAGATCGTCTGCATGGGTGCGACCTTTCGCAAAGCGGGACGTTGCAGTTCGTCTAAGTATAGACCGCCACCGCTGCAAGGGTATGAAGCCGTGATAGATTAAGTTCATCGCAATGAATTATGAATCGCCGCGCATGCCGGCGTGGGGCGCCCAAGGAGGCACTATGGAATACGGATCGTTCCAGGCCGAGGAATTCGGCGACCTGCAGCGCCTGGTCGACGGGCTGTTTTACGACCGCCGCGCCATCGACCGCCTGGATCTCATCGTACAGGCCGAGATCTTGGACCTGGCGCCCGATCTCATGGAAATCGTCAACCTGCTACCGCCCGGCTATTACGACCGCCAGTCACTTTGCGACCAGCTCAACTCCGCCTTGGCCGCCCACGGCTGGGGCGCCGTCTACGGAACGGTGGAATAAGCCTCGAGGCCGGCGATTTAGCCCGCTTCCCGACCTTGGCGAGGCTTGTTTTAGGGCTTGTGTTCAAAAAAGCGCAAATATGAGTACTGTTACTTTTTTAGTGGCAGCGATTTTTGGCAAAAACAGCCCTTTTTGGCCTCGTTCGCCCTCTTTTTAAGGACCTTATTGTCATTTTCTAATCTACCGGCTACTCGTTAACGTACAAACAGCATGTAGTTGTCCATTATTTTTAGTGCGTAAAATGAAACGCCGTTTGTGACAGTACTCACAAACGGCGTTTTTTGCACACGAGGGCATCCGGGGCATGCCCGGCCCCAATTTTTTACGCGCCTACTCGTCCTTGGGCGCGGGGTGTTTGCAGACCACGCTCATGTAGATCATACCGAGCACGGCAGCGGTGACCGAACCGGCAAGGATGGCGGCCTTGGCAGCCAGAACCTCGAACTGGGCCGTCGGGAAAGCGAGGCCGCTGATGAGAATCGACATCGTAAAGCCAATGCCGCCCAGAATGCCCACACCGGCAATCATGTGCCAGTTGACATTGTGCGGCAACTGGCAAGCCTTGAGCTTGACCAGGGCAAATGTCATGCCAAAAATACCAATCGGCTTGCCCAGCAGCATGCCAAAGTACACGCCGAGCGTCACTGGATCGGTGAGCAGCGTGCTCATGTCCACGCCCACCAGGCGAACCTGTGCGTTCACGAACGCAAAGATCGGCAGAATCACAAAGTTGACCGGCGTGGAGATCAGACGCTCCATGCGGATAAGCGGCGGGGTCACGCGGTGCATGACGCGCTCGACCTTGGTGGTCGAGACGGTAAAGTCGTGCTGGCCCAGGATATGCGCCTCGTCGTCGTATCGATCATCGAGCAACGGCAGGCACTCGCCCAACCAATCGGTGAGGCTATCGAGCTTGACGCCGCACTTGGCCGGGATGGTAAAGGCCAAGATGACGCCGGCGAGCGTGGCATGCACACCGCTCTTAAACATGCAGAACCACAACAGCAGACCCAGTACCGAATACGGGGCAAGGCGGTAATGCTGCGTCTTGTTGAGCCACACGAGCGCGCAGGTCACAAGCGCGGCAGCGCCCAACCAAAACGGATTGGGGCTCTGCCCGTAGAAGATGGCGATGGCGGCGATGGAGATAAGGTCGTCGGCGATGGCGAGCGTCGAGAAGAACACGCGCACGCCGTTGGGCACGCGATTGCCCAAAAGCGACAGCACGCCCAACGCGAAGGCAATATCGGTTGCCATGGGAATGGCCCAGCCATTGTGCGCGCCGGCATGGTTAAAGATCAGATAGATGCAGGCGGGAACGACGACGCCGCCCACGGCCGCCAGCATGGGAAGCATGGCCTGACGCGGATTCTTGAGTTCGCCAACTGTCATCTCGTACTTAAGCTCAATGCCCACCAACAAAAAGAAAATCGCCATGAGGAAGTCGTTGACGAAAAGCTCAACGGTGAGACCGGCCGTAAGGTTGCCCAGACCCACATACAGCGGGGTCTCCAAAAAGTGATGGATGGCCTCGTAGGCATCGGTATTGGCGCAAATGACGGCGGCGATGGCGGCGAAGACCATGACGGCGGCGGAAATCGTGCCGTTCTCGGCGATGCGCTCCCAAATGTCGTGGCGTTCAAAGCGCTTGCGCTCACGGACGTTGAACAGCTGCTCAGTTGCTGCCATGGGCGGCTCCTTTCACGGGAAAGCTCCCGTCTTAAAAAAGCACGGCCCGCCCAAGTGGCGGCGCCGCGCTCTAACGTATTACGCTTGCATCTAGCCTACCCTGCACGACAAGCACGCAGGCGCGGCCGAAAAGCGGAACCACAGGTTGAACATTATTTGCTCAACGGCACGGGCGCCCGTCCAATAGCGGACGCGGCCCCGCGCACAAAAAACGACCGGAGCGCGGGGCGTCCGCGATCCGGTCGTGGCGTTTGGTCAACTAAACCTAGCAGGCGGCCATGATGGGAGCAGCGACCTGCTTCTTACGGGAGAGGACGCCCGGCATCCAGACGCCGTCGTGCTCGTCGGCAATACCCAGGCCCTTCTGAGCAGCCTCGGTCTCGCCCTCGAGCAGGACCTGCGAGCCCTCCTCCATGATGTCGGTGATGCACAGGACAATGCCGTCGGCACCCTTCTCGGCGGCATAGGCGCGCATAGCCTCGCGGATCTCGTCGATCATGCCGAGTGCGCGGGTCTTGTCGACGGTCTCGTACTGGCCGATGAGCAGCTTCTTGCCGGCGGGCTCGAACATCTTGATGTCGTTGCCGACCATCTCGGCTGCGGTGAAGGAGCCGGACGGACGGGTGAGGAAGACCTCCATGCCAAACTTGACCGGGTCGACGCCCACCTGCTCGCCGAGCTTGGCGGCGACGGCGCGGTCGACATCGGTGGTGGTGGGGCTCTTGAGCATAAGCGTGTCGGTCATCATGGCCGAGAGCAGCAGCTTGGCCTGGACGTCGGAAAGCTCAACGCCGAGCACGCCGGCGAGCTTGGTGACGATGGTGCAGCTGGAACCCCAGGGCAGGCAGATGTAGTGCAGCGGGCCGGCGGTCTCGAAGTCGCCGATGCGGTGATGATCGACAACGCCAAAGACCGTGGCGTCCTTAAGGCCGGCGACGGACTGGGCAGACTCGTTGTGGTCGGTGAGGACGACGAGCTGACCGGCCTCGACGGACTCGATCACGCGGGGCTCGGCGATGCCGGCGTCGGCGAGCAGCTTGGCGGACTCGGCCGGAAGCTGACCAAGGGCGCAGGCCTCGTAGGTGTTGCCGGCATACTCAACCTGGTTGAGCAGCTGGGACAGGACGACGGCGCTCATGATGGCGTCGTTATCGGGGTTCTGGTGACCAAAGACAAGAACGTTTGCCATGGATATCCTCCACTTGATATGTGTACTTGGACGTAGCTATGGTAGCACGCCGATGCCGAGCCTTCGCAGACGGAAGGGTCACGGCATATTTTGGGGCAGGCATGGGGGCCAAGACTGTCCCTTTTGCACCGTGTTGGTGCAAAGTAACCTGACCCCCTTGCACCAGCTATTTACCGGCGGCGCGCAGGGCTACGTAGGCGGCACCGATGATGCCGGCGTCGTTTCCGAGCGAAGCGACCTTAATGGGCGTCTCGCGCGAGGCAGAGAGCGCGTACTGCTTAAAGTGCTCGCGAACCTTGTCGAGATAAACATCGGCCGAAGCGGACGCGCCGCCACCGATCAGGAACATCTCGGGGTCGACCACGTTGGCGATAAGCGCCAGGGCGCGGCCAAGGTAGTCGGCCATGGTGTCGGCTGCGGCCAGCGCGAGCTTGTCGCCCTCGCGGCAGGCCTGGAACACGTCCTTGGAATCGGAGGGGCCGGTGAGCTCAATGGGCTCGACGCCCGCCTTCTTGCACTCGGCAAGGTAGTTGCTCACCACGCCGGTGGCGCTGGAATACTGCTCCAGATGGCCATGGCCGCCACAGCCGCAGGTGCGCTCCTCGGCCGGGTTCAGGCACATGTGGCCAATCTCGCCGCCGGCGCCCACAACGCCCGATACCACGTCGCCGTTAACGATAACGCCGCCGCCCACGCCAGTACCGATGGTGACCATCACCACGTTCTGCACGCCCTTGGCAGAACCGAGCCAGGCCTCGCCCATGGCAGCGGCGTTGGCATCGTTCTCATACTTAACGACCGCATCGGGGCAGTGCTTCTGAATGGCGACCCTCAGCTCGGGCAGGTTAATGGCAATGTTGGCCTTGACCTTGGCATCGCCCGACGCCGGGATGGGACACGGAACGGCCAGGCCAATGCCCGCCACAAAGGCACGCGGAATCTGTGCCTTGGCGACCACCTGGTCGATAGCCTCGGTCACCGCGGCAAAGCCCGCGGCGTCAACGATAGGAGGCGTGGGCACGCTGGCCTTGGCAAGCAGGTTGCCGTCCTCGTCGAACAGGCCCTCCTTAACCGAAGTGCCGCCGACGTCGATGCCGATGTAGTACTGCTTAGGTTCCATGGGAGCCCACCTTTCTCGTTTAAACATTGCCTGTATGGTACCGCTCTCAAGGCAAAAACCTACCAAAAAGGGACAGGTTTGTTTTGGCAGGTTTTATCTGGGGTAACGCAATTGGCTGCCCAACAGGCCGCGCAAGACCATCCCCAAAAATAAAGGCGCCGGGAGGCGGAGGCTCCCGGCGCCCGTCAAAGGGACTATGTTGTCTGTTGGACCGCACGGTCCGTCGCGGCGATAACGCCGACTAGGCCTGAAGTACCTGCAGCTGCTTGTGAATCTCGATGAGCTCCGTCGCCATGACGCGCATGGTCTCGGTACCGGCCATCTGGTCCTCGGCATGCAGCAGAATCAACGGGGCCTCGCCGTTACGCTCGCCGTTGGCCTCCTTCTTCAGAAGCCCCATGTGAACATCGTGGCCACCGTTATAGGCCTCGTCGCCCTGCTTGATAAGCTCCTCGGCGGCGTCAAAATCGCCCTCCTTGGCCTTTTGCACGGCATTGATGTACATGCTCTTGGCGGTACCGACGTAGCTGATGATCTCGAAGCAGGTCATCTGCAGTTCGTTCATATCCTCCATGCGGAGCACCTAGCCCATCACGCTGACGCAGTGGTCGATGATGCCGGCAGCGTTCATGCGGCCGTAGTCGACCATGTTGATGACCTCGACCGGAAAACGACCGGCGGCCTCCTTCTCAAAATCGCCCTTGGTGTAGCCGATCTGCGGACCAAGCAGCAACATGTCGCACTCGTCCAGGTGATCGTGGGCCTCGTTCATGGGACGAGCCTCGACCTCAATATCCAGACCACGGTTTGCAACCTCGGCCTGCATCTTCTGGACCAGCAGGCTCGTGGACATGCCGGCATTGCAGCAGAGCATGATCTTCTTCATGGTTTCCTCCTTATAACTGCGCGGCGCGCAGACGACAACTGGTTGTATTCCTTGCGGCTATTGTGCCCGCTCCCCTGTATCTTTACGCAAGGGAGAGAGCCGCGGGCACCGGCGCCGCGTACCGGCGCCCGCAAAGGTGAAAGGGACGAACGTTAGGCGTTCTACTCGGCGAGAGCCTCCTGCTTGGCGATTGCCTTCTCGGAAATCTTCATAAAGGGCAGGTAGACGGCCATGCCAATGACAATCTCGATAGCCTGCCACACGCCAGCGCGCCAGTCAAAGCCCGTAGCGAGCAGGGCATTGATGACGGGAGGCATGGTCCAGGGCACCTGGGCGATGCAGGGGCTGATGATGCCTGCGCAGGTAAGGCCATAGGTGATGCCGATGAACAGGTCGGGAAGGAGGACAAACGGGATCATGAGCGGCAGGTTGTACACGATGGGGTAACCGTAGATAACCGGCTCGTTGATGTTGAACAGACCAGGCAGGATAGCCATCTTGGAAACGGTCTCGGAAGCCTTGTTTTTGGAGAACAGGAGCGTGTCGAGCAGGAGCATGAGGGTGCAGCCCGAGCCGCCGATGAGGGCGAAGCTGTTAACGATCTGCATGTTCATGTAGTGATCGGGCTGGATGGTGCCACCGGCGGCAAAGGTAGCCATGTTGTCGACGATGAGCATGGTCAGGATCGGCTCGACGGTAGCGCCAGAGATGGTGGACTGGTGAATACCGACGCAGAACAGCAGGTTAGCAAGGGTGTAGATGAGGATAACAGCCCACGGACCAGCGTTCATGATGCTCTTGAGCGGGTTGGAGATGCACGTGGAGATGATGGTGCACAGATCGGTGCCGGCGCACACGGCGAGCAGGGCTGCGGCAAGAGCGAAGACCGCGAGGTTAAGCAGCATCGGAATCATGACGTTGAAGGAGTTGGAGACCGCGGGAGGCACGCCCTCGCCCAGCTTAACCTTGAGCTTCTCGACGCCAGAAATCTTGATGAAGAGCGAGACGGAAAGCAGGGCGATGATAATAGCCGAGAACAGACCGTTGGTGCCGGTGTTGGCAGTCGAAAGGGCGCCCGTGACCTCGGCGGAGGTGATCTTGTCGGTGAGCAGTGGGCTCGTGGCGGCAAGCGTGGCGGTGATCTGCTGCGGCATCATGATGACGAAGGCAGAGATAGCGACGACCATGCAAGCAAGCGGATTATCGAAGCGCTTGTTCTTAGCGAGGCTGTAGCCAATCAATCCGGCCAAGATAATGGCAGAGACGTTGAGGGTGCCCAGCGTAATCGCCGAACCCCACGTCTGAAGGTTGGCAAGGCCCGCCGCATCGAGCGGGAACAGAGGGAACACGACGTTGTTAATAAGAACCGCGATACCCGCAAGGATATAGAGCGGCGTGATGGTCGCGAAGGCGTCACGCAGGGAACGCAGGTGAACCTGGTTTCCCACCTTCGCAGAGACCTCGGCAAACTTGTCGAGGAAGCTCTTTCCGTTGTCACTGGCCATGATTGCTCCTAACTTTCAAATCCGGCCTTTCCTATGCGCACGGTGGTCTGTCGCCCTCTGCCACCAGATGTGCCATGTGTTGCGCGCGGCGGCGCGCGGTCTGGACGTTCGCCCGGTCGCTAATCAACCACGTGGGTCGTGGCGACCTGTTTGAGCCAGGCCGCCGACTTCTTAAGACGGCGCTTATAGCCATCCATCAGATCGACCTCGACAAAGCCATAGCGATTCTTAAAGGCATTGGCCCAAGACCAGTTATCGATGACGGCCCAATAATGGTATCCGCGGCACTTGGCGCCCTCGTCGATGGCCTTGGCCACCCACTCCAGGTGCTGACGTACAAAGTCGACGCGGTAGTCATCCTGGATGGTTCCTTCGGCGTCACGGTTCTTGTATTCGTCCATGATGCCGATGCCGTTCTCGGAAACGAACCACTCAAGATCGGGGTAGTTCTTAGCGCAGTCCATGCCAAAGTCGTAGAGGCCCTGCGGGTAGATCTCCCAGCCGCGGCTCTCGTTCATAACGGCGTCGGGCCATACGTACTCGTCGGCAAAGTGCGGCAGGCCGTACTGGTCGACCTTGCTCGCCGGCGCCTGAACACGCGTGGGGTGGTAGTAGTTGCAGCCTAGCCAGTCGACAACACCCTGCTTGAGGATCTCTTGGTCGCCGGCGCGGAACGGGAGCTTAACGCCGCCCTCGGCCAGGCTGTCGAGCACGTCGGCAGGAAGCTCGCCCTTGGTGATGAGGTCGAGCCACCAGCGGTTGTTGATGCCGCTGGTCATGCGCACGGCCTCGAGGTCCGCCTCGCTGGGGTTCTCCTTGGTGTAGACCGGGGTAAAGCAGTTGATCATGCCGATCTTGGCATCGGCGCGAATAGCGCCCTCGTCATAGGCGCGACGATAGTTGGCCACGGCCAGCGCGTGCGCCAGCGAGATGTGATACTGCACGGTGCGGGCGCGGTTGAAGTCGTGGAGCTGCGGGAACCACACGCCCTCCTGATAGCGCTGCTCGGGCTCGACGATGGGCTCGTTAAAGGTGAACCAGTACTTAATCTCCTGGCCAAACTCGTGGAAGGCGACGTCGGCGTAATGTGCGTAAGCCTCGACAACCTCACGGCTCTCCCAGCCGCCACGGTTAAAGAGGTAGGTGGGCATGTCAAAGTGGTACAAGTTGACAAACGGCTCCAAGCCGGCTTCGCGAGAGGCGCGGAACAACTCGTGATACCACGCGGCACCTTCCTCGTTGAGGTTGCCGTCGGCATCGAGCAGACGGCTCCACTGGATGGAAGTGCGATAGGTATCCAGACCCAAGTCCTTCAAAATGCGAAGGTCTTCCTGGTACTTGGCCATAAAGTCATTGCCGGCGTAAGAGCCAACGCGGTTGTAGAACGAACCCAGATCCTGGATGGACCAGGTGTCCCACAGGTTCTCGAGCTTGCCGCCCTGGTTCCACTGACCCTCAGTCTGCGGGCCGGACATAGCAGCGCCAAAGAAGAAGTCGTTGGGCAGCTGATACTGTGCCATCAAAGTCCTCGCTTTCGTGTTCTAGAGCTTCCGGTTGGAGACGGGTTTGCTTTGGCAGGTTATCCGGCGCGGGCGCGCACCGGCCATACCGATATCCAACCCGCCAAAACAAAACCGTCCCCAAACGGTCGATCCTGTTGTGCGGAAGGATTCCGTTCGTTGCTTAAACTATAGCGTTCTAATTTTAAAAGTAAAGCGTCTTTTTCTTTTTTCTTTCTCGAACTTCTTAGATAAAAGTAATATGGATGCCCTGTTGAGGGTTATACTTACTTTTTGTATTCATATATGTCGGAAAGGAGGTTCCATGATTCCCAAATACGAGGCGATAGCTGCAGATATTCGTCGAAGTATCGAGGATGGCGCTCTTAAACCGGGCGACAAGCTTCCCACCGTCGTTGAGTTCTGTGAGCTCTATAGCGTTTCCAAAATCACCGTCAAACGAGCTATCGAGCAAATCACCGAGGAAGGTCTTATTACCAGCCGGCGCGGATCGGGCACCTACGTTAAGGACACGGCGGGACTTCCCGGCCAGGCGTTTTTCCAGGGCAAAAACGACCGTGCCCAGGGCTTTTCGTATGAGCACCGCGGGGAAAAGGTGACCTCGGTGGTCTACGATTTCTCGATTGTTAATCCACCAGCGGACATCGCAGCCCAGCTGGGAATTGCCGAGGATGACTTTGCCTATCACGTCGTGCGCGTGCGTCAGGCCGATGGGAAGCCCATCGTTATCGAGTACACCTACATGCCCCTCGAGCTGATTCCGGGGCTGAAAAAGAAGGACCTGTACGGATCGGTCTACCATTTCATCCGCGAGCAATGCGGGCTGAAAATTTCGAGCTTCCACCGTACCATTCGCGCCGTGGCAGCAACCGAGGAAGAAGCCGAGCGCCTGGACACCAAGCCTGGCTCTCCCCTGCTCGAGCTCACCCAGATTGGCTTTTTGGACAGCGGCGCCGCCTTTGAGTATTCGGTCTCGCGCAACGTTGGCGACCGCTTTGAGTTGCACAACGTAACGTTGGCATAGGTTTTTGCAGTCATGCGGGCGCTCGTTTTGAACAGTTTTACGCAGCGCCCGCGCAACACAATGAGGTATGAATATGTCCGATTTGATTAAACTGACGCCGATCTTCCACGAGAAGATCTGGGGCGGTCGCCAGCTCGAAACCGTATTTGGCTACGACATTCCCGATGGCCCCATCGGTGAGTGCTGGGCCATCTCGGCCCACCCCAACGGCGACTGCCAGATTGCGGAGGGCCCGTATGCCGGCCACACGCTGTCGTGGCTGTGGGCCGAGCATCGCGAGCTCTTTGGCAACTGCGAGGGCAAGGAGTTCCCGCTGCTCATTAAGATTCTGGACGCCAAGGACGACCTTTCGATCCAGATTCATCCCAACGACGAGTACGCTGCCGAGCACGAGAACGGTAGCCTGGGCAAAACCGAGTGTTGGTATGTGCTGGACTGCGAGCCCGACGCCACGATCATCGTCGGCCAGCGTGCCAAGGACCGCGCCGAGGCCGCACAAATGATCGAGGAAGGACGTTGGGACGACATGCTCAACGTGTTGCCGATTCACAAGGGCGACTTTTTCCAGATTGATTCCGGTACCGTGCACGCCATCAAGACCGGCACGCTCATTTTGGAGACGCAGCAGTCGAGCGACGTGACGTATCGTCTGTACGACTACGACCGTCCCGGCACTGACGGCAACCTGCGCCCGCTGCACATTGAGCAGAGCCTCGACTGCATCGACTTTGATGCTCAGGCTCCGACCGACGGCACGGTGACCGCGCCCGAGGTGGACGGCGTGACCGAGCTCGAGTCCAACCCCTGCTACACCGTCGATCGCGTGCGCGTCGACGGCAGCAAGACCCTCGACCAGCGCTGGCCCTTCATGTGCCTGTCGGTCATCGACGGCGAAGGCACCGTCTGCGGCGACCCCGTCCGCAAGGGAAGCCACCTGCTGGCCCCGAGCACCGTCAGCTCCATCGACCTCGAAGGCAAGATGGAACTGATCATCAGCCACCTGTAGGTCGCACCAACAACCCAAACGCAACAAGGGGCTCTCCCGTCCATGTGCGGGAGAGCCCCTTGCCATATCTATTTATCAGCCCACCCGGCTCTCCAGATCAAAAAGCGAACGAGCAGAGCGACGTTCGCAAGCACCGTTACCCAAGGACCTGGGCGGGCGTATAGGGCAACATCGATCGCGAGTTCCGCACGCAAAGGAGAGCACTTAATGTGCTCTCCGTCTTGCGCAGGACTGCCCGAGCAGGCGATGTTGCCCTATACGCCCGCCCAGGTCCGCCAGGATCACGACAGCTTGACGATCGGCGCGAAGCCCTTCATCAGCTTTTTGGTCTGACCGGTCTTTTCGAATTGAACCTCGATCATGTCTCCGGCGACCGAGATCACGGTACCCGTGCCAAAGGTCTTATGGCTCACGGTATCGCCCGCGGCAAAGTCCTGCGATGCGCTGGCGCGATCGACCTTGCGCTCCACCGTCGGGGACACCTTGGACGACGGCTTTTTGGCTCGCGGCGCGCCCGAGCCAAAGGTCGAGGCAACACGGCCGGCGTCGGGCGAGACCCCACGATGGCGCTCGGCCCCGTAGCTGCTGCCGCCAAAGAAATCGTCAAAGCTCGATCCACCGCGCGAACCGGAACCGCCGGTCGAGCGCGTATGCGAGCCAAACACCTTGCCGCCATACATATCCGAGCCCATGCCCGAGCCAAAGGTGCCGTGACGGTCGCCGCGCTTCTCCCAGCCCGTGCCTTCAAAACCGGCAGAACCGATACCGCTAAACTCGATATCCTCAAACGGAATCTCGTTGAGGAAGCGCGAGCGCGGGTTGGCAGAGGTCGAGCCGTAGGTGCGACGCGTGGCCGCATAGGTCAGGAACAGGCGCTTGCGGGCGCGCGTGATGGCGACGTAGGCCAGGCGACGCTCCTCCTCAAGCTTACCCGGGTCATCGCTGCCGCCAAAGTCGTGCACGTGCGGGAAGATGCCCTCCTCCATGCCGGCCACGAACACCGCCGGGAACTCCAGGCCCTTGGCGGAGTGGATGGTCATCATGGTGATGGCATGCGTCTCGCCGGCCAGGGAATCCAAGTCGGAGCGCAGGGCCAGCCACTCCATGAGTGCCGGCAGCGCCTTACAGGTGAGCGGACCGTAGGTGCGCTCAATCTCGTCGGCATGCACGGCACCCGCCGGCATCTCCGTCGGCGCGGCATACGCGTTGCCCGCGATGGCGGCGGCCAGGGCATCCTGCGGTGAGAGCGCCGGGGCGGCTAGTCTATCGAGCGGATTGGAACCTGCAGCATCGCGCGCGCCGACGAGTGCCTCAAACGAGGATGCCGGGGCAGATGGCCCCGGTTCGGGCGCGGGCGCGCTCACCACGACGGACTCGGGCTCGGCGCCGGCAGGCACGTCGGCAACACCGGCTGCGCGCAGCTCTTCCAAGCTCTCGAGCGTACCCTCGATGTCCTCGTGCGTCTCCTCAAATTCGGCAGCGACGCCCAGGAATTCCTGGATGTTCTCGGCGCGGCTCTCGGACTCCATGGTGCCCTCGGCGCGAAACGCCTGCAGCAAGCCCGTCTTATCGACAATCATCTCGACGACGTCCTTGAGCTCGCCGTCCATGCGGCGGCCCTCGCGCACCAGCGACACAAAGCTCGACAGGCCGTTGCGCACCTTGGCGCTAAACATGCCGGTCTCGGCGCACGCGATCTCGCAAGCCTGGAAGAACGAGCAGCGGTTGTCGCGCGCCAGCTGCTCGATTTTTTGGATCGAGGTGGAGCCGATGCCACGGCGCGGTGTGTTGATGACGCGCTTGACGCTCATCTCGTCGGCCGGGTTCACGATCATCTTAAGGTAGGCCATGACATCACGGATCTCGGCACGGTCGAAGAATCGCGTGCCGCCCACGATCTTGTAGGGCACGCCCGCGCGCAGAAACATATCTTCGAGGATACGCGACTGGGCGTTGGTGCGATAGAACACGGCAATGTCGTCGTAGCTCGTGCCTTTGGCATGCAGCTTCTCGATCTCGCCGGCAATCCAGCGGCCCTCGTCGCGCTCGTCGCTCGCCTGGAAGGCCTGGATCTTCTCGCCATCGCCCTCGGCCGTAAACAGGCGCTTGTCCTTGCGCTGCGAGTTGTGGCGTACCACGGCGTTGGCGGCGTTCAGGATATGACCCGTGGAACGATAGTTCTGCTCCAGCTTGACGGTCTTGCAGTTTTTAAAATCCTTCTCAAAGTCCAGGATATTGGTGATGTCGGCGCCACGCCAGCTGTAAATGGACTGGTCGTCGTCGCCCACGACCATGAGGTTTTGGTACTTGGCGGCCAGCAGGTTGGCGATTTCGTACTGGACGTGGTTGGTGTCCTGATACTCGTCGACGCTAATGTAGCGGAAGCGCTCCTGGTACTTGTCGAGCACCTCGGGGCGGGTGCGCAGCAGCTCAAGCGCGCGCACGAGCAGGTCGTCGAAGTCCATCGCATTGGCGGCGCGCAAGCGACGCTCCAGCTCCAAGTAGACCTGTGCGGCCTTTTTATCGTTGGGGCTATCGGCGCTCTTGAGCATGTCCTCGGGGCCGATCATGGCGTTTTTGGCCGAGCTGATCTTGCTGCGGATCATGTTGATGGGGAACTGCTTTTGCTCGATGCCGAGCGCCTGCATAATGTCGCGCACCATGCGCTTTGAGTCATCGTCATCGTAGATGGTGAACTGGCCGGTGTAGCCCAGCAGGTCGGCGTCCTCGCGCAGCATGCGCACGCACATGGCATGGAAGGTGCACACCCACATGCCGCGGGTACCGCTGGGAATGAGCGCCGCCAGACGCTCGCGCATCTCGGCCGCGGCCTTGTTGGTAAACGTGATGGCAAGAACCTGCCAAGGCTTAACACCCAGGTCGCCGAGCATATGTGCGATGCGGAAGGTCAAGACGCGGGTCTTGCCCGAGCCGGCGCCGGCGAGCACCAGCAACGGACCCTCGGTGGACAGGACCGCCTCGCGCTGGGCGGGATTAAGGCTGTCGATGTCGACGAGCGGCTTGGCGGGCTTGGGCGCCGGCGCGGGAGCGTCGTAGATGTCGAGCGGGACGAGCTCGGGCTCCGGCGCTGCAGGGGCGGTGTATGCATCGAGTGGCACGGGTTCCGGCGCGGGCGGCACGGGTACCGCGGCGTTCTTTTCCCAGGGCAGGGGCTGGGTCATGGGCGACTCCTCATCTGACGGACGGCGCGCCTGCGGGCAGCGCCATAGTTTGAGCCGTACCAGTATACCGAGCCGCGCGGACACCGACGCAAATCACACCACGACTCCGTGCGCCACCGTCAGACCCGCCCCAGCGGATTTGGCGCAATGGGGTCAGGTTGCTTTGCACCAATCTATTGACAATCACGGAACCGCCGATGTCATGGCCACGGTAGCGAGCGGCGGCCAGGGCGAACAAATTGGCATGAAAAGAGGGCGGCATAGACCTTTTGGTCATGCCACCCCCTTTGAATGACAAGTTGTCGCCCTGGCCGTCGCGCAGCGTCAACTAAGTTAGAGGCCGAGCATCGGCTCCAGGACAAAGAAGTACGCGAGAACCACGATGCCCAGGATGATGCGGTAGATGCCGAAGCACTTAAAGTCGTGACGCCGCACGAAGCCCATAAGCCACTTGATGGCAATGAGCGACACCACAAAGGCGACGACGCAGCCCACGCCCAGAATGGCGATTTCGTTGGTGCCGAACGTGCCGCCCTTAATAAAGTACTTGACCAGCTTGAGCGCACTCGCACCAAACATGACGGGAATGGCCAGGAAGAACGTGAACTTAGACGCCACCGAGCGCGTGCAGCCCAGCAGCAGGCCGCCGATGATTGTGGAGCCGGAGCGCGATGTGCCCGGAATCAGCGAAAGCACTTGGAAGCAACCGATACCCAGCGCGGTCTTCCAGCTCAGATCCTCGAGCGTAGTGATGGAGCCAAAGTCCAGGTTATCGTCATCGTCTGAAGCGGCAGCCGCAGCGGGAGTGGCAAAATGCGCACCAGCGGGGCGTCCGCCCGCCACCACGGCACGCGAACCAAACGAACCGGCAAGAGCAGCCTGGTCGCGCTTGTTCGCGCGCCAGTTCTCGATCACAATAAACAGCACGCCGTACACAATGAGCGCCAGCGCCACGACGGGAGCATTATAGAAATGCTCCTCCATCCAGTCGTTAAGCGGCAGACCGATCGCCGCAGCGGGAATACAGCCGAGCACAATCTTGCCCCACAGTACCCAGGTGTCGCGACGACCCTCCTTGCCCTTGCTGGGAGAAAACGGGTTGAGGTCGTAGAAGAACAGGACGCAGACAGCCAAAATGGCGCCAAGCTGAATCACGACCAGGAACATATTCCAGAACGTCTCGCTCACGTTCATCTTGACGAACTCGTCCACCAAGATCATGTGACCGGTCGACGAAACAGGCAGCCATTCGGTGATGCCCTCGACCAGGCCCATGAAGGCAGATTTTAGAAGCTCGATGATATCCAAAGGGACCCCCTCGTTAGACACCCGCCGATATTGTTCTGCGGACGGTGCGGGCGATGTCCCATTATCAACCGTTGACGGCGCGCCTGCGCCTACCCTTACCAAAAAACTCGCCCGTTCACAGAATTGCGAGCGGTCAAACCCAAATCCTTGGGTATAACTGCAACAAGATAAAGTGTCCGGCGGCCACGCATCCGCGCCCGCCCGATGCACGAGCCCCACGCCCGTGCGATAGACCAAGGAGGAAACCATGAACGAGGGCTACACCAAGGTATTTGTTTCACTCGACGGTACTGAGCAGCAGGATTTTGTGCTCGCACGCGCCATCAAGGTCGCCGCGAACAACGGCGCCAAGCTGATTATCGGCCACGTTATCGATTCCACGGCACTCGAGAGCGCCGGTTCATATCCAGTCGATCTGGTCAACGGCCTAGAGGAGGCATTTAAGAACTCCATCGCCAAGCAGCTCGAAGAGGCCAAGGCCAATCCCGACATTCCCGAGGTCGAGGTCATGATTCGCGCCGGCCGCATTCGCGAGACGCTCAAAGACGAGATGCTCGACGTGGTCAAGCCCGACCTGGTGCTCTGCGGCGCTCGTGGCCTGTCCTCGATCAAGTATGCACTCCTGGGTTCAATTTCGACGTTCCTGCTGCGCAACACCGACTGCGACATCTTGGTCGTGAAGTAGCAAACGTACGCCTAACGCATCGCGGAGCGCAAGCCCACGTGCCCAAGTCTTCCAAGAGCGGGACCACCATTACGGTGGCCCCGCTTTGCTTTAGGCTGAGAATTGCTCCAGAACCCTCATTCTCTCAACGGAATCCGTCTGAATTTTCAGAGCGACCCGACCCAAATCTCCGGTTGCAGAGGCAAGTTCTGCAAGCTGGGCAGACACCTCTTCAGCCACTTCCGCCGCGATGTTCTTGATCATCTTGAGTGGCAGATGCAAATCTTGAGACATGAATTCGAAATCTTCAGGAGTCACCCCATCGATCACCCGGTGATCCCCAATATCAATCCCAAGATTATGGTCGTATCCCATTATCGTCGTGCAAACAATATCGTATGCAGGGGCCAACCTCTTTTCCCGCCAACTCGGACTATAAAGAAACGAATGGTTCTTGAGATGCGAGTCGCAATTCCCCAACGCATAATCGACCATTACCTGACGAGCGAACATTTGAGTATCAGCAATTACGTTAGACGATTGCTCTCTTATCAATCGGCCGCAAAGAGCCATATAGCAGCTATCGGGACGTGTCTCGTATTTCATATACGAAGGCCAGCCAACCGCTTGGCAAAAATCCTCCTGATGCAGCCTCAGAGGCACATCGAATCCGCTCATCGACGGCGGCTCATTGCTCCAGATTCTGTCATAACGCTCGGAAAAGAACGCACCAGGAATCGTATCCGAAGCTTCTGAACGGGCAATTTCAAGCCCAGCAGCAGACGCTGCCGTCATGCAAATTAATTCGTTGAACGGCAAATCCGGATGTTTAGTTGAAGCAATCTTGACTATGTGAGTCGAGGGGGCAGAGCCGAGCGGCAGCATCCAATCCCCCGACCCGGCCTTTTTTGCATCTTTACCGCGCGGTAAAAACCAACCGGTTTTAGACTGAGCGCCCGCCAACGACAGCCTCGAATCCTGCATATCATTTGCAATCTCAAACACTTCCGCCTTAGAAAGTGCCTCAAAATCCTCGTCTTGCAGAGGACGATAGCCCGGATCGTAGCTCGATTTCTCATCGCCGAGAAACCTCAAGGCACCAACGCACTCATCGCCCAAACGCTCGAGCATCGATAAATAGTCTGACTGGGGGATTTGAAAACGCATCGACAGCTCATGCCGAACCGGGCCCTCGGGAAGCATGCCCGAAAAGAAGGCCGAAAACTCATTGCTGGCATATGGCTCATGTCGCAAGGGAAGAGAAGCTGAGAGTGCGGCAGCATCGTCGCGTTCAAGATATCCCTCATCATATGCAAACGTCTCGTTTACGGGGTCGGCCCTCTCAAATTCTCCGACCAGCTCAAACGTTCCCCGATACTCACGATAAACCTTTAATGCCATGAGCCGTCGCCCCTCTCCCTCAGGATCAAATCGACCCCCAAGCTGTTAGCGATTTGAAGGGTTTGGCGAAGATTGGCACCCGCCTTTCCACGCTCAAGCTCGCTCACAAAGCGCAAACTGCACTGGTTGAAATCAGCCACATCGCGTTGGGTATAACCGAGCTTCTTCCGGCGCTCACGCAAATATGCACCGAGTTCAGCTGGGTCAAAAATCGTTCGCTCATTCCAGTCTTGCATGCTAATCCCCTATGATTATCCCAAACGGGATAATCATAGCACATCATGATGGAATTATCCCGTTTGGGATAATTATCTTAACGTGAATGACGCTCCGGGACGTTACACCGCGACGACTACTCAAAGTATTGAAACTTGTTGGTCGAGAAGGCAAACGTGACGACAAAGCCTTTGCCGGGCTCGGATGCCGCGGTGACGTCGATGCCCATCTTGGAGCAGAGGCGCGCCACCAGGTAGAGGCCGATGCCCGTTGCGCGCTTGGTGGTGCGGCCGTTGTCGCCGGTAAAGCCCTTCTCGAACACGCGCGGCAGGTCGGCCGCGCTCACGCCGCAGCCGTTGTCCGCGACAGTGAGCTCGATGCGTTCGCTCGCCAGGCCCTCGTCCAGCAACGCGCCCGAAAACACGATCTTCGCGCCGTCCTCGCGCGCATATTTAATACTGTTCTGAATAAGCTGGCCCAGAATAAACTCGAGCCACTTCTCGTCGGTAAAGACCTCGAAGTCGAGGTTCTCGCACACCGGGGCCACGTGCGCCGCGATGAGCTCACGCGCGTTGGCCTTAATCGCGCCCGTCACCAAGGTCTTGAGGTCCCAACGGCGAATCAGGTAGTCGCGCTCCACGACTTCCGAGCGCGCGTAGTACAGCGCCTGGTCGATATAGCGCTCCACGCGAGCCAGCTCACGGCCCAGGTCATCCACGCGCGACAGGTCGTCTTCGCTGCCATCCAGGTTTTCCAAAATCAGGTGAGCCGCCGCCAGGGGCAGCTTGGCCTCGTGGACCCAGCTCTCGATATAGTCACGATAGTCATCGGTCTGACGCCGGCCTTCGGCAACCTCGTCGCAGGCGGCTTTGCCCACCCGGCGCAAGACCTCGTACTCGAGCTCGCCCTCGGCATAGGTCGGGCATTGCACCATCTCCTGCACCCATGCGGGACTCTCGAGCTCCTCTGCCGCACGCTCCAGCTGG
This sequence comes from uncultured Collinsella sp., assembly GCA_900540975.1. Lineage (GTDB taxonomy): Bacteria > Actinomycetota > Coriobacteriia > Coriobacteriales > Coriobacteriaceae > Collinsella. The sequence goes on from UQHY01000005.1 coordinate 51,847, forward strand.
CGCAGAAAACGACGACGGCGCGCGTACTCGATCACGATGCCGAGCATACCAAAGATAAAGGACACGCCGACCGCCACGACCACGATAGATGTCGAAGCACCAGCGACCGTCAGCACAAAGCAGCTCAGCAGCACGCCGCACGCCCACACGGCGACGGGAAGCAGCGCGTCTTTAAAGAACTTGGCAAACGACATAGCCGTCCCCTAGACCGAATAGCCCTGGCCGCGATGCGTCGTCAAATACCCCTTGATGCCGATTTTTTCGAGCGTGGTGCGCAGGCGGTTGATGTTGACGGTGAGCGTGTTGTCGTCCACGAAGGCATCGGAGTCCCACAGGTCCTGCATGATGGCCGAGCGCGAAACGATCTTGCCCGCGCGGCTCAGAAGCAGCGAGAGGATACGCAGTTCGTTTTTGGTGAGCTCGGTGCTGGTACCGGTTTGCGTATTGGTGACCATGGAGCGGGCGAGGTCGAGCTCCAGCCCCTTGTGGACAAGTGTGCTGCGCTCGCCTGCCGCCGCGGTGCGACGCAGCAGGGCATTGATGCGGGCCACGAGCACGCGCGCGCTGTAGGGCTTGGGAACAAAGTCATCTGCGCCGAGCGTCATGGCCATGACCTCGTCGATCTCGGTCGTGCGCGACGTGAGAACGATGATGGGGACCTCGGATTCGCGACGGACCTCATGGCAGATGTGCTGGCCGTCTTTGACGGGGAGCGTGAGGTCGAGCAGCACCAGGTCGGGCGCGGCGGCGAGAATATCGCGCGAGACGTGCTCAAACGATTCGCAGGCCTCGACCTCAAAACCGGCACGGGCAAGGATATCGGCAAGCTCGCGACGAATGGGCTCGTCGTCCTCAACGATATAGATTAGCGCCATGGATTCCGCTCCCCCTCTTGGTTGTCTTGCCACCATTATGGCTGCGAAACTGCAGGTGCGCGCCACGCACGTCGCCAAGGTGACAGAACTGTTCGCGAACGGGGGCGTTTTGTCCGCCTTACGCTCGCGACGGGAACGGAGACTAAAATGATTCTTTAATCCCCGTCCCAGAAAAATCATTTAGCGGCGGGCGCGGAGCTTTTCGTAGCCTTCGGCGAAGAAGGCAACCGTGGCGGCGTCGGCCTCGGCGGCGTTCGTCTCGGTCGCGGGGACCACGCCGTGCTCGTCGCTCACTAGGAACAGCGCGCCCTTGAGCTGCGCGGGAATGTCTACGCGCGTGACCGGGATTCCCTTGGTCTGGGCCAGCTGCTCGATGAGCGTCGCCGTGCCGCACAGGCACTCGTCCGCCGGCGCCACAAAGGCAAGCTCGCCATTGTTGACGGCGGCGAGCAGCTCGGGCGCCACGCCGGTCTCGTCGGCCTCGGAGCGGGCCTCGGCGGAACGGGCACGCAGCGCCTTGGCCGACGTATCGGCGAGCGGCTCGTACTCCCCCACCGTCATGGCGGCGTTGCCGTTAATGTCGATCACCAGCATGAGCACGCCGTCGCGTGCGGTGTAATCGCCCTCGGCAAGCGACCACTCAACGTGCTGTTTGGCCCAGCTGAGCATGTTATGGGTGAGTGGCTCGCCCTGCACCAGGCGCTCAGACAGCGCGCGGATGTGACGGTTGAGCATGGGTACCTTTTTGTTGGACATGCGCCAACGGCAGACAAGCGCGGGCTTGTCGAGCGTAAACTTCTCGACCGCCTCCTGATTGGCGCAAAAGTCCTCGTACGCACGCTGATCCTCGGCATTGCCAAACAGCTCGGCATCATCAATCTGGGGCATGGTCATACCTTTCGTGTTAGTCATTCCGTCCTCTTATACCAAAAAGACGGCCCTCCAAACGGAGCAGCCGTCTTTTGCAGAGATTATTTTGACGATACGGTCAGGCGACCGATCGGCTTAATGGGATAGAACAACATCCCATTAAGGGTTTTCCAAGTGCCCGAGATTGCCCCGAAAGAGGAGCGCCGCGTACTAAATGTACGCAAGCGACGGTTTGAGGGGCAAGGTCGGGTGCTTGGGAAAGCCTCTAGTGCCTAAAATGCCTGGCCCCTGTGAAGACCATCGCAATACCATGCTCGTTGCAGGCCTGGACGCTCTCGTCGTCGCGCTTGGAGCCGCCGGGCTGGATGATGCAGGTCACGCCGTGCGCGGCGAGCACGTCGACGTTGTCGCGGAACGGGAAGAACGCGTCGCTTGCACAGGCAAAGCCGCCCTTCTCCACGCCCTCGCGCTCGCAGAAGTCCTCGGCGCGCTCGCAGGCAAGCAGCGCAGAGTCAACGCGGTTGGGCTGACCCGGGCCCATGCCAATGCCGGCCTTACCCTTGGAAACCAGGATGGCGTTGGACTTGACGCCCTTGCAGACCTTCCAGGCAAACTCGAGCTCGGCCATCTCGGCGTCGGTGGGCTTGCGGTCGGTGGGGAACGTAAAGGTCGCAGGATCCTCGGTCACGTGGTCGACCTCCTGCACCAGCATGCCGCCGTCGACGGAGCGCAGCTCCACCTGGGCGCCGTGGTCCACGCCGCCGGTGGCCAGCACGCGCAGGTTGGGGCGCTTGGCCATGCGCTCGAGCGCCTCGGCAGTGTAGCTCGGAGCGATGATAACCTCGACGAACTGCTTGTTCTGATCGGCAAAGTGCTCAACCAGCTCATAGGGAACCTCGCGGTTGCAGGCGATGATGCCGCCGAAGGCGCTCTTGGGATCGCAGGCGAAGGCGCGGTCGTAGGCGGCCGTGATGTCCTCGGCCACGGCGGAGCCGCAGGGGTTCTGATGCTTGAGGATCACGCAGGCCGGCTCGTCGAACTCGCGGACTAGGTTCCAAGCGGCGTCGGCATCCAGATAGTTGTTGTAGCTGAGCGGCTTGCCCTGGATCTGCTCGGAGCCCACGAGCGGGAACTGCGAGCTCGCGGTATTCTCGCAGCCCTCGGCAAAGCGATAGACCGTGGCCTTCTGCTGAGGATTCTCGCCATAGCGCAGGTCGTCGACCTTCTCCAGCGAGATCTCGAGCTTGGCAGAGGTGTCCGCCACGTCGCTTGCGTGGGCGGCGAGCCAACGGGAGATAGCCGTGTCGTAGGCGGCGGTGGTCTGGTAGACCTTCACCTGCAGGCGACGACGGGTGGAAAGCGTGGTGCAGCCACCGGTCTCGCGCATCTCGGCCAGGACGGCATCATAGTCGGCCGGGTCGGAGATGACGGTAACGCTCGCGGCGTTCTTGGCGGCAGAGCGCAGCATGGAAGGACCGCCGATGTCGATGTGCTCGATGGCATCCGCGAAGGTGACCTCGGGGTTGGCGACGGTCTTCTCGAACTCGTACAGGTTGACGACGACCAGGTCGATCAGCTTAATGCCGTGCTGTGCCGCCTCCTGCATGTGCTGCTCGGAATCGCGGCGGGCCAGCAGCGCGCCGTGAACCTTGGGGTGCAGGGTCTTAACGCGGCCGTCCATCATCTCGGGATAGCCCGTGAACTCCTCGATGGGGGTTACGGGGACGCCCGCGTCCTCGATGGCACGAGCCGTGCCGCCCGTAGAGATGATCTCGACGCCAAAGTCATCGACCAGCGTCCGTGCGAAATCGACGACGCCCGTCTTATCGGTAACCGAAATCAACGCGCGTGCGATCTTCACATCAGATCCCATGCAGTCCTCCTGTCTGGTACGCCGCCGTGCTCTGTGAGTCGGTGATACGTCGATCTGCAGCGCTCGCGCAGCGGCATTGAAAATACTGATTCAATGTAGCGCATCGAGCGCATCGATGCACCCCGCAACGGGCGCATATGCAGAAAAAGTTTGCGAGCGGAGGGGATGGGCACGGCACCGGGCACGGTGAGTTCATGGAACACAGGGGCACCATAATTAGATGCCAATAGCGTGGTAGAACTGTGCTCGATATGCATCCGCAAAAGAAAGAGGCACCATGGTCTCGCGGGTTCTCTACCGACCGTTTGATACCGAAGACTTCGACGCCATCGCGTTGATTCTGCAGCAGCTTTGGCATAACAATTCGGATAACGATGAGTACAACCGCCTCGAGGCCGCATGCGACCTCGCCTATTGCCTTTCGTCTTCGACGTTTTCGCAGGTTGCCGTAATCGACGGTCAGGCGCGCGGCATTGCGCTCGCGCGTGCGGGACAGAGCTCCGGCGCCACCGTTAAGGAACATTGGCTGGATACCGAACGCGCACTGCTATCGCAAATGCGCGAGCTGGAGCCCGATGCCTGCGCCGAGTATCTCTCGTTTGTGCGCGCAACCATCCGAACCAACAACCGCCTGCTCGAAAGCAGCCCGTTGCCACACGACAACGAGGTCACGCTGCTTGCCGTAGATCGCGACGTCCATGGCCTGGGCGTTGGCTCGGTGTTGCTCGACGCCGCAGTCTCGTACCTATCCTCGCGCGGGGCGACGAGGGCGCACCTGTACACCGACTCCAACTGCTCGTGGAAGTTCTACGAGCTGCATGGCTTTAAGCGCACGGCCACGCACCGCGCCAACCGCGAAGAGCGCCGTCACGACATGCCGCGCGAAAGCTTCCTCTACGAACTCGACCTAACAGCCTAGGCCCAGCAGCCATACCTAGTCATTTAGGAACGTCCCCAGTGACTAGTCGTTGGGGACAGTCTTCGTAGGTAGCGCATAAAAAGGGATGGGCTTCCCCCGACGGCTGTCGAGAAAAGCCCATCCCATAATTTACGACCGCTAGAACGTTCCGCCGCCGCCTCCGCCGACGCCGCCGCCTCCGCCGCCCGAGAAGCCGCCGCCTCCGCCGCCGCTCGAGCTGTCGGAGCTCGATGCCAGCTCACGGATGCTCTCGTGATACACGCCGTCGAACGAATCGAGCGGCGACTCGGTACCGTAATGATGGTAGTACCACCAGTAGCAGGGGTAATTGTCGTAGAAACCGTCGGCCTCGCGCACCTCGGGAGGAACAGCCTCGGCAAGCTGACGCAGGACTTCCTTCGAAACACCCAGCGCCGCACCCATCACCAGAAGTTTATTCCACAGGACCAGATCGCCGGGGACGGCTTCCTTTAGACGCGTGAAATCCTCAAGCCAATGCTTGAGCGCCTTGCAGCGAGCCGCCACCTCGGCGCCCTCCGGCGTAAAGCGGCGGAACGTAAGGCCCACGCCAATACCCACCAGCACAATCGGCACCGAGATAACCGCGGCGATAATGTTCGCCTGTGCGCCGTCGGTAAAGAAGATGGATCCCGCGGGAATACAGGCGATCAGAATACCAAGAACCAGGCAAAACACCATTGCGACAATGCCGTCCGAGGCAATGTACTCGCTATCGGCCAGCTTGCCCTTAACGGTGTTCTGATAGTCCTCGAGCTTGTCGCCCACGGGTGTAGCGTGCTGCTTGACGTAGTGCTGCAGCTCGTCGAACGTGCGCGAGCGATCGCCGTTCTCGTCGGGCTTAGCACCGGCAAAGAAGACCTTGAGCACCATGTGGTCAATGCCCTTGGCCGACTTCCAGCCCGCATCACTCACCGTCACGCGATACGTCTGCTCTTCTTTTTCACGCCCCAACAGACCCTTCTTAGCCTTAGTCACGGTCGCCTGCTCCAGCTTAATCACACGGTCGTCGGTGAGCTTCATGAGCGTGGCGATATATGCCTGATCGGGCACCTCGTTCCAGCTCATGAGGGCCGAAAGCACAGCGGGATGGTCGGCCGAAGGCACATCGCGGAAATATTCGTCCTGGAAAAGCGGCTTGGGCTTGCGGCGGCGCAGCTTGAGCACAACGATTGTGCCGGTAAAGGCCACCGCCGCGACAACACTTAGTACGGCAAGTACATTGGCAATCATGCGAGCGTGAGCGCGGCGGGCGTTAGCCTCGTCGGCCCATGCCTTCTCCTCGCTCAGGATTGTCGGCATGCGCTCCTCGCTCGAAGCGGAAAGCCAAGGCACCCAATCGCTGGGGAAGGTGATGCGCGCCTCGGCGAATTCGCCCTGATGCACGCAGGGAATGGTATAGGTGACCATGGGTTCATCCGCATCGAGCGATACGTCGCCCGTCAGCGGGCCGTGGCCCCATGCGCGGAAGTTATCGCCCTTGACGGCCGCCGTCCCGGCGGCGGCATTTGCGAAGCACACTTCCATCTCGACATCATCGGAATCCGCAGACCAGCCGTCGCCCACAAACTTCCAGTAGAGCTCGGCGGTATCGGACCAGTTCATAACCGCACCGGTCATGGTGTAACTCACGTAATAGATCGCGCTGTCGCCGCTCTCGTGGGGGCTGAACACCTTGATTCTTACGCCGCTGTCGGACTGCTCAACCGTATAGACGCCGTTGTCGCCTTTGTTTGCGCTGTCGACCTTGTTAAACGCGGTGTCGTCTTCCTCGACGCTCAGCACATTGACGCCCGCCGCGCCGCCCTGCTGGTTAGAGCCTGTATTGATCTCCCAAAACACGCCGTTGATGTCGTCATCGAAATCAAACTGGCGTCCCTCGACAACGGTCAGCGAGCCGTCGGCCTCGACCGTGGCACCGATATAGGTTTGGGTCATGGAGTAGCCGTCGGCACGTGCAACGGCGGGCAACAGCAGCAGTGCGCACGCGACGAGCGCGCAAATGGAAACAAATCGCGCAAACGGGCGGCGCTGCCGGCTGACTTTGGCGGCGAGGGTGTTCATAGGCACATCCTTTGTCTGTAAAACCAACAGCGCCATTGTCCCACGTTTGCGGGTACGCATGACGAATATCTGGGCCAACGGAACGTCAAATGGGACAAAAGTCCCACCCGAGTCTGGCACTTAGGGACGTTCCTAATGATCTATTGGGGACGGAGGAAAACGGATCATTTGGTTGAACCGACGGACTGCAACAAATTTGTCGTTTGGGACGCTCTTTGGCCGAGTCCTGCGCCAGCAATAGATACCACTTCACAGCTCCGTCACAGGTGTAGCGGCTTTGTGTGGGCGCGGCATACGCTGATTGAGCCGCCAGTCGAGGGGCATAAAACAATTGAGCGAAAACGGTTTGCCCCTTTGCCGTTCGCTCGAGGATCATGTCCCCCTTTTCCGCGGAAACCCCGGCAGTTGCGAAGAGCTGCCGGGGTTTCTGTCGTTTGTGAGGCCGAGTCGGCGTACGGCGATCGAGACGTTGGGCCGCAGACCCACCGTGCGCAATGCGCAGCGCCGCCAACTTGCGAGCCACGGAAACGCCTTCCCTACCGTGCCCCGCGCTATACTCGTCCGCATGGATATCAAAACACGCAACATAGTAACGCCCGCCGCGGATGCACCAACGTCGCAACCCGCCTCCGTTCCCGCACCTGTCGTGGGCCGTTTTGCCCCGTCGCCCTCGGGCCGCATGCACCTGGGCAACGTGTTCAGTTGCCTGTGCTCGTGGCTTTCGGCCCGCAGCCAGGGCGGCAACATCGTGCTGCGCATCGAGGACCTGGACGATCGCTGCAAGCGCCCCGAGCTTGCCGCTCAGCTGATTGACGATCTGGCCTGGCTAGGGCTTCAGTGGGACGAAGGCCCCTACTACCAGCACGATCGCCTCGACCTGTACGAGAGCGCCTTGCACCAGCTGCAAGACGCCGGCCTCACCTATCCCTGCTTTTGCACGCGCGCCGAGCTCCACGCCGCCAGCGCGCCGCACGCCAGCGACGGCACGCCCATCTACCGCGGCGCCTGCCGAGGCCTTTCGGCCGAAGAGGTCGCCCGCCGCAGTGCCCTGCGCGCCCCGGCCACGCGCCTACGCGTGCCCGACATCGACGACCTCGCAGGCGACGTGATCGAATTCGTGGACCGCACGTACGGGGCCCAATGCGAGGCACTCGCCACCGAGTGCGGCGATTTTTTGGTGCGCCGCAGCGACGGCGTTTTTGCCTATCAGCTAGCCGTGGTGGTCGACGACGCTGCCATGGGCGTCACCGAGGTCGTGCGCGGATGCGACCTGCTGGGCTCCACGCCGCGCCAAATCTACCTGCAGCATCTGCTGGGACTTCCCACGCCGCACTACGCACATATTCCGCTGCTCATGTCACCGGATGGCCGCCGCCTTTCCAAGCGCGACCGCGATCTGGACCTGGGCGAGCTCCGCGCCCGCTTTGGCACGCCCGAGGCGCTGCTGGGCTGGCTCGCCGGGCAAACGGGCATCGCGCCGGACGCCACGCCACGCTCTGCCGAGCAGCTGGTCGAGCACTTTAGCTGGGACGTTATCCGCGCACACCGGGAGAACATCGTTATGGATGGAAGGACAGGCATGCAACAGACGACAGCCTGCCCTGACGAGCACCTCGATAGCGACATTGCCAAAGTATCAACAACCCAGCTTTCGCCAGAGGGGTTCGATGCGTTCTGCGAAATACTTGACTCTCCCACGCCTGAAGCTGCGAAAACGTTGCTCGAGCGCAAGCCGGCTTGGGAGTAAATCCCTTAACAAATCGGTTTTGGTTCGCCACGAAGCTCATGCGTCCGCGCCCCTACGCAACATCCCAGGGTTGGAGTTCGTCGCCCAGGTGAACGATGCAGTCGTAGAGTACGGTGTGACGCTCGGCCGGGTTGGCATCCCGATGGAAATGCCCGTAGTACCAGCGCTTGTAGTCCATGCGATCTTCCAGCTCATCGAAAAATGCCGTAAGCCGATCAACGGCGGGGTAATTCCAGCCGGGTGCCGGATAAAGCGTGGGCGAAAGCATGCGCGTCGAGCAGGTGTGGGTGACCACGTAGTCGACCTTCCAACCCACGCTGTCGAGCTTTGCCCGCGCCTCCTCAAAGTTGCGCTCGTCCGGCAGCTCCTGCGGCCACCAGCTGGAATGGGGAATGCGGTATTCCTTATCCACACTCGTGGCGCCGCCCATGGTAAAAATCGTTGAGCCGTCGAGCTCAAAAACCTCGCCGCGCGTCAGGCGCCGTATGGGAGAGGTATCCGACAGGCGCTGCGTCAGCCCACCGTGCCACAACTCCATGGGACGCTCCGCCCAGTGATCGAAACGCTCGTGGTTGCCGTCGACGAGCAGCACGGTATAGGGGCGCGACTCCAGCCAAGCGATGTCGGCACATTCTTCGGCAGAGAAATCCCACGGAAAGCCAAAGTCGCCGGCGACGATGAGATAGTCGTCGCTCGTCAGGCTATCCCCAAGCTCCCAATCGCGCAGCTTTTGCATGTCGAGGCCGCCGTGAATATCGCCCGTCACATAGACCGTCATCGGATTACCACTTCCCTCTTATATGTTTCGAGATCGTGCTCAATCTGCTCGTCACCCGTGGCGTTGACCCACCACGGCCATTTAACGCAACACACCGGCTCGTCTACCTGTGCAAACCGCGACCTGAGCTCTTCCAGGCTCACGGGGGCGTAGCTGTTAGCATCCACGCCCACGTCATAGCGCAGCAGCCCCTGCCTGAGGTTGAACTTGTTGTACGCGCCGCCGCAACTGTGGATATGCCCGTGCAAATGCCAGCTGCCGTGCGACATGCCCTGCCAGTCAGCCATAGGATAGTGGCTCAGCACGATTTTTTGGCGGTCGATCTTGAGCACGCAAATGGGCGGCTCAACGATAAAAGCATCCGCTACCGCAGACTGCGTCCAGTCTTTATCGTGATTGCCGGGCAGCAGATGAACGCGCTTGCATGTAATGCTTTTGCGCAGCTCATAGGCGTCTTGGACCGTCATCTTAAAGCTGAAGTCGCCCAAGATGTAGAGCTCGTCATCCGCAGCAACCTTGCTGTTAATGTTGGCGACCATGGCGTCGTTCATCTGCGCAACAGCCGACCAAGGCCTATCGCTAAGCCGTAGCATGTTCTCGTGTCCAAAATGAGTATCGCTGGTAAACCAGATCACGGGGACCTCCTGTTGCTGCGGGGCATCCATCCCTTAGGGCTTACCCTTCATTTTTCCATCCAAACGGGTCAAGCACCCAAAAAATCAGATCGAGCACGCCGCCGGTTATCATGGCGCCGGCAAGGGCCATGCAAACGTGCAGAGAGCTGACACTTCGGAGCACGTCGAACGGCCCCAGAACAGCCAGCAGCGCGACCGCTGCGCCGGCAAGGCACAACGCGAGGCACGGCCCCGCGTCCTTGACGCATTTCTTTGCGAGATGCTTGGTGTTGTCACTCATCAAAATCGAACTCCTTAGAGGGTCGTTGTTCAGGTACATGCCGCCGCGGCAGAGCAGGGCGGCAGGGCAAGTGTCACATGTCGTGCGGACACGTGTGCAAGCTCATGCCAAACTGCCAACCCCAATCGTCATACATCTAAAATACGAACGATCGATCTGTTATCCTGGCGCCAACATAGTCTTTCGAAAGGTTTGCCGGGATGACTACGCAGCGACAGATTGATATTGAATTCGACTCGCTTACACGCGAGAACGATTCACCCAAGCTCATCGCCAACTCGAAGGCGACAGGCGGAACACTACTATCCGTTATCAAGGAGCAGCTCTCAGCCTGCGGCTCTTTTGACTTTTGCGTAGCGTTTGTTGCAGACGGCGGCCTTCAAATCCTGGTCGAGACGTTCCAGGAGCTCAAGCAGCGTGGCATTAAGGGCAGGCTGCTCACGTCCACCTATCTCAACTTCAACTCACCCGATGTCTTTCGCAAGCTCCTGGAATACGACAACATGGAAGTTCGCGTATTCCAGGGTAATTTGCATGCCAAGGGATACATTTTTGATAAGGGCGAAACCAGCACGGTCATCGTCGGCAGTTCGAACATGACGCAGACCGCCCTCACCTGTAATAAAGAATGGAACGTGCTGTACCAGACTGTCGAGAACAGCCGCCTACTCGGCGAACTGAGGGGCGAGTTCAATTCGTTGTGGAACGACACCTCAACCGTTTTGCTTTCCCAAGACTGGATTGAGAACTATGCCGCATATCGATCGGCACGTCCGTCAAAGCCCAAATCGAAACCGACGTTCCAGGCGGCCGTTAGCCCAACCACGAACGACCTCGAAGAAATCAAGCCCAATAAAATGCAGCAGCGCGCCCTTGAGGCGCTCGGTGCAATCCACCGCAAGGACGAGACCCGCGCCCTGCTGGTCTCGGCAACCGGCACCGGCAAGACCTTCCTTTCGGCGTTCGACGTGCTCGCAACTAAACCCCGGCGCGTCCTCTTTCTTGCGCACCGTCGGCGCATTATCGACGCCTCCCGCGCAAGCTACGAACGCCTCTTAGGTAGTACCTATACGTTCGACACCTATCAAACTGGCAAGAATATAAGCAATGCTACCTGCGTGTTTGCCATGTGTTCTTCGGTCGCCAAACATCTGAGCGATTTCCGTCCCGATGAGTTCGACTACATCGTTATCGACGAGGCCCACCGCACGGGATCCCAGGGTTACCAATCCATCATGTCGCACTTTACGCCTCGGTTTTATCTGGGCATGACCGCTACACCCAATCGCACCGACGGCTATGACGTCTTTGCCCTTTTCAATCACGTCATCGCGTTCCAGATCACGCTGCAGGACGCTTTGGCCGAGGAGATGCTTGCCCCCTTCCATTATTTTGGCATTCACGATCTGGAGATTGACGACGAAACGGTCGAAGATATCGCCCTGTTCGGGCGTTTGACGTCCGACGAGCGCGTGCGTCATATCACCGAGAAGATCGAAGAATATAGCGTCACCAAAAGCAATCGCAGGGGCTTAATTTTTTGCAATCGAAACGCCGAGGCCAAGGAACTGTCACACAAATTCAACGCTCTCGGATATCGAACGGTTGCGATTAGCGGTCAAGATTCCGATGAGGTCCGCGATGCCGCGATCAGCCGACTTGAAGCCGGCGAGCTCGAGTACATTTTCTCGGTCGATATCATGAACGAAGGCGTCGACATCCCCTCGCTCAATCAGATCATCATGCTTCGACGCACCGACTCCGCAATCATCTTTATTCAGCAGCTCGGACGAGGTTTGCGCCTGAATGATGATAAGGAATACGCACTGGTGCTCGACTTTATTGGCAACTACCAGAGCAACTTCTTGGTGCCCATCGCGCTTTCGGGTGACAAGACGTATAACAAAGACCGCCTGCGCCGCCTTGTTCAAGAGGGCGATTCGGCGATCCCCGGATGCTCGACCGTGAGCTTCGATCGTATTTCCGAGGCACGCATTTACAAGGCCATCGACGGCGGCGATTTCACCTCCGTCAGGTTTTTGAAAAACGAATATCTCGACTTACGTCAAAAACTCGGCAAGATCCCCTCGCTGCTCGAATTTGATCGTAACGGCTCTATCGATCCGCTGCTTATCTTCAAGAATAGCGGCTTAGGCTCCTACCACGCATTTCTTTCCAAATACGAGCCGGACTACACGGTTCAATTTTCCTCTGATCAAACCAAGATTCTCAAATTTATTTCGCAAAAGCTCGCCGCGGGCAAGCGATTCGAAGACCTCTATTTGCTTCAAACGCTCGTCGAAGCCGGACACGAGGGCTATCGGCATATGCGCGAGGCCGCGCTTAGGAACTACCGCGCACAGCTTAAGGACAGCGCCGTTAGGTCGGCAATCGCAGTCCTTAAGGGCGACTTTGCCACTCCTAAGGATTTCGTTTCCCTGCTTATTGACGATGGAACCGGACCTCGTCTGACCGAAGCGTTTGCGACCGCCCTGCGCAACGCAGAGTTCAAGCGTCAGATTCTCGAGGTGCTGGATTTTGGTATTGAGCGCAACCGACTCGACTATGCCGAGACGTACGAAAACACAAATTTCGTTCTCAACGCCAAGTACACGTACGAGGAGGTTTGCCGTCTGATGAACTGGCAAAAGAACATCAACGGCCAAAACCTTGGCGGATACTTCTACGATGAGAAGACCAATACATTCCCCGTGTTTATTAACTATGACAAGGCTCCCGACATTAGTGAGTCAATTCAGTATGAAGACCGCTTTGTTTCGCCGAGCAAGCTCATCGCAATCTCGAAGGGCAACCGCACGCTCAACTCCCCCGAGATTTTGCGACTGCAGGCATGGCCGGGAAACGGCCTGAAGACGTATTTGTTTATGCGAAAGAACAAGGACGATAAGGGTGGTAAGGAGTTCTATTTCTTAGGCGAAATGCATCCGACCGGCAAGTTCGAAGCCATTAAAACTAAGAGCGGCGACAACGCCGTCGAAATCGAATATGAGCTCAATGCGCCCGTGCGTCAGGACATTTACGAGTTTATGCTCAGCGATTTGAGCGAGGCCGAGTAATAACAAAAAAGGAGCGAGTCGCCATATGGCACCCGCTCCTTCTGTCTACTTAAGCCCGAGCTTCTTTTCGAGCTCATCGACAACCTTAACGTCCGCCGGAAGCCAATCGACATCCCACAGGTTATTGGTATCAAGCCATTTCATATCCTCATGAGCGTGCTCTTTGAACTCCCCGGAAAGGATGTTAGCCAGGTAGCACTGCATCGACAGGTGGAACGTCTCATAATCGTGTTCGACCGTGCAAAGATAGGCGAGGTTACCGATTGTGACCTCGAGCTCTTCTTGAATCTCGCGCACGATTGCCTGCTCGCCGGTCTCGCCCGATTCGAGCTTTCCGCCCGGAAACTCCCAGCCGTCTTTAAACTCGCCATAGCCGCGCTGACAACTCAGGATTTTCCCGTCCTTCTGAATAATCGCTGCTGCAACATTGATTGACTTCATAACTAGTTATCACCTCTCCAGTTGAGCCCAACCAGTATAGGTGATCGACAGAGATCCGCGTGACGGAACGCCGTTAGAGACTGCATGTTTATTTTCATTACCCGTTCAGTACCATCAACAAAGGCATCATCAACTCGCGGCGTTTGGCGGTTTTAGAGTTCTCCTCTACAAGATCTTTCAGCCGCTGTTGGCGCCGGAATAATTTAGCCAAATATAGTCGGCCGAGATTGACCAATCCCG